>DHWX01000118.1 GCA_002413395.1 Polaromonas sp. UBA5171 | reverse complement strand
GTCCGTTATCGCGACAGAACCGCTTTTCGTCATTTCAACTGTCAAAGCAAGCGGATTGTGCCAGCACGAGCAGGTTTTGCTCAAACCCAATGTTCATGCGGCCTGGCAGATAATTTCAACTTCCAGAAAACTCGCAACCAGTTGGCTAAAAGTTGAATACAATTTATTCGACTTTAGTGAAGATCACTTAAAAAGGTTAAGTCATGGACATTTCCCCCGCAGCACTCGTGAATGCATCAATGCAAATGGATCAAAGCCAAGTCGCTCAGACGGTCCAGCTTTTGGTGTTGAAAAAAGCGATGGATATTCAGGCCTCTGGTACTCTGTCGTTGCTACAGGCACTTCCACCAGCCATCTTGCCACTCGCCACCAGTGGAAATTTGGGGACTCAGGTCAATACGACTGCTTAGGTCGCGTATCAGTGCAAAGATCTGATCTACAGGATTGCGGTTGCCCGAGGGTGTAGTTAGGCGCTGTTCTGAAAGTTCAGTGGAGCCATTTCATGATGCCGGCGATATGCACAAAGCCCAGAAACGTGATGTCGAGCTTGTCAAAGCGGGTGGCCACCCGGCGAAAGACCTTCATGCGCTGGAAAAGGTTTTCAGGCGTGGTTCAAACCCGGGTAACACTTTAACCTGATCCAGCGCTGCTGGTTGGACCCGTCAAGGGGGGGCGATCTTGGATGTCAGGGATACTTGCTGCCATTCATTTACAACAGCATATCGGCATGATCACAACGATTTTTCCGGCGGCCAAACTTCTCTCGGCCCAACGCATTGAGCTGGCCATTCAGGCCATGGCCGGTGCCGCCAATGTCAGCCACCTCGCCGCCGAGAATGAGGTCAGCCGCAAGTTTATCTACGAACAGAAGACAAAAGCCAGGGACGCGCTGAACAATGCTTTCGCTTCGGCCAGCGCAGACGATGCTGTCCTATTTTCCCTTCCAGTCACCAAAGAGTGGCTGCATCAGGTCGTTCTGGCCCTCACGTTGATCTGCCACAGCTCCTACCGTGGCGTTGTGGAATTCATGCGCGACATTTTGGGCGTGTCCATCAGCGTGGGCAGCGTACACAACCTGCATCAGGAAGCTGCTCAGCGCGCCGCTGACATCAACCAAACCCAGGACCTCTCCCAGATTCGGGTTGGACTGCATGACGAAATCTTCCACTGCAACGGCCCTGTCCTGGTCGGTGTTGATGCCCACTCCACCGACTGCTATTTAGTCGCTGCTGCACAGCACCGCGATGCCGATACCTGGGCCATTCACCTGCTGTACGCTTGTGACAAAGGATTCAACCCTGACTACCTGGTCGCTGATCAGGGCACGGGACTGCGTGCGGGTCAGGTCACTGGGTGAATGTCGGCTCTGGAGCGAGCATTTTGGGCAGACCTATGCCAGCAACCGCTGCCTTGTTGACGGCCACCCGGAAAATTTGTTTATCGTCACTTGGGTGACTGCTCCCGAGTTTCTGGCCTCGACCGCGAACTGCTGCTTCCCGCGAAACGGAAAGTCAGCTTTCGACTTTCCGTTGGGTTTCACGCGGTCCCAGCGAACGTCGGGGCCTGTGGAACAGAAGTGACGTCACATCGTCTAAGATGCGCGCTACTTCCTCTCTTTATCCACTTTTAGAATTTTCTATGACCATTTCCATGTACCAAGCGAGCGTGCCACGCTTCGTGAGCATCCTCGGTAACTTGTCAAACATTCTGGACAAAGCGCAGGCTCATGTCGACGCAAAAAAGCTTGACGCCTCCGCGCTGACGACCTATCGACTGTTTCCTGATATGTTGCCTTTGACAAAACAAGTGCAGATCGCCTGTGATACAGCCAAGGGCGTGGTGGCACGCTTGGCCGGGGTGGATATCCCGGTACATGAGGATAACGAGAAGAGTCTGGGTGAACTGAAGGCGCGTATTGCCAAAACAATTGCCTTCATTCAGACCGTGCCAGCGGACCAGATCGACGGGACCGAAGATAAGGACATCGTGACCAAGCGCGGCGACAAGGAAACCCGCTACAAGGGTATGCAATTTCTGCTGGGTCATGCCATACCGAACGTATATTTTCACGTCACGACCGCCTATAACATCCTGCGCCATAACGGCGTTGAGCTTGGTAAGCGGGATTACCTCGGCAATCCTTAAACCGCGTCAGTTTTGCGCTCATTTCGAGTAGCGCTAACTTTCATGCTTCGGCTGGCGTGGTTCAAACCCGGGTAACACTTTAACCTGATCCAGCGCTGCTGGTTGGACCCGTCAAGGGGGGGGCGATCTTGGATGTCAGGGATACTTGCTGCCATTCATTTACAACAGCATATCGGCATGATCACAACGATTTTTCCGGCGGCCAAACTTCTCTCGGCCCAACGCATTGAGCTGGCCATTCAGGCCATGGCCGGTGCCGCCAATGTCAGCCACCTCGCCGCCGAGAATGAGGTCAGCCGCAAGTTTATCTACGAACAGAAGACAAAAGCCAGGGACGCGCTGAACAATGCTTTCGCTTCGGCCAGCGCAGACGATGCTGTCCTATTTTCCCTTCCAGTCACCAAAGAGTGGCTGCATCAGGTCGTTCTGGCCCTCACGTTGATCTGCCACAGCTCCTACCGTGGCGTTGTGGAATTCATGCGCGACATTTTGGGCGTGTCCATCAGCGTGGGCACTCGCCCGCCAACTGGGCATGGCAAGACAGGCCCAGTTGCAGGCAACTCACTTGGCCAAAGACGTCAAGACGCTCGCGCAGTGGCTGCGCCGTGATGTGCTGGAGCTCGCTGGCCCCTGTCTGGCCATACGGCTTGAATTGTTCGACTTTGTCACCGCTGAATTGCTGACACGCGAGCACCTGGACAAGAAGCGTATTCGCCCCGTGCGCATCGCACTGCAAAACCAACGCGACGATTTGCTCGCGTTTGCCGCGGTGCTCGATAGCAAGTTGGAAGCCATCGCCCCAACCCACGCGCTGCCCATGTCGGTGGTGCGCCAGGCTTGTGTGCTGCAGCGCAAACCCGCTACATCTCCCGCCTACTGGCTGGGTTGGTGCCAACTGTGTTCTCAGATGGGAGACAAATGTCACGCTGTCTTTGAAGCCGTGCTGCAGGCCATGACGCAAACACCACGGTGCAGCTCGATGGTGGAGAACCTGAATTCGCGGCTGCGCAACTATTTCACGTTGCGTCGCCAGCTCGGCGGCGAGTACCTGAGCTTGCTTCAGTTCTTCCTGAATCACCGCACGTTTCTACGCAGCAGGGTTGCTGAGCGGGTGGGGAAAAGTCCCAGGCAGCTGATGACAGGGCAAGCTCACCCGCATTGGCTCACGCTGCTTGGGTTTGGGCAACCGCAGCCTCTGAGGGTCTGACCCAGCGGGGGCGAAACAAGCCTCCGTCAATTCCTCGATCGCACGAAATATCCCGAATTTTTGAGGGAGGGATTGGCACGTCAGTGTTACCCGAAAACCAGCGTTTTTGAACCACGCCGTTTTATACTTTGGCAGGACAAAGCCCTCCATTCTGAGGAACCGACTTCGTTCCCACCAGAAACACGTTCGTCAGCCGGCAACGCGACACCCGTGCGGCGTGCAGCACCGCGGAAAGATCAGATGCAAGCGTGTCGACAGGGGTGCGATCCGCGAGCCATGGGTTAGGCTGCGCAAACCAGTTCGCCAGCTCCCAAGGGTCGTAGACGCAGGTCAGCTCCGCCAATACTTGGCCCAGTTCCGGTTGAGGAGCCATGTCGAAGCGGTTGAACTGGAACCAGGGAAGCCATATTTGCGACTGCCACTCGAAGCAGATCACCTCTCTCTCGACGATCCAGCTTGCGAGTGTTGCGAGATCGGGCCCGTAGCGGCGCTTGAACAGTGCGACCACCTCTTGCTCCCGTGCGAGCCCGCCGCTGCCTCGATAGGAATTGAGCATCGCGACGAACTGGTGGTCGGCGCGACACTCCTGCGCGCATTGGTGGGGGCAGTTCGCTGGGTGTCGCATTAGCCGAATTTTCGGTGGATTTATCAAGCGCGCAGGGGGGCTGGGCGCAATTACCCCGCCAGTGCATGAAATTGATATGTAAAAGGAGAATAAGGCCATTTTACGTGCAGATTGACGGAGACCGGAACGATCCAGCGGCTAGAACTGGTTCTGCCGCATTGGCCGCAAAAAAACATGCGCCGCTAATGGACGCCTTGAACCCCCGTTCAACTCATAAAAGAGTAGACTGAATCGTTGAGGGTCTCGCCCTGCCTGTCCAGACTGCACATCGCATGAAAAATACACTCCCTCCTGAACAAGAACTTAACCCGTCCCATTGGCATGACGAAACCTGCGTCCTGCACGGCGATGTCGGCCTGTCGACGGATTCGGCGCTAGTGGCACCAATCCACTACTCCGCCACTTTCAAAGCCAGTGATCCCAAGACTTTTGCCGAAATGGCGAATGTGCCGCGCCACCCCGGGTTCTACACGCGCTACGGCAACCCCACGCANNCGTGGCGGCCATTCTGGCGAAACTGGAGGGGACCGAGACCGCCCTGCTGACCGGCTCCGGCATGGCGGCCATCAGCACCACCGTGCTGGCGCTGGTGTCGGCCGGCGACCATGTAATCGCCCAGAGCCGGCACTACATGAGCACCACCAAGCTGTTCGAGGAAGTGCTGCCGCGTTTTGGCGTACAGGTGAGCATCGTCGAGCAGAGCGATCTGGCCGCGATGGAGGCCGCGATGCGACCGAACACCCGGCTCATCATGCTCGAAACTCCAGTCAACCCGACCCTGATGCTGACCGATCTGGCCGCGGTGGCGGCCCTCGCGAAGCCGCGCGGCATCCTGACCGTGGCCGACAACACCTTTGCCTCGCCACTCAACCAGAAGCCGCATGCGCTGGGCATCGACATCGTGCTGCACAGCGCCACCAAATACTTGGGCGGCCACCACGACCTCACCGCCGGAGCCGTGTGCTGCTCGGCGCTGCACGCCGACAAGATCTGGCGCATGCACACCACCCTGGGCGCGGTGCTGTCACCAATGGATGCCTGGCTGCTGCTGCGTGGGCTGCGCACCCTGCCGCTACGCGTGCAGCGCATCAACGCCAACGCGCTCGCGCTCGCGGCTTGGCTCGAGGCGCAGCCGCAGATAGAGCAGGTCTTCTACCCGGGACTGGCCAGCCACCCGCAGCACGCGCTGGCCAGGCGGCAGATGACGGGCTACGGCGCCGTGATTGCGTTTGCGGTGAGAGGAGGCTTCGAAGCCACCAGCCAGTTCGTGGCTTCACTCGAATTGGCAACCCATGCCGTCAGCCTGGGCGGCGTGGACTCGCTGATCGTCCACACCGCCGCCATGTGGGCCGGAACCATGAACGAGGCACAGATGCAGGCCGCCGGGATTGCGCCCAACTTTGTGCGGATGTCGGTGGGGCTCGAGCACATCGATGACCTGAAAGCCGACATGGCGCGCGCGTTGGTGTCGCAATAAGAGAGATTGGTCGAAGCAAGGTGCGATGTTGCAAAATTGATCAAAAGGCCGGGCTGTAGAACTGCTGTGCCGCGCAACTGGTTGCGGGTTTCCGTTGACAGAACGGTGTAGGATTTGCTGATGATGAGCGACCCACCGAATTTGCGACAGCGAATGCTGCCTGGTCGGCGCTCGGTGTGCGCAAGCTGGTGGCTTTCGACAAGAATGGAGGTGCGAAGTATTGGCGCGGTACAACACGCCGTTTGTGAGTTGGCTGGACCAACGGTGAGTTCAGCTGCGGCAGA
>DHWX01000022.1:5185-10685 GCA_002413395.1 Polaromonas sp. UBA5171 | reverse complement strand
GCCTTGCTTGGGGCGGCCCGGCGCTTCGGCCGTCGGTGCCGTCACTTGGCACCGGCCACCACAACGCCGAGCAGTTGCTGCGCCGACTCGAATGGACGGTGCTGCGCCGCCTGGATGGCCTGCTGCAGGGTGACTGGCGCACGCTGCTGCGCGGCGCCGGCATGGACCTGGCCGACCTGCGCGAGTACCAATACCACGATGATGTGCGCCACATCGACTGGAACGTCACCGCCCGGCTCGATCACCCGCATGTGCGCGTCTTCACCGAAGACCGCGAAATAAGCGCCTGGTTCTTGCTCGACCTCAGCCCGTCGATGAGTTTTGGTTCGGGTGCGCAGCACAAGCGTGATGTCTCCACCGAATTCGTTGCCGTACTGGCCCGCATGTTGACCCGCCATGGCAACCGCGTGGGCGCCCTGCTCTATGGTTCCAGCGTGGATGCCGTGATACCGGCGCGCAGCGGACGGCGCCACGTGCTGCAACTGCTGCATACCCTGCAGACGCGGCCTGATGCCAACGATGCCGCGGCGGGTCTGACCCGCCTGCACGAGCTGCTACTGGCTGCCGGCCGGCTGGTGCGGCGTCGCGCCACGGTGTTTGTGGTGTCCGATTTCATCAGCGAGCCGGGTTGGGAAAAGCCTTTGGGCTTGCTTGCCCGGCGGCACGACGTGGTGGCTGTGCGTCTGCTCGACCCGCTGGAGCTGGAATTGCCCGATCTGGGTCTGATTCCGATTTGCGATGTGGAAACCGGCGAGCAGTTGCTTGTGGATACCCACGACGCGGGTTTTCGCCAGCGTTTTGCACATATTGCAGCTCAGCGCGAAGCCGGGTTGCGACAGGCCCTGGCGCACGCCGCCGTGGACACACTGGAGCTATCGACCGATGACAGCCTGGTCGATGCCATCCTGCGTTTAACCGACTTGCGCAAACGTCGCAGCCGCGCGTCGGGCGGCAGTGCCATGAGCGGCAAGCTGGCCGCCCATCTGCAGCAGACCACCTGAAGAAACCGCCATGAGCTTTCTCTGGCCCCAATTTCTCTGGCTGCTGCTGGCCATTCCGCTGCTGATCGTGGCATACGTCTGGCTGCTCGGCCGCAAGAAAAAGCTGGCCTTGCGTTACGCCAGCCTGTCCATCGTGCGCGAAGCCATGGGCAAGGGCCAGAGCCTGCGTCGGCATATTCCGCCGCTGCTGTTCTTGCTGTCCATCGCGGTCATGCTGATGGCGGCTTCACGCCCGTTTGCCGTTGTCAGCCTCCTATCGCAACATGAAACCATCATGCTTGCCATGGACGTGTCGGGCAGCATGCGGGCGACCGATGTGCTGCCCAATCGCCTGGCGGCGTCGCAAAACGCCGCCAAGGCCTTTCTGGCCGATTTGCCGCGCGGTGTACAGGTTGGCATTGTGGCGTTTGCCGGCACCGCTGCCGTGGTGCAGCAGCCCACCTTGAGCCGCGAAGACCTGGTAACGGCCATCGACAGGTTGCAGTTGCAGCGTGGCACCGCGATTGGCAACGGCATTGTGGTGGCGCTGGCCGAGCTGCTCCCCGATGCAGGTATCGACCTCGCCTCCATGGAATACGGCCAGGAGCGTCAGCGCGGAATCTCGCTGGATCAGGCGCTCAAGCCGGGAAAAGATGTCAGGAAAGAATTCACGCCGATCGCGCCTGGCTCCTACACCTCGGCGGCCATTATTTTGCTGACCGACGGCCAGCGCACCAGCGGCGTCGATTCGCTCGACGCCGCCAAAGTCGCGGCCGACCACGGCGTTCGTGTCTATACCGTTGGCGTGGGCACCGTGGAGGGCCAAACCATAGGTTTTGAAGGCTGGTCCATGCGCGTCAGGCTTGACGAAGAGACCCTCAAAGGCATCGCCCGGGCCACCCAGGCCAAGTACTTCTATGCGGGTACGGCGGCCGACCTTAAAAAAGTCTATGAAACCCTTAGCTCCCGGCTGGCCGTGGAAAAAAAGGAAACTGAAATCTCCGGCCTGCTGGCGCTGGTGGCAGCAGCGCTGGCACTGGTCTCAGCGGCCTTGTCGCTGCTCTGGTTCAACCGTATTCTCTGAGCCTGGCTGAATCAGTAATGCGGCGGCAAATCGTCATGCAAACGGCCAGGCACGACGACTTCGCCATCCGGGCTGCGCTGCCGAAGCTGGGCAATTTTCAGAATCAGCAGGTCGATTTGCCGCTGCTGGCGGACGATGACCTGGTTGAGTTGATCCACCATGTCTTCGGTGAAGCTGGCCTTGATCTCCAGATCGGTCAGGCGCTGTTCAATTTTGTGCGGGGATTCCATTACCGTATTGGAACCGAATTCCGGGCATCGCAGCCGCTGCGGACGGTCGTAAAATGAAATGAACTGGTTTTGGCGCGCCCAGGGTCAATGCCATGGCACGCAGGTCATGACGGGCAGCAAGGCATTTGCCGCCACATTCCTTCTGTTCAAATGCAGCGTACAGTAGCAAGCCTTTGATACCGTGCCTGAAGGCGATTGACATGACCCCTCGACCGATCCGTTCCCAATACGAAGACTTCATGCGCCATGTGGCAACGCATGGCGCGTTCAAGGCCGACCGCACCGGCACCGGCACCCGAAGCGTGTTTGGCTACCAAATGCGGTTTGACCTGAGCGAAGGCTTTCCGCTGGTCACCACCAAGAAGGTTCACCTCAAATCTATCGTGCTTGAGTTGTTGTGGTTTTTGCAGGGATCAAGCAACAACAACTGGCTGAAAGAGCGCGGCGTCACGATCTGGGACGAATGGGCACGCGAGGATGGCAGCCTGGGCCCGGTCTATGGCGTGCAGTGGCGCAGCTGGCCGACGCCTGATGGTGGTCATATTGACCAGATCGCCGAAGTCATCAGGACGCTGAAAACCAACCCCGATTCACGCCGCATCATTGTGAGCGCCTGGAACGTGGCCGATCTGTCCAAAATGGCACTGATGCCCTGTCACGCGTTTTTTCAGTTTTACGTGGCACCCTCGCAAGTCGCTGGCGAGCCGGGCAAGCTGAGCTGCCAGCTTTACCAGCGCAGCGCCGACATTTTCCTGGGTGTGCCTTTCAACATCGCCAGTTACGCCCTGCTCACGCACATGGTGGCGCAGCAGTGTGGCCTGGATGTGGGCGACTTCATCTGGACTGGCGGCGACTGCCACATTTACAGCAACCACCAGGAGCAGGTCACGCTGCAATTGAGCCGCACACCGTTTCCCTATTCCGCGCTGCATATCAAACGCCAGCCTGATTCAATCTTTGACTACCAGTTCGAGGACTTCGAGTTTTTGGACTACCAGCACCACCCGGCCATCAAGGCACCGGTGGCGGTGTGATGGCCGCTGAAGGGAAACCCGTGCCACACTCCACACCTCGCATCAACCTGATCTTTGCGCGCGCCGCCAATGGCGTGATCGGCAACCACAACACCATGCCCTGGCATCTGCCGGAAGACCTGGCGCACTTCAAACGCCTCACGCAGGGCTGGCCCGTCATCATGGGGCGCAAGACCTGGGATTCACTGCCGCCCAGATTCCGCCCCTTGCCCGGCCGCACCAATGTGGTCATCACGCGGCAGCCGGGCTGGCACGAACCCGGGGCCGAACCTGCCGCCAGCCTGACCGCCGCGCTGAAACTTTGTGCGAAATCTGAAGAGATCTGGATCATCGGCGGTGCGCAAATCTACGCGCAAGCCGAGCCGCTGGCGGAGCGCATTGAGATCACTGAAATTGCCGGAAACTTTGAGGGCGATGCCTTTGCGCCCAGGCTGGGGCGGCAATGGATAGCCGCTGCGCGTGAAGATCATGTATCTACAAACGGGCTGAAGTTCAGCTTTATCACTTACAACAGACAATCGGAAAATTGACATGTCAGAAAACGAATTTCACGTTCATGGACCCCACGACCACGAGCTAGAGCATGCTGCGGAAGGCGGGCACGACAGCGGCGGCATGATTGCGCAGATCGCCGTCGTCACGGCCATCATCGCCACCGTAGGGTCCATCTTTTCCTACATGGGCGGTGCAACCCAGGCCGATGCCGGTTTGTACAAGAACAACGCTGCCATCAAGAAGACTGAGGCGTCCAACCAGTGGAACTACTATCAAGCCAAAAGTACCAAGCAGTCGCTGGCCGAATTCGCTCGCGACCTGGCGCCTGAAGATAAAAAGGTCGCTTACCAGGGCAAGATTGACCGCTACGAAAAAGAAAAAACCGAGATCAAGCTGGGCGCCGAGAAGCTGGAATCCGAAGCCACCACCTGGGACAAATCGTCCGACGAACAGATGCACCAGCACCATCGCTGGGCGCAAGCCACCACGGTGCTGCAGGTCTCGATTGCCCTCGCGGCCATTGCCCTGCTGACGCGCAAGAAGTGGCTGGAGTACGCCATGTTCGCGCTGGCCGGTGTAGGTCTCGTGCTGGGCGCTCTGGCTTCGCTACATATTTAATAGCTTATCACGCCCGTCCCCATTTGGATATAGCACTAAAATCCATAAATTTTCCACCTGAAAGTCCTCGCGGGGGCCGATGCTCGCTCTCGACGTCGCAAGCCCGACAGGCGGCCAGCCTTACATCGGCACCGGCAAATCCGGTGCGGTCTCAGTTTGACCGGTGCCGACGACAGCTTGCGCTGACTCGCTTGCGGGATGCGCGCGAAGGGAAGCCTGGGCTTTCAAGGCCTCGCGCAAGCGCTGCAAATCCGGCTCATTCAACGTTTCCTTCTCCAGCAATTCGGCCGCTGCCGTTTCCAGCACGTCACGCTGCTCGGTCAGCAAGGCCACGGCGCGTTCGAAGGCGGTGCCGACAATGCTGCGCACGGCGCGATCAATCTCGCGTGCTGTCTCTTCGCTGAAGCTTCGCTCCCGCAACGAGAGTCCGGCCTCGCCGAGAAAGGACTGGCGCTCTTCCTCGTAGACCACGTTNNTTGCCCAGCGTCTCGTGCATGCCGTAACGCATGACGATGGCGCGCGCGATCGAGGTCACCTTCTGCAGGTCGTCCGAGGCGCCGGTGGACACCTCACCGAACACGATGTGCTCCGCGGCGCGGCCACCGAGCAGCACCTGCATCTTGTTCTCCAGTTCCTGGCGTGTCATCAGGAACCGGTCCTCGGTAGGCCGTTGTATGGTGTAGCCCAGGGAACTGATGCCGCGCGGGATGATGGAAACCTTGTGTATAGCATCGGTCCCCGGCAGCGACAGCGCCACCAGCGCGTGGCCCATTTCGTGGTACGCCACGACCCGCCTCTCGTGCGGGTTGAGCAGGCGATTTTTCTTCTCCAGGCCGGCGACGATGCGCTCGACGGCAACCGTGAAGTCATCCAGCGTCACCGCATCGCCGCGCCGACGTGTTGCGGCCAGCGCGGCCTCGTTGCACAGGTTCGCCAAGTCGGCACCTGAAAAGCCGGGCGTGAGTTCGGCAATCTGCTCCAGGGCCATGCCGACCGCGAGCTTGATCTTGCGCGTGTGGACCTTGAGGATGGCGATTCGCCCGAGCCGGTCGGGCCGGT
>DHWX01000022.1:324-5162 GCA_002413395.1 Polaromonas sp. UBA5171 | reverse complement strand
GATGGAGAAGAACGGCACGCCTGCCTCACCCGCCACCGCGCGCGCCAGCATCGTCTTGCCGGTGCCGGGCGGACCGACCAGCAGGATGCCGTGCGGCATGCGCCCGCCGAGGCGGCCGTATTCCTTGGGGTCCTTGAGAAAGCCGATGACTTCCTGCAGCTCGGCCTTGGCTTCATCGACCCCCGCCACGTCGTCGAAGCTGACCTTGGTGTCAGTCTCGACGTAAATCTTGGCCTTGCTCTTGCCAATGGACAGAAAGCCGCCGCCCAAGCCCTGCTTATCGCCAAACTTGCGCATCGCGAACAGCCAGATACCCACGAACACCAGCGCCGGGAGCACCCAAGACAGCAGATCACGCATGAAGGTGCTCTCGATCACGCCGGTGTACTTGACGTCGTACTGGGCCAGGTCCTTGGCCAAGACCGGATCGACCCGTGTTGTGACAAAGCCCTTCTTGCCATCCTGCAGCGCCTGCTTCAGCGTGCCGGTGATGTAGTTGTCGGTGATCGAAAGATCAGCGATCTGGCCGTCCTTGAGCAAGGCCTGGAACTGACTGTATGGGATGGGTTCAACCGTTCGCCACTGCACATACAAACCATGCAGAAACTGGATGGCAAAAAGGGCCAGAAGGATGTACCAGACGCTGAACTGGGTGCGTTTTTCCATAAAGTCCTTCTTTTTCGAGACGTCGCCTGTCATCAAGCGCGCTCGGTCACGAGTCGGTCCTTGTTCAGGAGCTTACCCAGCAAGTCCATCGGCAGCGGGAACACGATGGTCGAGGCGCGGTCGCCAGCCACCTGTGTCATGGTCTGCAGGTAACGCAGTTGCATGGCTTCGGGTTGCTGCGCCAGCATCTGCGCGGCTTCGAGCAACGCCACGGCAGCCTGCTTTTCGCCTTCGGCATGGATCACTTTGGCGCGGCGCTCGCGCTCGGCCTCGGCCTGGCGTGCAATGGCGCGCACCATCGACTCATTCAAGTCGATTTGCTTGATTTCGACGTTGGTGACCTTGATGCCCCAACCGTCGGTCTGCGCGTCCAGGATGCGCTGGATGTCAACGTTGAGTCGTTCGCGCTCGGCCAGCATGTCATCCAGCTCATGTTTGCCAAGAACCACGCGCAAGGTGGTTTGCGCCAACTGGTTGGTGGCCATCAGGAAATTTTCCACCTGAATGATGGCTTTTTGGGCATCAATGACGCGAAAGAAAATCACCGCGTTGACCTTGACCGAGACGTTGTCGCGCGAGATCACATCCTGCGGCTCGACGTCCATCGTCACCACACGCAGGTCCACCCGCACCATTTGCTGCATGCCAGGAATCACCAGCACCAGCCCCGGGCCCTTGACCTTCCAGAAGCGGCCAAGCTGGAACACCACACCGCGCTGGTATTCGCGCAACACGCGCAGCGAACTGACAAGCAGGATCAGTAGCAGCAGCACCAACACGCCGCCCAGTCCCCAGTTGAAGTTAAAAATCATGATGAATATCCTTTCAGGGTTGAATCACTATTGAAGTCTTCGGCGCGCACTTCCAGCATCAGCCCGTGCAGTTCGACCACGCGCACCTGCTGACCTGGTACCAGTGCATCGGTGCTATGCACCTTCCAGCGTTCACCATGAACCAGCGCCCAGACAATATCGTTGTCAAAAGCCAGCACTTCGCCCACCGCGCCGATCATTTCCTCGCGCCCGCTGACCACCGGGCGACGACGTGCGCGCAGGGCCATGCCGCCACCCAGCAAGACCACCGCGGCAGAGCTGACTGCCAGTCCGAGAATCAGCGGCAGCGGCACGCCGAAGCCCGGAATATCACGGTCGAACAGCAGCAGACCGCCGGCGATGAAGGCGATGGCACCGCCAATACCAAGCACGCCGAAAGCCGGTGTCAGGAGTTCTGCCACGAGCAATGCCATGCCAAGGAGTATGAGTGCCAGCCCCGCGTAGTTGACCGGCAGCATCTGCAACGCAAACAGCGCCAGCAACAGGCAGATGGCACCAGCCACCCCTGCCACCCCGATCCCCGGCGACGCAAACTCGAACATCAGCCCATAAATGCCGATCATCATCAGGATCAACGCGAAGCTCGGGTTGGCAATCACCGACAACAGGCTTTGCCGCCAGTCAGGCGGCACGACCTCGAAGGCGAGGCCGTGCGTGGCCAGTTTCATAGCGGCGGCCTGCACACGAACCGTGCGCCCGTCAATCTGCGCCAACAGATCGGGCACATCCCGGGCGACCACGTCGATCACGTTGTCGCGCAGCGCCTCGCTGGCCGTCAGACTGACCGCCTCACGCACCGCGCGCTCGGCCCATTCGGCATTGCGCCCGCGCTGCTGTGCCAGACCACGAATGAAGGCGGACGCATCGTTGACCTGCTTGGCCGTCATGGCGTCGGCTGGCGCAGCTGGCGGCGCGCCAGGCTTCGATTCGTCCCTCTTCGGCTTGCTCCCCACGCCCGGCAGGCCGATCGGAACCGGCGTAGCCGCACCCAAGGTCGTGGCCGGCGCCATGGCGGCGATGTGCGCCGCATACAGGATGTAGGTGCCGGCACTGGCTGCGCGCGCGCCTTCGGGGCTGACGTACATGGCCACCGGCACCGGGGACGCCAGGATGGCCTGGATAATCTTTCGCATCGACGTGTCCAGGCCGCCCGGCGTGTCGAGCGAGATCACAACCAGCGAAGCCTGCGCCTGCTTCGCCCTGACGATACCGCGAATAAGGTAGTCAGCGCTGCCGGGACCAATCGCATCGTGCACATCGAGAATAAACACCGGCGCAGCATGGCCCGCGAGCGCGGCCAGACTCAGAAGGGTCGCTGCGGCGAGTGCGTGCACCCAGGTGACAAGCAGGGGCCTTGTGAGCGAAGTTTCATGCATCATGATGGAATAAAACATAAGCGTTAACATCCAACACGGCCACAGGCGATAGATTGAGCACGAAGACCCAGAACACATTCCCAACCGTGACGTCCCGTGCAGCGGTCAGCATAACCGAGCTGGTGCCGGTAGGCAACCGGATCTCAAATTCGACGAGTACCTGCCCGGCAGGTGTAACCCTGCGTGTACCGGACCAAATCGGCTTCGACCTGCTGCTTGTCGAGTTCGCCGCCGCTTGGCGGACCATCCCGCTAGCACCTGCGCCACATTCGGAGGTCTCGGGTGCGGGAAATTTCGGAGCACTCCAACGTGTCCTACAGCGGAAAAAGGCCTGTTGCAGCGAACGAGGTCAAGGGATAATGCTGTGATTTCCGAGGCCAGCCGTTTAGACGCACCTCACCAAGATACACCACCGCATCAAGGTCTATACAACCCATGAAACTCGCCACCTGGAACGTCAATTCTCTGGCCGTCCGGCTGCCGCAAGTCCTCGACTGGCTCGCGGCCAATCCGGTTGATGTGCTGTGCCTGCAGGAACTCAAGCTCAGTGAGGACAAGTTTCCGTTCGATGTACTGGCGGCGGCGGGCTACCAGAGTGCAGTCTTTGGCCAGAAGACCTACAACGGAGTCGCTATTTTGAGCCGTACACCGGCGCGCGATGTGGTCAAAAACATGACGGGCTTTGACGACGAGCAATCACGCGTCATCGCTGCCACACTAGACATGCCCACCGAGGGTGAGCTGACAGGCCGTGAGGTGCGCGTGATCAACGGCTATTTTGTCAATGGTCAGGAACCCGGCAGCGAGAAGTTTGCCTACAAGATGCAGTGGCTGAGCGGCTTGCGTGACTGGGTGCGCGGGGAGCTTTTGGCGCACCCCCTCCTGGTGCTGCTGGGCGATTTCAACATCACCGCCGACGACCGCGACAGCTACGATCCGGTAGCCTTGCGCGAGACCATCCATCACACCACGGAAGAACGCCAGCATTTTCAGGCGTTGCTGGAACTGGGTCTGAGCGATGCCTTTCGCCTGCTCGAACAGCCCGAAAAAAGCTACTCCTGGTGGGACTATCGGGAACAGGCATTCCGCCGCAACCGCGGGCTGCGGATTGACCATATTCTGGTCAGCGCCGCTCTCAAGCCGCTGGTCACGGCCTGCACCATCGACAGGGCTCCGCGCAAAAACGAGCGCCCCAGCGACCATGTGCCGGTGGTGCTGACGCTCGGTTAAACGGCTCAGTTCAGGCCAGTAGGCTGTCGGCGCTGACGTAAGGCAGGCCCAGCGCGTGCGCCACTGCCTCGTAAGTAACCTGACCCTGGCAGATATTCAGGCCGCTGCGCAGGTGTTCATTGTCACGCAGTGCCGCCTTCCAGCCCTTGTCAGCCAACACCAGGGCGTGCCCGATGGTGGCATTGTTCAGGGCAAAAGTGGACGTGCGCGCCACCGCCCCGGGCATGTTGGCCACGCAGTAGTGCACCACGCCATTCACCAGGTAAGTCGGATTGGTATGGGTGGTGGCGTGCGAGGTCTCGAAGCAACCGCCCTGGTCGATTGCCACGTCCACCATCACGGCACCTTTTTTCATGCGGGAGACATGAGAGCGCGTCACCAGCTTGGGTGCGGCGGCACCCGGTACCAGTACACCGCCAACCACCAGATCGGCATCAAGCACAGCCTCTTCAATGCTCGCTGCCGTCGAATACACGGTGCTGATGCGGTTGCCAAACACCAGGTCAAGCTGGCGCAGGCGGTCCACGCTCTTGTCGAGCACTGTGACGCGCGCGCCCAGTCCAACCGCCATTTGCAGCGCGTTGGTCCCAACCACGCCCGCGCCGATGATGACCACATGCGCAGGTGCAACACCTGGAACACCTCCAATCAGCAGACCGCGCCCGCCATGCTCTTTCTCCAGATAGGTCGCGCCAGCCTGAATTGCCATGCGCCCGGCCACCTCGCTCATCGG
>DHWX01000022.1:0-267 GCA_002413395.1 Polaromonas sp. UBA5171 | reverse complement strand
CGGCACGCTCGAACACCACCTGCGCCGTATCGGCGAGTTCGGCGCCAGCAGCCTGATACAGCGCATCGTCAAGCCCGATGGCGCTGCCAGCCTCGCGCTGCACCAGTACCTGATGACCGTGCGCCACCAGTTCGCGCACGCTGGCTGGCGTCAGGCCGACGCGGTATTCATTGTTCTTGACTTCTTTGGGGACTCCGATACGCATGACACTCTCCAGTAGTTGTTGGGCTGGAGAGTGATTGTGCCAATTTGTCGTAAATTAAGTAG
>DHWX01000065.1:44697-47910 GCA_002413395.1 Polaromonas sp. UBA5171 | reverse complement strand
ATTTTCACGTGACGCCTAAGAGTGGCAAGAATTCTGAACGACCACCTTTGCTGACAAGGCCTTTCGGCCCGTCTTTCACGAAGCTCCCCTGCCTGCTGCGAGGCTGGGCAAAATTTTTACCCTGACAGTAACCTGCCAGTGTTTTACGACATACACCGTGAGGCCCTATGAGCAACATCATCCCACTGAACCCGCACAAGACCGAGTCGGAAAATCAAGTCAATGCACAGGTCGCTCCAGATAGCATTGAAGAGCAGCCAGCGGAATTCAAGAACGTCATTTGCCTGAAGATCGACAACCTGGATGTGATCGGCTATACCGACAAGGACATCAGCTACAACGTGATTGCCTTCGCGACCATCGACCTGAAATGTCCAGCTTCAATGGTCCGCGCTGAGTCAGGCACAACCTTGGTGCCGTATTTCAAGTTTGCGCCTGAGTCCGTTGCAACATTCAACACGATCCGATTCGAAGCGTTCATACCTCAAGACAAGCTACCACCCCTAATAGTCAGGCAGTACATCGAATACGCCAATGGTCTCACTGGCACGAAGGATCAGTCATGAAATATTTTCTGATTGTCATGTACCTGTCCAATGCGTGCGGTGACCCAAGCACCATAAAGGTAAAGGAGTACGCAAGCTATTTTGACTGCAACAGGCAATTGGAAGCCGAAACCAAAGTCAAGGACTCGAAGTATCCTTTTAAGAAGGTTTACTGCACCAGGAGCACATCATGAAAAACGACGACCACCCAATATTTGATGCAGTGGTTGGCTTCGGCATTTGGTACCTGCTATATCAGGGAATTAAAGCCATTGTTAGCCAGCCCAAGCAGGAAGAAATCGCAGTGAATGAAATCGTAAACCGAAATGGCGACCGGTATCAGAACGGAGCTGACATTTGGTTTCGCAAGTAGGGTAAGTGCACAAGTCTGACTATCAGCACCATGAATGTAAATAATCTCCCCAAGTCCATGACACTGGCGGAGTGGAGGCGTAGCAATCCTGCTCCTGCAGTGAGGCCGATCACCGGCCTTCGCCTTGGTCTGGACATTGACGGGACCATTACCGCAGACCCCAAGCTATTTGCTGAAATTTCCACCCATTGCCGCGAACATGGCGGACAAGTCCACATCGTGACCTCCCGGTCTGAGGCTGGGCGGAAGGAAACGGTTGAGGACTTGCAGGGGTACGCAATTCAGTTTGACCACCTCCACTTTATCGGGGAAATGTCACTTGTAAATGAGGACTGTCCGCACAAGACGCTGGACTGGTTTCAGCGTTACCTCTGGCAGAAAGTGGCCTACGCCAAGCTGAACGGACTCATGCACTTCGTTGACGACGACCCGAAGGTGCTTTCCTTGTTCGCCAACTACGCACCAGAGATTGTCGCCACGTCAGCGTTGGATCGGGTCAAGGTTCCAGACCCGTTGTATGAACTGGCCGTAAAAGTAGTGCTTGACGCGCAGCATGCAAGCGCTTCGTTTGTTCAGCGTCAGTTCAAGTTGGGCTACAACAGGGCTACTAGACTTATTGATGCCATGTCTGACGCTGGAATAGTTGGTCCGTTTTCTGAAGGCGGGTTACGAACCATCGGGGAGAGATACCGAAAGACAGCCGTGTACACAGTTGTTGAGTGGGATGTGCCATGAATACATTAACCATTTACTCAAATGAAACGCCCGTGACATTGGTTATAGGAAACCCCGCAGTAACTGATTAACTCTGGCCTGTTGGGTAGACAAGGTGTCCATCCTGACAATTGACTATTTGATCGTCGGAAAACCGTTAGATGAAATTAATCATGAAATCCGAATTATTCAATATGACTTTATTCGATTTGTCAGTTACCACCCCCGCAACTATTGATTTACTGGCTTCAACATCACTCGGTTCCGATTACTCATTTGACTACTGGCAAAGTCAAATACCTAACACATTCCTCCGGGCTTGCCCGGTTACCTGCGGAAGCATCTGTCTGACTTGCTACTCAATTGCCGAAGATCACAGTTCCTAGCACGCATTCCATATGTTCTTTCTAGGGGAAAACACTGACTCAAATCGCCAATTCCAGATCGTGCGTCTTGTCACAATGCAAATATGTCGATATCAAACAACAGTCGCTGACTGCCCGGATGTGCTAACGGAAAACTCATGTATCAAAGAATGATGTCCCTGGTCACTTTAGTCGCCAGATTGATCGACCGACCCCCTTCATCAAAATCTAGCTTCTTGACCACATCTGTGATGTTCGTAGCCTCCTCTTTTGGCCGCATTTGTACCGCGATCGCTCTGGCAATGAGCATAAATACAGCAGCCTTGGCATTGGTCACCGTACCGGCTGGCGGGATGATCGATGCCCCGGCTGGATCAGTGAACCTGGCCTGTGACGGACTCACAGTGCTGAGTGGGGGTACTTATCAAGTTGGCGCAAGCAGTGTCTTGAACACGGGTAATGTGAACCTTCAAGGCACGCTCAACGGTGGCAGCGGCACCGTGCAAGTCACAGGCAACTGGAGCAACAGCGGAACTTTCAATGCTGGCAGCGGCACCGTTATCTTTGCCGGCAGTTGTGGCAGTGGCGTGCAGACAATTTCCGGCCCCAACACCACCATCTTTAACAACCTCACGCTGACCAGCCAGAGTGGGCAAACCTGTGGTGCTCAGGGCCAATACCTCACCGTCAACGGCGTGCTGACTTTGGCCGGTGGTCCTATCCCACCGTGCATCGTTCTCGGGCCAAGTGCCACAGTAGTCGGGGCCAGCTATGCACCGCAAGCTATCCCAACGCTGAGTGAATGGGCAATGATCCTGCTCTCGCTGCTGTTGGCAGGCAGCACCTATTGGCGCGGCCGAATCGGCGGCAACAACACAACACGCAAGAACCAACACCACTGAAAATGGAGCGAGCCTCAAGATGAAACATTCATTCCGACCGAAGCCCCTGTTTGCTGCACTGTGGACGGCTTTTGCGTTACAGGCGCCTTTGGTCTATGCCGCAGACATCACCATTACTCCACCCAGTGGGAGCAATGTTGTCATCAGTGGCGGAGTCGTGATGCCTGGTCTTCCCAGCGCAGCTCAGAAGACCAACTTGACGTGCTTTGACGCGAATGGGGTGCTTGGCAACTGTACTACCGGGGTTGCGCAAGGTCCAACTGGAGCTACGGGCGCAACCGGAGTCGCGGGTCCAACTGGAGTCGCGGGTCCAA
>DHWX01000065.1:43792-44613 GCA_002413395.1 Polaromonas sp. UBA5171 | reverse complement strand
CCTCCAACTCTTTTGTCACTGGCTTCAGCGCCGGACAACCTACCTGCTCAGCGCTGCCCGATATCATCTTTCTTCAGGGGTTCGGGACACAAATACAATTCAGCCAGTCGCTGGACATGGACACTGCGGGTCTCGTCAATGAGCAAATGTTCAACATGATCCAAGGCGACGTCGGATCTGACGGGTTTGCGATTATTGGCTCCCTGGTGACCGCCCCCGGCGCCGGCGCACCGAACAAGACGACCTGCCAGGCGATCCCTGTTTACCCGCCCCAATTCGGCTTTTTGCTCGCAACGCCGCTGCAGTTTTACTGCGTAAAGACGAGTCAGGGACGCTACGGGTACCTGCAGTTCATTACGGGTACTGGGGGTGGTGCGACCGTTAACTGGACCACATGGCAGTAGCGCGCGTGACGACGCGGTCGCGCATCGCTCACTCGTCACGCCACGCCACGCCATCTGATGATTGCTCTGGAGCAGGCAGATCGAGGAGTTGTGTGACTCCTGAGTGTCTTTAGGAGTCGATCAATTTTCTCAGCAGCTGACCGTCAAAATTGAAAGTCATTAGTATGGAAAACCTTGTAGAACTGCATCACAGCAGGCCGTGTGACACTGTGTCATAACGTGCCACGCCAAACGATGGGTAGAGTGATGGGTAGAAGGCCCCATCTAACCGCGCACCCTTGCGGGACAAGAACCTTTGGCGGAGAGAGTCTCCGCTCACTCCGCTGATGGACATAGCTACCGATACACGTGGTTTCCAAAGATGTAGCAGCCATTCCCGGCCCGCCCGCTCCACTATAAGGAATTCGGGCGGGCGGG
>DHWX01000065.1:0-43786 GCA_002413395.1 Polaromonas sp. UBA5171 | reverse complement strand
GGGGCACTTTTTTTGCGCCTTTTACAAGGAACGCCGTCGCAGCAATGTGCCATGGCAGCAGCGTACGGCACACCCGCGCGCTCATGGACAACTCGCGTAGGCCATTGGCTCACAAGTGGAATTATCAAAAAACCGATTTTTGGATCCCTCGCCTGGGGCGCCTAAATTGAAAGTCAATTTTGCAGGGCCGACTACTTAAATGATCGCTTACCATGACTTTCTCCATCTGGGTTGATGGAGATACATTATTCCATCAATGAATTGGAAATGGAATGACACAGTGTGACGCGACCCGCTGGCACTGACATCCTGCGCCATAGGAGCGCGCACCAATTTGCTGTTCGGCTGAAAGGCCAAACAGCTGGCCACCACCCAGCCCAACATCGCCTTTGCAGCGAGCTTGCGTGAAAACGCATTTAGTGAACGATTTTGAGGATCCGTCGACCCTTGGCGGCGTCGAGAAAATCGATCCTAGCGCGATCTGAGAGGTCAGTGTTTTCCCTGCATTGCGGTTCACCCATGATGGACAACGCAGATCAAGACCGGCCGAGTGAAAGAATTTCGTTTGCGTTGATGATCGCGGCAGAAATCTCTTCGGTGGTCACTCGTTTGCTCATGGCTTGGTCCCGTATCAGGTCGTACGCAGCCCCGTCTGTAATCTGACGAGTGCGCACCAAGATGCTCTTGGCCTCTTCAATCTGGCGTACACCCAGCAGCTTGGCTTCGATCTTTTGCAAGCGGCGCTTTAGGCTTTTTACGTCCCCATGCACCCGGCGTGCAACCACCAGGGCCGACAATAAACCAAATGAGCGGATCGGGGACGGAAGTACGGCCTGGGCACCAATATGAAGGACAATTTCCACGATAGTTGGATTCTCATATGTCACCACGGCAATCAAGGCTGGCGCTTCGTCCCCCTTGAACCATTCAAAGCCCATGTCAATGCTGTCGGGTCGCACTGCCAGGAAGATTACATCGATGCCTTCGGGTAACACCGACAGCGGCGGCCAGAAGGCTTGGACTTGGCAGCCTATGCGTTGCAATTGTTGAGTGATCTGTCTGCCGTCGGCGTCGTCAGGATGAAAAACTGCGACCTTGAGTGTGCGAAGGTCCTTTAGAAGCGGGGGCGTTGTCCGCATAGGACGCCGATTGGTGCCGTTCTCCAATTCACAGCTCCAGGGTGCTGAGAGTTGCAGTCCAGTCACCAAGGGAGTGCGTGACCATGTAAGGGTCAGGATTCACTTGACGCGTGGCTTCGCGAACAATGGTGAACTGACCCTTCGAATTTGCCACACCGATACGCGGATACAGCGACGTATGGTGGTTTGCCGGGTCGATGCGCACCCGACCCTGCGGCGCTTCGAACTCGCTTCCCAAGATGTAAGGCATGATCCGGCTGATTTCGTCGTCCCCCGCATGGCGAAATGCATTGGCATAAATATGCATTTGGAAATACGCCGCTTCTCCGTACATATTGGGGACGCTAGCAGAACCAAACCGTTTACTCAGGCGCTCGATGAAATGCTTGTTGGCCTCTGAGTTGATCGACTGGAAGTAGGGTGCTGCAGTGAAATGCCCCAACGCAACATCGGCCCCCATCTGTGATATTTCGGCCTCCGAGGTGGTCAGGCTGGCGATAGGCATGGTCTTTGGATCGAGGCCCGATTCGGCATAGGCCCGGTACAAACTGGCGGTTGAGTCACCTACCACGGTCGAGAAAATAAAATCTGGATGCTTGTTGCGAATGTCAGCCATGATTACTTGGAAGTCTTCTTCCGAGGCATCGAGCGTTACATATCGCTCTCCTAGTTTTCTGCTGTTAGGGCGCTGCAGAACCAGGTCACTGATAATTCGGTTTGATTCATACGGGTAGATGTAGTTGGATCCGATCAGATAAACAGACGCGCCAAAATTTGCGGTCATGAATTCGGCCAGCTGTACGCTGTTCTGATTGGGCGCAGCACCCGTGTAGATGATATTGTTTGAAAACTCGAAACCTTCGTACAGGGTGGGATAAAAGAGCAGTTTGTTCCATTTCTCAACGATCGGCAATACCGCCTTCCGGCTGCTCGACATATAGCAGCCGAAAATGACGTTGACCTTGTCCTGAAGGATGAGCTGCTCGGAAAGAGTCACATAAGCAGCGGGGGAAGACCGGGCATCGTAGCAGACGGGAATAATCTCGCGCCCGTCAAGACCGCCAGTTTGATTAATTTCGTCGACCGCTAGCAAGGTGCCCTGTATTTGGGAGCGACCGATCGTCGAGGTCACGCCGGTTTTTGAGAAAAGAACGCCGACTCTTATGGGATCCCTATTTGCCACAGTACCTACCTTTTCGCCGATGAAGCAGCACATTCACGCCGCGAGGCGTTATTTTGCTGCGAATTTGAAGGTTCCATTTTATCGTACCGTCAGTCGTGCGTACGGCGTAGATAACTGCCCGGACAAACTGTAGGGCTCGTCGACGATGTGGTAGTTGTTCCACCCGAAAATGTTTCGCACATACGGCTCGGCCTGCGGGGTCATTTCTCACATGAACTTTGGATCAGGTTTCCACTGAAATTGGTGACAGCGCAGGCACGATTAGCTGATCGTGCTCATCCGCGAGATCGACTACAAGAGGGCCTTCAGACGGCGCTTACCGTTGCCGACCGACTCTGTCGTCCGATCGTCGCAAGCGACGCCTATCCACCACCGTGAACAACCAATATCACATCTCGGAAATCATGATGCTACTGCAAACGAGGGCGTTGGGTATTTCCGCAGGCTGCTAGAGCCCCAATTCAGAGAGCATTCCTGGCCACCTATGTTTCCAAGGCTGTGCTGCTTCAAAACATGCCGATGCTCTCAAAACAAGCGCGTCGTCCAAGTGTCTGCCGATGATTTGAAGTCCGATGGGAAGTCCGTCGGTGGTCCAGCCCGCAGGGACGGTGGCAGCGGGCTGCCCAGTCAAGTTAAAGGGGTAGGTGAAGTGGAGCCATTCAAACTGATCCACCTGACGACCATCAATCACCGTGGGTCCCTGTATCCCGATTTCGAAAGGCGGAACTGCCAGAGTCGGAGTGATCAGTAGGTCATAGTTGCGCATGAAGCGCCACATCTTGTTCGTCACAGCTTTGCGGACGAGCATGGCATCCGTGAACTGTTCTGCAGTCCATTCAGTCCGAAGGATGGCAGCAAGGTGAGGCGTCATTTTGTCACCCAACCGGTCAGCCATCGCCCTTAAGCCTCGCAAATCAGACTCCCGCATCACCATTCCCCAAAAGCCGTCGTATGGGTTGTCCCATCCCGGATTGGCTTCTTCGACGATGCACCCCAGGTCACGCTCGAATACCTTCACAGCGTCACCAACGATCTTTCGCACACGCGAATCGACGGCTGCATATCCCAAGTCAGCGCTGTATGCAACTCTCTTGCCCTTCAGATCTCCCTGAAGTGCCGTAAGCCAGTCGAAATCCCGTTCATAAGGAAGCGACCGGCTGTCGCGGTCGTCGGGCCCCGCGATCACCGACAGCATCAGTGCGCTGTCGGCCACGGTGCGGCTCATCGGCCCGATGTGTTCGAGGGCTTCCCAACTCGATACGCCGGGATAACGCTCGTCTTTGGTCCCAGGGTACAAAGGCACCCGCCCCATCGACGCTTTCATTCCGAAGAGCCCTGAAAAAGAGCTTGGAATACGCACCGATCCGCCGCCGTCGCTGCCGAGCGCAATCGGCCCCATGCCACTTGCCACGGCAGCGCCAGACCCGGCGCTGGAACCCCCTGGCGTCAGGTTCGTGTTCCACGGATTTCGGGTCGTCGGAAACACCGGATTGTGCCCGACACCGCTGTAGCCGAACTCGGGCACGTTGGTCTTGCCGATGATGATTGCATCCGCCTGCTTCAGTCGCTCCACGACCACATCGTCTTCGTCGGGAACGAAGTCCGCATAGGCCCAGGACCCCGATACGGTCTTGATTCCCTTGGTGCATATCAAGTCCTTCACCGCCACGGGAACCCCGGCGAGCGGGCCCACCGCAACGCCCGCCATTATGTTCTTCTCGACGCGCTCAGCGGCTTCAATTGCCAGTTCGGGCGTGGGTGTACAGAACGCATGCAGGCGCGGATCGAGCTGATTCATTCGCTCAATGACGGCTCGCGTCACATCGACTGCGGAAAGTTGCTTGGTGCGGATCAAGCCTGCAAGGTGCACCGCATCGATTCGACAGATTTCGTTCGACGTGCTCATTTGTCAACCTCTTCCTGAAAAATGGAAAAAGAGTGAACGGCGCGCTGCATCGCATTTGCCAGGGAGACAAAGCGGACAGCGAGCCATCGTTCCCAGGCAAGCTTTGGGAGCTCGCCTACGCAACGGGCCCATACGCCCGCCTGCTCAACTGGCCAGCAGTTCTTTTAGGCGGTCATCGATGAACTTCGTGTCAACCGGGTTGGCTCCCCCGCCAGCGAAGTGGCCCCATACGCCTGGTATGGGCTTGCACACTGCGTTGGGCATGTGCTTGACCTCCCACTCGTTATCGACAACAGGGAAATACAAGTCCATTTCACCTGGCATCACAACCGCCCTCGCCTTGATCGCCCCTAGTGCTTTCTTGATATCGCCGTTGAATACCGGGTTGGCACTGATGTCAGCGTTCTGCCATGACCACGCCATGGTCAGCAGATTGTTGGCGTCCTTCGGAAGGAAAAAACCCTCCCAAAATGCAACCAGGAAATCTTCCAGCGACGAATAGCCCATCGTGCGCCAGAGTTCCTGCTTGTAAAACGCCTGCGATAGACCCCATCCGGCGTAGACGCGCCCAACAGCACGCAACCCCTTGTTCGGAGGGGTGTCGTACCAGCCATTGTTCCAGGCAGCGTCGGTCGTCACCGCTACCTTGACCGCTTCAAGGAATACGAAGTTATGCGGCGCGGTCTTGGCTGATCCGCAAAACGGTGCAATACGCTCAACCATATCGGGGTACAGGCAACCCCATTGGTTCGCCTGTTGCGCACCCATAGACCAGCCGAGAACCAGCTTGATCTTGCTGATCCCGAACTTCTCCGTTACTAGACGGTGCTGCAGCGTCACGTTGTCGTACAACGTAATGTCCGGGAATCGTGCCCGGTCGTAAGGCGCTGACGTGTTGCTCGCAGATGATGACAGCCCATTGCCCAGCATGTTGGGCACAATGACGAAGTACTTATCGGGATCCAACGCCATACCTTTTCCGATCAGCCATTCATTGTCGTAATGCTGCCCAGAATACCAAGTAGGGTAGACGATTACATTGCTTTTAGCCGCGTTCAGCGTGCCGTAGGTCTTATAGGCAAGCTTGGCACCGCGCAGGGTCGCGCCCTTGAGCAGTGCGACATCGCCGAGTTCAAATATTTCATAGTCCATTTATCTCTCCAATGAGTTAGGTTGCTAACAGTTGCCTCAGTCCCTATATCCGCCCCTTGGCTGCCAGCACTCGCGACTTGTCGTCATCGGACAATCCCAATAAGAAATAGACAGCGCCGCCTGCAACAAATGCCGCAATGGCCGTTGAAAACTGCGGCGCAAAATTTTCCACACCAAACGCGACTAACGACCCGGCAGCCCAAGCGATGAAGGCCCGTGGCCGCCAGTCTGCCTCAATGGTGGCGTGCGGCCGTACAAAATACATGTCCGCAATGATCACTGCACCAATTGGTGGCACGAGAATGCCAAGAACCGACAGCCAGGGAATGAACAGGGCCCACACGTTTGCCGCAGCGATCGCGATACCGACCACAGCCAACAGGACTGCGAACACGCGCATCTTGCTTTTCGCGATCCGCGACCACCCTACCGCCGCGTTGTACAGGCAGTGGGCGCAGACCGAGCCTAGGTTAACGAAAAGGAAAGCAAATGCAATCACCGCCAGCCAGCCCTTGTTCTGAGCCAGCATGTAGCCAAACATATTGTCCAAGCCAAAGGGCTGCGGATTCGGTACCGCCAGAGCGGCCGTCATCACGCCGCCAACGAGCATTGCCGCCATGTTCGCAAAGGGGAAAGCGCAGAACGTTGCGATCAGCGAGCTCTTGCCATCTGCAGCCCACCGGTTGAAATCCGCCGTCACGGTGCCGGCGTCGATGAACAAGGTCATCACGATCGTCAGGCCAATTCCAAAAGCCATTGGAACGTCCGGCTTCGTTCCCGCGTAGGCAATGACTTTGTCCCACCCGGCTCCGCTGGCCGAGTCAAATGCAACCCACCCGCCAAGCACCACAAACAAAGGCACGGATACCAATCCAATCCAGTGAAGACCGCGAATACCGACGAAGGTAATACCGAGATACAGGACCCCGGCGATTATCGTCATTGTCAGGTAGTCGAGCTTAAACGCCGTGTGAATTAGATTGCCGGTAATGCCGGTCTGGACCGCATACCAACCCAGCAACAACGATGACAGCAATCCGGATGCGAATATGTATCCCTTTTTGCCGAACACCGCGCTGGCGAGCAGCGCGAAGTTAACCCCCCGTCTCGTTCCCAACACGCCCAGGGAGCCCACGTAGGCAAACATTAGCAGGTTGCCGATGAGCATCGATAGTATCGCAGTCTTGAACCCCATACCCGCCACCAAGATCGAGCCGGTCATGGCACCTGTGATGATCATCGGAAAACCGATCCACACCATCGATACCGAGAAGGTGCTGCGCCGCGCTTGGGCCGGCACAGGCTTGTGCTCATACTCGTCGCCAAGCACATGTTCTACGTCTTGTTCTAGGTCTTCTAGCACATGCTCTATTGAACTATTCGAAGTCATCATGTCTCTCCTTTTGTATATGCGATATCGGTTAATGTCGCACTGGGGGTCACTCGGAAATAACTGTCAGGCGTAAGACGCAACAACCGCTGCCGGTTGTGTTTCTTTCGGAAATACAATACTTTGAGGACAAGCGCGTCCGTTGAAAAAAGTTGACAAAGAAATCAAACAAACAAAAAAGCCCGAACCAGTGAAACTGGTTCGGGCTTTTTTGCCTTGCATCTGCTGGCGGTACTGGCAGTCAGATGCTAAATATCCGATGGCGATCACATCGCTGGATGTAAATTTAGCGACTCTCAACATAACTGAAATAGGTGTTTACACCTACTTGCATTTAGGGAAAGTTGCGCCACTCGCACCGCATCGTCGCGACGCGCATGGCAGCGACGTTGGCTTGATCGCCAAGGGTTGGGAGTAGGTCGGGTTGCGGCTCACACCGGGTTCTTATTTGCCACAGTACCTGCCTTTTCGCCGATGAGGCAGTACATTCACGCCCGGAAGGCATTGTTCTGCTGCAAATTTAATAGTCTCATTTTATCGTACCGTCAGTCGCGCGTACAGCGTAGACAACTGCCCGGACAAACTGCTAGGCTCGTCGACGATGCGGTAGTTGTTCCACCCGAAAATGTTTCGCACATACGGGTCGGCCTGCGGATCCAGCGCAACACAAAAGGTCTGCACACCGGATCGCCTGCCCTCGTGAACCGCCGCGCGGGCATCCTCGATTAGATACTGAGGCTCGTACACGTCCACATCGGAAGGTGCCCCGTCGGTAATCAGCAGAATCGCGCGATGGTCTGTCCGCTCATGTGCGAGACAGGTGGTAGCATGCCGCAATGCTGCTCCCATGCGGGTCGAATAGCGACCCGACATCGAGCGAATCATTTTGGTTGCGTTGGCGTCAAGCGGCGCGCCGAATTCCAGCAAGCGGTAATAACTCACCTCAGCGCGGGTGTTCGATGAAAATCCGTGCACTGCAATTCTGTCATCGCTTAACATCACCGACTGCGCCAACAGAAGTGCCGCCTTCTTTTCCACATCGAGGATGGATTCCATCCTGGTGCCCACGCAGTCATTGGTCGATTCCGACAAATCGAGCAACACCAGAATGCTCGACGCCTGTTCTTCGCTGCCCGCGCGCATGAAAAGGCGCGGGTCCGGCGATAAATCCATCCGCTGGTCGACCATCACTTCAATCGCGGCGTTGAGATCGATGTCATCCCCTTCCCACTGCCGCCTGAGACGTCGCGTTCGACTCAGGTGCCGCGAACGAAACAACGGCACGATTGGAATGTCCGTTACGCCGGCCTTCTCGTGGGCCTGGATGGTGGCCCGGCCCTGCCAAACCGGCAGCTTTTCGATGACGGTACACCAGTCGGCGCGCAGGAGGGACAACCGGCGGTCCCATTCGGGATAGGTGTAGCGACCTAATTCGGTCTCGGTTGCTGGCAGCTCGCCAGAAGGATCATCCGGCGGCGGCGGTGCCTGCGCCGACTCCTGCTGCTTTTGGACCGGCCCCTGCACTTGCAGTTTCAGCGGTTCAGGCGGCGGAGCGTTAGCATCGTTGAAGTCCCAGAGAAAACTGTTGTCGTCGCGGTAGGCTTCGGGCACTACGTAACGCTGCGCGCGGAATGGAACCCGCATTTGGCCGAGGTCATTGGCCAAGATAGATGCCAACCGACGAAACTCGGCATAGTTATGAAGGTCGACTGCTTGCGCCTCGAACAAGCGGCGGGCTTTGTTGACCCAGTAGTTGTCATCCTGGTAGTGCACATCCATCAGCGCCAGGTTCATGCGCCCGAGCAGCGCAGAAAAGTCCAGCCCGTGCGGCTTCACACCACGCTTCAGAAATTCCAGGAACCAGCCCTGCACCCCAGGATAGTCGCGTACCAGCAAGCGCTCAACGCGGGCGTCCTCAATGGCTGAGACCATCGCGATGCCCATCGGTTTCAGTGTCTGGCTGGGCAGGCCCGGCGTCGAGTACCTCAGGTGGGCCACCGCATGAGCGACCGCTGCGCGGTAGATGCTGTAACGGTCGTGGCCATCGAGAGCGGTGTAATCGTCCGGCAAGAGCAGGTGGTCGGGTGCCAGGACCGGCCGCAAGGGGAGTCCGTTCAACGCGGTCTGGTGACGCGGCTGAAGCTGCAGCATGACCCCTGCAAGGCCATTTAGCAACAGGCCCAAGGAGGGTAGGGACAAGGCGAGGTCGCCGGCCACGACCTCGCCGTGCAGCGCCGCGACCGCGTGCGGATCTTCCAGCCGAAAGTAGGCCCGCTGGCGTGTCTGCTCGCCTGGGTACATTCGCAGCCCGGTCAATATCCAGCGTCCAAGACCCTCGGGGCCCACGCGCGAAAGAAGCCCATTGAGGCAGTCGACCACTGCCAGCGCGCACACAGGGTCCTCCTCGTTCAGCGCTTCGAGCCAATACAGCACGCCGTCGATCTGGTCGGCATCCCGGCAGGCGGCGAGTTGCGTGAACTTGCGATCGAGTGTGTCCGCCAACTCGCCGAGACCGCCGTTATGCCAGCGCTTACGTACCCCAGACCAAGGCAGCAGCGGGTCGGGCGCATCAAACCTGTCCTTGTCAGCCATCGTCGCGGACTTTCCTTATTCGAAATAGGCTTCAACGAAACCACGTAGCGCCTTGGCCATGTCCGGATCGTCGGTCAGCGCGAGCGTCATCGTCATGTCGCAGCTTTCACGTGCATTGACGCCTGAGTTGATTAGCATGCCGGCATAAATGAGCATCCGCGTGGAAATGCCTTCATCCAGGCCATGGTTCTTCAAGGCCCTCGATCGGTGTGCGATGCCAACCAGGCGTGCGGCGAGTTCCACCGGGATTGCGGATTCGTGCGCCACGATTTCCGCTTCGATCACCGCATCGGGGTAGTCGAATTCCAATGCGGCGAAGCGCTGACGCGTCGAAGGCTTCATATCCTTGGTTCGGCTTTGATAGCCCGGGTTGTATGAGACCACCAGCTGGAAGTCGGGGTGGGCGTGGACCGTCTCCCCCTTTTTGTCGAGCGACAGGATTCGACGCGCATCGGTCAGGGGATGGATCACCACAGTAGTGTCTTGCCGCGCCTCAACCACTTCGTCCAGATAACAGATACCGCCGTAGCGAACGGCGAGCGTCAATGGACCATCGTGCCACGCAGTGCCCTGTGCATCCAGCAGGTAGCGCCCGATAAGGTCAGATGCCGTCATGTCTTCGTTGCAGGCTAGGGTCACAAGTGGTCGGTCCAGCTTCCAAGCCATGTACTCGACGAAGCGGGTCTTGCCACAGCCCGTAGGGCCCTTGAGGATCAAAGGCAAGCGATGGATATATGCGTGCTCGTACAGAGTAACCTCATTGCCTGTCGCTCGGTAGAACGGCTCGGCCTCAAGCCTGTAAGCGTCTAGGTTCGATGCCATGTCCAAAAATCCTGTCAGGATGGACGGGTGCCGCTCCGAGCGTCTCCCCGTCCTGGTTGCAACAACGTTCAGCGATGCTTGACGGTCTCGTTCGGAATGCCTTCAATGGGACATTCAGACGTTCCCGGCGTCGCGCGTGTAAGCCCCTCAACCATCTTGCGGGTGCCTTCGGGATCGTTTATCCATTTGCCGTAGAAGTCGAACGGGCAGGCCGCGACTCCATTCGCATCTTCGCCAGAGTTGATCTTTCCGGTATAGCCTCGATGCAGCAGCTTATAGAGATGGTTGTTCGACTGTGAATTCTTGCGTGCGTCACGGATCAGGCTCATCGATAGCTCGGCATACTGAATACCCATGTCTTCCTCCCCGCATTCGCCTAACGTGCGACCATCGAAGCCGACAATGGCCGAATGCCCGAAGTACGAATACACGCCATCGAAGCCGGTGGCATTTGACACCGCGACATAAACGTTATTCATCCATGCCATGGTCTTGGAAACCATCACCTGCTGCTCTTTGGCCGGGTACATATAGCCTTGGCAGCGAACAATCAACTCCGCCCCTCGCATGGCACAATCACGCCAGATTTCCGGATAATTTCCATCGTCGCAGATAATCAGGCTGATCTTCATGCCCTTGGGTCCTTCGGACACGAAAGTGCAATTGCCGGGATACCAGCCCTCGATCGGCGTCCACGGCATGATCTTGCGGTATTTCTGGACAATTTCTCCCTTGTTGTTCATGAGGATCAGCGTGTTGTACGGCGCTTTGTTTGGATGTTCCTCATGGCGCTCGCCGGTCAGCGAAAAAACCCCCCAGACGTTGGCCTTGCGGCATGCCGCAGCGAAGATTTCCGTTTCCTCGCCGGGGATCGTCGCCGCGGTTTCGTACATCTCTTTCGAGTCGTACATGATGCCGTGCGTTGAGTACTCCGGGAAGACCACCATATCCATGCCTGGCAGGCCCTGCTTCATACCGACGAGCATGTCTGCAATATTGCGTGCATTAGCCAGGACCTCGGTCTTTGTATGCAGCCGCGGCATTTTGTAATTTACAACGGCTACACCGACGCAATCGTTGCTGCTTGAAATGTCACCATGTCTCATTGATTTCTCCTGGGTTGATAAAAAGCCTGACTAAACGGTCAGGAACGAACGGACTTCTTCAATATCGATATTGCTCTTGTCGACCGCGCGGACAATATGACCGCGGTCGATTACCAACAAGCGGTCAGCGACTTCGAGGGCAAAACTGAGGACCTGTTCGGACACTAGGATCGCGATGCCGAGTTCCTTGCGTAGTGCATTTAGCGAACGCGCGATTTCCTTGATAATTGATGGTTGTATACCCTCGGTTGGCTCGTCGAGGATCAGGACTCGCGGCTTCGACACCAACGCGCGCGCGATCGCCAGCTGCTGCTGCTGGCCGCCGGACAGGTTGCCGCCTTTGCGGTTTTTCATCTCGCGAAGAACTGGAAAAAATTCGTAAATGAATGCTGGAATATCACGGTAGCGCGCAGTCTCCAGACCCGTCAGAATATTTTCCTCGACGGTTAGCTGAGAAAAAATCATCCGACCTTGAGGCACGTAGGCGAGGCCTGCCTGGACACGGTTGTAGCTCGGAAGGCCAACCAGTTCCTTCCCTTCAAGCTTGATCGATCCGCTTTTTGTCGGAATCATTCCGATCAGTGCCTTAAGCAAGGTACTCTTGCCCATGCCGTTGCGTCCAACGACTGCGATTGCAGCTCCCGGCGCAAGCTCGAATGCCGCATCGTGGATCACGTGGCTTTCGCCGTAATAAACATTCAGTTTTGAGATGTGCAGCATGGGAGCCTCAATGTCCGAGATACACTTCGATGACGCGCGGATCGTTCTGCACTTGGTCGATGCTGCCTTCTGAGAGCATCCGACCCTGGTGCAGCACGGTAACTTTGTTGGCGATCGATTTGACGAAGTCCATGTCATGTTCAATCACTACCAAGGATTTGCCTAGTGCTATTTTCTTGAGCAACTCTGCGGTTTGTTCGCGTTCCCGGGGCGACATTCCGGCCACCGGCTCGTCAAGGAGCAGCAGATCCGGATCCTGAACCAGTAACATGCCGATCTCTAGCCACTGCTTTTGGCCGTGCGACAGCCTTCCTGATTTTGTTTGTAGATGGTCTGCGAGCATGATTTGCTCGGCGATGCCGCTAATACGCTCCTTGACCTGCCTGGTACGTTTGAAGAGAATCGATGCCCATACGCCATGCGCTTGGGGGAGGGAAATCTCAAGGTTCTCGCCGACGGTAAGGTCCTCGTAGATCGACGGGGTCTGGAACTTTCGACCAACACCTTCGCGAACGATCTGGAAGTCGGGCAATCGTGTCAGTTCGACATTCCGAAAGCGAATGCTACCAGAGGTCGGTTTGGTTTTTCCGCAAATCATGTCCAGCAGCGTTGTCTTACCTGCTCCGTTAGGGCCAATAATGACCCGAAGTTCCTTTTCATCAATGGACATCGAGAGGTTGTCTACTGCCTTGAACCCATCAAATGAAACCGTCAGGCTTTCAATCGCCAAGATTTTCTCAGAGTGGGCAATGAAAGCAGCTGAAGTTGGAAAGTTCATGGGAGCGTTTAGGATTATGGAATTCATGCGGGTTAATATTTCAAGCCTTGGGTCGGAGCACTTGCTGCAGGGCACCAGCTAAGCCTTTGGGTAAAAATGCCACCACGAAGATAAACATTCCGCCAAGAAAAAACAGCCAACTCTCTGGGAATTGCTCTGATAGATAGGATTTCATGAAGCCAACGACAAGGGCTCCAATTACAGCGCCAGGCATAGAAAGGCGGCCGCCAATGGCTGCGTAAATCACCATTTCCACAGAGGCGACAGTACCGATAAGGCTAGGGGTTATCAGACCGACCTGAAGCGTAAATAGTGCGCCGCCAATTGACGAGAGCACTGCAGCCACTGTAAAAATAAAGGCTTTGATCATCGCCGTGTCGTAGCCGGAAAAGCGAACCCGGTCTTCGCGATCTCGTACTGCGATCAATATCTTGCCGAAGCGCGTGTGGAGCAGCCAAGACGCTGCTGCCATCACAGCAAGAAGAAGAAGAACCTCGGCCAAGTAAATGTTGCGCTTGCTGATGTCACCCAAGACGTCGAAGCCGAGCATTGTCTTGAAGTCGGTAATGCCGTTCGCGCCCCCGGTTTCTCCCTGCTGTCCGATGATCAACACTGTCATCGTCAAAGCCAAAGCGAGTGTCACGATAGCGAAGTACACGCCACTGACTCGCTTCCTGAAAATTATGTAGGCAAACGGGAAAGCGATTGCAACGGGTACTAGTACGATTGCGACGAGCGTGAACGGTAAGCTTGTGAACGGATGCCACCAACTTGGCAGGTGCTCCACGCTGCTCCACACCATAAAGTCGGGAAGTTCGGGAGCGGATGCTTCCATCTTCAGAAACATTGCCATGGCATAGCCGCCCACTCCGAAGAATATGCCCTGTCCAAGGCTAAGAATGCCGCAATAGCCCCAAGCCAGCACGATGCCGATGGCAACGAAAGCGAAGGTGAGGTATTTGCCGACTGCACCAAGCCAGAAAGACTCGAGGGTCAGAGGCAAGATGAGCAGCAGTAGCGCAGCAATCGCTAGGTACGCAACGCGTTCAGAGTATTTTTCAATATTTATCATCATCAACTCCGAACTTTCGATGAGAACAAGCCGTTCGGCCGGAAGTAGAGCACGCCGATGACTAACAGCAGGATTGAGACTTTCGCCATCGATCCGCTCATCAAATATTCGAGCGTTGTCTGTGATTGGGCAATCAAGAACGCCGAAGCAGCCGTTCCAAATAGACTAGCCACACCGCCGAAAACTACAACAATAAAAGAGTCAACAACATACAGTTGTCCAGTGCCAGGATTGGTCGAACCGATCATGGTGAATACCGCTCCAGCGATACCCGCAAGTCCAGATCCAAGCGCAAACGTGAGTGCGTCGACTCGATTGGTGTCAATCCCCACAGCCGATCCCATTGATCGATTCTGAGTAACGGCGCGGGCGCGCAAGCCTAATCGGGTTTTGTAGAGAATGAAGTAAACACCCAATCCGACAAGCAGCGTCAATCCAATGATGAAAATTCGATTCAGCGGTAACTGAATACCAGCCGTGGGTTCCCAGGCACCGCTGAGCCACGAAGTGAGCGGGAGGGACACTTCCTGTGCACCAAAAATTGAGCGATAACTTTGTTGCAGGATTAAGCTCAATCCCCAGGTAGCGAGAAGAGTGTCAAGTGGCCGGTTGTAGAACCATCGAATGAATCCGCGCTCAAGTCCGTAGCCGAATACAAACGTGACACCAAAGGCAAAAAATATTGCGACAAATAAATACCAGTCCATTAATGATGGGAGAAAGTGCAAAAAAAATTGAGCGGTAAGATAAGTGGCATATGCTCCAAGGGCCATCAACTCCCCATGGGCCATATTGATAACGCCCATGAGGCCAAAAACAATTGCAAGGCCAAGGGCCATCAACAACAGGATCGTGAACAGGCTCAGGCCATTAAAGACCTGCATCACAAGAATATCGAAAGACATTGTCGGCGCCACTTTCGAAAAAATGCAAACGATACGGAGTTGTGATATCAACTCCGTATCACGCAAAATAATTGAAGAATCAGAGTTTCGGAAACGGGTTCGGCTCGATGACGCCTGACTCATAGACAATGTCGAACTGCCCATCACTTCTGGCTCTGCCAACACGCACCTTTTTAGCCACATGGTGGTTAGTGGCATGGATGCGAATTTTTCCCTCAGGGGCGTCGAATTCGAGCCCAGATGATGCTGCGATCACCTTGGCAACATCGAAAGATTTGGCTTTCTCGGCAGCAAGTTTCCACAAATAAACTGCGTTGTAAGCACATTCCATTGGATCCCCGACCACCCGATCCTGACCGTACTTCGCTTTGAGAGCCTTTACGAAGCGCTCGTTTTGTGGATTTTTTAGGCTCTCAAAATAGCCCATGCAAGCGTAATAGCCAACGGAATTTTCCTTGCCGATACCGTCGATCTCATTTTCCGAAACGACCGTTGACAGAAGGTTTTGTTTCGTACCATCGAGTCCGGCTGCCTTTAGTTGCTTATAGAACGCAACATTACTTCCGCCAACTACCGTGGAATATATCCAGTCGGGTTTTGCTGCCTTGATTTTGTTAATGATGGATGAGAACTCAGTGTGTCCGAGGGGAGCATATTCTTCCCCTACTACTTTGCCTCCAGCCTTGGCGATTGTGGGTTTTGCTATCTTGTTGCAGGTCCGAGGATAAATGTAATCAGAGCCGACCAGGAAGAACGTCTTTCCCTGCTGTTTCGCCATCCACTCAATGGCAGTAATTACGGACTGAGTCGCTTCCTGTGAGGTATAGATGACCTGCTTGTCTTCCTCTTGACCTTCGTAGTAGGTTGGGTAGTAGAGTAACCCGTGCATTTGGTTCAAGACCGGGAGCACTGCCTTGCGCGAAGCAGAGGTGTAACAACCAATGATCGCTGCAACCTTGTCACGTTGCAAGAGCTTTTTGGTCTTTTCAGCAAACGTGGGCCAGTCACTGGCGCCGTCTTCTACGATAGGCTCAATTTTTCGGCCGAGAACTCCGCCTGACGCATTGATCTCGTCGATTGCCATTTTTTCGGCATCTACAAGAGACGCTTCAGCAATAGCAATCGTGCCAGACAATGAATGCAGTAACCCAAGTTTGACGGTTTCTTGCGCGCTAGCCAAGACCGGAACCAGCGCGGCTCCAGACGCGGCACTCAGCACCACCATGGATCCGCCGGTCTTGATGAAACGGCGACGATTGAATTGGCTCATCAGGTTTCTCCTTCTATCGCTTTGCGATATGGTTAATGTTGAACTGCTATCACTCTTCAAGTTGACTGTCCGACGTCACCCGCCATAAACATTGCCGGTCGTTTTTTATTGAGGGCAAAGCTACATCCGGCTGCCATCGCAGCCCATCAATAAATCACGAATAAACCGACCAAACAAAAAAAAAGCCCGAACCGGCTGAACCGGTTCGGGCTTTTTTGCCTTGCAACTGACTGGCAATATTGGCAGTCAGTTGCTAATTATTTATGACGCTGTGTTGTCGAAATTAATATTAGCATCGGAACTAATGTCGAAAATCCGTAGTTACCCTGATGTTGTCCTTGTGTAGCCAACACTTCGCATCACCAAGATCAGAGGAAAAGGTGTGATGCCGAAGAGCTTACTCAGGCGCGCTTTTTCAGCAAGCCACGTATTGGTCAACCCAACTCTACAGAAACTTCAGACTCGCCTCGCCAATGTTGTCAGCCTCGTCATGAGCCCTCCCTGTTGTGAATGAAAGCCTCAGACTGGCCCAGGTGGGCACGTTCAGGTATGTTTCACGATACGCCCGGCGAGCCAATATCTTGATTTGCAACGGAGTCAATATGAAAAATGTCATCCACTTAATTGTCCCAGTCGCCTCCGCCTCCAACGTCGAGGCTTCCGCCGTCATCCCATGAATTTGTGTCATTGACACCAAAATTCTGCCCTCCCATATCGGTGTTGCCATCTATGGGTTTGTAATCATTGTTGCTGAAGTTGTCGAACTGTCCTGCGGATTGGTTATGGTTGCCCATGAGGTTTCGTCCAATTGCCTCAGCCGCAATGACCCCTGCGCCTACCGCCAATCCTGTTGCAACACCCCCCATGATTCGGCTGCCAAGGCCACTCCCTGCGGGCTGACCGTAAGCAGGTTGCATCCCGCCAGATCCACTTCCCATGCCAAAGGTCTGGGGGCCATTCATCCCGCCCTGGTTTGCGTAGACCGGCTGTTGGGCAAAGGATTCTGGTGCTTTTTTACGGAACATAAAGTACCCCAGAACAATCACGCCGCCTGCCAGCAAAAGAGGCAGTCCCCATGAAAAAGAGGACGAGTGGGCAGCAGGAGCGGTGTAGCGCGCCGTCGAACCACCTAACGCCATCGGGGTCTTCCTGGCTGAAAGTTGCGCGCGCAGGGCTTGAACAGATTCTGCTTTTGCAAAAGGAAGCCCTGGGGCCAGTTTTTCGGCGGTCGCTAATGCTTCGCGGGCCCGACCCACGTTTCCTTGGCGTGCAAAAAGTTCGCCTTGTACAAAATACGCCTTTGCGCTTTTCGGATGAGCAGTCAGCACCTGCTGAATCATGGCCTGAGCTTGATCTAGTTTCCCGGCCTGGGCTGTGGCGTAGACCTGGTTGAGAGTCGGCTCTGATTGAGCCATGGCAAAACCGAAACTCAAAAATGATGCGACAACAAGCCACTTGCATGCTCGTTGAAGGATTGACTTGTATTCCATTGAAATTACCTTTAAAAAAAACACTCCAGTGTATGGATTTTGTGACAGACCGTCTGAAAGCAAGGGTTGATACATGTCGGCTACGTAAAGTTCACCCAGCGGTGGATTGGCCAACGTTATTCCTTTTTTTTATGCACGTCTTGCCTTGCTACACTGGCCAAAGACAGTTCGGCAGGCTCTGCAGCCGTTGGAAGGGTTGCCGCAGCTTCCGCATTTTTTAGTCGCCCCGCCGTGAGAAGGCCAATATTCTGGTCTTGGAACTCATTTTGAGAAATTCAATGGCACAAACACCTGTTAATCCCTACCAGTCGAAGGCTCTGCTGACACGATTCGTGCTGGCTCGGCCAAGACTTTTGATTTGCTTCGTCATCGGCTTGGCGACGGCATTATTGCTGCCGCAAACGCTGGTACAACAAACGATTACCAAAGCCATCATTGGCTGGAATGTCGGGGCTTGTCTTTATCTGATACTCGCCGCCCGGATGATGTTCTGGTCCACGCACGAGAGAATGCGCGTGCGCGCCTTGCAACACGACGAAGGCCGTATTCTGGTTCTGGTTCTGGTTGTTTCTGCGGCGTTGATGTGCATAGGCGCCATCGTGGCCGAACTGGCCGTTGTCAAGGATCTCAAAGGTACGCTGCGCTATGGCCACATTGGGCTGGCTGTGCTCACCATTGTGTCGTCTTGGGCCTTCACTCAAGTGATGTTTGCACTGCATTACGCCCATGATTATTACGCTACGGAAATTCGTGGTGAGCATGGTGGACTGGACTTTCCTGGTGGCCATGCACCGGATTACGGTGATTTCGTATATTTCGCCAGCGTCATTGGAACGTCTGGGCAAACAGCCGATGTCAGTTTTACGAATCGCAAGATGCGCAGAACCGGCACGGTGCAATGCGTGTTGGCGTTTTTCTTCAATACCACTTTAATCGCGTTAACCATAAATATAGCATCGGGTTTGTTCTGATAGAGCATGAGGCATTTTCGATGCCCCCGGTAGCGGTAAGGCCACCACCCTGCAGCGCTCAAGCCCCCTATTCAAATATTCTTTTTTCAGGGAAGCCTTTGTGTCTCATGAATCCAGATTAACCCTTGAGTTGCGCTCTCTTTTGCATTCAAAGCGAGTAGCTGCCATGGGGACCATCGCCGATGACGGCGCTCCATTTGTCTCCATGGTGCCTTATGCGATTGAGGCAAGCCTCAGCAGCCTGGTCATTCATGTGAGCAAATTGGCGGCCCACACGGGTAACCTTCAAGCCCGGACGAAGGTGTCGCTGCTCGTGATGCAGCCCGAAGTAGAGGGCAAGCCGGTTCATGCTTTGCCTCGCGTCACGCTGGAAGGCCAGGCCCGGGTGCTGGACGTCAACACCCCTTCGTGGGGCGCATGTCGAACGGCGTATTTGGAGAGATTTCCGGAGGTGGAGCCCATGACGCAATTGGACGACTTCATGTTTGTCGCCATCCACATCACTGGCGCCCGACAGGTCGCGGGGTTTGGAGCGGCCCGCACAATTGACGAGGAAGAAGTCAGGCTGGCTTTGGGCCGATAGCTCCTTCGTAGGTGGCGGTACAACCACGCTGGATCTGTTAGCCTTTCGGGATTCATTCACATCCAGCAAGGCAACCTTATGCAATACCGACGTCTTGGCCGCAGTGGCCTGCAGGTCAGCGAACTCTCACTGGGCTCCTGGGTGACTTACCACAATCAGGTGGACGTAACAGCGGCCCGTGAGATGCTGGCTGCAGCATTCAATGTCGGCGTCAATTTCTTTGACAACGCCGAAGCCTATGCGGGCGGGAAGAGCGAAGTCGTCATGGGCGAAGCCATCAAAGCGTTGAAATGGCCGCGATTGAGCTACATTGTTTCGACCAAATTCTTTTGGGGACTGGACCGCGAAGGCCAGCCGGTCAACCATAAAGACACGCTCAATCGCAAGTACCTGATGCAGGCGATCGATGGTTCCCTCCAACGCATGGGCCTGGATTTCATTGACCTGGTGTACTGCCATCGGCCCGACCCACACACCCCCATTGAAGAAACAGTCTGGGCGATGAGTGACATGATTCGCCGAGGCAAGGCGCTGTACTGGGGCACCAGCGAATGGTCTGCCGAGGAAATTCGCACCGCCTGGGACATTGCTGAACGGCACCACCTGCATAAACCCGTAATGGAGCAACCGCAGTACAACCTGTTCCATCGCAAGCGGGTTGAACAGGAATACATCCGGCTTTATGAAGACATTGGCCTGGGGCTGACGACCTGGAGCCCCCTGGCCAGCGGTTTGCTTACTGGAAAATACCGCAACGGCGTTCCAGAAGGCAGCCGCGGTGCCATTGAAGGAATGGGGTTTCTCGTCAAAGGGCTCACCGACGCCACCAAAAATTCCGCGGTCACGCAACTGCAAATCGTCGCTTCCGATTTGGGTTGCAGTCTCGGTCAAATGGCAATTGCCTGGGCAGCACGCAACCCGAATGTCAGCACAGTCATCACCGGAGCATCCAAAATTTCGCAGCTGCAAGAAAATCTTGGCGCGGTGGACGTTATACCCAAACTGACGCCAGAGGTGATGGCGCGTATCGACCAAATCACAGCGCCCCTGGCAAGCTGACGCGCAGGCACGGCGGCGCGGGCCGCTCTGCTGGTTCTGATCGATTCGCCGCCTGGCACTACCCCGCTCCGAACGACAGCACGGTCGGCGAGGTGTTGCGCGCCGCCGGTCGCAGCATCTGCCATCGAACACTTTGCAGCTTGTGAACGCTTCACCATATTGCCCTCCGCGCCACATGAAGCAGCGCCCCGGCAAGTGAAGGGCCCAAAATGTGGGAAAGGCTGGCTTTCATTTCAACATTGAATCATGATCTTGCACGGAGCTCTCCCACCCAACAGCAATGGGCGATTTACCTGAGCTTTACTGAGCCGCGGTGCTGGAATTCGATCATTGCGCAATAATTTGCCTTGCGTTTTCATGGATATACGTAAAATGAGAACATGTGTTTCACCCTGGCACACTGTTCCCTAATGGCAGGGGGGTTTAGATAGCAGGCGAAATTAAAACAATCGCCCATTTGGAATTTTTATGATTTTTCGCTCATTCAAGTTACTCTCTGCCGCGTTGCTTACTTTGTTGATGGTAGTAGCCTGTGGCGGTGGGAGTTCCTCACCCGCACCAACAGGGCTTACCGTTACCCCCGGCGATGGAGGTGCCACGGTGACTTGGGATATGGTCCCCGGGGTTGACTACTGGCTGTTTTGCGCGCCAACCCTCAGCGCACCGACCGACACCTTGTCGACTCAGAAGTGGATTGGTTTGTGCCCTGCTCAAAAAACTGTCAACGGCACTCTCCTTACTGTCAATGGCGTCGTCGTTCTTGATTCGATGATGAGCGTGACGTCACCCTATGTCATTCCGTCCGGCCTGGTCAACGGCACCAGCTATTCGTTCACGATCAACGGAAGAGTCAATAGCGGTCCGGGCGGACCAGGCGCCCCGGCGGTTTTGGCTACGCCCAGGCTGGCTGGCGCCAACTGGACTGCGGGTACGGCAACCGGCACGACTGCATTGCGCGGCGTCGCTTTCGGTACGGTCTATGTAGCGGCGGGCGACGGGGGCGCCATGTACTCAAGCGCTGATGGTGCAACTTGGAGCACAATCAATTACGCCACAAGCACCAATTTGAATGGTGCCTCTTTCTTTGGAACCTATAAACTCGTGGGTGACAGTGGCTTGGTGCTTATGAGCAGCGATGCGATAACCTGGACACCACAAACCTCCAAAACCACACAAAACCTTTATGCCATTGCCAGTAACAATGTAAATTTGAATGTTGCAGTTGGCGCGAACGGCACCATCATCACAAGTCCTGATGGAGTCAACTGGACGGCAGTAGCAAGCCCCACCACGAATTCCTTGTATGGCATCACGTACAGCGCTTATAACGGTGGCACCTGGGTTGCAGTCGGTGCCGCAGGCACCATGGTTGAAAGTCCAGATGGTTTTGCTTGGCATTCGGTTTCATCAAATACCGCGGCTGACTTGCGTGGAGTCGCATATGGTGCAAGTACATCTGCCACAGGCGCTACTACATTCGTAGCAGTTGGAGCATCCGGGACAATGCTAAGCAGCGCGGATGGGATCAGCTGGATATCCCGGGTACCCCCCGTCATGATTGACCTCAAGGCCATCACTTATGGAACGCGGTTTGTTGCTGTGGGTGCGGGTGGAAACATTTTCATTAGTACAGACGGTTCAACTTGGACGGCTTCTTCAGCGACCGGAACAACCAATGACCTCAACGCGGTGGCACGAGGCACTTTGGCGTATTTGGCAGTTGGCAATGCAGGCACCAATTTATTAGCTCGATAGGCCTCTCTCACGGACAGGTCGGAGCATCAAGAGCAAAAAATTGGCATTCATTCGCCGCGGCCCTTCGTCGTAGCCATTCAAATCCAATTCAAGCCATCTTTTTCAGTGCCGCAGGAAATTCGGTAATTCACCTGCGCCGGTTTGGATATTTGCGTCTTTACCTTGGATTTACGCAAATGAAATATTCAGGTAGTCAAATTTCGTGAAACTGAACCTGCATAAAAAGGCGAAGGGCAGCGATGAGCTGTTCCGCTCCAATTAAGTTCGGGCGAGGGTTAAATGAAGTTGATCAACTACCATTGCATCGATGGTGGAAATTTTGGTGATGACATCAATTTGCAGTTGTGGGAACGGCTGTTCCCTAACCTGGCTGACTTAAATGGGAAAGTTCTTTTCTATGGTGTCGGCACACTGCTGGATGGCCGACATGATCAATCCATCAAAAAGGTAGTTCTAGGCACTGGCATTGGCGAGGCTCACGCTGCATTGGCAGACGCTAACTGGGATTTCCGTTGGGTGAGGGGGCCAAAAACAGCATCCGAATTTGGCTTGTCGAATGATCATGCACTTGGAGATTCTGCGATCTTGTGGCCTGAGCTTACTACTGGACATGATATTTTAGGGCCCATCGGACTCATTCCACACTGTACAACTTGGGATAGTTATGACTGGATCAAGGTAGCAAGTAATGCTGGAATGGTTGCCATAAATCCACAGCAAGCTCCAAGTATCGTGATCAATCAGATGCGGAGTTGTTCTCGTGTACTGGCTGAGTCACTGCATGGCGCAATTTGCGCTGATGCCATGGGAATACCTTGGGCCGCGTGTGTGTTGGCGCATCGTTTTAACGAGTTCAAATGGAGAGATTGGTTGGCGACAATCAATCGCCCGTTTGCTCCATTGATGATGGATAGGCCATTGGTAAGAAAAATCACCTTGACCAAATCATTGGCAAACAAACTAGCACAATCCATTAGATACCAGCGCCTCACCCGTCATCCATCACTAAGGCCAGTTGCAGCGGCCACAACCGACGATGCTCGATCGGTATCCGTATCACTGCACAACTACGCAAAATGCTCGGCCAACTTTACGTGCAGTGACCCCTCGTTCATTGCTCGCCAAAAGCAAGACATGCTTTTGCGGTGCAAAGAGTTCGCACGCGACTACAAACTGCAATTCACGCCAACCTAAGTAAGTTCCATGGAATCATGAGATTCCATGGAACCTGCCCCCTTTTTTTACTTAGAGCCAACACGATTTCCCATTCGTTGGCGACCTGCCCAACTCAGGGCATGATCTCCACATACTCATAAACCTCGCAGTCCATGATCTGCTTGCGTACCGGCAGCGTAGCTTGTTCAAACCAGGCTTGCGGATTGTGTTGGTCTATCTCACGGCCCATGAAACGAATCAGCTCACAAATGGGTTCGACCACATTAGTACGGTAGCGCACATCATTTTTGACGTAGCCGAGGTACATGTTTTTCATGCAATTACCCCGGCACCATGAATAGGCCTTACAGCTTTCGCATGGCATCTCAGGGGTGGTTTGCAACGGGCTCTTCTTGAGCCAGTTGGTCTTGACATCGCCCATCTTCATGGCCGGGTCATACAGCATGTCCGGGCAGGGGAATATCTCACCGTTGGGCATGACATTGAGCAGGTGGGTGGACACCCGACATTGGGTGCGGCCCGCATAGAGCTCCTGCGCGCGGGTCGGAAAGAGCTTGTTCCGCACCATGCCCATCAGTGGAATGAGTGGGTACAACACGTCGGTGCGCGAGAAGAACTTGTCGATCATTTGCACCAGCACGCCCTGGCGCTTGACCACCGAGTCACCGGCATACATTTCATCGGCCACGAACTGCCAGTAGAGATAGTCAAACGGCGTGTCTCGGCTCACCAGTTGGTCCAACTCCTCAAAGCAGGTGTCGGGGTTGCCCCAGGTGACACGGGCCGTGATCGAACCGCTGATTCTTTCGCGTACCTCCTTGAGGTTTTTGATCACCTGGCGGTAAATGCCGCGTCCCCGGTAACCATCGGTGGTGGCTTCGCCGCCGTCAATGGAGGCCAGCACATTGGACAGCCGACTCAAGGCCCAATCCGGCAGGTTGTCGATCAGCGTGGCATTGGTCTGCAGTTGAAAGCGAAAGTGCGGGAACCGCTGCATCACCTCAAGCATCAAGGGCTTGTTCAACGTCGGCTCGCCACCGTAGAAAGTGACATAGACCTCCTTGCCCTGCAGGTGCCTGTCGACGAAAGCGCTGAGCTGGTCAATGTCGTACTCCACATGGATCTGGGAACCCAACACCTCGCCCACGCCCAAAGAACAGTAACTGCACTTGAGGTTGCACTTGAGCGTGGTGAGCAACTGCAACTCGACGCGACCACCCACGATGGGGTTGACGTCTGACTGCGGGACTGCCGTTTTTGCGGTGGCTGGGAATAAGTCAATGGGTGTTTCGGTGTGCATGGTGTTGCGCTTGGGACTGCAAGAAGGATGAAATGATTCGTCTGACCGAGGTCTCGCGAGAACGGCTCAATCGGCAGCGATCGCTGGCGCGGATCATAAGCGCTGCAGTCGCGTAAACGGAACAGATAATGCCGTTTTGACGATGCCAAGGCTGGAAAATGCGATTTGTTTGACCCAACCGGGGTTGTGGCTGGCGTGTGTTTTTGCCGACCCCACTCCAGTCTTCGCAATCGTTCGCCGCATGCGGGTTCGCAGTGATTTTCGATGGGTCAGTTTAAATTCGGCACCCAGATCAATATGCATTGCCGTTGACCTTGTTGGCACAATGTTGAGCACATTCAGTCAGAAAGAAGAAAGGACTTAGTGCCTTTCGACGCTAAGTCCTTGATTCATATGGTGCGGCTGGCAGGAATTGAACCCACGACCCCTTGGTTCGTAGCCAAGTACTCTATCCAACTGAGCTACAGCCGCGTAGCCGCAAATTATAGCGTATTTAAATAGCGGCGCATCTTGTACCGCCAACGGCACTAACCAGTGATTCATCGACAATTCAGCGCTGCTGCGCAGATACCGCAGTTGAAGTCCGCCGCCTGCTAGACTAGCTCATGCGACTTCAGTTCCTCGGCGCAACCGACACTGTCACCGGTTCCAAATACCTGCTGCAACAAGGTAAATCCCGCCTGCTCGTCGATTGTGGCCTGTTTCAGGGTTACAAGCAGCTGCGCCTGCGCAATCGGTCGCCGCTACCGGTTGATGCCGCGTCCATCGATGCCGTCATTCTCACTCATGCGCACCTCGATCACAGCGGTTACCTGCCACTGCTGGCCCGACAAGGTTTCAGCGGCAAGGTGTATTGCAGCCCCGCGACCTATGACCTGTGCCGAATCCTGTTGCCCGACAGCGGCTACCTGCTTGAAGAGGAAGCCGAGTACCTGAACCGGCACAAAATGTCCAAGCACTCCCCGGCCTTGCCGCTGTACACCCGCGACGATGCGCAGCGCTGCCTGAAACTGTTCGAGCCGGTGAGTTATCGCAAGGAATGGCAGCCCGCCAAAGGCCTGAATGCCACCCTCACGCCTTCGGGTCATATTCTGGGTGCGACCTTCGTTCGGCTCGACAATGGCTTGCGCTCGATCCTGTTTTCGGGTGACATCGGCAGGCCCAATGATCTGCTGATGGCGGCGCCCTCGCCCATGGATGGCGCGGACTACCTGGTGGTCGAATCCACCTATGGCGACCGCTTGCACAAAAACACCGACGTGCTGCGAGAACTGGCTGATGTGATCAACCGTACGGCGGCGCGCGGCGGCGTGGTCGTCATTCCGGCCTTCGCCGTCGGGCGTGCGCAAAGCCTGCTGTACGGCATCCACCTGCTCAAGGCCCAGGGCCTTATCCCCGATCTGCCGGTTTACCTCAACAGCCCAATGGCGGCCAACGCCACGCACGCCTACGAGGAGCATCGCAGCGAGCTGCGGCTGACCCGGGAGCAGTGTGAAGCCATGACGCACACGGCGCAGATCGTGCGCACGCCCGATGAGTCACGCGAGCTCAATACACGGAGTGGACCGATGGTCATCCTCTCCGCCAGCGGCATGGCCGCAGGCGGGCGCGTGGTTCACCACATCAAGGCGTTCGCGCCGGACAAGCGCAACACCATCCTGTTTGCCGGTTTTCAGGCTGGAGGCTCGCGCGGAGCGGCCCTCGTTGGCGGAGCCTCGACGGTGCGTATCCACGGAGAAGATGTGCCAGTCCGGGCCGAGGTGTCAATGCTCGATAACCTTTCGGCGCATGCCGATGCCGCGGAAATCATTGGCTGGCTGCGCAACTTCAAGTCAGCACCGCGCCAGACTTTCATCACGCATGGCGAGGCAGCTGCGGCCGATGCCATGCGCCTGCGCATCGAACGCGAGTTGCACTGGCCCTGTCACATGCCCTACTACCTCGAATCGGTCAGCCTGGACTGAGCCCCCTCTTGCCATCCGCCCGCTAATGGCGCATGCCGCGTCTCAGGCCGTGTCCAGTCCATGGATATTCAACCCGCGATCCACTTGACAAATATCAAAGCATTCGCAGCGCAGGTGGATTATCTTGGAACCAAGGTTCCGCATTGCGGAATCGCCGATTGCTTCAAAGGAGTGTTACGCATGAAAACCGATATGCAACTCAAGGCCGATGTTATCGACGAACTTGCTTGGGACCCAGCCATCAATGCCACGGGCATCGGCGTCATGGTCAAGGACAGCGTGGTTACCCTCACCGGCCACCTGGACAGCTTCGCCGAGAAGCACGCAATAGAAAAAGCGGTGCGCCGCATCGCGGGCGTGCGCGGCATTGCCCTGGAACTGGATGTAAAACTCGCTGCTGAGCACAAACGCAGCGATTCCGAGATCGCGCAGGCGGCAGTATTGGCTCTGCGCCTGAACTCCCTGATACCCGTCGGCAAGGTGCAGGTCGAGGTCGAGGACGGTTGGGTCACGCTGACCGGCGAGGTTGACTGGAGCTACCAGCTCGCCCGTGCCGAGCAATCCATCCGGCCACTGGCTGGCGTGCGCGGTCTGTCCAACCGGATCACCATCAAGCCACGTGCAAGTGGCCAGGACATCGGCGCGCAGATCACTGCCGCCCTGACACGGCAAGCCGTGCGCGAGGCCAGGCACATCTCTGTCGATGTCGAAGGCGGCGTAGTCACACTGAGTGGCCATGTGCATTCGCTGGCGGAACGCGAAGCGGCCGTCGGCGCGGCGTTCTCCGCGCGCGGCGTCTCGCGCGTCGTGGACAGCTTACACGTCGGTCCCTGAAGACACCGATCATTTTTCATCAAGTTCTTCAATTACCCCAAGGAGAATCATCATGAGCAAACTGCGTGTACTGGATCCCGCCTCCGGCGATCCCTTCGAGTTGGCCTTGCGCCGTTTTTTTACCCCGGTCGCCTTCGACGCCGACGCCCCTGCGCTGAAAATGCGCGTCGATGTTTCCGAAAAGGACAACGCCTACATGGTCAAGGCCGACATCCCTGGTGTCAAGAAAGAGGACATAAACGTCCGCATCGACGGCAACATCGTGCAGATCGATGCCGAGGTCAATCGGGAAAAGGAAACCAAGGGCAATGGCGACAAGATCCTGCGCAGCGAGCGCTACTGGGGCAACATTTCGCGCACCTTCAGTCTGGCCGAGGATGTGGATGACAGCAAGGTTGTCGCCAAATACGCCGATGGTGTGCTGACGCTGGAGTTACCGAAAAAGGCCTTGCCCGCATCCAAGAAAATCGCGGTGCAATAGGGGCGTCCACAAGGCAATGGAGAATGCGCAGCAACCAGAAACGCCGGTGCTGCGCACCCGGTCGCTTTGCAAGACCTATGGAAGTGGAGAATCCGCCGTGCTTGCGTTGCGCGATGTCGATCTCGATGTGCGGGCGGGCGAATTCATGGTGCTGCGCGTGGCGCAACCGAGCGAAACTACCCTGGCATCCGGCGCTGCCTTGCTCGATGTCGGCGACCCCGCCCGCATGGAAGTCGTCAGCGAATTCCTCACCACCGACGCGGTGCAGGCCCAAGCTGGACGTCGGGCAGTGATTGAGCGCTGGGGTGGGCCGCTCGTCGAAGGTCGGGTTCGCCGCGTGGAACCAGCCGCTTTCACCAGAGTCTCGGCCCTGGGCATTGAGGAACAGCGTGTCAATGTCCTGATCGACATCGCCACGCCACCCGAAGCTTGGCGTTCCATGGGCGACGATTTCCGTGTCAGCGTGAGAATCATCGTCGCCAGCGTCAAACAGGCGGTTCTGGTCGCCGTGGGCGCCCTCTTCCCGCACGGCCAGGGCATGGCCGTTTACCTGCTGGACGGCCGGACGGCCCGGCTGCAGACAGTGGATGTGGGGACACGCAACACCACGGAAGGCTGGATTCGCAGCGGCTTGGTGCCGGGCCAAGCGGTTGTGCTCTATCCGCCGCCCGCCTTGGCCGACGGCAGCAAAGTCAAGGTGCGCACGCCTTGACCCATTCCATCGCCGCCCTGATCTATCGCTGGCATTTCAACGCCCGCAGCGTCAAATCGCTGGAGCGCAGCGTTCTCCAGGCTTCGTCGGCATCGCGCCGGTTCAGGAAACACTGATCAGCATGGTCCGCAATTTCAAGGCTAACGACGGAACCCGGTAGCCGGGCAAACTGCGACAGCTGCATTGCCTTTTTCTTCATCACAAGCGCAGGGTTCCCGTCAGTGCAGGTGCGTCCCCAAAACCCGAGTCAGGCCATCCAGGTCAACGACACGGATGTAGCGTTTGTCCACTTCCAGCAGACGCTGCTGCTGAAAGGAAGAGAAAGCGCGGCTGACGGTCTCCAGCGTCATGCCAAGATAGCTGCCGATCTCGGCACGCGACATCCGCAGGTGGAATTCACTCGCCGAATAACCACGCGCCTTCAGACGCTGCGACAGATTCAACACAAAAGTGGCCAGTCGCTTTTCAGCATTCATGCTGCCCAGCAGGAGCATGAGACTATGCTCCCGCACGATCTCACTGCTCATCAGTCGGAAAACCACATGCTGCATGCCCGCATTGCCAACGGTCAAATCGGTGAGCAGGGCGTAGGAAATAACGCAGACCTCAGCGTCTTCAAGTGCGATGGCGCTGCTGGCGTGCACGCCATCGGCGGCGCCATCCAGGCCCATTGCCTCGCCGGCGATGTAAAACCCGCTGACCTGCTCGCGCCCGTCGGCCAGCGTCAGGATGGACTTGAAAGTGCCACTTCGGACCGCATAGATGAACTTGAAGCGATCACCCTGGCGATAAAGGGTCTGGGCGGTCTTGATCTTGCGCCGACCAAAACTCAGGGCGTCCAGGTGCTGTATTTCGCTGCCAGTGATGCCACCAGGAAGACACAAATCCCGCAGATGGCAACTGGAGCACAGCGTCTTGAGCGGCGCGACAGGCGCGCTGTCCCCGGTTTGTCGCCAAGGGAAAACGTGAACCGGTGCGGTGACAGTTTTAGCGTGGCAGTGGACAGCGGCGGTTCTCTGGCTGGCTGCGAGAGTGTCAGTGCGCGATATACCGGCGCTGGAGCCAACCAGACAGGCGGCGCGATCGCGGAGCAGCGCCGAGTCATCGGCGATCAAAGAACTACCAGAAGCATCGCCCTTAAACATGCGTTTATTGTGGCCCGGTCTGCCGCAACGCACCATAGGCAGCGGCTGACAATAACTGTAGGATAAGTCCGAGCCAAAGCTCCCTCTGATGCCTGGAAGCCATGCTGGCAAGAAACTGAACTGCCTTGGGCTCAACCTTCCCTGCAGAGTCGCAGCGCCCTCAATGCACCATCAGAACAGGCAGGGTCATGGACTGCAGCACTGTGCGGGAGGTTCCGCCCAAAACCCACTCGCGGGCCCGGCTGTGGCCGTAGCAGCCCATCACCAGCAGGTCGGCACCCAGGTCGAATGCCCGCGACAGCAGCAATTCGCCCAGTGACTCTGGCTCCTCGCCCTGACGGTGCCAAGTCGCGTCCACCCCGCTCAGTTTGAGGTAGCCGTTCAGGTCCAGGCCATCACCGCCGATCACATCCTCCTCTACCCCAGCCCACGAGAGGATGTGAACGCGCCGCGCTTGCTGCAACAAGGGCATGGCAGCGCTGACCGCACTGGCTGCCTCGCGGGTGGGTTTCCAGGCGATCACGATGGTTTCTCCTATTCCGCGGGCGACGCCTATGTAAGGCAGAATCAGGGCCGGTTTACCGCTTGCGGCCATCACGGTCTCGACAAAATCAGACGGAACACCGTCCGATGCCGTGCTGGAAGGATCGTACTGTCCCAGCACCAGTAAATCCGTATAGAGCGCCTGCCGCGCGAACGCAGCGATGATCGGATCGTCCTGAACCTCGGCCCATGTGGCCTTGCTTGCGGTCGCAGTCATCAAGCGTTCAAACGTTGCACGGGCACGGGCCCGCCGCTCGTCGTCGATGTCACGCAAGGCGGCCGCCATGTCTGGCCCGATCGTGGGCAAAAAAGGCAGATCCACAAGACTCGGCGTCACGGCGTACAGCGCGGTCACCGCAGCTCCGTGCGCCTGCCCGATCCGGCACGCTGCCTCCAAGCGCGGCTGCGCCTGCGGCGAGGCATCCAGGTGGACCAATAGTTGTGTCAGGAACGCTTTCATGGAACCACTCCTTCAAAAGGCTGCGATCCCGCAACCATAGAGCACGAGGACCTGGCGCAGATTGATACACATCAACGGCCCGTCACGGGCTCGCTCAGCTCACAGCGGTTCGCTCACACCGTGCTTGGTGGCGTAGCGGGAGTGGACCTTTCCACCTACTTGCTCGTCAGCGCCTTGCTGCCAGATAGCGTGCAACGCATTAGCGCAGCAGCTTGGTGCCGACCGATTCTCCTGCCGGCTGGAACGGCCCGAGTGGGTTGCGCTGGTGCTCGACCCGGTCGATCTGCGGCTGTCCGGCATAGTTGCGAAACAGCACTGTTCCGTCACTCACAACCACCAGGGCCTGAAATGACCAGCCGGTGATGAAGGTGGTGCGGCTAATATTCAGGAAGTCCAGCCAGAAGCCGCCGCTGCGACGCCGGTTCTGCCGCTCGAAGTTAAACAGGTAGCCTCGGCACGCCGTTTGGACCTCGACGCACTTCCTGACGCCGGGATCAAGTGCCGACAGTGGCAGGGCTGAGTAGGGAGCCAGCCGCGCAACAATGTCGGGGTAGGGAATCAGCGTGACGTTGGTGCCGTTCTCGGGATCGAACCCGAGTCCTTTAAGCTCCGAAAACCGCGTTTTCAGGGGAATGATTTGCTCAGCTGCCGCCTGGGCGGACTCGAATGTGGCAAAAGGACCGACCCTGTCGCTGCTGCCGCGCGGCAACAGGGATGAGCAGGCAGTCAAGGCAGCGCAGGCGAACAGAAGGAACGTCAAGCGGTAGTTCATATACATACACATACTGTGTCCCGTCTGATGCAAGTCCACCTTGACCCACATCAAGAAAAATCGTTGATCCATGTCAATGTCGGCAACTCGACCATCGGCCACACTGAAAAGCCATCTAATATCACATTCAGGAGTCCATTATGTACAAGCGAATACTCATTCCCGTGGACGGTAGCGAGACCTCCAACAAAGCCTTGGTGGCGGCACTGCAACTGGCCAGGACGGTCGGAGGACGGGTTCGGCTTATCCACGTCATTGAAGAGTTGACCTACCTGAGTGGCTATGGGCAGTTCGGTGGCTATTCGGGCGAACTGATCACGGCAATACGCGAGGCCGGAACCAAAATTCTCGGCGATGCCATGGCCATTGCCCAATCCGCGGGCGTTGAAGCCGACACCCTGCTACTCGACAACTTTGACGGACGGCTTGCCGAAGTGGTTGCCGATGCCGCGAAAGAATGGAACGCGGACCTCATCGTCGTCGGCACCCACGGCCGCCGGGGCGTGGGTCGCGCCCTACTGGGCAGTGGTGCCGAGCAAATCATCCGCTTGGCACCCGTGCCGGTGCTGGTGGTTCGCCTGGGCAAGGACGGCGGTTCAAAGGCAGCCTGAAGCCCGGCCCATGCGGAACAAGTTGCCACAGCGGTAAAGGCTCGGTTGGCCTACTTGTGCGCGATAGGCTTTTCGGTAAACAGATAGTCCTTCAATTCTTTCGAGAAAGCAGCATCCTTGCGTCGAATCCACTCGAGCACCATGGACGCGTGTTCCTTCTCCTCGTCTCGATTGTGCTCAAGAATCGCCTTGAGTTTCGCGTCCTTGCATGCATCCGCGCGCTGGTTGTACCAGTCAACGGCCCTCCAGTTCTTTCATCAGCGACACAATGGCGCGGTGCATGTCGCGTGTTTGCTCTGACAATTCCTCAATCGGTTCGTGATAGCCAACGCTCGACATATTTCTCTCCTGTGTTATTAAGGGGTGATGGAACAAGGTACCGCCAAAATCGCGCAGCCCATGATTGCAATCCACGCAAATGTTTTATCAGATTCGTGAGCCTGTTCGGTCATTTCGCTATAGCGCACATCGGGAAATCCTGGACCTGCTCACAGCTTCTCATGCCCATGCAAAAAAGGCTAGGTCGCAATTTCGTTTTCCCCACGCTCGCTGGCCTGCTGCTGCATGGCCCACATTTCGGCATAGCGCCCATTGGCGGCCAGCAGGGCGGCGTGGCTGCCGCGCTCGATGATGCGGCCGGCCTCCATCACCAGAATTTCGTGCGCATCGACCACGGTGGAGAGGCGGTGCGCAATCACCAGCGTGGTCTTGTTCTGGGCGGCGGCGCGCAACTCGGCCTGAATGGCGCGCTCGTTGGCCGAGTCCAGCGCCGAGGTAGCTTCGTCAAAAATCAGCACCGGCGGATTTTTCAGCAAGGTACGGGCAATCGCCACGCGCTGCTTTTCGCCGCCCGACAACTTCAGCCCGCGCTCACCCACCATAGTCTGGTAACCCAGGGGCGTTGAAACAATAAAACTGTGAATATGGGCAGCGCGGGCGGCTTCCTCCACTTCGGCGTGCGTGGCGCCGGGCTTGCCGTAGGCGATGTTGTATTCGACCGTGTCATTGAACAGCACCGTGTCTTGCGGCACGATGCCGATGGCCTGGCGCACGCTGGCCTGGGTGACGTGCTTGATGTCCTGTCCGGCAATCGTGATGCGGCCTTGCTGCACATCGTAAAAGCGGTACAGCAGGCGCGCCAGCGTGGATTTTCCCGCGCCCGACGAGCCCACTACCGCCACAGTTTTTCCGGGCGGAATTTCAAAGCTGATATGGTGCAGGATTGGACGCGCCCCTTTGGCATGGCCCGCTGCGCCAGTTTCATAAGCGAAGCTGACGTTTTCGAAGCGCACTGCGGGCGAGCCTTCTACGCGGATTGGTTGCGCGCCCGGCTCGTCGGCAATTTCGCGCTCTTTCTCCATCAGCGTGAACATTTTGTCCAGGTCGGTCAGGCTCTGCTTGATTTCGCGGTACAGCACACCCAGAAAACCCAGCGGAATGTAAAGCTGGATCATGAAGGCGTTGACCATCACCAGATCGCCCAGCGTCATGCGGCCATCGGCCACGCCCTGGGTGGCGCGCCACAGCATGGCCACCAGCCCGATCGCAATGATGAGCTGCTGTCCGGCATTGAGCAGGCTCAAGGTGTTCTGGCTCTTGATGGCGGCCTGGCGGTAGCGCTTGAGGCCCTCGTCGTAGCGGGCGGCCTCAAATTCTTCGTTGTTGAAATACTTGACGGTTTCGTAGTTCAGCAGCGAATCGATGGCGCGGCTGTTCGCCGACGAGTCCAGCTCGTTCATGGTCTTGCGAAACTGCGTGCGCCATTCGGTCACCGTGACCGTATAGGAAATGTAAAACACCAGCGCAATGCCGGTGATGCCGGCAAACCAGACATCGAACTTCACCGCCAGCAGGCTCAGCACCAACGTCACTTCGATCAGAGTCGGAAAGATGCTGTACAGCGAATACGAGATCAGCGAGTGCACGCCGCGCGTGCCGCGCTCGATGTCGCGCGTCATGCCGCCGGTTTGCCGCTCGAGGTGAAAGCGCAGGCTGAGCGCATGCAGATGGCGGAACACTTCCAGCGAAATGCGCCGCGCCGCGCCTTCAGTGGCCTTGGCAAATACCCATTCGCGCAGTTCGGTAAAAATCGTCGTGGACAGCCGCAGCAGGCCATAGGCCAGCAGCAGCGCCGCGGGCACCACCAGCACCGCCTGCGCATCGCCCGGCTTGACGTTCATGATGTCCACCAGTTTTTTCAGCAGCAGCGGCACGCCCACGTTGGCCAGCTTGGCGCCCACCATGAAGCTCAGCGCCGCCGCCGCGCGCCATTTGTAGTCCCACAGATAGGGAAGCAGTCGCCTTAAAGTAGCCAGGTCCGAGCGCTCGGGCACCGGCGCGGGCGGGGAGCCCGCCGCCGCGACAGGCACGGGAAGGGAAGAATTGGCCGTGGAAGCTCGGTAGTGCATGGGTCACAATCGCTGGAATTATTTCAATTTTCTTATCAGGATTGTGCCCATGTCTTCCAAATCAAGTGCAGCACCAGACAATTCGGTCAACGCCAGCGCCGAGGCCCGGCTGCAAACCATCAGGGTCCAGTTGCCGACTGACAAGGAACTGGTGCTCAAGACCATCCCGATGCCAGCCGACTGCAACGCCAACGGCGATATTTTTGGCGGCTGGGTCATGGCCCAGGTGGACGTGGCCGGCGCGGTGCTCCCGGCCCGCTACGTTGACGGCCGCATGGCCACCGTGGCGGTCAACCAGTTCATCTTCAAGCAGCCGGTCAGAGTGGGCGATATCCTGTCATTCTTTGCGGCCGTCACCCGCATCGGCACCACCTCCATCACGGTGCAGGTGGAAGTGTATGCCGAGCGCTTGCGAGCGCAGGGGCACTACGTCAAGGTGACGGAGGCGAGCCTGACTTATGTGGCGATCGACGACAACGGCAAACCACGGCCGGTGCCGATCAGGTCGATCCAGAGATAGCTATTATTAGTATAGCTACTTAAACAATATTCATAAGGGTGGCAGGCCTGTTTTGCACGTAATTTTTACATATCCGATACCGGCCCTAAAATTGCTGAAATGTCCAAAGAAGCCCAAGCCCGCATCAAAATCAACTAACTGCTTGAAGCCGCTGGCTGGCGTTTTTTTGATTCGACCCAGGGCAAGGCCAACATCGCGCTGGAGCCCAACGTCAAGCTCACGCAGGCGCAGATTGATGCGATGGGCAGCGACTTTGAGGCAACCAGCAAGGGCTTCATCGACTTTCTGTTGCTCGACGAGCAAAGCTTCCCGCTCGTGGTGCTGGAGGCCAAGGCCGAAGACAAAAACCCGCTGATTGGCAAGGAGCAGGCCCGCAAATACGCTCGGTCGCAAAACTGCCGCTTCGTGATTTTGTCCAATGGCAACCTGCATTACCTGTGGGACTTGCAGCAGGGCAACCCGTACATCATCACGCGCTTTCCCGCGCCAGACTCCATAAAGGGCTATACCCGCTTTCAGCCGGACCCGGGAAGGCTGGTGGCGGAAGATGTAACGCTCGACTACATCGCCCGGACTCAACTGCCCGCTTATGACCAGGAAGTCGGCTGGAAGAACCCGAATGAACGGCCTGAGTACATCCAGAAGAACCGTCTGCGTTTTTTGCGCGCCTACCAGCAGCGCGCAGCCCAGGCCATTCAGACCGCCGTGAAAGAAGGCAAAACCCGATTCCTGCTTGAAATGGCGACCGGCACCGGCAAAACACTCACCGCCGCCGCCCTCATCAAACTGTTTCTGCGCACCGGCAACGCCCGCCGCGTGCTGTTTCTGGTAGATCGGCTGGAACTGGAAGACCAGGCCAACAAAGCCTTCATTCTTTTGCTCAGGAACGATTACAAATCCAGCATCTACAAGGAAAACCGCGACGACTGGCGCAAGGCTGAAATCGTGGTCACCACGGTTCAGTCCCTGCTGTTCAACAACAAATACCAAACCCTGTTTGCGCCGACCGACTTTGATCTGGTCATCTCCGATGAAGCGCACCGCTCCATTGGCGGCAATGCCCGCGCCGTGTTCGAGTACTTTGTCGGCTACAAACTGGGACTCACCGCCACACCCAAGGACTACCTCAAGAAGTTTGACGCTGCCACGCCCAGCACCCGCGACCCGCGTGAGCAGGAGCGCCGCCTGCTGCTCGACACCTACCGCACCTTTGGCTGTGAAACTGGCGAACCCACTTACCGCTACTCCTTGCTGGATGGCGTGAAAGACGGTTTTTTGATCAACCCGCTGGTGGTTGATGCGCGCACCGAAGTCACCACCCAGTTGCTGTCGGATCAAGGTTATGCCGCCGTGTTGATCAGCGACACGCCCGCTGTCGACAAAGATGTACAGCAGACCGGTGAACAACGCTTCAAGCAACGCAGCTTCGAGAAGAAATTTTTCTCGGAGCCCACAAATCGCCTGTTTTGCGAAACCTTGATGACCCACGGCCTGCGCGACCCGATCAGCGGTGAGTTTGGCAAAACCATTGTGTTTGGGGTCAGCCAAAACCACGCCGCCAAGCTCACGCAAATGTTGAACGACCTGGCCGACAAGCAGTTCCCTGGCCTCTACCAATCCGACTTTGCCGTGCAAGTCACCTCGCTCATCCCTGACGCACAGCAGTTCACCATCAACTTCACCAACAACAAACTGCTGGGCTCGGCCAACGTGCTGCCGGCCTACAAAACCAGCAAGGCGCGCATCTGCGTCACCGTGGGCATGATGACCACCGGCTATGACTGCCCCGATTTGTTGAACCTGGCCTTGATGCGCCCGGTGTTCTCCCCATCAGACTTCGTGCAGATCAAGGGCCGGGGCACGCGCAAACACGACTTCCGCGAGCAGTTGCAGGATGAAAACCTGAAAGCCCAGGTGACCGCACCGCACAAGACCGCCTACAAGCTGTTCGACTTCTTTGCTACCTGCGAATACTTTGAAGAAAAGTTCAACTACGACCAGGTGCTCAAGCTGCCACGCCCGAGGGCGGGAGCTGGCGCAGGCGAGGGCGGCGACACGGGAACCGGCCAAGGCGGAGGCGAGACAGAAAACGGCGCCTATAACCACACCGCCCCCGACGCCATCGCCAGCCAGGTGGAGCAGCAAGTCGGCTTTCAGGGCATGAAGGTAGACCGCATGTTCTTCGAGAAATTTGAAGACAAGATCAAGGCCGACCCCGTCATTGCCCAGCAGGTGAACGATGCCCAGTGGGACCAGGCCATTGACTACATCAGCACCGAGTTGTTTGACAAGCCCGCTGAGTATTTCAACCTAGAAAAACTACGCCGCGCCGCCGGCGTGGACCGGCGTCTGGGCCTGCGCGAAATTCTGGAAAAAACCTTTGGATTAATCCCCGGCTTCAAAAGCAAGGACGAGTTGCTGGAAGAAGAGTTCGACAAATTCCTGCTCGACCAACAAAACGCCACCGGCTTTAGTGCTGACTCCACGGCCTCGGCAGTGCAAGCCATGAAGTACTTTTTCAAAGCCTATGCCACCGACCACAAGCTGCGCGACATCATTGAGACCAAACATCTGACCGACCTGTATGTTTATCAATCCTTTGGCATGGACGACTTCAAGGCCGTGCCACCCGCGTGGCGCACCCGCATCCCCGCGTACGTGAAAGACTACGTGCCGCTCAACCAGTTTATGTAACTTCCCCCCAATGCTTGACTCCGAAACCAAACGCCGCATCGATTCCTGTCGCGACATCTTGGTGGGCAAAGTGCCCGACCCCAAATCGCAGGTGGAGCAGATCACCATTGCGCTGATCTACAAGTTCATGGACGACATGGATGCCGAGGCCGAAGAACTGGGCGGCAAGCGCAGCTTCTTTACCGGTGACCATGCCCGCTTTGGCTGGGCGCGACTCATGGCTCCCAACTTGGGCGGCTTTGAAGTACTGGCGCTCTACTCGGAAGCCATCCAGAAGATGAACGAAAACCCCGGCGTGCCGGAGTTGTTTCGTGATATTTTCAAAAACGCCTACCTGCCCTACCGCGACCCCGAGACTCTCAAAAGTTTCTTGAAGGAAATCAACTACTTCAGTTACGACCATTCCGAGCGTCTCGGCGATGCGTTTGAGTATTTGCTGTCCGTGCTGGGCAGCCAGGGTGATGCCGGGCAATTTCGCACGCCGCGCCACATCATCGACTTCATGGTTGAAGTCCTGGACCCGAAAAAGAACGAGACCATTCTGGACCCGGCCTGCGGCACCGCTGGTTTTTTGATCTCAGCCTGGAAGCACATTCTCAAAGCAAATACTTCCAAGGCGAGCAAAAAAGAAAGCGCCGCACGCAATGGCAGCGAGGGCCGGGCCGGTGATTTACTCACACCCGACGAGCGAAACCGGTTGGCCGCCAACATCCGTGGCTACGACATCTCGCCCGACATGGTGCGTTTGAGCCTGGTCAATTTGTACCTGCACGGCTTCAGCGACCCGCATATCGTGGAGTACGACACCCTGACCAGCGATGAGAAGTGGAACGAGGTGGCCGACGTCATTCTGGCCAACCCGCCCTTCATGAGCCCCAAAGGCGGCATCAAGGCGCACAAGCGCTTCAGCGTGCAGGCCAGCCGCAGCGAAGTGCTGTTTGTGGACTACATGGCCGAGCATCTGACCGCCACCGGCCGCGCCGCCATCGTGGTGCCCGAGGGCATCATCTTCCAAAGCGGCAGCGCTTACAAAACGCTGCGCAAGATGCTGGTCGACACCTGTCTGGTAGCCGTGGTCAGCCTGCCCGCCGGTGTGTTCAACCCCTACAGCGGTGTGAAGACCAGCATTCTGATTCTGGACAAACGGCTGCACAAGCAGCTCGACCGCGTACTGTTTGTCAAAGTCGGCAACGACGGCTATAACCTGGGCGCACAACGCCGGGCGGTGGTGAACAGCGACTTGCCGGAGGCGACGCGATTGTTGCGGAGCTGGATGACGGCACCGCAAGGGTTTGAGGGCGACGGGGCGATGGCGCAGGCGGTGATGCGGACCAAGATTGGGGCGAGTGGGGACTTTAATTTGAGTGGGGATCGGTATGTCGTCACGGCGCAACGTGCCACCGCTTACCAGCTGGTTTCCCTTGAGAACCTTTGCGCCTATGTACGTGGCGTGACTTATTCCAAGCAAGACGAAGTCGTTTCCGACGGTATTGGTGTTTTACGCGCAAACAACATCGACGAAAAAACAAGTCAGCTCAATTTTGTCGACATAAAACAAGTATCGAAACATCTGGAGTTCAACGACGCGCAGCGATTGGTGGCTGGCGACGTGCTCATTTGCGCGGCAAGCGGTAGTGCTGACCATGTCGGAAAAGTGGCCCTTTGCCAGGAGAACACTGCTTTTTATTTCGGTGGCTTTATGGCCGCACTCCGCGCCAAACCCGAAGTTTTGCCAAATTTCTTGTTTCAATGTCTGCGCACACAAGCGTTTAGACAGCACTTGGAGCAAAGCATCGCGGGAGCAAACATCCATAACTTAAAAGCGAGCATCGTTCACGCGTTCCAGATTCCCCTCCCGCCCCTCGAAGTCCAACACCAAATCGTGGCCGAAATCGAGGGCTACCAAAAAATCATCGACGGTGCCCGGCAGGTGCTCGACAACTACAAGCCGCACATCGCAGTCAGTCCAGATTGGCCTGTCGTTCGCTTGGGTGACATTTTCAAGACCAAGTCAGGCACAACGCCTTTGCGTGACAACGCCGCTTTTTTCAAAGGTGGCCACATACCTTGGGTGAAGACGCTGGACTTGCGCGACGGCCCACTGCATAAAACGGAAGAATGCGTCACAGACCTCGCATTATCAGAAACGCACCTTGAAAAATTGCCCGTTGGAACTGTTTTGGTGGCGATGTACGGCGGGCTCAAACAAATTGGCCGCACGGGCGTGCTTGAGGTTGAAGCCACATCCAACCAAGCCATGACTGCGTTGCTCCCAAACGAGCAGGTGGAGCCGTACTTTTTGAATACGGTTCTGATATCGCAGCGGGACTATTGGAAAACGGTGGCAAACAGCACCCGCAAAGATCCCAATATCACGAAAACGGATGTGCTCAATTTCAAGCTTCCACTTCCCGACCTCCCCACCCAACGCGCCATCGTCGCCGAGATCGAAGCCGAGCAGGCCCTGGTCGCCGCCAACCGCGAACTGATCCGCCGCATGGAGGCCAAGGTCAAGGCGGCGATTGACAGGGTGTGGGGCAGTTGAGCCGACTGGCTGCGTTGGGCCGCTGTTGCTGTACATCGAGAAAGACATGACTTCGATGCCGTCGGCGGGGCTCAGAACATGCGGTTCAGTACGAACTCATTTTTTCTTGCGCTGCCAGGACTCAAGCACGAACAAAACGACAGTGTGCGCGGCGTGGATAGCAAGACGTGAGTGCCGTGGTTCTAGCTTGTACTGCTTTTTTCCGGCGCCGTGTGCAGAACTCGCGTGAGTGCGAAGTGCGCCGATACCTTCCACGAGTCCGATCAGGCCTGTAAGGACTACCTGAAGGTCTTGGTCTTCTACGAGGCTCGGGTCAAAGCCAAGGTCCTTGCGCACAATGGTCCAGACTGGCTTGAGGTCCTGCTTCGCAGGCATCTCGAGTCCTTGCTCTGCGATGTAGACCTTGCATAGGGTCTCAAGGTAAGCGCCCGACCAGTACCCAATTGACAGTCAAGGCGTTGATGGGTTAAGGCGCTCATTGACGTCGGCGACATCGAACGCAACGGGATCAAATGAGCCACCGACCCATTGCTTGAGATCTTCATGCTCAGGGTTTGCCGGGTCCGCCAATGCCTCCAGGAAATCGGCGTAGCCCGGAGCGCCGCCGACATCTTCGGGCGGACAGGCATTCTGTCCATCCAGACAGATTGCCCAGGAGATTGGTGCATCAAGGTCGATGATTTTTTCGACCTTGACCTTGTGACTCCAGTTATCACCATAGTCATAGACGTAGACAAACGTCTTGCGTGAGCCCAGCGCCTTGCGTAGCGTCACCGGCGCTTCATTTAACACGCCATCAGGGAGATCAAGTCCAGGCTCGACGCGAGCGTAGTTCGCATCAGCAAAGATGAACTCATGGATATGCCCACCCTGCCATCCGGTGCCAAACAGCAGCACACGGTGAAGGTCAGACAGTTTGATCGTGGCGGGAACCAGAAAGCGCCGCCACACCTTGGGGCGAACCCATTCGAGCTTCACATGGAGTTGGTACGCCTGCAGCGCTTGGCTTGCAGTGGCGGCGTTTTTGCTGGAGCCGGCTTTTTTCGGCCCGCTTGGCAGTTGGTATAGCTTGGCAGTCATGGCCGCCACTTTACCTAAATTGGCGCGGCCTTAAGTCTGCCCGCTGCTGACGGGCTCAGGCTGCGAGCGCCAGTTCCTGTGCAGATTGCCAACGGGCATTGAGCTTATCAGCGACCGCCCACGGCAACAACTCTGCAATCCGGTCGATGCGATGCTCAGCAATACAGCCCAGCACATAGCGCAGGTACGCATACGGATCAATGCCATTGAGTTTGCAGCTGCCGATCAAGCTGTAGATGACCGCAGCGCGCTCACCGCCAGCGTCCGAGCCGAAGTGCAAATAGTTCTTTCTGCCCAGAACGACGCAGCGCAAAGCGCGCTCGGCGGCGTTATTGTCCATCTCGATGTGTCCATCGTCCACGTACCGGCTCAGGGCGCGCCAGTTGCTCAGCGAATAACCAATGGCCAGCGCCATCGGCGACTTCGCAGATAGATGACCCAAAGCGTTATTGAGCCAACGATGCAACTCATCCAGCAGTGGTCTGGAGCGCCTTTGTCGTTGCTGACAGCGCTCATCGGCTGGTTTACCCCGGATTTCCTTCTCTATGGCGTACAGAGCGCCAATGCGCTCAAGCGCCTGGTGGGCCAGGGTGCCCGGCACGGCGCCCTGGCGCTCGTGGATCTCATAGTGCTTTCGTCTGGCGTGCGCCCAGCATGCAGCTTCCACAATTTGGCCATCGGCAAAGAGACGGTCGTAACCAGCATAGGCGTCGGCCTGCAAAACACCGGTAAAACCCGCCAGATGGCGCAACGGATTCTCGCCTTTACGGTTCGGCGAGTATTGAAACCAGACTGCCGGGGGTGAGGTGTCACCACACGGTCGATCATCGCGGGCATAAACCCACAATCTGGCGGTCTTGGTCTTGCCTCGACCGGGACTGAGCACCGGCACCGGCGTGTCATCGGTGTGGATTTTGTTAGCGTTCATGACGTACGACCGGATGGCCCCTGCCAGCGGCTGCAGCAGTGTGGCACAGCCCGCCACCCAGTCCACCATCGTGGAGCGGTCAATCTCAACGCCTTCGCGTGCATAAATCTGGCTTTGCCGGTACAGCGGCAGGTGATCGCAGTATTTGCCCACCAGCACGTGGGCCAGCAAGCCCGTACCGGCCAGACCGCGTTCAATGGGGCGACTCGGCGCGCTTGCCTGTGTGATCGTATTGCAGCCAACGCACGCAAACTTGGGGCGTATGTGACGGATGACCTTGAAGCTGCCTGGCTCGTACTCCAGCACCTCAGAGACGTCCTGCCCAATCTGGCGCAATCCAGCACCACAGGCACTGCAGGTGCAGTTCGGTGAATCGGTGTGAATCACGTCTTCTCGTGGCAGGTGCTCTGGCAGGTGGCGCAGTGTGGGTCGCGTCGTTTTGGCTTTGCGCTTTTTGCGGGCGTCTTCAATATCTGTGACCTTGGCATCCTTGGATTCAACGCCGGATTCAGCTGCGGGCTGCATCGGTGCCAGTGCTGCGCCCAGCAGTTCCAGTTGCGAGTCTGGGTTGTCCATCTTCTCGCTGGCGCGGCCGTAGCGCATGCGCTTGAGATAGGAGAGCTCGATTTTGAGCTTCTCAATGGTCAGGCGCAGGGTCCTGAGTTCGAGATCGCGCTGCACCACACCTTGCGTCAAGGTGTCGATTTTTTGCAGCAAGATTTCAGAGCTCATGGGGGTGACTTTGCCAGTAAAAATCGTACTCCGGTAGAGGACTTTCACCGTCAACCAAACACTCCCTTCATGCAGTGAATTTGGTCACTATTTGAGAGCTAAAAGTGCATTTAAAGATGGCTGTAAAAACCTATGCCGCAAGCGTCGGCTGCCAGGTGCGAACAGGCATTCTCCAGTCGATTCCTTCGAGCAGCATGGACAGCTGCGCCGGGCTCAGCGAGACCGCTCCGCTGTCGGCTTGGGGCCAGATGAAGCGCCCCTTCTCCAGCCGCTTGGCAAACAGGCACATGCCTTGGCCATCCCACCACAGCAGCTTGATGATGTCGCCACGCTTGCCCCGAAAGACAAAGACGTGGCCCGAGAACGGATCCTGGGTCAGTGCGTTTTGCACCAAGGCGGCCAAACCATCAAAGCCGCGGCGCATGTCGGTAAAACCCGCCGCCAACCATACGCGTGTTCCCGTCGGCACGCCAATCACGTGGCGTCCCGCAAGGTCTGTAGCACGCAGCGCACGCTGGCCTGGTCAACCGCGCCGCGCAGTCGCACACGAGCACCACCCAATTCAATTTCGATCACGCCAGAAGGGGCGGCGCGTGTGGTGTTGACTACACCCCCCAAGGTTGAGGTGCTCAAAGCGCCCACTGGTGGCAGCGGGTCAATCGTGACGGGTAGTAGTACGGCAGTGCGCTCGGGCTTGGCCGTTGTTGCGACGCCAAGCTGCTGGCGCCTCCACTTGAACACCAGGTTGGCATTGACGCCGTGCTCCAGCGCGATGGCAGCGACCGAGGCGCCGCTCTGGTTGGTGAGTCCGACAAGCTTGCGTTTGAACGCCACGCTGTGTCTACGTTTTGTGGCTTTGGCGCCAGACTGTGGAGTTTCCATGGTGTGCACTTATCTGAGTTGAGTGCACACCATCAGGGTCTGCAACTCGTCAGATACTGCACGACCGATCAGCCACGCGCAAGAAGGGTATTCGTCGGGCGCTTAC
>DHWX01000066.1 GCA_002413395.1 Polaromonas sp. UBA5171 | reverse complement strand
TTTACGCTGCCCAAGGGGGCGCATCTTGAAACCTTGACGCAATGAAGAAGACGCTGCGGACTCGACTTGTGCTGCTGGTGGTGGCGGCACTTGTCCCGCTTTTTGGACTGTCGATTTTCAAGGCGCTGCACAATGCTGATGCAGCGATGGAGCGCGCCAAGGGCAATCTGCAGTTTGCCGCTTCGCTGGCAGCAGCCAGCCAGGAGCGGGTCGCCGATTCTGCCCGGCAGGTGCTGACGGTGATTGCTTCGCAGCCGGGCATCCAGGACGGCAAAAACTTCGACTGTGACCGCTATTTCTCAAGCCTGATCCAGCACCTTCCCGAATATGCCAATCTGGGCATTGTGGGGCTGGACGGCTATACCCGCTGTCATGCCTTGGGCAGCGACAAAAAAGCCTTTCTGGGCGATCGCGACTATTTCCGCAACGCCATCACGCAGCGCCGCTTCGTGGCAGGCCCCTACGTGCGCGGGCGACTGGTCAACCGGCCGGTCATGAACTTTGCGCAGCCGGTGATCGGCGCTGATGACCAGGTAACGGGCGTGATTTTTGCCTCATTCAATCTGGTCGAGGTGGCCAAATCGATCGCCGGGATACAGTTACCTCCCGGTGCCGCGTTGGGGATTCAGGACCGTGATGGCACCTTGTTGGCGGGGAAACCCGTGCTGCCTATTCAAGTGGGACAAAAGGTTCGCAGCCCGGTGCTGCTGGAAGCCGTCAAGGCCTTGAGCACTGGAGTGCGCGAAGGCCAGGATGGCACGGGCCGGGACCGCTTGTGGGCATTCCTGCCCAGCAGCCCACATGCGGAGGCGGCGGTATTCGTGTCGGTTAGCCTGGACCGCGACCTGATTGTGGGGCCCAGTCGGCGCCAGATGTGGCTTGAGCTGGCGACACTGGTGCTGATGGCGCTTCTTGGTGGCTGGCTGGCCTGGATGATGGGTGCTCGCGCCATCGTGAAACCCGCCAAGGTAATTCTTGCTGCGACCCGGCAGATCCAGGACGGCCGGCTGGATGTGCGCATTCCGATCCACTCGCCGGAGGACGGCGGGGAGTTCGCCAGCATCGCCGCCGGATTCAACCGCATGGCCGATTCCCTGGAAAAGCATCACGGAGAGATGGCGGCTGAACTGGCGCGCAGCCAGGCGATCCAGGGAAAATTGCAGGATGCGCAGCATCTTGGAGGCATCGGATATTGGGAGATTGACCTTGCCACCAATCAGATCTGGTGGTCCGATGAGGTTTATGGACTGATGGGCGTTGACTGCAGCCTTTTTGATGGCACCTATGGCGGGGTTCTTCAACTTCTCCATCCGGACGACCGCGCGGCCTTCGCCGCGGCGCGCGGCGCTGCCGCGCGGGCCAGACTGCCGCTGGACACGGAGTTCCGCGTCATCACGGCCACTGGCGAGGTGCGCTGGATTCATGAATTCGGCCGGGGCCATGACGGCGGCGAGGGTGGGCAAGCGATGCGCCGCTCGGGCGTGGTTCAGGACATCACGGAACGCAAGCGCGCGGAACTGGTTCTTGCCCGCAACACCGAAATACTGAACCGCACCGGGGCGCTGGCCAGGATTGGCGGGTGGGAGCTGGTCGTCGAGACCATGATGTTTTTCTGTTCTGATGAGTTTCTCCATATCTATGAGCGGGACCGAATGGGGAACATGGAGTTTGAGGAGTGCCTGGGTTTTTATGGGTCAGAAACGCAGCCGGTCATCAGGGCCGCGGTGCAGGCCGCGCTTGAACATGCAACCCCTTGGGACCTGGAGCTGCCGCTGGTAACCGTCGAGGCACGGCGCATCTGGGTTCGATCGCAGGGCTACGCCCTGCTGCAGGACGGCAAGGTGGCGCGGCTCGTTGGCGTGCTGCAGGACATCACCGAGCAGCATGAGGCGCAGGCGCAAATGCGCCTGCTGGAAACCTGCATTGCCCGCCTGAACGATATCGTGATCATCACCGAAGCCGAGCCCATGGACGAACCGGGCCACCGTATCGTTTTTGTCAATGATGCGTTTGAGCGCCGCACTGGCTACCGCCGCGAAGAAGTGATGGGCAGATCCCCGCGGTTTTTGCAAGGCCCCCACACTGATCGGGCCGCGCTTGACCACATTCGTGCCGCGCTCCAGCAATGGCGGCCGGTGCGGGCCGAGTTGCTCAACTACACCAAAGGAGGGGAAGAATTCTGGATTGAGCTTGACATCGTGCCCATCGTCGATGCCACAGGCTGGTTCACGCACTGGGTGGCGGTGGAGCGTGACATCACCGACCGCAAGCAGGCCGAACAGGCGTTCATGGACAGCGAGCAGCGCTATGCGGCGTTGTTTGAGGCAGCGCCGGTGCCAATGTACGTGTACGACACCAACAGCACAAAGTTCCTGGCGGTCAACCAGGCGGCGATTCAAGCGTACGGGTATTCGGCCGAGGAGTTCCTGTCAATGACGGTTTTCGATATTCGTCCAAAGGCAGAGTTCGGCCGTTTGCAGCAGCAACTGCGCGAAGCTGCAGTGGAGCGAAGAGCGGGCTGGCAGCATGTCCGCAAGGATGGTTCGGTCTTCGCTGTGGCGGCCATTTCTGAGCCTATTGTTTATGATGGTCGGGCCGCGCGCTTTGTGGTGGCGCTGGACATCAGCGCCCAGGTCAAGGCCGAAAAGGACGTGGCCGAGCACCTGTTTACGCTGCAGCGCGCCGCCGATGCCGCCCAGGCCATCACCTGGCACCAGACGCTGCAAGGCGCGTTGCAAGAAGTGGCGGACCAGGCGCGCGGAGTAATTGGCGCGCATCAGGCGGTGGTGAGCCTTGTCAAGGGCAACGATTGGACGCACGCCACCAATACGCGGTCATTTTCCGATAAATATGCCCAATACCGCGACCTGATCGAGCCTATGGATGGCAGCGGCATTTACGCACTGGTCTGCGCAAGCAACCGGCCCCTGCGATTGACGCAGGCCGAACTGGAGTCGCACCCGCGCTGGCGCGGCTTTGGCGGCTATGCCGACAAGCACCCGCCGATGCGCGGCTGGCTGGCGGTGCCGCTGACAGGACAAGACGGCAAAAACATCGGCCTGCTGCAGCTCTCGGACAAATACGAGGGCGAGTTCACGCAACAGGATGAATATGTGGCGCTGGAACTGGCGCAATTGGCCTCTGCCGCCATAGAAAACGCCCGGCTGATCGAGGAAGTGGGCCAGCTCAATGCCGGGCTGGAGCAAAAGGTGGCCGAACGCACCATAGCCTTGCGCGTGGCCAATCAGGAGCTTGAAGCCTTTTCGTATTCGGTCTCGCACGATCTGCGCTCGCCGCTCAACACCATTGACGGCTTCAGCCAGTTGCTGGCAAAGCAACTGGCTGAAAGCGATAACGAGAAGGTGCGGCATTATTTGTCGCGCATCCGGGCCGGTACCGCGCAGATGGGGCAATTGATTGGCGACCTGCTGTCGCTCGCCCAGGTGTCGCGCGCGCAGTTGAACCATGAGCGGGTGGATCTGTCGGCGCTGGCCCGCGGCATTCTGGATGACTTGCAGGCGCGCCAGCCTGAGCGCCAGGTGGCGCTGTACATTGAACCCGGCCTGCAGGTCCAGGTCCAGGGCGATGCGGGGCTGCTTCGGGTGGTGTTGGACAATCTGCTGGGCAACGCCTGGAAGTTCAGTGCGCAGCAAGCCCGGGCCGAGATCAGTGTTGGCCAAACCCTGAACGCGGCAGGCGAGTGGGTGTATTTTGTGCGCGACAATGGCGCGGGCTTTGACATGGCCTATGCCGACAAGCTGTTCACCCCGTTTCAGCGCTTGCATGCGGTGGCCGAGTTTCCCGGAACCGGCATTGGGCTGGCCACCGTCAAGCGGGTGATCGAGCGGCACGGCGGGAGGCTCTGGGCCGAAGCGGCACCGGGACTTGGGGCCACTTTCTTTTTTACGCTGCCCAAGGGGGCG
>DHWX01000048.1 GCA_002413395.1 Polaromonas sp. UBA5171 | reverse complement strand
GAGGCATCCATATAAGCGATCATGAAATGGGAAGGTAATCGGGAATCCGACAATGTAGAAGACCGGCGTGGTGATGGCGGCGGGCTGCTGGGTGGTCGCAGCATCGGCATTGTCACCATCGTGGTGGCACTGGTGGGAGGATGGATTTTTGGCATCAACCCGCTCACGATACTGGGTCTTCTGAGCGGCGGGGCGCCGCCAGCTCAGGTGCAGCAGGCACCGGCGCATCGGCCGCCGGCCGATGACCGCATGGCCAGCTTTGTCGCCACAGTACTGGCCGATACCGAAGATGTCTGAAAAGACGTCTTCACCAAGGCCGGCGGCACTTACAAGGAACTGCGCCTGGTGCTGTTCCGCGGGACGACGCAAACCTCCTGCGGCCAGGGCCAAGCCGCCATGGGGCCGTTTTACTGCCCCGCCGACCAAAAGGTGTACATCAACCTCGGGTTTTACGAAATCCTCAAAAACCGCCTCGGCGCGCCCGGCGAATTTGCCCAGGCTTATGTGATTTCTCACGAGGTGGGTCATCATGTGCAGAACCTGCTGGGCATCAGCGCCAAGATGGACCAGATGCGCGGCCGTGTCAGCAGGGTCGAATACAACGCGTTGAGCGTGCGGCTCGAACTGCAGGCTGATTGCTTTGCCGGCGTGTGGGCTCATAACGCCGACAACTCCCGCCATATCCTGGAGGGTGGAGACGTCGAATCAGCCATGAACGCCGCCGCAAAAATCGGCGACGACGCGTTGCAGCGCGCCAGCGGTGGCGCGGTGGTGCCCGAGAGCTTCACCCACGGAACCAGCGCCCAGCGACAGCGCTGGTTTAATGCCGGGCTGAAAAACGGTGGCATCCGGGTCTGCGACACCTTCAGTGCCAAAAATCTATAGAATAATAGAACTTTTATCCATATTGAACGGGCATGGAATGCTATTATTATGGTAGCAATTAGTGCTTTTTAAAATTCCTGGCGCGCGGACTCCATGGACACTGGAGCGCTGTTTGAGCGGAAAAATGGGTCATTTCGTTCAAAGTGCGACAATAGAAAGCTAAATGACATCTTCCTTTTCGAATCTTTCGCTGGCAGAGCCGCTGGCCCGAGCCGTGGCCGACATGGGCTACGAATCCATGACACCGATCCAGGAGCAGGCCATTCCGGTGGTTTTGCAGGGCAAGGACGTGATGGGCGCCGCACAGACCGGCACCGGCAAAACGGCTGCTTTCACGCTGCCCCTGCTGCAACGCATGATGCAGCACGAGAACACCTCGACTTCGCCGGCGCGCCATCCGGTGCGTGCGCTAGTTCTGCTGCCGACGCGTGAACTGGCCGTCCAGGTGGCCGAGCAGGTCAAGCTCTACGCCAAGTACACCAACCTTCGCAGCATGGTGGTGTTTGGCGGCATGGACATGAAACCGCAAACGCTTGAACTCAAAAAAGGTGTCGAGGTGCTGGTGGCCACGCCGGGTCGCTTGCTGGACCATATTGAGGCCAAAAATACCGTGCTTAATCAGGTCGAATATGTGGTGCTCGACGAGGCCGATCGCATGCTGGATATCGGTTTCTTGCCAGATTTGCAGCGCATTCTGAGCTATCTGCCCAAGCAGCGCATCACGCTGCTGTTTTCAGCCACCTTTTCCCCCGAAATCAAACGCCTGGCGTCGAGCTACCTGCAAGACCCGGTGACGATTGAAGTGGCGCGTTCCAACGCTGCGGCTTCGACGGTAGAGCAGCATTTCTACAGCGTGGGTGCTGACGACAAGCGCCACGCACTGCACCAGATCCTGCGCCAACGTGGCATGAAGCAGGCTTTTGTCTTTGTCAACAGCAAACTGGGCTGCGCGCGCCTGGCCCGCTCGCTGGAACGCGAAGGTCTCAAGACCACAGCGCTGCATGGCGACAAAAGTCAGGACGAGCGCCTGAAGGCCCTTGAGGCCTTCAAAAGTGGCGAGGTCGATTTGCTGGTCTGCACCGACGTGGCCGCTCGCGGCTTGGATATCAAGGATGTGCCGGCGGTGTTCAACTTTGACGTGCCCTTCAATGCCGAAGACTATATCCATCGCATTGGGCGCACCGGCCGGGCTGGTGCAGCGGGGCTGGCCGTGAGTTTTGTGGCCAGCAGCGACAACCGTTTGGTGGCCGATATCGAAAAGCTGTTAAACACCAAAATCGAGCTGGAGCCCATCGAGTTTGACGAAGACGGTCCCCGCATCAAGGAACAGGGGCGCATCAATGACGGCCGCCGCATGTACCGCGAAGGCGAGGGTGCAGACGGCGGTGAGCGTCTTGACGCCCGCGCCCCGCGTGACCGGCGCGAGCCCCGTGAGCGCCGCGACTATACGCCGCAGCGTCAGCCGGCCACGTCCCGTGACCCGTTTTTTGACCAACCTTATGAGCCCAGCGCTCCCACGGAAACGCAGCCGGCCTGGGAAGCCGCAGCCAAAGCCAGTCCTGCCCGCAGCGGTGTGTCTGCCAATATCAAGCCGAAAAAAAGAGTCGCTGCACTATTCCAGACCAGTCACTGAAGACGAAGTTTTTTCGGTTTTTCAGGCTGGTTTCTTTGCTTTGCATGCCGTCGGCCCACGCCTACGGTGAGTTACGGAACTGTCCGGTGCCGGGCCAAAGGCAATCTTGCTAAGCTGTCCGGATGATGACTCCACTTGCCCAACGCATCAACGCCTTGCCAGTACTTGCACGCACCGCTCTCAAGCAAATTTATTCTCTCTTGTGGCGCGCCGTGAATCAGTGGGTGGATGCCGACGGCCTGCGCATGAGCGCGGCGATGTCTTTCTACGGCATTCTCAGCCTGGCTCCGCTACTTGTCTTGATGGTGGCGGTGCTCGGCTGGTGGCTGGATCGCAGCTATATCGAAACCAGTCTGGTTGACCAGATTCGCAGCGTGATCGGCGCGCAAGGCGCGCGCGTGGTTCAGCAGGCGCTTTCCAGCGCGCAGCAACCGTCGCAAGGCATCACCGCCTCCCTGTTCGCGTTCGGGCTGCTGCTCTTTGGGGCTACCGGTGTGTTTGCAGAGTTGCAGGATGCGTTTGAGCGCTTGTGGCGGCAGGGAAGCGGCCAGGCACCCCGGCAGAAGTGGTGGCGCAGCGCCTCCTTGCGATTGCGCGGCGTTGCCTACATCCTGGCGTTTGGGTTTCTTCTTCTGGTGTCACTGGCGGTGTCAACCTTTTTAAGCCTGGTGTCGGGCTGGGCTGGCAGTTATTTGCCCTTCGAAAAAATCGCCTGGGTTCTCAATGAAGTGGCGTCGTTCGGTTTTGGCGTCGCGCTATTTGTGTCCCTCATGAAAATGAGCATCGGGCCCAAGCCCGCCTTGCGCTATCTGGTGATGGGTTCGGCCGTGGGTGCCATTCTGTTCGAAGTCGGCAAGTACCTGATGGCCATTTACCTGTCCACCGCTGCGGTGGTGTCGGCCTACGGTGCGGCCGGCTCGCTGGTGGTCATTTTGATGTGGATTTATTTCTCATCCGCCGTGCTGTTGCTGTCAGCCAGCGTGGCGCGCGCCTGGTCGGATGAGGCCGCCGCTCGCGCAGCCTAGCGGGGAACACCTGCTGTTGACGCCGACCGAAAACTGACCCATTCAGAGACCGCTTTTGGGCCGATTTCGGTAAGTCGAGTAACCGTGGTCGAGTTTCCACTGCATTGGGGACGGTCGCATTTCCAACGGCCCGTTGTTACCCTGGTGAATCGCGTGGTTGATGCAGGTCAAGTTGTATCTGGTTGCCACGGTCTTGTCCCCTTCGACATACCCCCAGACCTCATAGCTAAGGAGCCCTCCACCGGACTTCGGCTTAAGTTCAAATCTCTCCGGCTCAAGTAGGGCTTCTTTGGTGGGTTTCGACATTCGGTCTTCAACCGTGCCTTATTCTGGAATACTTGAATAATTCGATCTTGAACCGCTACACTCAAGCCATAGCGTTGTACTTTAGTACTTGAACCCGCCCCTGATGCCAACGTACTAGGCGAGAAAAATCGGTCAGCTTGAGGGCGGTACAACTGTCAGTGACCGAATAGGTTCCTGTCCGACCCGGGGGAAAAGCATGAAAGCGATTACCTGCGACGACTGCATCGAACGTCGGCAACTGGATTTCATCCAGCGCGTCGGCCGCATCGGCTACTGGGAATACGATCCCGCAGACCAGTCAATGTCTCTGCCCGAAGCTTCGCTGGATCTTCTGGCTTCTATCGTCGGCGCTCCTTTCAATTCCCCCCGCTCGTTCATGGGCGCCTTGTGTGACATCGAGCACAAGCGCCTTCAGATCGCCCTCGATCAGGCCGTTGCCAAGCGCCTGGCACTCACTATCGAACTTAAACTCGCGAGCGGCGACGGCAAGCACGCTTACATCGTCGTTCGGGGAGCCCCGATCGAGCTTGACCAGGGTCCGCTCCGGTTTGCCGGCACCTTCCAGGACATCACGAACGAGAAACATCGCGAAGCCGATCACGAAAACGTCATCACGCAATTGCAGGCCCTTCTCGATGCACTTCCGCAGGGAGTCAGCGTCATCGACAAGGATCTCCGCCTCATCCTCTGGAACCGGCGCTTTCACGAGATTCTCAACTTCCCGCAAAGCATGGTGTTTGCGCACGCCCGTTTTGAGGATTTCATCCGCCTCAATGCCAAGCGCGGCGATTACGGTCCAGGTGATCCCGAAGAGCAGGTGCAGTCCATCGTTGCGCGCGCCCGCGAATTTCTGCCGCACCGTTTTGAGCGGCAACTGACGGGTGGGCGTACTGTCCTGGTGGAAGGTTTTCCGTTCACATCCGGCGGCGAAATATCGGGATTTGTCACAACCTACACGGACATCACGGACCAGAAGCGCAGCGAAGAACAGCTGACGCGCCAGCGCGACGTGATGAAAACCATCATCGACAATTTTCCTGGCGGCATCTCGCTGTGCGACACCGATCTCAGGTTCACCGCCTACAACGACCAGTTCAAGGAGTTGCTCGATTTTCCGCACGCCCTGTTCGCGAAGGGCTGGGTCCATTTCGAAGAACTTGCCCGCTTCAACGCCAACCGGGGTGAATATGGCCCGGGCAATACGGAAGAGCAGATACAGGGCGTTGTCGCGCGCGCCCAGAATTTCCAGGCTCACCATATCGAGCGTGCGCGGCCAAACGGGCGCTGGCTTGAAATTCGCGGCACGCCCATCCCCAGCGGTGGTTTCGTCACCAGCTACATCGACATCACCGAGCGCAAGCAGGCCGAACAGTACGAACAATTTCGCAGTCATACGCTGGAGTTGCTGGCCGGAGATGATCCACTCTCCAGCATTCTTGAAGCCATTGTGTTGGGAGTGGAGCAACTCCATCCCGCGATGTTGTGCAGCATCTTGCTGCTCGATAGTGAAGGCCAGCATCTCGGCAAGGGTGTGGCACCCAGCCTGCCTGACTTTTATAACGCAGCCATCGCCGGCATTGAAATCGGCATCGGTGCTGGCTCCTGTGGAACGACTGCCTTTTCCGGGGAGCGTGTCATTGTTGAGGACATCGCGACCCATCCCTATTGGGCGCCCTACAAAGAACTCGCAGCCAGCGCTGGATTGGGTGCTTGCTGGTCGCAGCCTATCCGTTCCTCATCGGGTCAAGTGCTGGGCACATTTTGCAATCTATCACCAGGAAGCGCACACGCCTGTGGAATTCGAAATTTCCATCATCGAACAATCAGCACGTCTGGCCAGCATCGCTATTGAGAAAAGTATTGCTGCAGAAAAGCTGCGTGACAGCGAGGCCCTCTATCGCCTGCTGACAGAGGATGTATCCGATGTGGTGTGGAAGACGGACCGCGATCTTCATATCACCTATATCAGCCCGGCGGACGCGCGGTTGCGAGGCTACCGGGCAGACGAGGTGATCGGCCACCATGTTTTTGAAATGTTCACCGAAGAGGGGGTTGCAGTCGTCACGGAAATGATGCGACAGGGGCCGAATTCTGAACAGAACAGAACTCAGAGCGGCTTTATAACCTTCGAGGCACAACATCGCTGCAAGGACGGCAGGCTGTTATGGGGAGAAGTTCTTTCCAAACCCGAGCGTGACGCGCACGGCACGATTACTGGGTACCATGGCATAACCAGGGAAATCACCGAACGCAAGCAGTTGGAAGACTTGCGGTGTGAGTTTCTCGTCGCCTTAACCAGATAACCAGGAAAATCACCGAACGCAAGCAGTTGGAAGACCAAGTGATTCAACTGGCGTTCTATGACTGAAATAGTTGAATCACGCATGATCCTCGGTCAACGGACGAAGCGCATGAGGCAATCAGTAGATCGGCCTAGCGCAGCGTAACCCGATTCTTCAGCTTCACGGGTTCAAGCAGGCTTTTGCGCCTGTTCGCACTTCACCTGAATCAGCTCAAACTCGCCTGCTACGAGCCCCAGCCTGGCAGCGGTCAGGCAACCGCCCCAAACGCAGCCGGTGTCCAGCGGCAAGACGTTGTGCCGCAAGCCTGTGGTCGTTCTCGCGTCTGCGGCCAGGGTGGACCAATGCCCAAAAGCCATGGGTGTGCCTTGGGTCGCCCGTCCTGGCACTTCAAACCACGGCATGTAGCCGTGGGGCGCGCCGCTGGCGCCTTCGCTGCTGGTGAACTCCATAACCCCTTCCTGCGTGCAAAACCGCAGTCGCGTGAGTGCATTCACAATCACTCTCAGCCGGTCGGCTCCTTCAAGCCTGTCATGCCACTGGGTGGGCGCGTTGCCATACATTGCGCTCAAAAAACCTTTCAGGTCAGGCCCCCGCAGCACCTGTTCCACCTCTGTGGCCAGCGCCAGGGCTTGCACAGCACTCCATTGCGGCAGCACGCCCGCATGCACCATCAGCCAGCCGTGGCGGTGAAGGGCCATGGCGCGATGCCGCAACCAGTCCATCAGCGCCTGACAGTCCGGCGCCCGCAACACGTTTTCCACGGTATCCTTGCGGCCTGGATGGTGCACACCTTGCCACAGCGCCAGCAGGTGCAGGTCGTGGTTGCCGAGCAGGCAGTGCGCCGCGTCGCCCAGCGCGCTCAGGCTGCGCAGCACGCCGAGCGAGTCCGGCCCACGGTTGACCAGGTCGCCCAACAGGTACAGGGTGTCGCGGCTCGGGGAAAAATTGATCTTCTCCAGCAGACACTGAAATGGGGCGTTGCAACCCTGCAGATCGCCGATACAGTAAAGTGACATGGTGTTTATTCTGCCCCCGGACTCATGGACTTCCTGCTGATTGCTTTTTTGACCCTGCTCAATGGCGTGTTTGCCATGTCGGAGATGGCCCTTGCATCCAGCCGCAAGGCCCGACTGAACGCGATGGCCGAATCGGGGGACAAGGGCGCGCAAGCGGCCCTGGGCCTGCTGGGCAACCCCACGCAATTCCTGTCGTCGGTGCAGGTGGGCATTACTTCCATCGGCATGCTCAACGGCATTATTGGCGAAGCGGCTTTCAGCAAGGGGGTCTCGGTCTGGATTCAGGCTCTGGGCGCTCCGCCCCGTGCTGCCGACATCTCCGCCACGGCGCTGGTGATCACGGCAATTACCTTCATCACCATTGTGTTTGGTGAACTGGTGCCCAAGCGCATTGGCCAGCTTTATCCTGAAACCGTGTCGCGACTGGTGTCGCGGCCCATGATGTGGGTCGCCAGTATCGCCAAGCCTTTTGTCACGCTGCTTTCGATCAGCACCCACGCGGTACTTCAACTCTTGCGCGTTGACAACGATGCCAGTCGGGCTGTCACCGAAGAGGAAATTGTCGCCAGTCTGGAAGAGGGGCGCGACGCCGGCCTGATCGAAGAGCACGAGCACAGGATGGTGCAAAACGTGTTTTTGCTCGACGACCGCTTGTTGACCTCGCTGATGCTGCCGCGCGCCGATATCGAATGGCTCGACGTGTCCGATACGGTTGCCCAGGCCATTGACAAGGCAGGCGCTACCGGCCACTCGTGGTACCCGGTATGCCGGGGCAGTCTGGACGATGTGGTGGGCGTGGTCAATGTGGCCAAGCTGCTCGCTTTGCGCGGCCAGATTCAGCCCTTGCCTGCGGGCCTGGCCTCTAAGTCAGAACCCTCGGTGGCTGATCGCATTGGCACTTACGCTGTCCCGGCGGTATTTGTGCCTGAAACACTCACCGGCATGGAACTGCTCGAACAGTTACGCGCCCAGTCCACCCGAATGGTGTTTGTGGTTGATGAATACGGTGTGGTGCAAGGCCTGATGACGCCGATGGACATGCTGGAGGCGATCACCGGCGAGCTGCAACCCAGCGCGCAGACGGACGCCTGGGCGACCCCGCGCGGGGACGGCAGCTGGCTGATTGACGGTGTCATGCCAGTCTCCGAGCTCAAGGCCCGGCTTGATATCAGTGAGTTGCCAGAGGAAGACCGTGGGCGCTACAACACTGTGGCTGGTCTGCTGCAAAGCGTTTCAGGTCGTTTGTTGAAAACTGGCGAGCAGGTTGAATGTGCGGGCTGGCGCTTTGAAGTTCTTGATCTGGATGGCAAACGCATCGACAAGGTGCTGGCCAGTCCCACAGTTGAATCTGCCAAGTTGTAAGGCATGCCGAATTTTCTGCAGATGAATGGCGGATCCTGCTGTTGTGCAGGGCAAGTGGAAGATCACGGGAATTGTCAAACTTGTAAAGAACAAGATCGACCATGGCCATAAAGGAAACAGCGAGAAGACCATTCATGTTCACTTGCAGGAGGCTTTCGCAGCTGAACGCGAAGATCAGTTCCTTGACGATCTTCACGGCTGCCGCGTCAAGTGACTCAAACTTCAAGCCAACTCTGAAGCCTTTGGCGCTCACCAGAATGCTGTAAGCAAGACGGCACGCACGCTCAAGAAAACGCGTTGGCTATTTTGCCGCAGCCGACACGCTTGCTGCGCCGGCTTCCTGTGCGATTGCTTGGTCGCGTCGCAAGTGCCCGATCAGGGATTGCTGGTCATCACGATTGCCCCACTGGTTGAAATACACCAGGTCTTCCATTGGCAGCCGGGGTAGCCATCCAGCACTTTCCAGTTCCGGTTTGGCATGGAAGTGACTGACGTAGCCGACGCACAGGTAAGCGATGGGGGTGATGCACTTCGGAATTCCCAGCGCTTCCTGTAGGTCGGCCTGGTGGAAAATGCTGACCCAGCCGACACCCAGACCCTCGGCTCGCGCTGCCAGCCACAGGTTTTGCACGGCACACACGCTGCTGTACAGGTCCATGGTCTTCATGTGGGTACGTCCAACCACCACCGGGCCGCTGCGCTCGCGGTCGCAGGTGATGCAGATGCCGACGGGCGACTCCAGAATGCCTTCCAGTTTCAGGGTCCGATAGACAGCGCGTTTGTCTTCTTCGAACATGTCTCCTGCTTCAGCGTGGGCTACGGCAAAGGCATCATGCACCCTGCGCTTGACTTGGTCCGACTGGACTACAAGAAAATTCCAGGGCTGCATGAAACCCACCGATGGTGCGTAGTGGGCAGCAGTCAGGACACGGCTCAGTACCTCATCGGGAACCGGTGTTGGTAAAAACTGGCCACGCACATCGCGGCGGGAAAAAATGGCGCGATAGACAGCATCACGCGCTGCGTCTGTAAAGGCGTGTGTTTCCTGGATGGCTTGCGCCGGCATTGTTTTCATGACGTTCCCCTGGTGTGAAAATAAATGCGCTGCCTGACCGTGCAGCTTGATGGTTTTCCAGGCCGGTCTTCTGACTCGGATTCATTTGAACCAGGCGCCTTCCCGGCATACGCCAGTGGCATCAAGCCTGGGTCATCCTCCTTACAGCGTTGGGCACGTGGCGGAATCACACCGCCTTCCCGATTCTCCCGTCGCCTTGCAGCGACGGGTACCTGAAAGTCGTCATTATCAATGACGAAGCTGTAGAATCTTCCCGTTGGTGCTCGCGGTGTGGTTCACACGCCGCAGTTCAACGGGAAGCAGGAGGGATGTGTCTTCGTCGGCAAACCTAACCTGCGCTGCCCCCGCAACGGTAAGTGGACGAATCCCTCGCGATTCCGCTTCCATCACGGCCACTGAGCGTTCTGAACACGCGCTTGGGAAGGCGATGGAGGTTGTTCCACCAGCCCGGATACCGGCCAACAAGGTGGTTGCGCGTCCGCGCGCAGCTGTGACGCTCAGGCACTGTCGGGGACGACGGTGAGGGCTTTTGTTGATAGTGCTTCTACTCATGAAATTTTTTTCTTCGTGTGTACGCCTTACTGCACGGCCCTTGGTTTTGGCCGCTGCATTCCCGTCGTTTGCACGGCAGCAACTCAAGGAAGCCGTGGCCACAGCCAGCCGTGTGGCCACGACCGTGATCGCCGTCAGTGCCGCAGTCCAGTTGGGCTCTACCACCGATTCGGTTTCTTATGACTGTGCCGACTCAAAGTCTTTTTCCGGCACGCCCGTCTTGAATGATCCGCAGCTGGTGCATGCAGCTCAAAACAAGCCTTTGACGGTATCCGTTTGACCATGTCTCAGCCCAAGTGCCCTGCCATTCTTATCGCCGCCCCGGCCTCTGGTCAGGGCAAGACTACCGTGGCGGCGGCCCTGGCTCGCCTGCACACGCGTCAGGGTAGAAAGGTGCGTGTCTTCAAATGTGGGCCGGATTTCCTGGACCCTTATTGGCATACCCTTGCCACTGGTGCGCCGGTGCACCAGATGGACTTGTGGATGACGGGCGAAGCCGATTGCCGGGCACGCCTGGCGGCAGCCGCTCTGGAGGCGGATTTGATCATCGTCGAAGGGGTGATGGGTTTGTTTGACGGCGAGCCCAGCGCCGCCGATCTGGCGCAACGCTTCGGCTTGCCGGTGCTGGCGGTGATCGATGCGTCCGCCATGGCCGGGACGTTTGGCGCGCTGGCTTTTGGCTTGCAACACTACCGTCCGGACTTGCCATGGGCTGGTGTGCTGGCGAACCGGGTCGCCAGTGAGCGCCATGCGGAGATGTTGAAGGGCAGTGTGCGCGAGCCAGAACAGTGGCTGGGCGCCCTGATGCGCAATCCGGCCATGAACTTGCCCGAGCGCCACCTGGGGCTGACGGTGGCCAGCGAACTCGGCGATGCGCTAGAGCGGCTGGATGCCGCAGCTGATGCGCTGGCCGCAACCCCCCTGGGGCAGATGTCGCAGCCTGACTTGAAGTGCTGGGACGTGGCGTTCAAGGCGGCGGATGACGTCGGGACTGCGCTGCCGGACGTCAAACCCCTGGCGGGTTGCACCGTGGCGGTCGCCCGCGACGCCGCATTTTGTTTTATCTACGCGGCCAACCTGGACTGTCTGCAAGACTTGGGTGCCCAGCTGGTATTTTTTTCGCCGCTGGCCGACAACGCCCTGCCTGAATGTGATGCGGTCTGGCTGCCCGGCGGTTACCCCGAGCTGCACGCGGAGCGGCTGGCCGCCAACACCCCCATGCGCGACAGTCTGGCCGCCCTGGTTGCGCAACACAAACCTGTCTGGGCCGAATGCGGCGGCATGATGGTGCTGTTTGACGTGCTTGTCACGGTGGACGGCCAGAGCCACACCCAGTGGGGTTTGCTACCGGGAACTGTCACGATGCAAAAGCGGCTGGCGGCGTTGGGGCCGCAACAGCTGGCCATTGACGGCGAGGTGTTGCGTGGTCACACTTTTCACTATTCCACCTGCGTGACACCGCTTGCCGCCCGCTGGCGTACCGCGCGACCCGATTGCGAGCCGGTGCCCGACGCTGGGGAGGCGCTGTACCAGGCTGGATCGATTCGGGCCAGTTATTTTCACGCGTGGTTTGCCTCCTGCCCAGCGGCTACGGCGGCGTTGTTTGCCGCCACCTTCAAAGAGGCGGTTGAATGACTGAATGTTTTCAAGGCCCGCAGCGCAGCGTCATGGACTGGAGCACTGAACATGGCTGAGGCTTTGCGTATCGCGCGCAGCGAACTGATTCTGGGTGGCCAGAAAAGCGGCAAGTCGCGCCGTGCCGAGACGCTGGCGCGTGCCTGGCTGGCGGCATCACCCGTCCATCACGCCGTTCTGATTGCCACGGCGCAGGCTTGGGATGGTGAGATGCACGAGCGTATCGCCCGCCACCAGATGGACCGTGCTGCGCGGGTGCCGGGCCTGACCACGGTGGAAGAACCACGGGCGCTCGCCGAAAAAATTATGCAACACAGCCGCATCGACACTCTGGTGGTGGTGGATTGCCTCACCCTGTGGCTGACCAACTGGTTGATGCCGATGGCGCAAAAGTTAGAAAAAAATTGTTCTCTGACCAATGAAAATTCTGCACTGGTAACCATGCTTTTGGAAGCAATCTCCGCTGCGCCTGGTCCCGTGGTGCTGGTGGGCAACGAGATTGGCCTGGGCGTCATTCCCCTGGGTGCCGAGGTACGAGTCTTTGTCGACGCACTGGGCCGGCTCAACCAGGATGTGGCTCGCGCATGCCAGCGTGTCACCCTGATGGCCGCCGGGTTGCCGTTGACTTTGAAAGACGCCGGATGAAGAATTTGTGCCAAAAGCTGCTGCTGTGCCTGGCCGTCGCCAGTGCCCTGCTGGGTGCAAGCGCTGCGCAGGCCTTGCAAGTCACCGACGACCGCGGCGTGACCGTGACCTTTGCCCAGCCGCCGCAGCGCATTGTCAGCCTGCTGCCGTCGCTGACCGAGACCGTGTGTGCGCTCGGGCTGTGCCAGCGGATGGTCGGAGTGGACCGCTATTCCAACTTTCCCGAGAGCGTGCGCGCCTTGCCGCAGCTGGGCGGTGGGCTGGACCCGAATATCGAAGCCATCGTCGCGCTGAAGCCCGATGTCGTGCTGATGGCCACCTCATCACGAGCCGGCGAGCGCTTGCAGGCGCTGGGCATCAAGGTGATGGCGCTGGAGCCCAAAAGCCATGCCGATGTGCGCCGTGTGCTGGAGAAGATCGGTCAATTGCTGGACGTGCCTGATGCACAGCGCGTCTGGCGGGTGATTGATGCCGCGGTGTCGGCGGCTGCGCAATCGCTGCCCGCCAGCGTCAAGCAGACGCGGGTGTACTTTGAAGTCAACCGCGCTCCCTATGCCGCGGGTGAGTCGTCGTTCATTGGCGAAACCCTGGCGCGCCTGGGGGCAAAGAACATTGTGCCGGCCAGTCTGGGGCCGTTCCCCAAGCTCAACCCCGAGTTCGTGGTGCGGGCCAACCCGGATGTGATCATGATCGGCGACCGTAATTACGCGGGCATGGAGGGACGTCCTGGCTGGGCTGGTATCCGCGCCATCCGGGAGCGTCGGGTGTGTGTGTTCAGCGTGGCGCAGTCTGATGTGCTGGTGCGGCCCGGCCCGCGCATGGCCGAGGGCGCCCGCATCATGGCGCAGTGCCTGCAAGGTCTGCTGGGCAAGATGCCGTGACCGATATTTCCCGCCAGCAGCGTGTGGCCTTTTTGCTGGCAGCCGGCCTGTTGCTGGCCAGCGTGGCTTTGCTGCTGATGGGTGCCAGCGTCGGCAGCACCGGGTTGGAGAGCGCTCTCAAAGCCTGGAGCGATCCGGTAGCGTTGCAGATTGTGTGGGACATTCGCCTGCCGCGCACTCTGGGCGCCTGGGTGGCGGGGGCTTTGCTGGGCCTGGCCGGTGCTGTGGCGCAAGGGCTGTTTCGCAATCCGCTGGCTGATCCTTATTTGTTAGGCAGCGCCTCGGGCGCCTCGCTGGGAGTGGCGCTGGCGCTGGTGTTTTTTGGCGTGTCGCCGTTTGCGACGCAGTGGCTGGTGCGTCTGGGGCTGACCGGGGCTGCGTTTGCCGGTGCGGTAGGTGCTGTGCTGCTCACACTCATGCTGGCCAAGGGCGTCCAGCACACGCTGCGCCTGCTGCTGGCCGGGGTCATTGTGGGTGTGGTGCTCGGTGCCTGTGCCTCACTCACCATGTTGATGGTGCCCGAGGTGATGCAGGCGATGCAGGCCTTTATGCTGGGCAGTACCGGCTTTGTTGGCTGGACTGCCTGCGCCCTGATGGCCGTGGCGTGGCTGGTCTGCATGGGGGTGGCCTGGATGCTCAGCCCTGTGCTCGATGGCCTCTCGCTCGGTGAAGCCACGGCCACCAGCTTGGGGCTGCCCTTGCCGCAGATGCGTGCCGCGCTGGTGGTGGTGCTGGCACTGGCCACCGGTGCGGCGGTGGCTCAAACCGGGCTGATTGCTTTTGTCGGTCTGGCGGCGCCGCATCTGGTGCGCTCGGTGGCCAAAACGACCCATGGTCGCCTGATTTTTCTGTCCAGTCTGATGGGCGGTGTTTTGCTGATGGCCGCCGACATGCTGGCACGTTGGCTGATTGCGCCGCAGGAATTGCCGGTGGGCGTGCTCACCGCCGTGCTGGGCGGTGGCTATCTGCTGTGGCTGATGCATCGCAACACTCCGGCCTCATCGAGAGCGAGTCTGTGAAAAATGCCATGCGTTCGATAGCTGTCCGCGCACAGGCCATCGAGGCCAGCCTGGGGAATGTTCAGGTATTGCACGGCATCAACCTGGCGTTTCCCGCAGGCCGCTGGACCAGCATTGTGGGACCGAATGGTGCTGGTAAATCCACCTTGCTGAAGGTGCTTGCGGGCTTGCTGCCCTGCACAGGCAGCGTCACGCTGCTCGGTCAGCCGCTGGCCACTTTGCCGGGGCGCGTGCGGGCGCGGCAACTGGCCTGGCTGGGGCAAAACGAAGTCACCGGGGACGATTTAACCGTATGGGATGTCGCCATGCTGGGCCGTTTGCCGCATCAGGCCTGGCTGGCCGCGCCCAGTCCAGCCGATCACGCTGCCGTGGCGCAGGCCTTGCGTGCCACCCAGGCCTGGGACTGGCGCGGCCGCACCTTGGGCCAACTGTCGGGCGGCGAACGTCAGCGCGTGCTGCTGGCTCGCGTGCTCGCGGGGCAGGGGCAGGTGCTGCTGATGGACGACCCGCTGGCCAATCTGGCCCCGCCGCACCAGGCCGACTGGCTGGTGCTGGTACGCGAGTTGATCAGACAGGGCAAAACGGTGATCAGCGTATTGCATGAAATATCGATGGCGCTGCATGCCGAAGAGATGGTCATCGTCGCCAAAGGCCGCGTCACCCATCAAGGCGCCTGTGCTGACCCGGCGACCCACCGGGCGCTGGAAGAGGTGTTTGAGAAGCGCATCGCCATTCATGCCTTGGGCGACCAATGGGTCGCGCTGCCGAAATTTAGCCAAGGCTATCCAAATTCATAAGGAATGCAAACCTGATGCAAATCGAAACCGCACCCACGGGCAAACCCTACGAAAAGCCCGAGGGCGAGCGCAGGGGCATCGTGATCGTCAACACTGGCGACGGCAAAGGCAAAAGTACCGCCGCCTTCGGACTGGCGCTGCGCGCCCATGGCCGTGGCAAGGCGGTCAGGATTTTCCAGTTTATGAAGGTGCCCAGCGCGCGCTTTGGCGAGCACTGCATGTTCGAGCAGTTCGGCATTCCCATTGAAGGCCTGGGCGACGGTTTCAGCTGGAAGAGCCAGGATCTGGAGCACTCGGCCCAACTGGCGCGTGACGGCTGGCAAAAAGCCAAGGCCGCCATTCTGAACGGCGACTACTTCATGGTGACGCTGGACGAATTGACCTACCCGCTGATCTACGGCTGGCTGCCGCTGAATGAGGTGCTGCAGACCTTGCGCGCGCGCCCCAGCCATGTGCATGTGGTGATCACCGGCAGGCGTTGCCCGCCCGAGATCATCGAGCTGGCCGATACCGTGACCGAGATGCAAATGCTCAAGCACGCGTTCAAGGCCGGCATCCCGGCGCAGCGCGGGATTGAAGATTGAGCACCGCGCATGACTAAACCTGATCCAGCAAGTTCGGCCGCATCGTCGCCAGCGAAAGACATGGCCTTTTCCGCCGCTGAGCGTAGCGCGGTGTACCGCGCCATCTTCGAGCGCCGCGACATGCGGCACTTTGCCGGCGGCACGGTCGCACCCGAAGTGATGCGACGCCTGCTCACTGCCGCCCACCATGCGCCCAGCGTTGGCTTCATGCAGCCCTGGCGTTTTTTGCGCGTGGTCTCTGCCAGCTTGCGCACCCGGTTGCATGAGCTGGTGGAGCAGGAGCGGGGGTTGACGGCCCAGGCGCTGGGCGAGCGGGAAGAAGCCTTCATGCGGCTCAAGGTGGAAGGGCTGCGGGAAGCCGCCGAGCTGTGGGTGGTGGCGCTGGCCGAGGGCCGTGAAAAGCATATCTTCGGTCGCCGCACTCTGCCGCAGATGGACCTGGCTTCCGCCGCCTGCGCCATTCAGAACCTGTGGCTGGCAGCGCGCGCCGAGGACTTGGGTGTCGGCTGGGTCTCCCTGTTCGATCCCGCCGCCGTCGCGGCCCTACTGCAGATGCCCGCCGGGGCCGAGCCGATCGCACTGCTGTGCATCGGGCCGGTGCACGCTTTTTACGAGGAACCGATGCTCCAAAAAGAGCGCTGGGCAAAGCGCTGCCCGCTGGACGAGCTGCTGTTCGAAGACGCCTGGGGCCAGCCCTTGGCGCATCCCGCAACGGATTGCGGTGGTGGGAAGTTGCCGTGCTGTTGACGGCGCTGGCCCTTTGGGTGGCGCTGGCGGTTGACCGCTGGTGGGGCGAGCCGCGTGGGCGTTGGCATCCGGTGGTGTGGATGGGGAACTACTTGGGCTGGGCTGGGCGGCACTTGCAGCGTTTGGCCAGGCAGGGATCGCAACTTGCCCACCAAGGCGCTGCGGATGCCACGCCAGACCTCAAGGCATTTTTGCTGGGAGCCATTGCATGGTCTTCGGTTGCAGCTGTTGTTTGTGTAGCATCGTGGGCGTTGCAAAAAGGGCTGCTGGCCCTGCCAGACGCGCTGGGGCCAATTCCGGGCGGCGTGCTCGCGGCGCTGCTGCTGGGCCTGGCGCTCAAGCCGATGCTCGCGTGGGCCATGTTGCGCAGCGAGGTGCTGGCAGTGGAAAACGCCTTGGCACCCGCACAGGGTGGCTCGCTGGCCGCTGGCCGTGAACGTCTGAGCTGGCTGGTCAGCCGCGATGTGACCCATTTGACCGAGACCCAGGTGCGCGAAAGTGCGATTGAGTCGCTGGCGGAAAACCTCAACGATTCGGTGGTGGCCCCGATCTTCTGGTTTGTGCTGCTGGGCCTGCCGGGCGCGGCACTCTACCGCTTTGCCAATACCGCCGACGCCATGTGGGGCTACCGCGGTGTTTACAAGGGCCAGAACTGGGAATGGGCCGGCAAGTGGGCGGCCCGCGTTGATGATGGGCTGTCCTGGGTGCCTGCACGCATCACCGCCTTGCTGCTGGCGCTGGTGACGGGCGGTATGTCGCTCGGGCGTCTGCGCTCCGAAGCCCGCCGAACACCGTCACCCAACAGTGGCTGGCCCATGGCTGCCATGGCGCTGGCGCTGGGGGTGCGTCTGCACAAGCCGGGCGTCTATGTGCTCAATGCGGTGGGGCGGGCGCCACAAACGCATGACATGCAGCGCGCTGTAGTCTACGCATCAAAAGTTCTTGTCGCCCTCGTGTTCATTGTGCAAGCAACTCTTCTTGTTGTGGCAACCGGAGAGGTTTTATGACGTCGCCGCAGCGCATTCATGGCGGCCCCGACGCGTCGGGGGTGCCGCGCTACGACTTTTCCACCAACAGCAATGCCTGCGGCCCGTGCCCCATTGCCTTGGCGGCGGTGCAGCAGGCTGACGCTACCCGCTACCCTGATGCCAGCTATGCCGCGCTGCGCGCACAGCTGGCCGCTTTTCATGGCGTGGAGGTGCAGCGCGTGCTGCTGGCGGGAAGTGCCAGCGAGTTCATTTTTCGCATCACCGCCTGGGTGGCGCAACAAGGCGGGCGCCAGGTGTGCCTGCCACCACACAGCTATGGCGACTACGCGCAGGCCGCGCAGGCTTGGGGTTTGGGCCTGACGACGCAGCCTGAAGAGGCGCAACTGCTCTGGGCGTGTGAGCCGTCCAGCCCGTTGGGCATGGCGCACGCATTCTGGTCGGCCACGATGCGTGCACCACTGGTGCTGGATCGTGCCTACGAGCCGCTGCGCCTGAGTGGCGCATCAACCTTGACCGACGATCAACTGGCGCAGGTCTGGCAGCTGTGGACGCCCAACAAGGCGCTGGGCCTGACCGGCGTGCGTGCCGCCTACGTGATTGCGCCGCTGGACGCGCAGGCTTGCGTGGCAGCGCTGGAGCGCCTGGGCGCGTCGTGGCCGGTGGGCGCGCATGGCGTGGCCCTGTTGCAGGCCTGGGTCCAGCCTGACGTGCAGGCTTGGCTGACTGAGAGCCTGTACGTTTTGAGAGCCTGGAAGATCCAACAGATTGCCATGCTGCACGCGTTGGGTTGGGCCTGTTTGCCCAGCGAGACGAATTTTTTCTGCGCGGGGCCGACGCAAGCGCCGGACTTGACCCGCTTGCGTGCGGCAGGCGTCAAGCTGCGTGACACAACATCGTTTGGACTGCCGGGCCATGTGCGCGTGAGCGTGCAGCCACCCGCTGCGCAAAACGCCCTGAAAATGGCGTGGCAATCCATGACACACCTCCCGCAACGCACCCTAACCGAGGACTGAGATGACCGCCAAATGCGTGATGGTGCTGGGCACTACCAGCGGCGCCGGCAAAAGCTGGCTGACCACCGCCCTGTGCCGCTATTACGCCCGACAGGGTTTGAAAGTCGCTCCGTTCAAGGCGCAGAACATGAGCAATAACGCACGGGTGGTCAAGCAGGGGGAGATCGGCAGTGCCCAATATTTCCAGTCGCTGGCAGCCCGCGCTGTGCCCGATGTGCGCATGAATCCGCTGCTGCTCAAGCCCGAGCGCGACACCCACAGCCAGGTGGTGCTGATGGGGCAGGTGGACGAGGTCCTGTCCAAAATGGCGTGGCGCGGCCGCAGTGCCAGCGTCTGGCCGGTGATTGCTCAAGCGCTGGATGAATTGATGGCCGAGAACGACGTGGTGGTGATTGAGGGCGCCGGTTCACCGGCCGAGATCAATCTGTCAGAGAGCGACATCGTCAACATGCGCGTCGCCCTGCACGCTCAGGCCGCTTGCCTGTTGGTCACCGACATTGATCGCGGTGGTGCCTTTGCCCATTTGTACGGCACTTGGGCGCTGCTGCCCAAGCCGGAACGGGCGCTGATCAAGGGCTATGTTTTAAATAAGTTTCGCGGCGATGCGAGTCTGCTGGCCCCGGCGCCGCAGATGCTGCAGGACCTGACCGGCGTGCCCACGGTGGCCACCTTGCCGATGTGGTGGCAGCACGGCTTGCCGGAAGAAGACGGGGTGTTTGATGACCGCAGCACAGCGGCGGGTGTGGTGACCAAAACAATCGCCGTCATCGCCTATCCGCGCATCAGCAACCTCGACGAGTTTCAGCCGCTTAAAAACATCCCCGGCGTGCGCTTGCAATGGGTGCGCAGCCCCTCGGAATTGGCTAATCTGGCACCCACGGACTGGATCATCCTGCCTGGCACCAAGCACACCAGTGGCGATCTGGCCTGGCTGCGCCTGCAGGGGCTGGATGCGGCTATTAGCTGCCACGCCGGGCAGGGTGGCGCCGTGCTGGGCATTTGTGGCGGTCTGCAAATACTGGGTGAGGCGCTGATTGACCCGCATGGCATCGAACACGCCTATTTGGGCAACATGCCGGGCCTGGGCTTGTTGCCTCTGGTGACCGTGTTCGAGGCCGACAAAACGGTGCAGCACACGCAAGCCGGCTTCGACGCCAGCATGGCAGGGCCATGGGCCGCGCTGGCCGGGGTGCAGGTGGCAGGCTATGAAATTCACCATGGCCAAACGCAGCAGCACGCTGCCATGGCCAAAAATGGCGATGTGGCCCGCGTCGTCATGCCCGGTGGCCTGGCCTGGCAGAACGGCGCGGGCAATGTGCTGGGTTTGTACCTGCATGGCCTGTTTGAAGATGCTGCCGCCTTGCAAGCCCTGTTTGGTGCCAGTCTGGCTGGTCCGGTGCCAACGCTGGAGGTGGTATTTGATGGCCTGGCCGACTATATTGAACAGTATTTCGAGCCGGGTGTTTTGTCGGCTTTGATAGCCTGAGTGCAGACTGCACAGAATTTTTCCTTCATTAACCTTAACCTGACCTTCCACCATGAACTCCTCCCTGCCCACCCTTGCCGACATCCGTACCCCCGCCCTCACAACAGCCCTGCAACACAAACTGGACAACAAGACCAAGCCCTTGGGCTCGCTGGGGCGGCTTGAATCCCTGGCGCTGCAGCTGGGTGAAATCCTGGGCACCGAGTCGCCAGCCCTGGACCAGCCGCAACTGGTGGTCTTTGCCGGTGACCATGGCCTGACGGCGCGTGGCATTTCGGCGTTTCCCAGCGATGTGAGCTGGCAGATGGTGGAAAATTTTTTGGCCGGTGGCGCTGCTGTGAGCGTGCTGGCGCGGCAGAACGGCATCAGCCTCACCGTGGTCGATTGCGGTGTGAATCACGACTTTTTGGCCGGTCTTCCAGCAGGCGCGCAGCGCCCTGGCCTGCTGGTGCGCAAGGTGGCGAACGGCACGGCAGACTCTTCAACACAAGCCGCCATGACGGTCGCCCAATGCCAGAAGGCGCTGCAAAACGGGCGGGAAATTGTCAAAAGCCTGCCCGGCAATGCGCTGCTGCTGGGCGAAATGGGCATTGGCAACACCTCGGCCGCTTCGCTCTTGCTGGCTCGCCTGGCCGGGCTGGACATTGAGCTCTGCACCGGCGCCGGCACCGGCTTGGATGCGCCCGCCGTGCAACGCAAAACCGCTGTGCTGCGCGAAGTGCTGACATGCCACGCCGAGGCAAGAGCGCCGCTGGAAGCGCTGGCCGCCCTGGGCGGGTTTGAAATTGCCACCATGGTGGGTGCTGTGCTGCAAGCCGCACATGAGCGCCGCGTGGTGGTGGTGGATGGCTTCATTGCCACGTCAGCCGTGCTGGTCGCGCATGCGCTGCAGCCGCTGGTGCTGCAACGCTGCGTGTTTGCACACCGTTCGGGAGAGCGCGGTCATGAATTCATGCTGCAGTATCTGGGCGTGCAGGCCTTGCTGGATTTGGGGCTGCGCCTGGGCGAAGGCTCGGGCGGTGCGCTGGCCTGGCCGCTGTTGCAGTCGGCCTGCACCATCCTGCGCGACATGGCCAGTTTTGAGTCCGCCGGGGTGTCCGAAAAATCTGCCCCCGAGACCAGCGCCGTTTGAAAATGCGCCAGTTTTGTCGCCACTACCTGCTGTCCTTGCAGTTTTTCACCCGCCTTCCGGTTACCGGGCGACTGGCCGAATGGGTAGGCTACAGCCCGGCCATGCTGCGCGCCAGTGCCGGACATTTCCCGGGCGTGGGCTGGCTGGTGGGTGCTCTGGTGGCGGCCGTTACGGCGCTGTTGCTGGTGGGGCTGGGGTCCAGCGTGTTTGCACCGCTGGTGGCGGCGGTGTGGGGAACGGCTTTTGGGGTGTTGATCACGGGCGCATTCCATGAAGACGGCCTGGCTGATGTGGCCGACGGGTTGGGCGGCAGCCAGGATCGGGACCGCGCTCTGATCATCATGAAAGATTCACGGGTGGGTGCGTTTGGTGCCATTGCCGTGGTGCTGGTGCTACTGTCCAAGGTGTCTTTGCTGGCCCTGCTGGGCTCGGTGAGCGGGCTGCTGCTGTGCACCGCGCTGTTTTTGGCGCATGTGGTGTCACGCACCTGGCCGCTGCTGTTGATTCGCCTCATGCCGCATGTGGGTGATGCGGCCGGGTCCAAGTCCAAGCCGCTGGCGGACCAGATCAGTGGCGCCAGTCTCTTCACCGCTTTGATATGGTGTCTTATGGCTCTAGCCCTCGTTGCATATGCGCAATCAGCTATTAATTTGATCTCTATTGGAAAGAACCCGATGGCGCTGCTGTTGGCATTGGCGACAGCACTGGTCGCGTCCGGTGTCGCCTTTTTGTTGATGTGGTGCTGGTTTTGGCGACGCCTGCAAGGCTTTACCGGTGACTGCCTGGGCGCCACCCAACAGGTGTGTGAGCTGGCGTTCTACCTCGGCCTGGCTGTGAGTCTGTGAAGCCGGTGAAAGCCCCTGCATGAAGCTGTGGCTGGTGCGCCATGCGCAACCCTTGATCGCGCCGGGCGTCTGCTACGGCGCCACCGATGTGGCGGCGGACGATCAGGCCACGCAGCAAGCGGCCCACGCCTTGGCGCAGATGTTGCCAAAAGACGTCTCGGTGATTTCGTCACCGCTACAAAGATGTGGGCGACTCGCAAACTGTCTACAAGAGTTAAGACCGGATTTGGCTTACAAAATAGATACGCGACTGTCAGAGATGGACTTTGGTTGCTGGGAAGGCCAGCGCTGGGATGCCATCCCGCAAGCTGACTACGACGGCTGGATGGCCGACTTTGCAGGTCATCGTTTTGGGGGGGAAATGAGCGTGTTCGAATTCATGCAGCGTGTCGTCAGCGCGTGGGACGAGGCGCAATGCGCGGGGTGTGATGTGGCCTGGATCACCCACGCCGGGGTGATTCGTGCGGCGACTTTAATTGCGCAGGGAGCAAGACGGGTGCAACAAGCTGCGCAGTGGCCGCGCGATGCACCAGCATTTGGACGTTGGTGTGAACTCAAGGCCTGAAATGTGTTGCCGCCGACTGCAAACTGAGTCTCATCGAGTGCTGGGGCCAAGCTCGATGAGTACCTGAAGGCTAAAAACGTCAAAACGGTCATCATTTGCGGGGCCATCGCCTTCGGCGCTGCGCTCCATACTGCGACCCGGCGCCGCTCAAAACAGCTACAAGGTCGTGTTGCCGATGGATTGCGTACCGGATGGAAGTCTATATGAGGAGCAGGCGACCGTTTGGAGCCTGATCAATGGGCCTGCACCGGCAGAGCCTTCATGCTCACCACGCCAGACGCGATCAAGATCGAATAGCAGCGAATCGGCTTGCGGTGATCAACGATTGCTATTGCTTTCAGCCCGCAGTTTGCTGTGGGCTGGCCGTCCAGTAAAAGGACATGACCGCATGTTGATTACCCACTATATCTTGCCGGCAAATTCCTGTGGTTTCAGCGAGCGCAAGTAAGCGATCAACGCGCTCATGTCAGCGTCATTGATATTCTTGTAGAAATCAAATGCCATCGGCGGCTTGTAGGGCTGGCCATTTTTGTCAACGCCGCTGCGGATGGCCTTCGCGATTTGGGCATCGGTCCAGTCTTTCAGGCCAGACTTGTGCGGTGTCAGGTTGCGTGCAACGCTTTCTCCCCACGGCCCCTTGAATACTTGGCCGCCCGCACCCAGGTTGCCGAGTTGCAGCATGCCCTTGTCGTTGCGTGGTGTGTGGCATTCCATGCAGTGACCGATATTCGCCAAGTATTCACCATATTTCACTTTGTCGCTGGTCGCCGGCGCCTTCACATTCTTGATGGACGAGCCGTAACTGGGTGGCAGGGGAATGTTGTATTGCGACTTGGGCATTTCATTTTTGACAGCGGGCTGCACTCTAAGGTAGGTGATGATGGCTGCGAGGTCGCTGTCTGAGATGTGGCGGTAGAACTCGATCGGCATGGGCGGGCCGATGATGCTCTTGTCGGGTCGAACGCCTGTACGGATGGCTTTGGCCAATTGGGCATCGGTCCATTTGCCGATACCGGTGTCCGGGTCGGGTGTGATATTGGCAGCGTAGGCTCTGAAGGGGGGCTCGTCGAACAGCATTTCCCCGGGTTTCGTGGAGGCCGGTTGGTTTAAGTCAGACCGATATTGCGGTCTGACAGGCGAGTTGCCGATAGGAATTTTCCTCAGCTTCGGCAGGGGGAATGTAGCCTATTGGCTCCAGCAGTCGGTGGTGGTTGAACCATGACACCCATTCAAGAGTTGCCAGTTCTAACGACTCCTTGGTCTTCCAGGGTGCACGGCGGTGAACAAGTCCGGCCTTGTATAAGCCGTTGATCGTCTCAGCCAGGGCGTTGTCGTAGCTGTCGCCTTTGCTGCCCACAGAGGGTTCTATGCCCGCCTCGGTCAGGCGTTCGCTGTAGCGGATCGACACGTACTGAGAGCCCCGGTCGCTGTGGTGTATCAAGGCATCGTTGCGTTCTGGTTGACGTGCGTACAGGGCCTGCTCCAGCGCATCGAGCACGAAGTCCGTGCGCATGGAACTGCTCATGCGCCAACCCACGATGCGTCGTGCGAAGACGTCAATGACGAAGGCCACGTACTGCCAACCCTGCCAGGTCGAGACATAGGTGAAGTCCGACACCCACAACTGGTTGGGACGCTGCGCCTTGAATTGCCGATTCACCCGGTCCAGCGGACAAGCAACTGCTGGGACGCACCCACTGAGAGTCTGTGGGGCAGATTGAAGGTTGGCAGGCTGTACGGCAGAAGATTTGCCACTCGGCGCCAGGCCATGGACGAAGTCATTGACTGGCTGAATTTCTACAACCACAAGAGATTGCACTCGACGTTGAGTTATGTCAGCCCGATGACGTTTGAGCAACGCTGGAACGCGGCCCAGCAGCACGACAGAAAGTCCGCATAATGGGTGGCTTAAGGAGTCTGGAAAACAGGGGCAAGATCATGTGGGCGCCCGTAAGGCGTCACGTGAAAATA
>DHWX01000058.1 GCA_002413395.1 Polaromonas sp. UBA5171 | reverse complement strand
TTTTCACGTGACGCCTTAGGTAGGAGGTGACCTGTTGATCCGACAAGGCACCACTGTCTTTCACCATCTTGCTACGGTCGGCCTCGGCCTTGGCCTTGGCCAGCTTGGCGCGGGCCTGGACCACGCTCGCCTGCTGGGAGCGCAGCTCGGCCTGCACGGCGGCGTCGTTCAAGCGTGCCAGCAACTGGCCGCGTTTGACTACGCTGCCCACATCGACCAGCACCTCGGCGATGCGCAGGCCGGCTTCCTCGCTGGCGATGCTGGCTGTTTGCCAGGCAAACAGCCCGCCGGATAGTTGCAGGTTGCGGCCCCAGGTGACCTGCTGTGGCGTGACGGCGCTGACAGTCAGCCCCGCATTGGCGCTGGTGGCCACAGTAGCAGCAGGCGCGGCGCTGGATTTGAGCACCCATACACCGACGACCACCAACAGCACGGTGGCCGCGATCAGACTGTTTTTTGCTAGTTTCACTTCGCGTCTCCAATAGATACCGGCCAGCCACCGCCAACGGCTTTGTACAAGGCAATGCCGTACAGCAACTGGTCGCGCTGCACGGCAATTAAGGTTTGCTCGGCCGCAATGGCGTTGCGCCGAGCGACTTCTAGGTTCAGCAGGCTGTCGCCACCAGCACGCCAATTGGCTTCCACTGATGTGGCGAAGCTGCGGTAGCCCACTGCGCTGCGGCGTACATCAGCGGTGCGGCGCTCGGCGCTGTCTTGCTGCAGCAGGTTTTTCTCTACCTCTTGCACAGCGGTGCGCACAGCCTGCCGGTAGGTGGCCAGCTCCAAGTCGTAGGCTGCCTGGGCGGAGTCCACGGCGGCGCGTTTGGCTCCGCCATTGAGTAGCGGCAGAGACAGGCTGGGGCCAAAAGACCAGGGCGTGGTGTCCACCCCATCAGTGCGGGTACGCGACAGCGAACCCGTCAGCGACAGGCGTGGATAGCGGTCAGCCTCAGCCACGCCAATCTTGGCACTGGCGGAGGCCAGGGCACGTTCAGCCGATACCAGATCAGGCCGCTGACTGAGCAGATCCACTGGCAGGGTATGCACAGTCAGGCTGGCCGACGGGGGCAATTTGGGCGGCTGCGTATCCAGCAGCTGGCGTAGCGCAGGTTCTGCCAGCCCGGTTAGGGCCACCAAGGCTTTGATGGTGATGTCACACTCGGTTTTTTGGGAAATTGCGGTGGCTGAGGCGCTTGCAGCACTGGCATCGGCCAGATCGGCATCGGCCCGGGACGTCATGCCGGCCTGCAACGACCGCTGGGTGATGCGGGCCGTAGCCTGGATGGAAAGCGCATTTGACTGCACTGTCTGCAGCGTTAGCTGGCAGGCGCGGTAGGTCACGTAGTCGGTGGCCACTTCGGCGGCCAGAGAAACGCGCGCATCATGCCAGTCGGCCTGGCGTGCCTGCAGCAGCGCGTCGGCTGACTCGGCGGAGCGACGCATACTGCCAAATAGATCGATCTCCCAACTGGCATCCAGTTCGCCGGTAGTGATGGTTTGGGCAGTGCCTAGGGTGTTGCTGCGGCTGGCAGGGGTCGAGCCGGTCAGAGTCGACTGGCCGGAAGCGCGCGCTGAGGTGACGCGGGCGCGGGCAGAGGCGATATTGGCAGCGGCTTTTTGCAATGATGGGTTGTTGGCTTCAGCCAACTGCAACAGTTCGTTCAAGCTGGTGTCTTGCAAGCGCTTCCACCAGGTCAGCAGCTCGCCGGTATCCCCACCATGTGGCTGGACCGCTTGCCATTGGCTGGATGTGAGCAGTTGCACTGTGGCTGGAACCTGGTACGAAGGGCCAACCGCCGTGCAAGCCGACAACAGGGCGCAATGCAGCAGGATCAGGGTGCTGTGTCTAGCAAATGAGGGGAGTGAGAACATCGTGTTTTGGTCCGGCTAATGGTGGGCGTCAAAATGTAAAGCCTGGTCGTAAGCTATCAATGTCAATCCTTTAACTAGGGTTTGTCGCGAAGTAGGGATCTGTCGCAGTAACTCAAGCAATTCGCACCCTATACATCGAAAAGAACCCAAGCGCATTGGCTGTGATGACGAATCAAAGGGTTTGAATCTGCGGCTTCCAACGATGATGCAAGAGCTCATGAATCTGACAGATGCGTTGCTTTAGGCGGGCAGCGTAATGATCACTTCAAGGCCGCCGCCGCCGCGGTTGCTGGCACTGATCTGTCCTTGATGCGCCAGCACGACACTGCGGGTGATGGCCAGGCCAAGACCACACCCATGATCACCTTTGTCGAAATTGGAATCGCTACGAAAGAAGGGCTCAAAAATTCGATCTACATCTTTTGGGGGTAGTCCAGGTCCCTCGTCTGAAATACTGATCAGCACACTGCGGTTGGTCGCATTGACAGTGATGTGCAGTCCTATGATGCCTCCAATCGGGGAAAATCGAACCGCATTGCGTAGCACGTTATCCAGCGCCCGGTAGAGTAACTCGGCATCGCCTTTGATCTGCATCTGCTCAGGAATGTGGATTTGCAGTCGGCAGGATTTTGCTTGCATTTCGAGTTCGGCGTCACTACAAATAGACTGCGCAAGTTCGATCAAATCCACCAATTCAGCGGGTGCCTGGTTTGTCGTCGAATCCAGCCGAGCCAAAGTCAGCAGTTCGCCCACGAGCTTGTCCATTCGACTCGTTTCACGCTCAATACGCTGCACCAGCTCCACGGAACGCTGTGGCTGCTGCACCATCAAGTCGCTGCATGCCTGCAGGCGCGCAAGAGGGGAGCGCAGCTCATGAGAGACGTCATGCAATAGTCTGCGCTGCGCCTCAACTTGCGCCTGCAGTTTTGCGGCACTTCGGTCAAAGGCCTGCCCCAGATTGGCGAGCTCGTCCCGGCGCGATCCCATCGCCTTGCCCACGCGTGTATTCAGCTTACCGTCGGCGAGCGCTTCAAATGCAATGTTCAAACTGCGGATGGGTCGCGAAAAATACCAACTCAACCATGCCGCAAAAGCCACGCTGACTAACAAACCGGCGCCCAACGGCAGCGGCGGAGGCAGGCCCACCTTCGGCCAGGTCGGCGTGCTCGCCTGTGCGCAATCCGGTGCTGAACAACGATCCATGGGGTGCTTGAATGGCGTGTCTAGTGCGGCAGCTGGCCAAGCCAGCAACATCAAGCCCACCGTCAAAAATATCGAGATCTGTGCGACCCAGAACACTATAAAAAATTTCCAAAACAGACGGCCCATGGCGCCTACTCCACGACAAGTTGGTAACCCATTCGGATCACAGTTTGGATAGGCGAAGAGCCATCGGGCAACAATCCAAATTTCTGGCGAATGCCACTCACATGCACGTCGATGCTTCGGTCAAAACGGCTCAAAGGGCGTCCCAGACCTTCTTCGCTGAGCTGTTGTTTGCTCACAGTCTCCCCTGCATGGCGCGCCAGCACCTCGAGCAGGCTGAACTCAGTGCTGGTGAGCGCCATGTCCTTGCCAGCGAGTTGGGCACGCCGCTTCGCAGACCATAAGGTGAGCGCGCCCACGGTAATGGGTACACGGGCATCCTGCTTTTGGGACGGCGCGCTTTGCGAGCGCTTAAGAATGGCACGCAGCCGCGCAGCGAGTTCGCGCGGCGAACAGGGCTTGGGCACGTAGTCGTCCGCGCCGAGTTCCAACCCCATGATGCGGTCGGTGTCATCCCCTTTAGCGGTGAGCATCAGCACAGGTACAGGGCTTAGGGTACGTATCTGCGTGAGCACTTGCATGCCATTGATGCCGGGCATCATCACGTCGAGCACCACAATGTCCGGCGCATCACCCAAGACGGATTTCAGACCGGCAAACCCGTCGGTTGCGAAGCTGACGGAAAACCCGTCACCTTGCAGATAGTCGCGTAGCAGTTCCAACAATTCACGATCGTCATCAATTAAAAGAACCCGGGGCATGGCACAGGAGGCATCACAAAAGTGGAGATGCAAGGATAGTAATCCAGCACCTGCTTTTGCGACATCCCTTTTACCCGGATTTACACCGCGCTAACCGCAACTTACCCCATGTGGAACAAGAATTCAGTCACCAAAATTTCATAAAGGAGTGGGCATGCAGCCAGAAACAGTAAACGGATCGGTTTCGATGCGCTTCGGCAGGGGAAGCGGGCAAGCCACCTATGCGAATGCGCTGCATCTGCAACTACGATTGGAAGGTGCCTGGGTGACGCTGCGGATCGAACATCTCAGCGATGAACATGCAGGCGACAGCTGCTACCGCGCGCGTTTTCCAGTACACGTTCTGCACGGAAAGGCATGCGTCGACCGCGCGCAGATCGAGTTACTCGAAGCGCCCTTACTCACAGGCAGCTACCTGCCTGAAGTGCAAGGTCTGGATACTGTGTTCACACTGCTCTTCAAAACCTTTTTGATATATCACGATCAGGAACTCATGCACATCGCATGGGACCGGTGCGCTCAAATCGAACGAGAATCAGAACAACGCTCACAAACCGCCGACGTGTGGATGACCGCGTGATCTGCAATGCAGAGTCTTGGCCTTTTACACGGATTTACATCGCGGGGTATCAACTTAAGGTTTCCGCTTGTCGATATTGATACTAAGAATCTAAATGAGTAGGTTCTCATATCCAACCTAAGGAGTTCAGTATGTCAATGTCAATCAGTTCCGTTGGAAAAGGAAATAGCGACGGAGTCGATACATCCAAGATGGCCTCCAAGATGGCCATCAAGATGATGAGCGACCTCGATCCCAACAACACCGGCAAAATTTCTAAGGATCAATTTGTTTCTGGCTTGACAGCCAAAGGCGTGTCCGGCGACGATGCCACAAAAATGTACGACTCCATTGACACAAAGAAAACCGGAAGCATTGGAAAGTCGGACATTGAAACCGCTATTAAAAGTGGCAACCTGAAGCCTCCTTCAGGCGGCCCTCGTGTCGCGGGTGACCCTGGTGGATCAGGAAAATCCGGGGGATCAGGTGGTGTGGGTGGAGTCGGCGGCGCGAGCAGTTCTTCAACAAACTATGCCGCCGCCGACACCGACCAGGATGGTGTGGTTTCCAGTCAGGAGGACGCCGTCTACGCCATAAAGCACCCGTCAGCGTCCAGCACTGTAAGCAACAAAACTGACCCATCTAAATTGGGCAAGAACGTTGACAAGCTGGTCTGATCCTCGGGAACGATAAGACGCATAGGACAGCAATATGCACCGGGTCAGGATGCATGTCAACGCATCTTGCATGCAGTTTTTTGAATTGGAATTGATGGTCTGAAAATCATCCGAAAGTTCGCGCAAAGTGGCGATACCTAGCAGCTGGCCTCCATTCTTTGTGACCATGGTAATCTGCTTCACCAAGTTTGGGTTCGCCGTATTGCATTCATTCGATGCAGAGTTTGTTACCACCAAGGTCTTGGTTGCTGTCCTGAGCTTGGCATACTGATGCTTTGGCGGATATTTTTCGGCAAGAGCCGTCAACTCGGTGTCCGAAGCCAAAGGCGCCTAAACCATAGCTTCCAGACGACGTATTTGCCCCCGCTTCGCTGCGGTAAATTCGAGGTTGAAGCTGGGCGTTGGGCGGGGCCACAGACACGGTTGCCAGTGTCTGGTTTGGATCGGCAGATCGAGAAACTCTGCGCCCGCTATAGCCGTTGACCACCTTCTCATCATACCGTACGTCAGCTTTTCAATTTCCTCTTGGCGCCGGCGAGTGACCGCTTGGCCCATCGGCCGCTGACCGGTTAGGGCACTTATGGATAGCTATCCATAAGTGCCCAATCCGGGTCCACAACTTTCTCCAGACCTGACGTTCATTTTGACGGTCGGCTTCCAGCAGTTGTGAAAGTCGCTTGAAGACCTGGTTCCGGTCATTCGACTTTGCCGATAACTGACATTCAACGTTTGAATTTGACACCGCCGCACTTTTCCTTTTGGCCCCCAGGATTTCCTCGTAACTGGCCAATAAACGCTAAACGCCGTAAGGGAGCTTGGAGGCCATCATCTTCCTCCGGTCAATCTTGCGCCCGTCAACAATGAACGTTCCGTCGCCAACAGCATGAACCGCGCGCTTCTCCTTGCGCGTGGTATCGATGTATGCGGCAACCGCCTCTAACACGACAATGTTGTGCTTTTTAACGATGTCGATGACCTTGCACTCTATGTTGGCGAGGCACTCCTTGATCAAGGGCGACCTGACGAATTTGCCCTGCACAGGTGTGAGCTTGAACTTGGCAAACTTGTCTGTGTCTTTCCCAGAGCATGTCCCTATACCGACCACCTTATCCAGCAAATCAACCGTGGGAATGGCAATGACGCATTCCCTGTTTTTTCGCAACGCCGCGAATGAGTGATTCCATTCACCCGTGGTGATGGCAAAGACTGGAGTGAAATCCATCACCATGGTCCAGGAAATCGTCATGATGTTGTCTTTCTGTCCATCATGTGTCGTCACCAGGACAACAGGCCCTGATTCCATCAGGGTAAAGGCCTTGTTCAGTTCCAACTCATGCATGAGAGCACCTCTTGATATTCCTTTGACCGATGGTCAGGCCAAGCTCGCACGCTTGATGTCATTAAGGCGTCGAACTCAATATAGGGAGACAGGTTTCCGTCTCCCTAACATGGTGTTTGTCATCCGTGAGGTCATCTCGCCCAAGGTAACCCTGTGCGCCTTTCCAGAGTGCTTGACGCCATTCGGTGTCTTCGCCCGGCAAGGGATCGATCAGGTCTTCAGGATGCCACTTGCCGCGCTGGCGCTTCGTGACTTCGGAAATGAGTTTTTTGCCTGCTTCCAGTTGTTGGAGCAGGCCTATCGGTACGTCGCTCCCTAAAACCCAGATGCCAAGTGAACGGGTCACCGCCACCACGACGAGCAAGTTTTCGATGCATGGCGCGTGGTCGAGCTTCCAATGGTCGGACAGCAACCAGTAGCGGTTGAATTCCGAGCCGTCCAGGCCATCGGACGTTTCCTCGTAGATTAGGCAGAGCGGACCAATACCGTCGGGCCAAATGGCTTGGCCGTGTGGCTTCCAGACGGAGAGAAAGCGAGCCACATCAGGCGCGACTTCAAGGCGATTGGCCAGCCAGTTTCGGTAGCCGGCGGGAGACTTGTAGTGGTCTACCAGCAGGTGTGGCATTTCATCCACGTCGTCGAGCCATGAGCGGCTGATGGCCAGATGGTCTGCGGCCCAATCCAGCAGCTCGGGCGTGACTTTGTCTTTCAGCTTGTCTGGCGTTGAGAATGTGGCGTTGGGCAGCTTCAGCTCGGGGGGCAGGATGCGGGGTATTTGCTGGCGGGCGATGCCGTAGGCCTCGAAGGTCTCGATGAGGCGCTTGGCTTGTGCGCGGGCTGGGTCTAGGCGGTCGCGCAGCAGGTTCCACGCTTTGCCCAGCAGACCAAAAACCCCAGTGGCTTCCCCGACGAACGACATGCTCAGGCCACCTCGTCGATCAAGGCCTCGGCCAGGTGGGCTTGGGTGGTTTGCCGGGCGGCGAGGCGCTGGCGCAGGTCGGTGCAGAGGCGGCGCAGAGATTCGACTCGGGCGACGTCCAGCGAAATGGTTTGCTCCAGCACGCCGGTGGCCATTGTGGCGTCGCGGAAAACGAAGCCATCGCCATTGGAGGAGAAGCTGAAAGGCACATCCAGCAACCGGGCGTAGTTGATGGCCTGGGCCATGCCCGCGCCTAGGGCGTGGTTGTTTTCTTTGGCCTCGACGACAGCCAGGGGGATGTTGAGCTTGTAGAAAAGCGCGTAGTCGACGCGCAGCACGGTGGTCTTGTCGCGATACGACTTTTGACCGCGAACGACCACGCGGCCCGCTGGCCGGGGGAATTCGCGATAGATCTGGTCCATGCCATTCCAGCCGGCGGTCTCCATGGCCGGGCGGATGTACTTGTCGCAGATGTCGCTTTCAGACTGATTCTTCTTGTTCATCTTGTGCCGAGCGGATGGGTGCTCTGAGCTCCACCGCGATTTCCTCCCTTAATGCTGAATCTTGCCAGCAACTTGGCGGATTGCCGTCCGTCCTGAATTGCCTATGTCTCTTCTGGTGGCAATGAATTAATTCTTCTTCTGTTTGCTCCTTCGTCATGCCATCGGCGTTTTGATTAGATGATTTTGTATGAGCTATTGTCGATCAGCAGAATGGACAGGCCTTGTTGCACTATATCTTTCTTGGTTATCCACTGGTCCCAGAGCCGAATCGTTTCGAATATCTGCAATAAAGAGACGCGAATGTCAGCTATCTGCTGGTGATTTAGCTGATCCCTACGTCCGCTGCGGGTCGGGTGCTGCCCGATAGCTGATACTTGGCGTACGACTGCAACTGGTCGGGAAGAGCCATCCCCAGTCGTGACCTGTATGACCGCTCCCGCTGCTCACCTGACCCAGACTTCCCCGCCGCCAATGTCAGCAATGTGGATTGGTCGCCTCCATTTGAGCGTCAGCTTTATGGAAGTCTGTCCCACAATATTTTCTGCTTCCCGGAAGCTGACACCCGTGAGCGCCCGCTACTGGTCGAGAAGAGCCAGATGCTCCCTCAAACTGGGTTCTCCAAAGCGGGTGCAGGCATATCAAAGACGTTTGATATTTCAGTGACCGGTGTTGGGCAACCAGTTTGAAAATCTCGCTGGCTGGACCCGACCAGTTGCAGGCCCTCACGGGTGAGCGAATTCGAGACAAGATTGCCGCTTCCAAGCGCAAGGGCATGTGGATGGGTGGAATGACGCCGGTGGGGTATGTGTCCAAGGACCGGACACTGGAGATTGACGAACCCCAGGCGCAGCGGGTCCGGCAGATCTACCAGTTGGACGAAGCCGCTACGCG
>DHWX01000070.1:36176-69504 GCA_002413395.1 Polaromonas sp. UBA5171 | reverse complement strand
AATAAATCTGCGTTTCCCTAGATTGATCACCGAACCATACTACGTTTCAACCGGGTATCAAACCCTGCGCTCCACCTCCCCTGAGCCTGGCTCGCAAGAGTTAAGACCCAGCCTAACCCGCTGGGTTTTTTTCGCCTGGTGCTGGTGCTGTATTTGGGCAAGTTGCCTACAGATTGCCTACAACCACCATGATTGCTACTTATTTTGTAGCAGCATAGCTACTGTATTTGTAGCGTACTTTGTAGTATTGGTGCTACTTGCGGGGTGGTGGGTTCTGCGAGATTCGAACTCGCGACCGACGGATTAAGAGTCCGCTGCTCTACCAGCTGAGCTAAGAACCCCATAAAAGAAATCTGCACCATTTTTATAGATGGTGGGACCTGCGGGGGTCGAACCCACGACAAACGGATTAAAAGTCCGCTGCTCTACCAACTGAGCTAAGGTCCCAGGATTTCTCCAAGTGTTGCACCATATGCAGCACAGCCTAAAATTATAGCGTCTTTTCCCTAAGCTTTGCAAAGCCCAGCAGCAATTTCGCTGAGCATCCATCCGGCAGCGCACAAGCCAAAGGTCGATGTGACACTCACCACCGATCCGTAGCCGTGGCAATTGAGGCTCCCGTCACTCTGACCTGCCAGACCTTGCGGACCCGAACCATCTGGCAGGCTGTTTTCCTGAAGCGCTGAAGCGCTCACAGCCACTGGCTGCAGCACAGGCTCCCGGCTGAACACACAGGGCACGCCAATTGTCCCTTGACGGACCGCGGCGTGCTCCTTGCGCAGCCGGTAGCGCATCTGCGCCAGCAATGGGTCGTGTGTAACCAGGGCTAGATCCTCAATATCCACGCGGTGGGCAAACCGCTTGCCACCCGCAGCGCCCACGCTGATCAGCCGCGCTTTGTTTCTGATGGCCCAGGCCGCCATGGCGGTCTTGGCCTTGACCTGATCACAGGCGTCAATCACGGCCAGCTGCTTCCAGTCAAAACCGACACCCAGCTTAAGCACATCCGGCCAGTTGGCCGCATCGACAAACTCCTCGATGCAGTCCACCCTGCAAGCAGAATTGATTTGAGCGATGCGTTCACGCATGGCCTGCACCTTGGCCTGCCCCAGCGTGCTGTCAAGCGCATGAATCTGGCGGTTGATGTTGGATTCGGCAATGTGGTCAAGATCGACCAAAGTCAGACGAGCCACACCGCTGCGGGCAGCAGCTTCAGCAGCCCATGAACCGACGCCTCCCAACCCCACCACCACAATGTGCGCTGCGCGAATTCGCCCCGCGCCTGCTACACCGTACAGGCGGGCAAGGCCACCAAAGCGCCGATCAAGGTCGGCAGGAATCACTTCTGCGTCGGAGGTCATGCCGCTACTGACGCACTGTGATATTGCACGCGCAATTGAACCTTCGACAACGATAGCTATTTGAGCTTAATCAAACGCTCTTTGGCCACAACGGCTGCTTCGGACTGTGGATAGGTTTTAACCAGTTCCTCAAGTGTTTTACGAGCCGACTTGACGTCCTTGAGTTCTACCTGGCTATTGGCCAGCGACAACAGCGCTTCGGGTGCACGCATATGGTCAGGCTCGCTCACCACCAACGCGCGGAAATTTACCACCGCGTCGCGGTAATTACGCATGGCGTATTGGGCATTTCCCAGCCAGAACAGCGCCGAAGATTTGTAGCCGCTTTGTGGGTAGTGTTTCATGAAGGCGGCGAAACCAGTTTGGGCACCAACAAAGTCACCCTTACGGAAATTTGCAAGGGCAGCTTCGAATTCCTGCTTTTCAACCGGTTCTGCCGCAAACTCCTTGCCATCCACCGTGACCTTGGCGGGCTCAAACTTTCGCAAGCGCTCATCAACGCCCTGCGCGAGGTCTTTCTGGCTGCGCTGCAGATCGGAAGCATCACGGGTCAACTTTTCATTCTGTCCACGCAGTGTGGCCAGTTCATTTCGCAGCGACTCAATCTGGTTGGACAGGTCAAGCAGGCCACGGCGCAACTGGGCGTTGTCATCGGTGATTTTTTGAACATCACTTATCGCGCGCTGTTGGGCCGCGTCAACTTTTTGCCGCAAATCAAGTATGGCCCTGCGCGCCTCGTCGTCTTCAAACAGCGCGGCATTCGCATGGAATGCCAGCACGCAAGCCACAACCGCCAGCGCCGCTTTGAACATCCTCACAGTTCAGACTCCAGCTTAGCGATAGTTGAATACAGCGCGACGATTTTTCGCCATGGACTCTTCATCCAGGCCCGGTACGGCCGGTTTTTCCTTGCCAAAACTCACGGCCTCAACCTGGGCATCAGAAACACCCAGCAGTTCCAGCGCGTGACGCACGGCCTCGGCACGTTTTTGGCCGAGAGCCAGGTTGTACTCGCGACCACCACGCTCGTCGGTGTGTCCCTCAATCGCCACCTTGCGGGACTTGTTGGCCGTCAAGTACTTCGCATGGGCTTCGACAACGCTCTGAAATTCGGGTTTGATGACGTAGCTGTCGAAATCAAAATAAATGGTCTTGGCCGTGTTGACAGGCCCTGCACCCGAGACATTCGTTCCACTAATCTGCACCGGCGCCACAGCGTTGCCGGCGGCACCACTGTCTTGAGCGGCATTGGCCGTTCTATCCTCCACCGGCACGTCATTGAGCTTGACGTCAGAGCCGCATCCCGCGAGCGTAGCGGCAAGAACAAGGGAGGAAAAGATGGAAAAAAGAACGCGCTTCATGAAGTACCTCAAAAAAATAAACAAACAACAAATTCAAAAATATTGATCAACGTTGAAACGGACCCCAATCGGGTTCGCGGATATCACCGCCGGCACCCGACAATCTGGCTTTGATTTTGCCATCCAGCGTAGTCGTCATCAGGGCTTCCTTGCCCTGCTGCTGGGTGGCATACACAATAAGGCGGCTATTGGGCGCAAAACTCGGTCGTTCATCAGCCATAGTGTCGGTGATTGGAGTGACTGTTCCGGTGGCGAATTCCATCACATGTAACTTGAAGGCACCACCGACCCTTGAAACATAAGCCAGCCAGCGCCCATCCGGGCTGACCGCTGGGGATATATTGTAGCTACCAGTAAATGTCACCCTTTCAGGATTTCCACCTGCTGGACTCATGCGGTAGATCTGCGGCGAACCGCCACGATCACTCACAAAATAGATATATTTTCCATCAGGAGAGAAAGTTGGTTCGGTGTCGATGCTCGATGACTGCGTCAGTCTCACGGGGGCACTGCCATTGAGGCCCAAGGCGTAAATCTGTGAGCCACCTTGCTGACTCAGCGTAGCGACCAGCTGCTTGCCATCAGGTGACCATGCCGGTGCGCTGTTCGAGCCTCTGAAATTCGCCAGCAGACGACGCTTTCCGGTAGCCACATCATGCGAATAAATCACAGGCTTGCGTGATTCAAAAGAGACATAAGCCAACTGCCTGCCATTGGGCGACCAGGCTGGCGAAATGATCGGTTCTGGACTGGTAAGGGCCGACTGGGCCCCCTCCCCATCCGCATCAGCGACCCAGAGGTTGTAGCGTTTTCCGTTCTTGGTCACGTAGGCAATTCGCGTTGAAAAAATCCCTTTTTCACCGGTCAGCTTTTCATACACAAAGTCGGCAAGACGGTGGGCGGCCAAACGCAAATCCGCCGCTCCGACGGTATAGCTCTGACCCCCCAGATCCTGTCCTCGCACAATATCCCACAAGCGCATCCGGACATCAAAACGGCCATCGGCCAAGAGCGACACGCTTCCGGTGACCAGCGCGTCCGCGCCTTTTTGCCGCCAGTTTACCAAGTCTGGACGCGTGCTTTCGTCGGCCACGACTGCGACAGCATTAATGGCGCGAAACATGCCACTTCGCTCAAGGTCAGCCTGAACGATGCTGCCAATTTTTTGTGGCGCTTGCGCGTCTCCCCGAAATGGCACGATGGCAATGGGAAACTGAGTCAGGCCCACGCCAGATACCTCCACGCGGAATTGCGCCAACACGTCGGTCGCGTAGCTCGCGAGCACTCCCGCGCCAGCCAGTCCTTTGAGCAGGACGCGGCGCTTGAGCAAGACTGTACGGAAAAAATCACTTGTCATGTTGACGACCCAAATAATACAACTCGAAATATTTACCAAATGCTGACTGAGCTTGCATGGTACACACTGCAAAACCCATCGCCCCATCCAAAAATCCCAGCCGAAACACATAGCTACGAAAAAAAGCGGCAATGGCGGCCAACGCAGCACGCGACATGGTAGTGGTTTGTCCCCGTGCGTGCCGTTCCCGAGCCCAATCCTGACTATAGCGCTGAAGCTTGCGCCAGTAATGAGCAGGAGTCGGATAACTATAGTGTAGAAGAGGATTTTTCAGACGTATCACCACCGTGTCGCGTCGCGTCAACAGCAATTTTTCATGGACCAGGTCGTTGCTGAAATGTGCTTCACCTCGCTTGAATAGTCTGAGCACATAATCAGGCGTCCAGCCACAATGGCGAATCCAGACGCCGCAAAATTCGGTCAGGCGCGGAATTTCAAAAGCCACGCTCTGTGTGCTGGCGTTGGCGTTTTCCAAGACATCGGTGATTTCGCGCGCCAGTTCAGGAGTTACCCGCTCATCAGCGTCAATCGACAGTATCCACTCGCCCGCTNNCCCCCCCCCCGCCGCTACGTCAAGGGCACGATTTTTCTGCGCGCCAAAACCGGGCCAGTCTGGTGTCTGAGAAACCGCAATACCAAGGCCACGGGCAATTTCAAGGGTGTTATCCGTACTGCCATGCTCAAGAACGACGCACTCATCGGTCCAGGACACAGATCTGACGCAAGCCTCCAGATTCGCCTCTTCATTGCAGACGATCAATACGGTTGAAAGCTTCATGAAACAATATTCACTCCATAATTCATCGACAGGGTTAGAAGGCGAGGATATCTTACGGTGGAACAAAAGGGGGTCCATGCAATCATGAACGTTCACGGCAATGCATGGGTGGACCGGTGAAATTGCACACGGAAATGCCAATCGGCGAAAAATTTGAATCGTTGATAATGCGGGCTCACCAAGCCCCCCATTTCAACAATTTTGCTAAACAAGACGATCCATTTCCGACTCGCAATCATTTGCATGGCCGCAGCTTCTGTAGGATTGTCAATGGCGATCATCAGCATCACCAAGTTTCTTCTGGTGTGTACCGGAATGGCTGCTTTGATCTTCGCCAAACGCGCCCCCGAAGTCGGTAAACGACTGGCTGGAATGCACACGCCAGTTGCCGTGCTGGCGGTCATTTTTGCATTCGCCATAAGCCTGCTCTGGACGGTTGTACCGTTGCCATATGCCTTGAACTCGTTGGCCAAGTACGGAAAACTGATTGTGATTGTCTTGATGCTGATGCTCATCCGGGACCGGCGCGAGGCGCTGTATGCGCTGTATGCGTTTGTTCTGGCGCAAGCATTCCTCCTGGCAAGTTCATGGTTGCTGTACCTGCGTGTTCCAGTTCCCTGGGCGACCTCCGACATGGCGCAGACTGAATACGCAGTATTTTCAAGTTACCTTGACCAAGGCATCATGGGCGCAGTTTTTGCTGCCATCTGCTGGCATTTAAGAGGTCTGGCGCCTGGACGATTTGGCAGGCACCTCGCAGTATTTGCGGCTCTGGCATCGCTGGCCAACGTGTTTTTTGTCTTGATCGGGCGCAGTGGACATATCGCCGCGATTGCGCTGCTGTCGATTGCCATCATGTGGGAACTGCCAAAAAAATACCGGGCGGTCGTTGTTTTGTTGCCATTCCTGCTGACACTGGTTTTGTTTTTCTGCTCAGCCAATGTAGAAGAACGGCTGATGATGCTCAAGACCGAAATTCATTCGTATTCAACACAGGTACAAACCACAACGTCAACGGGTGTCCGGCTGGAACTATGGCGCGTGGCGCTCCAGAGCATTGCCGAACATCCCTTTGGGGGATCCGGTGTTGGCAGCTGGGACATTGAATCCAGGCGGCTTCAGCTCGAAGACAATCCAGCGATCAAGGAGATTGACGGCACCGGAAACCCCCATCAAGAATACCTTTTATGGGGCGTTCAGCTCGGCATTCCCGGCATTCTTTTTCTTTTTGCCTTGATGTCTTCCGTGCTGCGAGACAGCATGAAGATGGGAAAATCTTATGCGAGAGCGACGCAGTCCGCAATACTGGCACTGACCACGGTCTGCCTTTTCAATTCGAGCCTGTACGACGCACAAATTGGTGATTTTTTTTGCATCGTGACAGGTTTATTGCTTGCTCTCGGCCTGAGAACCAGCTCGCACGAAGCCTACGCCACCCCCAACCCGAGCGATGCGTGACATGATGCAGCAGCCGCAAACCGCAGCCCTTGCTCCGGCTGAAAAGCCGACCGTGTCGCACAGGGTAGCTCGGGTCTGGCCATATTTCAGCGGTTCGCGATCCGGCTGGGCACTGGCCATCGGCGCAACCATCATGGCGTCGGCAACCGAACCTTTTTTGCCGGCCTTGCTCAAACCACTGCTGGATCGTGGCTTCCAAAAGGATGCATTCAACATCTGGCTGGTTCCGCTCGCGCTGATGCTGCTGTTCACCATACGTGGGCTTTCGGGATTTTTGGCGCAGCTTGCGCTGGCCAAAGTTACCAATGATGGCTTGCTGCGGCTGCGCACCGCCATGTTTGGCAAGCTGCTCCGCGCCCGGCTGACCTTGTTTGCCAATCAAAGTTCCAGCGCCCTTGCCAATACTGTGGTCTATGAGGTATTTAATGGCTCTTCCTTGCTGATCAACGCCATTTTGAAGCTCGCGCGGGATGTGTTGACGCTGTTGGCGCTGGTTGGATATCTGGTTTATTTGAACTGGAAGCTGACGCTGATCGTCGCACTGTTGTTTCCAGCAGTGGCGTTGGTCATTCAAGTTCTTTCCAGACGGCTATACCGCCTCACCAAGCAAAGCCAGACCGCCACCGATGAACTGGCCTATGTAGTAGAGGAAAATGTCATGGCCCATCGGGATGTTCGCCTGCATGGCGCACAAGCCAGCCAGGCCAGCCGCTTCGACCTGCTGAGCCATTCACTGCGTCGCCTTTCCATGAAGTCCACCGCCGCGTATGCAGGCATGAGTGCCATCACGCAAGTGCTAGTGGCCATAGCGCTTTCCGCGGTGATTTCCATTGCACTCTTGCAAAGCGCTGAAAACACGACCACAGTGGGTGGCTTTGTGGCCTTTGTCACCGCCATGCTGCTCCTGATTGCACCCATTAAAAGCCTCTCTGATGGCGCAACACCGATCACTCGCGGACTGGCTGCACTGGAACGCGGCCTGGACCTCATGAATTTGAATCAGGACGAAACCGGGGGCGAATTTGTGAGAGTCAGAGCGCGCGGCGACATTGAATTTTTCAATGTCAGCGTGGTCTATAAGGCAGACGCGGTTCCGGCGCTCAACCAGTTCAACCTTTCCATCAGGGCAGGAGAAACTCTCGCCATCGTTGGTGCTTCCGGCTCGGGAAAAACAACCCTGGTGAATCTGCTGCCCAGATTTGTTGAAATCAGTTCTGGCACGGTCCGCCTGGATGGCCAGGACATCCGGACCTGGGATCTCGCCTGCCTGCGCTCGCAATTCGCCTTTGTCAGCCAACATGTGGTGTTGCTCAACAGCAGCATTGCCGTGAATGTGGCACTCGGTCAGCCTGTTGATCGTGAGCGTGTCAGGGAATGTCTCAGAGCCGCCAATCTGGCTGCTTTGCTGGCCGAGTTGCCCGAGGGCCTGGACACCGTCCTGGGCCACAACGCCATGCAACTGTCGGGCGGCCAGCGCCAGCGCCTGGCCATTGCACGAGCACTGTACAAGGATGCACCGATTTTGATGCTGGATGAAGCCACTTCAGCACTGGATACCGAATCTGAACTGGCGGTGCAGGAAGCCATCAGGCGCCTGACCTCAGGGCGCACGTCACTGGTCATCGCCCACCGGCTATCCACCGTTCAGCATGCCGACCGCATCATCATGATGGATGCCGGCCGCATTGTCGAGTCGGGTACCCACAAAGAACTGATGGATAAAAATGGGGCTTATGCCCACCTTTACCGACTAGGTTTTCAATCCGCCTAGCTGACCGGCATTTGGCTCCTTGCATTGTCGAATTTCAACCCTGAAGGGCTATTGTCAGATGCGTGCTTCAATCAGTGGCTTCACCTTCATTCGCAATGGCGTGGAACTTGGTTTTCCGTTTGAAGCATCGATCCGGTCAATGTTGCCGCTGGTCGATGAATTTGTTGTCGCGGTCGGCCACGGTTCCGATGACACGCTTGAACGCATTCGATCAATTGCCGACCCAAAGATCAGAATCATCGAAACCTTGTGGAACGAGCGCATGGCGGACCGCGGCTTTGTCTATGCACAGCAAAAAATGATTGCCCAGTATTCATGCACAGGCGACTGGGCGTTCTATCTGGAAGGCGATGAAGTGCTGCACGAAGGCGATCTGGCGGCCATACGTGCCAGCGTCGAGCGTCATCATGCCAATTCCGCCGTGGAAGCGCTGGTGTTTGATTACCACCATTTTTACGGCTCTGCACAGTGGGTTTCCATCAGCCCGGGCTGGTACCGCCGTGAATGCCGTTTGATCCGCAACACCATCCGCACCTACGCGCCAGATGGCCAGTATTGGCTGGTCACCAGCGAGCACAAGCGGGGACGCAATCCTCATGCGGCACTAGCCAATGCGCACATCTACCACTACGGCTGGATACGCCGCAACGAGGACATGCAGAAAAAACTCGACCAAGTGAGCAAATACTGGGCAACACCCGCCGCGCAAATACACTATAGCCAGTTTGATCGCCGTGCCCTGGCACCTTTTACGGGTACTCATCCACAGGCCGTGCACGAATGGTTGACTCACGATGCCGAGCAGATACTGAACATTGACCCGAACTACAAGCCAACACCCAAGGAAAACAAGTACCACCTGATTCGGCAGGTTGAAGCGCTGACCGGGCTCGATTTCAGCCGCAAGCATTTCAGGCTGGTGGCCTGAAACTGCAATCGGTCAGCGTGGTTGGGATCGACCACGATCTCCGAATCAATAGGACCAGGAAAGCCAGATGGACGAACTGTAAGCTGGTGTTGAGCTTTCGCTCACAGTTCTTCCATAAAGGTAAAGTCACCGAGATCGACAAAAATTTGAGGCAGTGCACCCGGGCGCCGTCGACGGACCGCGAATCCACGCCGTTTTCGAGGGTCGCGCCAAGGTCTCCGGACACACCGTAGAGGAGGAAATCGATCTGGCGATGGCCAACCAGGCAGTTAAGAAGTTCGTCGACCCGGCCGACATCGCCGCGCTGGCCGTCTTCCTTGCGGGTCCCCACGCCCGCACCATCTCCGGTCAAATGTTCCCGATTGATGGTGATTCAAAGTCGTCCACCTAAAAATGACCCCCGAGATCACTGACCCGTCCGGTTCCTCTGACGGATGACACGCTGTTGCAATACCTTGTCGCCGCTGGGGTGGGAACACATCAATCTGACTGGCGATTACCTCTGGTGCAGCAGCGCCAAGGTTGGCGAGGGGAAGTTCAGGCCGTTGCGACCGCTGCCACCGGCTTAACGTGCTTTATTTTCCGTTTTCTGAGACGACCCCTGGTTTGCCAGTTTTTTTCGCGACAAGCGCTGAAAAATACACTGCCTCCTGCTGCAACGCCATTTTTTCCCACTGGTAATGTGCGGCAAACTCTGTCGCGCGCTGCCTCAGCCGATCTTGAAGCGCCTGCTGGCTGAGAATCTGTTCAAGCACCTGAATCAACTGAACTGCATTCCGTGGGTCCTGCAGAATCATTGCGTTGACGCCATGCTGCAGCAACCCGGAAATACCGCAGTAGTCGGGCCCGCTCACCACCACCGGCAGACCATGCGCCATGGCTTCCAGAACCACCATTCCGAAGGTATCTTCCAGTGTCGGATGCACCAGACAATCAGCGGCCTCATAAGCAGGTCCGGTGTCCCGGAGTGAGCCCAGAAAAAAGACCCGTGATCCGAGATTCAAAGCCTGCACCTGCTTGCGGAATGCTGGAATATGCGCCGGGTTACCCACCACCGCAAGCACCACCCCGGCAGGCAATTGCGCCAGTGCATCAAGCAAGGTTGCAAGGCCCTTTTTTCGGTAATCATTGCCCACAAACAGCAGGCACGAACCCGTGACTGGCAAGCCAAGCTGCGCCCTTGCTTCGTGCTTTCGCCGGGATGTAACGGGAAACCACGGCATTGTGATCCCCGGCGTGATGACGGAGAGCCTGTCGCGACAGACAGGATAGCTGAGCGCCATGATGGCCCGCAAGCTTTCAGCGGTGACAACCACTTGCCTGCCCGGGCCTGCGGCGTAGCGCAGGCGCTCAAGACTCAAATATGTCAGCAAGCGTGGACTGGTCATGACCTTGAACCATTGCAATATATGGCGCCATCCGGTGCGCCCATGGAACAGGTTGTATCTGACCGGCAAGACGTGAACTGTTTGAACGTCGCCATGCCAGATATTTTCATGCGAGTGCACCACATCAAAACCATGCCGGGTAGCCCACCAGGTGACTGTGGAAAACCACAACTGGTTAACCCAGCGGGGCTTGCGCAACGGCGCGGAAATCCGGTGGTAGGTCACGCCTGGCCACTGATGGTCAAACTCCTGGGCAAACACATGCATCTCGTGCCTGGCGGAAAGCTGCTCAACCATTGCAATGGAATAGCGCTCTGCCCCTCCGCCTGTCGATGAAAAGGTCCGGTTGAGAACCGCAATGCGTAGCTTCGGGTGGGTTGGGCTTGAAGGATCTGCCGGATTGGATGATGGCAGGTTCATTTTTTTCGGCGGTCCTCGTACCTTGTCGCAATTTTGAGCCAGAAAACCGGCAAGCTGGTTGATCTGAGCACGGGGACCCGCGGCAATTGCAGCAGATCAGTCTGCGCGTGGCAGCGACTGCGCTGCGTGCTGGTAGCGGTCGCAAAACCCAGTTCACGAGCCATGGCGACATGTCTGGGCTGATACTGGCCGTAAGGGTAGCAAAAATGATCAACAGGCTGGCCAATGACCAGTTCCAGTTCAGTTTTGCCAACCTTCATTTCGGCACGGCAATCGGAATCATCACTGGCCAGTAAATTCACATGACTCCGGGTATGCGAACCAACCTCCTGCCCTGCGGACACCCATTGCCGAATTTCCTCTTCGGTCATCAGCGGCGTCTGCGCAATACCCGCGCCTTGATCCCACACATTGGTCTTGCCGAGCAACCCGCTCACGGCGTAACAGGTGGAAGAAAACCCTTGTTCAAGCAGGGCAGGCAAGGCATGAGTGAGATTGTTTTGGTAGCCGTCATCAAAAGTAATGCCGACCACCTTGCCAACCCGCTCGCCCCGCAGGAACGGCTGCAGGCCGCTCATCGACAAGCCCTGGTAGCCCAGCAATTTGAGCCATGCCATTTGCCTCGCAAAGGCCCCGGGCATCACATACAGACTACGAAACGGGCTACCTTTGGGAGGAGCGGCGGCGATCTGGTGGTACACCAAAATGGGGATGGGCTTGCGGTTGGCTGTGTGGGTCGCCCCGCCCAGACGATCTCTTGCGCTCATAGCAGGACGATGTCGTATTGTTCCTGCGCCATGGCTGCTTCGGCCTGCAGGGAAATAGGCTTGCCGATAAAGTCGCTCAGGCCCGCCAGATGCTGACTTTCCTCATCCAGAAAGAACTCAATGACCTTAGGCGATGCCACCACCCTGAATTCCCGTGGATTGAATTGCCGCGCTTCGCGCAGAATCTCACGCAAAATGTCGTAGCTCACGCTTCGAACCGTTTTCACGGTGCCTTTTCCCATGCAGGCGCTGCACGGTTCGCACAACTGGTGGGCCAGCGACTCGCGGGTCCGCTTGCGTGTCATTTCCAGCAAACCGAGTGTCGAAAATCCATTGACCGTGGTTTTGATACGGTCTCGCGCCAGTTGCTTCTGGAACTCCTCCAGCACCGCATCACGGTGATTTTCCTTGAGCATGTCGATGAAATCGACAATCACAATGCCACCGAGATTGCGCAGGCGAAGCTGCCGTGCAATCGCCTGCGCAGCTTCCAGGTTGGTCTTGAAGATGGTGTCGTCGAAATTGCGGGCACCCACAAATCCACCGGTATTCACATCCACGGTGGTCAAAGCCTCCGTCTGGTCAATGATCAGGTAACCGCCGGATTTGAGATCCACCCGCCGACCCAGCGCCTTGGCGATATCTTCGTCAATGCTGAACAGGTCAAAGATGGGCCGCTCGCCACTGTAAAGCTGAAGCTTTTGCGCAGTGGCGGGCATGAACTCGGCCGCAAAGGCCTTCAGCTTTTCAAACTGTTCCCGGGAGTCGATACGGATGGTCTGCGTCTCCTCCACCGCCACATCCCGCAATACCCGTTGCAGCAGACTGAGGTCCTGATGCAGCACGGATGGCGGCGGCAGGCGCAGCGAAGCCTCCTTGATACGGGCCCAGGTTTTACGCAGGTAGGCAATGTCTTCTGCCAGTTCCGCGTCCAGGGCGTCTTCACCATTGGTACGGAGAATGAAGCCGCCGCCCATACTGCCTGCCAGAGCCTGCATGCGCTGGCGCAGGTTTTCGCGCTGCCTTGGCGGAATTTTTTGCGATACGCCAATGTGATTGTCCTGCGGCAAAAAAACCAGCAGACGGCCGGCAATGCTGATTTGCGCCGTCAGGCGCGCGCCCTTGGTACCAATCGGGTCCTTGAGCACCTGAACCATCAGAGTCTGCCCGTTGAACAACTGTTTTTCAATCGGCTGAGGCAATCCTCCCTCCTGTGAGGCTGGTGTTCCAGTAATCGATGCGCCGTTTTCTGGGTGACGGCTGTTGATGCTGCTCATCAGGTCAGCAACATGCAAAAAAGCGGCACGCTCCAGGCCAATGTCCATGAAAGCCGACTGCATGCCAGGCAATACTCGCGCCACCTTGCCCAGATAAACGTTGCCGACCAGCCCCCGCTCCAGCGTGCGCTCCACCTGCAACTCCTGCACGGCGCCATATTCGACTACGGCAACCCGGGTTTCCTGCGGCGACCAGTTAATCAGGATGTCTTGTGGCATGGGTGTAAAAATAGGTGCTAAATTTTGAAACCAACAGCTTTCAACAGCAGGGCTGTTTCCCGCAACGGGAGTCCCATGATGCCACTGTAACTGCCGTTGATACGGTTGATATGCATGGCCACTCTGCCCTGTATGGCGTAAGCGCCGGCTTTTCCCATGGGCTCGCCGCTGGCCACATAGGCCTGGATCTGCGTGGCCGTCATGGCGTCAAAATTCACGCGAGACGTACTGAGCGCCTCAAAGCGCCGCTGGCCTTGCTGCACCGCCACGGCTGTCAATACCCGATGCGTTGCGCCAGCCAGTTCACGCAACATCCGTATGGCATCTCTGGCATCGTCCGGCTTGCCATAAATCGTGCGCCCCAGCGCTACGGTGGTGTCAGAGCATAAAACCGGTGCGAGAGGGAGGCGCCGACGCTTCAGACGTGCCACGGCGGCGTCCAGCTTGAGGCCCGTGACACGCTTGACGTACGCCGCGGGCGCCTCATTTCCATGCACAAGCTCCAGCGCTTCAGCATCTTCACCAGCATCGGGTAGCAGCAGCTCATGGCGCACGCCGAGCTGCTCAAGCAACTGCCTGCGCCTGGGGCTCTGCGAGGCAAGATAAATAAAATCAGGCATAAACAAGCGCCGGGCCCATGGAGCGCAGCGTCGGGCCGCCCCAAGCAAGCTCAGCCCCCTCAGGGGGCAGCGCATTACACGCAGTGAAAAGCGTGGAGGCCATAGCTATTCACGATGGTACGGGTGGTTGATGCTGATACTCCAGGCGCGGTAGAGTTGCTCGATCAGGAGCACGCGCACCATGGCATGGGGCAGCGTCAGGTCCGAAAGGCGCAGGCGCTCATGCGCTGACTGCTTGAATCCGGCATCCAGCCCGTCCGGCCCGCCGATCACGATGGCGACATCATCGCCTGCGAGTTGCCAGCCCTTGAGCTTTTCGGCAAGGGCCATGGTGGTCACTGCCGTGCCGTGCTCATCAAGCACCACGACGCGACAACCCCGGGGGGTCGCGCTTTCGATACGTATTCGCTCGGCCACAAGCAGGTCATCGACGGTCCTGGAAGCTCGCGGCTCGGTTTTCACAGCCCTGAGCGAAAGCTTCAACTCGGGTGGAAAACGCCTGGCGTAGTCGTCATAGGCCGTTTGTGCCCAGCCGGGCACCTTCTGGCCGACAGCGATGATCGTCAGTCTCATTTGCCCCGAGTCGTGATTTTCTTTGCGGCGGGTTTTCTGGCTGCTGTTTTGGTGGCCGTTTTCCTGGCGACTGATTTCTTGGTGGCTGAAATTTTGACCATTGGTGTCTTGACTGGCACTTTCTTCACCGCTGCACGGGCTGGCTTGGCTACAGGCTGCATGGCCGTCGCGGCGGCGTTGCGCTTGGCGGTCCAGTCGGTGGTCTTGCCGACCCTGCCTACATAGCTGCCATCATCTGTTTTTGCCGTCTTTTTGAGGGCCGGCTTGCTGGCAGTCCTGGCAGCAACTCGCGATTTGGCCGGTTTGGCTTCTTCCTTCGCCTCAGGTTTTGCCGCTTTCGCCATCGGAGGCGGTGCCCCCAGTTTGAGCTTGACCGGTTTGTCACCCCAGAGCTCTTCCAGGTGGTAGTACTGGCGAATCGTGGGCTGCATGATGTGCGCAACGACAGCGCCGCAATCCACGATGATCCATTCGCCATTGGCTTCACCTTCAATGCGCGGCTTGGCAAAGCCGGCCTCTCGCACGGCGTCACGCACACTGGCGGCCAGTGCTTTGGTCTGCCGATTGGAAGTCCCGGAAGCAACGATCACGCGCTCAAAAAGCGAGGTGAGGTGCTCGGTGTCAAAGACCTGAATATCCTGCGCCTTGACGTCCTCCAGGCCATCAATGATGGCGCGCTGCAGCTTCTGGACATCCTTCTTCTCAAGGGTACGGGTGGTTTTGACAGTGGTGGAGGTCATGCAGTGCTTTGCTTCAATGAGGTGGAGATAACTGGGAGCGGTAGAGCTGATGATCTGAAATATAACGCGCAACCGGTTCCGGGACCAGTCGGGCGATTTCACCAACCGTGGTAATACCCGAGGCCAGCAACTGACGGATCTGGGTGGCGCTGACCGGCATCAAGGGCAGCTTGACCGCTAAAAAGCGGCCGCTGAACCCTGGATAATCATCAAATTTGGCTTTAGCCTCTGTGAATTGCACACGATCAGCTATGCAAATTATAGCAAATTCAAGAATCTCCTGCCATCGGTGCCATTGCCTGAAGCTGGCAAACTGGTCACTGCCTATGACCAGGTAGAGTTGGGCCTGCGGGTTTTCAGCTTGCAGGGCCTGCAATGTGTCGATCGTGAAACTCGGCCCGGCACGCTGTAGTTCCCGGTCATCCACCCGGGTGCGCGGCATGTCCTTGAACGCCAGCCGGGTCATGGCTAGCCGGTGCTCTGGCGGGCTCAATGTCCTGTCTTTGTGCAAGGCCCACCCGGTTGGAATGACGTACAGCGTATCCAGCTCAAACTGCTCCAGCACCACCTGCGCCAAGGCAACATGCGCATTGTGTGGCGGGTCAAAGGCGCCGCCAAACACGCCAATGCGCTTGGCCCCTGGAGATAATGGAGTGCTCAAACCCAGTCCCGCCTCATCAGAAACTCTTTGTACAGGCGCTCTTCAGGGGAGCCGGCTTCGACTTGGCGCTGGTAGGCCCAGCTCGCCAGCGGTGGCATCGACATTAAAATCGACTCTGTGCGCCCGCCCGACTGCAAGCCAAAGTGCGTGCCACGGTCCCACACCAGGTTGAACTCGACGTAACGGCCGCGCCGATAGAGCTGGAAATCGCGCTCGCGCTCGCCATAAGGCGTATTTTTGCGCCGTTCAACAATTGGAAGGTAGGCCTGCAAAAACGAATCCGCCACGCTTTGCATCATGGCAAAGCTCTGGTCCATGCCAAGCTCCTGGAAATCGTCAAAAAACACACCGCCAATGCCGCGCGGCTCCTGCCGGTGCTTGAGGTAAAAATACTCGTCGCACCATTGCTTGAAGCGCGGGTATTTGTCGCTGCCGTATGGCGCCAGCGCGTCCTTGCAGACCTGGTGGAAATGCACCGCGTCTTCTTCAAAACCATAAAAGGGCGTCAGGTCCATACCACCGCCAAACCAGCAGACGGGCTCACCCGTTCCGTTGGCAGGCGTCGCCGCCAGCATGCGCACATTCATGTGGACGGTTGGCACATAGGGGTTACGCGGGTGAAACACCAGCGAAACGCCCATGGCCTCAAAGGGCGCGCCAGCCAATTCGGGTCGGTGCTGGGTGGCCGAAGGCGGCAGAGACGAACCACGCACGTGCGAAAAGCCGCACCCGGCGCGCTCAAACACCATACCGCCCTCCAGAATCAGGGTGATGCCGTTGCCCTGCAACACCTCGCCGGGTTGCTTTTGCCAGGGGTCTGCCACAAAAGGCGTGCCGTCAAGTTCGGCGACAGCGCTCGTCACGCGCTGCTGCAGCCCCAATAAGTAGCTCCCAACGCTTGAAAGGTCGGTCATATCGATCAGGATTTGATGGCCCGATGCCCGATGTCCTTGCGATACTGGGCACCCTCAAATTCGATCCCGTGAACCACGTCGTAGGCGCGCTGCTGGGCCGCCTTCACCGTGCTTCCCAGCGCCGTGACGCACAGCACGCGCCCGCCAGCAGTGACGGTGGCACTGTCCTGCCTGCGCGTTCCCGCGTGGAACACTACAGCATCTTCAGCATCTTGAGTTGCTCTGGGCAAGCCATGAATGACATCTCCCTTGCGCGGATGGAGCGGATAGCCCTGCGCCGCCATCACCACGCCCAAGGCCGGACGCCGGTCCCATTCGAGCGCTATCTGATCGAGCGTGCCAGAGGTGGCCGCCATCATCACGTCGAAAAAATCGGTTTTCAGACGCATCATGATGGGCTGGGTTTCAGGGTCGCCCATGCGGCAGTTGAACTCCAGCGTTTTGGGCTTGCCGCGCGCGTCGATCATGATACCGGCGTACAGGAAGCCGGTATAGGGGGTGCCGTCGTCTTCCATGCCCTTGATGGTGGGCAGAATGATTTCGCGCATGATGCGGCCATGCACCTCGGGCGTAACCACCGGGGCTGGTGAATACGCGCCCATGCCCCCCGTGTTGGGGCCCTGGTCGCCATCGAGCAGGCGCTTGTGGTCCTGGCTGGTCGCCAGGGCGGCCACATTTTTTCCGTCGCACAGCACGATAAAGCTGGCTTCCTCGCCCTGCAGGAATTCCTCAATGACGACGCGCGCGCCACCTTCGTTGTGCGTGACACCCAACACATTCTGATCGAGTCCGCCCGCAAGCATGAACTCAATTGCCTCGTGTGCCTCATGCAGCGTCGTCGCTACCACTACACCCTTGCCAGCGGCCAGGCCATCGGCCTTTACGACTATCGGCACACCTCTTTCATCCACGTAAGCATGCGCGGCCGCCGCGTCGGTAAAGGTTTCGTAGTCTGCGGTCGGAATCTGATGGCGCTTCATGAAGGCCTTGGAAAAAGCCTTGGAGCTTTCCAGCTGCGCTGCGGCCTTGGTGGGGCCAAACACCCGCAGGCCATGCTTGCGGAATTCATCGACAATGCCAGCGGCCAGTGGCTGCTCCGGGCCCACCACCGTCAGTGCTATCTTTTCTGTAACTGCCCACGCCCGCAATTCATGGATATCAGTTATATTAATATTTTCAAGTCGGGCATCCAGCGCAGTGCCGCCGTTGCCCGGTGCCACGTAAACCACGCGCAGTTTGGGTGATTGAGCCAGTTTCCAGGCTAGCGCGTGTTCACGGCCCCCACCTCCTACCACCAACACTTTCATGCTGCAACTTTCATGTTTGCGGTTTGTCCAGCTTGGGTCATAAGCTTACTCATCCATCTCGGCGTTATGAAAGACTTCCTGCGTGTCGTCCAGGTCCTCCAGTACATCGAGCAATTTTTGCATTTTTTGGGCGTCATCCCCCGTCAATTCGATGGTATTGTCAGCGCGCATGGTGACTTCCGCCAGCTCGGGTTTGAGACCGGCTGACTCCAGCGCATTCTTGACGGATTCAAGATCGGTATAGGGTGTCAGCACTTCAATCGTGCCATCATCATCTGTGATGACGTCGTCGGCACCGGCCTCCAGCGCCACTTCCATGACCTTGTCCTCGTTGGTACCGGGCGCGAAAATCAGTTGCCCGCAGTGTTTGAACTGAAACGCCACGGAACCTTCGGCACCCATGTGGCCACCGTGCTTGGCAAACGCATGGCGAACTTCGGCCACTGTGCGCACCTTGTTGTCGGTCATGCAATCCACCAGGATGGCCGCCCCGCCAAAACCATAGCCTTCGTAGCGGATCTCCTCGTAGTGAACGCCTTCCAGGCTGCCCGTGGCCTTGTCGATATTGCGCTTGATGGTGTCGGCTGGCATGTTGGCCGCCTTGGCCTTGTCCACGGCCAGGCGCAAGCGCGGGTTGGTGTCCAGGTCTCCGCCGCCCAGGCGGGCAGCCACCATGATTTCGCGAATCACCCGCGTCCAGACCTTGCCGCGTTTGTCGTCCTGGCGACCCTTGCGGTGTTGAATATTCGCCCATTTGCTATGACCAGCCACGACAGCACCCCCTAGTTTGATGGATTAATTGATTTAATCTACAGGGCTGCATTTTACTTTTTCACTTACCGGAGAATCCGATGGCTGAATCTTCGATACCTTCCCTACTGATCGCCAGGAACGCATCCACCCAATGCGAGTTGCTGCCCGGTATGGCCAATCGGCATGGCCTGATCACCGGTGCCACAGGCACCGGCAAGACCGTCACGCTGCAAACACTGGCCGAAAATTTCTCAAAAATCGGCGTTCCCGTCTTCATGGCCGACGTCAAGGGCGACCTGACCGGCATCAGCCAAGCGGGCCGCATTGGCGAAAAAATGGCCGGCATCCTGAAGGAACGCGGCATTGAAGCAGCCGCGCCGCTGGCCTGCCCGGCCACTCTGTGGAACGTGTTTGGCGAACAAGGCCACCCGGTGCGCGCCACCGTCTCCGACATGGGGCCATTGCTGTTGGACCGCATGCTCAACCTGAACTAAACACAGGCGGGCGTGCTCAATCTGGTGTTCAGGATTGCCGATGACAACGGATTGCTGCTGCTCGATTTGAAAGACCTGCGCGCCATGCTGCAGTACCTCGGCAACAATGCCAGCGAGTTCACCACAAAATATGGCAATGTCAGCGCCGCCAGCGTCGGCGCGATACAGCGTGGGTTGCTGCAAATTGAAAGCCAGGGCGGAACCAAGTTCTTTGGCGAGCCCATGCTCAACATCAATAACTTCATGCAAACGGTCGATGGCCAGGGCATGGTCAACATCCTGGCCGCCGACAAGCTGATGAATTCGCCGCGCCTGTATGCCACCTTTTTTCTCTGGATGCTGTCCGAGCTATTCGAGCAGTTGCCCGAAACTGGCGACCCCGAGAAACCCAAGCTGGTGTTCTTTTTTGACGAAGCCCATTTGCTGTTCGACGAAGCGCCCAAAATACTGCTTGAACGCATTGAACTGGTGGTGCGCCTGGTGCGCTCCAAGGGCGTGGGGGTTTATTTTGTGACGCAAAACCCGCTCGATATCCCCGATTCGGTATTGGCCCAACTCGGCAACCGTGTGCAGCACGCCCTGCGCGCCTACACCCCGCGCGACCAGAAAGCGGTCAAGGCCACGGCGCAAACCATGCGGCAAAAACCCGGACTGGACATCGAAGCAGCCATCACCGAACTGGCTGTGAGCGAAGCCCTGATCAGCCTGCTCGATGGCAAGGGCAGGCCCAGCATAACCGAGCGGGCCTACGTGCTGCCGCCAGGCAGCCAGATCGGACCCATCACGACCCAGCAACGCCAGACCTTGCTGCAGAACTCGCTGGTGGCCGGTGTGTATGAAAAGGTGGTGGACCGCGACTCGGCTTATGAGAGGCTCTTGGGGCGTGCGGAGGCCGCGGCCAGCGAGGCAGCCGACGGCGCGGCCGGTCAGGCTGCGTCTGGCGGGATTCTGGGCGGGCTGAACGATGTACTGTTTGGCCACACTGGACCGCGCGGTGGCGTGCACGACGGTCTGGCGCAAAGCATGGCCAGATCCGCAGTTCGCACCATGGGCTCGACCGTCGGACGTGAGATCATTCGGGGTGTGCTTGGCGGCCTGTTTGGCGGCAAAAAATAATGAACCCGACCGGAAAAACAACTCATGAATAACGTTCACCTGATCGACCACCCGCTGGTGCAGCACAAGCTGACGCTGATGCGCCGCAAAGACGCCTCCACCCGGACCTTTCGTACCCTGCTCAACGAGCTGAGCAGCCTGATGGCCTACGAAGTCACCCGCGACATGCCGCTTCAGGCGGTTGAGATCGAGACACCGCTGGAAACCATGACCAGCAATGTGATTGACGGCAAGAAGCTGGTGTTTGTGTCCATCCTGCGCGCCGGCAACGGCATTCTGGAAGGCATGCTGAACGTGGTGCCGGGCGCCCGTGTTGGCCACGTTGGCCTGTACCGTGATCCGGAGACGCTGGAGCCAGTCGAGTATTACTTCAAGATGCCGCAGGAAATGGCAGAGCGCGATGTCGTCATCGTCGATCCCATGCTGGCCACCGGCAACTCGGCCATTGCCGCCATCAGCCGGATCAAGCAGCTCAAGCCAAAATCCATCAAGTTTGTCTGCCTGCTGACCTGCCCAGAAGGCATTGCTGCCCTGCAAAAGGCCCATCCGGATGTGCCCATCTACACCGCAGCCATCGACCGGCAGCTTAACGAGCATGGCTACATACTGCCCGGCCTGGGCGATGCCGGTGATCGGATTTACGGAACCAAATAGTCCGCCAGCCCTGCGTGAGAAGCACCTTTATTGATAGCAATAAAGGCTCTGGGTTGCGTTGTTGGCACAGCGGGCCATAGGAACGTCATGCGGCACGCCTGGTTGGACGTGGACTGCGGCCGACTATGTAGCGCCGAAGTTGAACCCGCACATGGAGCAACTGCTTCCGCGGTCATTGAGGGGTAAAGCCACTTTTTACGATGCTTTTTGCGGCGCCCTACTTCACCAGCTTCAACATATCCCTGAACGCCGGATGCTCCGCGCTGCGCAGCCATTCAAACGCCACCATCTCGGTTGTCACCAGTTCGGCACCTGCGCCAGCCAGGCGGTCGAAGGCCGCGTCGCGGTTGCGCTCGGTGCGTGAACTGCAGGCGTCGGCAACAACCCAGACTTCAAACTCTTCTTCCAGCAGGTCCAGCGCCGTCTGCATCAGGCACACATGCGCTTCACAGCCGGCGATGACAATGACGCCCCGGCCTTCTTCTTTGGGCGGCGGCGCCTTCTAANNTACTGCAGGTGTTTGGGCAGGCTGCGGGCATTGCCTCCAGCAGTCGCCCTGCGTAGCGGCGGCCGCAACCAGTCGCTAAGTCCATCGGCCGCAGCACTGAAATGCATCTTGGCCAGTGTCTTGCCGCCAGCGGCCTCAATCACCGCTTGGACTTCAGGCACATTCTGGCCCAGCTTGTCGGGGTTTTGCTTAGTGCCCCACACCGGCACGTCAAACGCCCGTGCCATCCGGGCCAGCCGCACCGCGTTGGCGATCACGAGTTCGTTCTCAAAAATGACAGGCATCAGGCGAATCTGGTAGTCCACCAGCACCAGTTGGGAGTCATCGGCATCAAGCAACATGTTTATTCCTGAAAGTTGTAGGAGGAGATCAGGCTGGCGAAGCATCACGATACAGGCGTTCGACCAGGCTGATCAGGTAAGCGTCGAACAATATCACGGCATCCTGTCCGAACATGTGGATACGACCGGTGTGCTGCAGCAGCAGCAGGCCCACGCCATGGGCGAAGAGCGAGGTATTTTCGCGTAGCGCGTCTTCGGCGTTCAGGCCCATCGCCCGCAGGGCCGCCTCACAGGGTTGCAGCGCATCATGCAGGCGGTCGTTGAGCTGCTCATTGAGCTCGGCGGTCAGTTCGCGCGAGCGCATGCCCTGCACCAGGTAAAAGCCCAAGTCAAGGTCGCGCGGGTTGGCCGCATAAAAGCCAAACCAGGCGCTGGCTTTGGCGTCCAGCAGTTCGGCCGGTTGCATCGTGGCATCGCCGGCGGCATCCACCACAGCGTTCAGGCGCTCCAGCGACTCGGCCAGCAGCGCCCCATAAATTGCTTCCTTGTTGTCAAAATAGGAATAAATCGCACCGGGCGTGTAGCCGGCCTGCCTGGCAATTTCCCGGATGCTGGCGCCTTCATTGCCCAGCCGCTCGAACACCGAGCGCGCGGCGTCGAGCACGAGCGCACGGCGCGAATTGTTCATGGCTTGCTGGCGTTGCTGTCTGGCTTGCATCGCCCGAATATAAACCTAAAAGCTCCAGGGAAGTGGCCATAATTGACGTTTGTTTTTAAAATTAAACAATGTTCAAATTATGCAAAACCTTCAGGAAAACTGTTCATGAACGCACCCGCCCCCACCTCGAGCCTGATGTCCGGCGACGACTTCCGCGAATCGCTGCGCCGCTACAAGCCCCACGTGTTTCTGGACGGTCGGCAGGTGGACAGCGTCGTGGACGAGCGCGGCTTTGGCCCTGGCATCAACGCCATCGCTAACCTACGACTACGCACTGAAAGCCCAGTACGCGCCCATCATGACGGCCGTGCAGAGCACACCAGCGGCAAGCGCGTCAACCGCCTGACACACATCAACACCAGCAGTGGCGACCTGTTCAACAAGCTCGAAACCGTGCGACTGGTGTGCCAGATTAGCGGCTTGAGTGCGCTAGCTCGCAGGCGTTTGCGCAAACTTGAGCAACCGTGTAGCCACCAAGGTTTCGGCCAGAAAACACACCAGCGCCAGCAAAAAACAGGCCACACCGGACAAAAAGCTGACCGTGGCAATTCTGGGAATGGAAAGTTCACTGGTTTCACCAAGGAACAGCAGAACAATGGTTGAGCCAATCAGAATCGAGCAAAAGGTCAACAACGCAATGCAACAGTTGACCAGCCAGCTGCGGTGCCTCAGTTGGTGCAGCTCCGCATACATCTTGCCAGCCTGAGACTCTTCAACACCCGCCACTTCGAGCCGGTTTTCGAGCAGCCGTGTACGGTCAGTGATGCGGGCCAGCCGGCCCGCCACAGCGCTAATCATGCCGGAAACAGCCGTCAGCAAAAACACCGGTGCCACGGCCAGCTGGATGCCGTGGGTGACTGTTACAAGGTCGGGCGCAAAAATCATGGAAGGCTCCAGCGGCTTGTGTATCTTATTTTGTCATGCAAACAGCACCTCTGGCACCTGGTCCGTAATTCAGTGCTGCACCTGCGGTATCGGCTTGCAAAAATGACTGACATCGCTGTCGTCCTTGTCCGACAGACACTGCAACCCCAGCGTGGGAAGATACTATTCTTTCGTCTACCAATTGAAAATATCAAATCAAAGGAGTTCCAGATGCTGCCCAACAAGGAGGGACAACGTGTCCCCAATGTCACTTTCAAGACCCGTCAGGATGGCAAATGGGTTGACGTGAAAAGTTCAGACCTGTTTGCTGGAAAAACCGTCGTGGTTTTTTCTTTGCCTGGCGCCTACACACCGACCTGTTCATCGACCCATCTGCCGCGTTATAACGAACTCGCCAACACCTTCAAGGCCAACGGTGTCGACGATGTGGTCTGTCTGTCAGTGAATGACGCCTTTGTCATGAACGAATGGGGCAAGGCGCAGGAAGCCGAGAACATCACCCTGATCCCGGACGGAAACGGCGAATTTTCCGAAGGCATGGGCCTGCTGGTGGACAAGAGCAACCTTGGATTTGGCAAGCGCTCCTGGCGCTATTCGATGCTGGTCAAGGACGGCATCATCAAGAAAATGTTTATAGAGCCGGAAAAAGAAGGCGACCCGTTTGAGGTGTCCGATGCCGACACCATGCTCAAATATGTGGCCCCCAACGCGAAAGCCCCCGACCCGGTGACAATTTTCACCAAGCCAGGTTGCCCGTTCTGCGCCAAAGCCAAGTCCATGCTCAAGGCCGCGGGTCTGCACTACGAAGAGATCACGCTGGGCAGCGGCATCACGTCCAGCACACTGCATGCGGTTGCGGGCGCAGGAACAACGCCGCAAGTGTTTATCGGAGGCAAGAAAATTGGCGGTTCAGAAGAATTGGAGGCCTGGCTGGCCAAGCTTCCCCGATAACCGTGGCCCGAAGGAGGGTCCATCTGGCCCGTCCATCGGGGCCGCGCAAGATCAACCCCGTACACGCCAGCCACAACGGGTTGCGTGCCTCACCGCTCAACCGGTTTTTGAAAGCCGTTTTCAGCCCAGGCCACCGCACTGGCGCGGCTGAGCTTGAAGGACGGCGCCACGCGGAGCTGCGCCAGCAGTTCGCCGCCCTTTTCACCTTCATCGTGGGCGCTGAGCAGCGCGTAGGTGTTGTCTTCGTCCAGCACAATATCGAGCGAGACGGTTATTCGCGCCGATTTTGCCGTTACCGTGATGCGCTGGTGCAGTGTGGCATGCAATTGCTGCTCGTGCCTGCGCACAAATTCCGAGGCGGTCTTGACCAGCGTGTTGAATGCGTTCACATCCAGCGGTTTGGGATTCTTTTTGTCGCGCCCCATGGTCCAGGGCCCGACCAGCGCGGGCTCGGGCTCGCCATCCTTGATCATGGCAACGGCCCAGCCGTCGTCATCTTCATTTTTCAGGACCTGCGCGGTCCAGCCGTCGTCGTGCCAGAGACGCGGCTCCTGGGTTTTGGGAAAGGATTCAGCAGGAAAGTCGGTCAATGTTCAATCACTCGGGTCAAAATCGTTAACACAAAATACTCTATGACCCAATAAAAGAGGGATCAAGAGATTATATTTTTAGCAGCATCCTTGCATCCAGGTCAGCTGCTAATCTCGAACTGCGCGTCGCCCATGTAGCGGTTGGTTCCCAGGGCAGCGGTGAGCGCAGCCAACTCGGCCGCCTGCCACTGCTTGAAGATTTCCAGCTCACTGGGCGATAGCGCCTCTTCTGGCGGCGTTTCGCCATGGGTCGCCATGATTTTCATGTACGCGGCATACACCGGCGCGACCAGTGCCGCGTCTCCCAGAGTGGCTTCCAGCGCCGCTTTGAAGCGCTGCTCTGCCGCCTGCAGTTCCTGCGGGGAAACGTCCTCAAACGCGTACAGCCTGAGGGTGTAGCTCACTGGCTTTCTTTCACTGGCGTAGTAGCGCCTTGCGTCAGTGCAATGCGCCGGCGCAGTCTGGCGGCTTCGTCCGCGCTGCCTGCCTGCTCGGCGCGCTGTGCCTGCACGCCGAGCCAGGCCAGCAGCGGTCGGCGCCAGCCCTGGCTTGATGCAGTATCAATCGCCTGCCTGATGACCGCCGGGCTGGCCTTGCCGGTTTGCAGCAACACCCCTGCAGCGACCAATTGCGACAACGGATCGACAATGCTTTGAATGGCGCTGGCATCACCGGCGGCGACAGCGCGTTGCTGCTCTGGCAGCAAGGCGATGCTTTGCGACGGCAACTGGCCGCGCAGATAATCGGCATAGGCGCGCTGAATCTCGGGGGCATCGCGCCACAGTGTTTCAAATCCCACGCAGGGCTCAAACACCAGGCTGGCCACGCGGGCGGCGCAGTGCAGCAGTTCGGCGTTGGCGATCAGGTCAACGCGCCCGGTGCGCGCCAGCTGGCTGCGCACGTTGGCCAGTTCGGCCTGCTCAATGCGGCTGTTGCCCTCCATGTAGGCAGTCACCGAACGCTCCATGGCGCCCTTGGCTTCGAGTTGCCAGTCGAGTGGCTTGGGGCCGCTGGCGCAGGCGGCGATCAGCATGACTCCGATAAACGGACCGGCACGTTTCATTGCACGGGTATTCATGGCAATTTGATCTCCGTATCACGGGCAAACGGCCATTTGCGGTTGATCTCGTTGATCAGGCTGTCAATCTTGCGCAGGTTGGTGTCCACCTCGCCGCGCAAGGCCTCCAGATCGGACGTGGCGGTCTTGACATTGCCGCTGATGGCCTGCGCATCGAGTAACACGGCATCGACCTTTTTCAGACTGCCGCGCGCATCGCCAAGCAATGCATTGAGCTGAACAACGGCGGCGCGGGTTTCAGGCATCACACCCTTGTCGCCAAACACCTGGGTGTCGGCTTTGGCGACCAGACCATCGAGCCGGGCCAGCAGCGCGTTGGCGCGATCCAGCGTGAGAGTCAGTTTTTTGGCTTCTGCCTCGCTGCCAAGCAGCACCGTGAGCGCGCCGCCCGGGCCGTTAAGCCGACCGGTCAGCGTTTGCAGGTTGGCCAATGTCATGCCCACCGCCCCGCCACTGCCGGTCAGGCTGTTGAGGTTGTCGATCAGGTCCTTGGCGGCGGAAATGACTTTGGGAATTTCAGCGCTGGCGTCGCCCTGCAGCACGGTGCGCACGGCGCCATCGGGCAGGGCCGGATCATTCAACAGGCCGGAATAAGCCCGGATATTGGTGCTTCCTACAATGCCGCGCACCAGTGTGAAAACGCTGCTGATGCGCAGCCAGTGCGCGTCCTTGGCCGCAACGTCTATCAGGATGCGAGCCTTGCCATCTTCCGCCAATTCGATACGCTGCACCCGGCCAATCGGAAAGCCCGAAAATGTCAAGTCCATGCCGACCACCACTCCTTCGGAATCATCGGCCACCAGCACCAGCTTCTGCGTGGATTCGAACGCGCCTCGGGCATACAGCACATACAGCGCCGAGCCGCACACCAGCAGCAGCATGAAAAGCATCAACAGCCTGGCCTTGAACTCCAGATTCACCCCCTGGATTGGGGATGGGGCAGCCGCCGGTGGCAATAGGTCAGCTGGATTGGGAGTCTCAGGTGCATGTGGCAGAAGGTCGTGGGTTGAACTCATAAAGTGCAGGTTGTCTGGGGTCAAGCCAGCGTCAATAGTAGTTGCCGATCAACGAGGCTACTTCAATCAGCAGTATCACGGCAAACATCCGGACCAGGCCGCGCATTTCGGCGCTGGTTCGGACACTGGTGCCACGCATGCCATACAAGGCCGAGGCCATGGGAATCAGCGACACGGCCAGGGAAAAAAACAGGGCCTTGAGGACGAAGATCAGCGTCACCGCCGGACTGAAGACTTGACCAAAAAGACGGGTGTAGGCCGCCATGCCCGACACCGTAAAACCGTACCCGGCCACATACGCCACCACCAGCGCCACCAAACTGCTCAGCGCCGCCAGCGTAATGCCTGAAAACATGCCCGCAACCACCCGTGGCAGCACCTCGAACCGCACCGGATCCATGCCACGTTCGCGCATTTCGTCGAGTTCGCCGCTGGCCTGCATCGCTGTGAGCTCCGCTCCATCAGGAATGGTACAACGTAGCGCCACAAACAGCGCGGCGGTCAGGGGAATCAGCTCCAGCACCAGCACCCTGATGACCACCTGAAGTGCATACTGCGACAGGCCATAACTCAGCGCGGTGACCAGCACGATGCGCGTGAGCACCACGGTCACCAGGGCGCACAGCACGGAAAACCCAAGCAGAATGGGCGCGGTATTAAGATAGATGTGGCGGGACACAGTCGCGCGATTTTCGCGGCTGTAGCTCGACGGTGAAAGCGCCAGCACCGAAAGCACCGCCCCCAGATGCACCAGATGCCACCACTCGATGAGCCACTGCTCTGCGCCGTGGCCTGTCTGCATCAGCCGGTTTTGCCAGGGTGCCTTTGTCATGCAAGCATGATAACTGGGGCCCTGCACAATACCTGTAGGATGCATCCTTCACCTTGTTCAGCTTCCTTACTCATCTTCAGCACCCAACAGACATGGCTATTCACACCTGGACCGCGTATTTACTGGCCTCCATCCTGATTGCCATCTCCCCCGGCTCGGGGGCCATTCTGGCGATGAGCCACGGCCTCAGCTACGGCGTGAGAGGGACCCACGCAAGCATCGCCGGACTGCAGGCCGGTCTGCTGGTCATCCTGCTAGTGGCCGGTGCCGGCGTGGGTTCGCTGCTAGTGGCGTCGGAACTGGCTTTCAGTGTCGTAAAAACCCTGGGCGCTGCGTACCTGATTTATATAGGCTGGTCGCAGTGGCGTTCATCAAGTGCCCTGACAGCTGAAGATGCGGGCCAGCTCGCCGCTGGCGATGGCGCGCTGCCACCGGGCAGGCGCTGGCTCACCGGCTTTCTGACCAACGTAACCAACCCCAAAGGCATTCTGTTCATGGTGGCGGTGCTGCCGCAGTTCATCAGCCCGAGCCGCCTGCTTTGGCTCCAGTTGCTGGTCATCGCGCTGACCACGGTGGCGGTGGACACCTTGGTGATGCATGGCTATGCGTTTGCGGCCAGCCGATTGCAAAAGTTGTTCAGGAATGCGCGGGCCATCAAGCTGCAGAATCGACTGTTTGGTGGCCTGCTCATGGTGGTGGGCACGGGCCTGTTTTTCGTCAAGCGCGGTCAGCAGGTGGCTCAGCCGATCTGAAGCAACCCGGCAGACAGCCGAAACGCTCGATTGTCCAGAAGCGATCGTCTGGCAAAAAAAGCCGGTCCGCAGGGGTTTTACAGGCCGACCGCCACGGTTTCCGGCAAAACGGTTTGAGTCCGGAACGTTAAAGCTGAGATATCCCACGGCAGGCGGGCTTTTACTCACCTTGCGCAGGTGGCTGACTGACGTGTGGCACACCACTTTTCATTTAAAAATAGAGATTGACTAGCAACATAAACATGGTTATTCATAAAAATCGTTACAAATCAATGGGTTGACGGCAAAATCAAGAAATAACCTCAGATTGACGTAGGACCAATCCTTCAAGTATCCTTGCCGCCATGCGAATAATTGTCTCCACTCTCGTCCTTGCCTGTGCCGGATTGCTGGCAGCAAATGCTCACGCAGCCCCTGGCCAATCAGGCGGTATCAGCGACGACATGGATCGGTTGCTGGCCAGCAAAGGCTTGCTGACGCAGATTGATCAGGTTCGCCAAAATGTCACAAACAAGGCTTCCGAACTGGTGGTCAATGCCATGGGGTTTCTGGGCGTGCCATACAGACGAGGCGGAAACACCGTGGAAACCGGTTTTGACTGCAGCGGTTTTGTGCGCGCCATGTATGAGCAAAGCGTGGGGCTGCTGCTGCCGCGCCGGGCAGAGCAACAGGCCGCAGCCACCGAACATATCGACAAAACCGAATTGCAACCCGGCGACCTGGTTTTTTTCAACACCCTGCGACGCGCCTTCAGTCATGTCGGCATTTATATCGGCAATGGCAAATTCATTCACTCCCCCAAGCCGGGAGCTGGAGTGCGTGTCGAAAGCATGAGCCTGCGTTACTGGCAGAGCCGCTTTGACGGTGCCCGTCGCGTGACGGCGGCGCAAGCTCCTGAAACGGCTCCGCTCGCTGCCTCTATCAGCGACACTGCAACGCTGCACTGAACCGCCTGCGCCGTGCGTTCGGCATGCCTCTTGACCGCGTCATCCACGCGGCCTCGCCTATTTGCGCGCCTGTGGCGTGACCCGAGACGGTCTACGCAGCATCGGGATGCATGCAGATACCCGCATGTGCTATGTTCGCGGCACATCAATCTACTAAAAAACGATGCCCAACATTGAACCTGCTCCTCAAGACCGTGAAGAATCATGGCTGAAAAAGCTCGGCCCCGGACTCATCACGGGCGCGGCTGACGACGATCCAAGCGGGATTGCCACCTACTCGCAAGCTGGCGCACAATTTGGCTTCAACATGCTGTGGACGGTTCTGTTCACCTACCCCTTGATGGTCGGCATTCAGGTGGTCAGCGCCAGAATCGGAAGGGTAAGCGGCCATGGACTCGCCACCAACATTCGCAAACACTACCCGGCGTGGCTCTTGTATGGCGTGGTCGGGCTTTTGCTGATCGCCAATACGATCAATATTGCGGCCGATGTCTCCGCCATGGGCGAAGCATTGAAGCTGATTGTCGGCGGTCCGGCGCAAATCTACGCAGTGGCGTTCGGCGTTGTATCGTTGCTGCTGCAGTTATTCATTCCTTACAGGCGCTATGTCCGCATCCTGAAATGGCTCACGCTGGCTTTGCTGGCCTACGTGGCCACGGCGTTTGTCGTGCACATTCCCTGGTCACAGGTACTGGTAAGCGCGCTGATGCCGCATATTTCCTGGAAGCCAGAGTACATCACGACGGTCGTGGCCGTATTCGGCACGACGATCAGCCCCTACCTGTTCTTCTGGCAAGCATCGCAGGAAGTCGAAGACCAACTGGCAGATCCTCAAGCTCAGCCATTGATAAAGGCACCGCATCAGGCGAAGGCCAACTTGAGACGCATCAAGATTGACACGTATGTCGGCATGGGGTTTTCGAATCTGGTGGCCTTCTTCATTATCTTGACGACGGCGGTGACGCTTAACCTGCATGGAATCACCGATATCCAAACGTCGGCGCAAGCGGCAACGGCGCTGCGTCCGATTGCCGGCGAGTTTGCGTTCATGCTGTTTAGCGCTGGCATCATTGGCACCGGATTGCTTGCGATTCCGGTCTTGGCCGGGTCTTCCGCCTACGCCATGGCGGGTGCATTTAAATGGAAAAACAGCCTTGAACGCACGCCGATGAGGGCAAAGCAGTTCTACGGCATCATCGCCACCTCGACGTTGATCGGCATTGCGCTGGGCTTTACGTCGATCGATCCGATCAAAGCGTTGTACTGGAGCGCGGTCATCAACGGCGTCATTTCGGTCCCTATCATGGTGGTGATGATGTTGATGGCGGTACGCCCTGAAATAATGGGGCAGTTCGTCATTTCAACAGCGCTGAAAGTGCTGGGCTGGCTGGCGACGCTGATGATGGCGGCAGCGGTTTGTGCCATGCTTTTGAGCCTATGAAAATCAAGGTTAATTGCCCCAGCCACCCTTGGGCATGCGCTGGGCCAGCTTTTCGCGTTCCCTGTCCATCTGTTCTTCAAGCTGCCTGCGGCCCTGCCGGGCGACGGCAATGACTTTGGCGCGGTCCTTGCGGTGCGGGTACATCTCTTCAAACAAGGCCAGGTTGTGCCTGCGAAAGCGCATGGCGGTCTGACGTGCTTCATAGGGCGTGTGGCCCAGCAACTCGAGCACGCTGCGCCCACTGCGCAGGCTGGACTCAAACAGTTCGCGTTCCACCAGCCTGACACCGCAGTCGCGCAGCTCGTTCCAGTGCGTCACGTCCCGGGCGCGCGCGACGATCTCCAACTGCGGAAAGTGCTCGCGGGCAAGGTCCACGATCTTGAGCGATTGCGGCACCTCATCCACCGCCAGCACCAGAATTTTTGCGGTTTCCGCGCCTGCTGTGCGCAGCATGTCCAGTCTCGCGGCATCGCCGTAAAACACCTTGTAGCCAAACACGCGGATAGCTTCGATCATTTCCGCGTCATGGTCCAGCACAGTGATGGGAATGCCTTCGGCCGCCAGCATCCGGCCAATGATTTGCCCGTAGCGGCCAAAGCCCGCAATGATGATGGGGGCCGATTGCTGCTCTGACAATTCCTCCATGGGCGGGCTGATGCGGACATAGCGCGGCAGCAGCAGCTTGTCCACCGCCACCAGCAGCAGCGGGCTCAGCAGCATCGACAGCGCCACGGCGCCGATCAGGAGCGAGGCGGTTTGCGCATCGAACACGCTCGCGCCTGCGGCGCCCTGGAATACAACGAAAGCGAATTCGCCCCCCTGAGCCAGCAGCAGCGTGAACACCGGGCGCTCTTGATACGGTACCCCTATCAGCCGGGCCAAGACGTAAATCACGGCCAGTTTGATGCCGAGAAAACCAAGCACAATGAGCGCCATCAGGCCCGGAGATTGCAGCAATACGCCAAAATCAATGCTCATACCCACCGCCATGAAGAATAGACCCAGCAGCAGGCCCTTGAACGGCTCGATGTCAGTTTCCAGCTCGCGCCGATATTCACTTTCAGCCAGCAGCACGCCCGCCAGAAAGGCACCCAGTGCCATGGACAGGCCGACAAACTGCATTAGCGCTGCGATCCCTACAACCAGCAGCAGCGAGGTGGCGGTGAATATCTCTGGCGTCTTGCTGCGCGCAATCCAACGCAACAGCGGCCTGAGCAACAGCCGGCCGCCAAGGATGATGCCGCCGGTCACCACCAGTATCTTGATGATTTCGAGTGCTTTGTTGGCGGGGCTGGAAACCTCTGCCGGGCCGGTCAGCGTGCCCAGCACTGGCAACAGCGCGAGAATAGGAATGGTGACCACGTCCTGGAACAGCAGGATCGAGAAGCCCGTCTGCCCGCTGGTGGTCGGCAGCAGATTGCGCTCGCCCAGCACCTGCAGCGCAATGGCCGTCGACGACAGGGCAAGGCCCAAGGCCGCAACCAGGCTGATTTTCCATGGCACGCCCGCGACATAGCCCACCGCGAACAGCACTACCGCGCAGCACAGAACCTGCGCGCTGCCCCAGCCGAAAATCGGCCTACGCAGGTTCCACAGCCGCATGGGCTCCAGTTCCAGACCCACCAGAAAAAGCATCAGCACGACACCAAACTCAGCAAAGTGCAGAATGTCCTGGACGTTGGTGACCAGGCCCAGACCCCAAGGGCCGATGGCGATTCCAGCGGCCAGGTAGCCAACGATGGCACCCAGGCCCAATGCCTGGCTCACCGGCACGGCGATGACGGCGGCGCTCAGGTAGATGAAGCTGTTGGTGAGCCAGGCGGGGGCGTGTTCCATGGTGTCTTTGGGTGCTCTCGGGTTGGCGTTCAGGCTTTGGGGCGGTCTTTGACCGGTACTTCGCAGGCGATGCATTGCTCCAGTTCGTCCAGTTCGGGCCAATGCGGATAGCTGGCCAGACGCTCGGCGAAGGTCTGCACATGGCTGGCGACCTCCGCCTCGCTGGAACTGTGGGCCCCATGCAGCACCATGGGCGGCAAAAAACGCATGCCACACAGCACGGCCGTCTGCTCGTAGGGGGGCAGGAAGGCATCAAAAAAGTACCGGCTGTTGCCCTGCGGGTGGTAGGCGTCCTCCTGGTCGCCCGTGGTCAGAACCAGCCAGAGATCCTTGCCGCGCAGCGCGACGCCGCCCGGTCCGTAGGCCCAGCCGTAGCCAAGAACTTCGTCGACCCAGAGTTTTTGCAATGCCGGCATGGAATACCACAGTATCGGGTGCATCAGCACGACCAGCCGGGCGCTGCTCAGGCGGGCCTGCTCAAGCCCAACGTCGATGGCGTAGTCGGGGTAGATGGAATAAATATCCTGTGCGAGGACACCCTTCACGTTGCGCGCAGCAGCCAGTAGCCGCTTGTTG
>DHWX01000070.1:0-36070 GCA_002413395.1 Polaromonas sp. UBA5171 | reverse complement strand
CATCGCAACCCCAACGCACCACATTGACGGGGTTTGGCACACCATCGCGGACCCGCGACGACACGGCGGTACCCGCCTGCACCGCCCACATCGGCCGCGCCAGGTCTGGCAACGCCATCACGTAGGGCAGGTGGATATGACCACCCATCACCAGATCGCCACCCCGGCTGCGGCCCAGCGCCGCAACGCAGCCGCGTGCCCGCGCGGAAGATTGTGTCCTTCCCCGGCGCGTGGTACGGCGACCGGTTGTGGTGGACCACCACCACGCGCAACTGCGCGGCATCCGCACTCGTCAGGCGCCTGCCCGTAGGCCTAACCGGCAAGCATACCGGGCCGAAGCGTGGGGACGTCCTTCGGAATAATGCTGGTCTGGGCCACGCTGACACAGCCGACCAGCCAGCAAAGTGACGCTAGTCAGGGCAAGGGCAAGGCTTCGGATAGGGTTCTTGTCCATGGTCGATCTCTACGGTGGTGTCAGCGCGCCAAATTCGTGCCGGACGGCATGAAACGATACGACCGGAAGATGAGCCGCGCGCGTCACTTGCGCGATAAGTGCCCCAAATGAACAAGGGGCCCGAAGGCCCCTTGTTCGATCTCTGACAGGTGTCAGGAATTACTTCTTGGGGGTATCGCCAGTTTCGATGGCACCAGCCTTGGCGGCGGTCTTGGCTTCGGCCTTCACGTGAGCGCGCGTCTTTTTCGACTTGGTTTTCTTGACAACTACGGGCTTGTTGACGGTTGTAATTGCAGCATCACCGGCATTGACGGCGTCCTTCGCTTCGGCCTTCACTTCAGCGCGGGTTGTGGTGGACTTGGCGGCGGGCTTGGCAACGGGCTTGTCGCCGGTTGCAATTTCACCGGCCTTGGCGGCAGCCTTGGCTTCGGCCTTCACGTCAGCGCGGGCTTTGGGGGCTTCGGTGGCGGTTTGGGCCTGAGCAATCATGGAAGTGCCAGCGATCAAAGCGATGAGAGCGAGTTTGAGTTTCATTTGATTTCCTTGAATGTTGGGTGAGACGACTTAGACACCCTTATCCATAATGGCGATCGGGTGGTAACTCAACGTGTGATATTACCAAACCGTTTACAGAATGTCTAAAAGATCTCCGAGATATTAATTAAATCGTGCCAATAAAGCCACGCAGTTTGTCTGATCGGCTCGGATTAGCGACTTCGCACAGGCCGACTTGGCAGAGAAACCAGCCACCCATTGCCATGCCGCAACAAGCTCAGCCAGGCACCACAATTTTGTCAGCCACCATGCGTGAGAATTCCCCGCTATCGATCAACCGCTGCAGGTCGACTGCGCCGCCCACCAGCATCCCTTTGACAAACACCATCGGGAAGGTGGGCCAGCCAGTCCACATTTTGAGGCCATTACGACGCCTCCACTGGCTAAGATAGCTGCCATATTCAAGGTACTTGTAGGGCACGCCAACTGCATCCAGCGCCTTGCGCGCCTTTCGGGGAAAAGGATTTTGCGCCATGCCGACTACAACAACACTGTTGCTTGCGATGGCGGCCTGCACTTCGCGAACGATTTCGGAATGCTCGTCAGCGATCGTCTCGCGGATGGCAGGATGGATATGGGCTTCGTCAAGAATGCTGCGAGTCATGATGGATTCCTCTGTGGTTATGCACGGCGAGCCGAATGCTTATACGGATAGGAAATTCAATCGCATCTGGCGAAGTATCGCACCTTGGTCAGCCATAAAAATTTTCGCTTTGCACTCTGTGATTGATGTCAATTGCCTTGGCCGCTGCTGGCGCATAAGTGACCGGGCTGGCAGTCTAATTTTTTGCTGAATTCAGGCCATCAATTGCCTGAAGCATCGCCTGCCGCGCCTGGCTGACGATTTTTTCTTTCCAGTCCGGTGTGTCAACAAAAAACGCATCGCGCAAATCCTGCCTGATTTGCGCGGCCTGCGCGGCGGGCGCTCCTGGGTGGTTGGTCAGCCACTGCTCGGCCCGCAGGGCCTGCAGCACCTGCAGCAAGGACTTGGTGCCGAACTCCATGCCGATGGCCGTGATCTCGGCGTTGGGACATTCATCAAACACCGCGCTCCACATCAGGCCGGTCAGGGGAGCAGACACAGACGAGCCGTCGCCAAACGTCGTAATGGGCGTCGCGCCGTTGCCACCCCACCATTGCCGCGCACGCGCCATCCCGGCATGGTCATCGCTTTTACCGGCAAAACCGCGCTCGCAAGCACCTGCAGCGCCCAAACCGGTGTGCAAGTCGATCCATGCCAAGCGCCCTGCGTGAGCGGCATGTGCGCGCAGCACCTGACGCAAAGCCTGATTACTCCAGGTCGGCGCAACGCCGCCATAGAACAGTCCGTCGGCAAACTCGTATTGCCCACCCGAGACGGCGGCCTGCCCGGCCTTCATGCCGTGCGTGACAACATACCAGGCCAGCGCCGCCACGTTCAGCGGACCAGGTGGCCACTTATCAGGCAGCAAAAGAGAATGCAAATCACGGTAGACGCGATTTTCGGGGAGCGGTTTCGAAAAATCCTGAAAGTTGCGGTTCAAGTCCACGTTTTCATGCGTAAGACGGCGGATATACGAGAAACCATAAGGGTTGAGAGCATGCAGGTACAGCACCGCCACCCCAGCGGCGGCGCAACTGGCTCTGAACGCCGCGTCGTACAGTGCGGCCACCTGCACGCCAGAACCGCAGTAACCTTCCACGCCGTGGCAGCCGCTGCTGAGCATCAGCAACTGGTCGGCATCGGGCGGACCGTCCAGCGCCACGTCCAATGCCAGAACTTCGCCATCGCGACCGGGCAAGGGGTGCGGATATGAGGTAACCGGGAGTCCGGCCTCGCGGGCTGCGTCCAGGAACTTCACGCGCGCCTGCGCGTAGCTGGAGGAAAAGGCTTCAACAACTTGCATGATGGATTCAACCCTTTGGTTTTCCCCGCAGCTGCCATAGGGGTTATTGCCATCGTCGGCAATGATGGGCATGGACTTGATGATTTCGCAGCGGGCCAGCGACGCCTTCCTTGGTTTGTCCACTCCGAAGCCAATAATGAAGCAGTGAACCGCCGCGCGCCCCGACGACGCGTCGTTGGTCCAATGAAAGCGCCAATGTCCCCGCTCTTAGAGCGAGGACGCAACCCTCAAATTTTCCCGCTGGAACTGTTCAGTTTTAACATCAGTCCCGCCATGTCGGCTGCCGTCAAGCCTGACACATTCGCGGCGGAATTCATGAACGCTGTCATGGCGGTTGCCAAGCCGCTGGTACCTGCGGTCGAGACCATCATGCCCATACCCATCATCCCGCCCATGGTCATGGAAATTTGACTACCACCCATCTTTCCGTCCATGACGCCATCGGATGCATCGTTCATCATGGCGGTCACCATCGCTGAGGAGACCGACATATTGAGAGTTTTGGCGTACTGCGACATGGCAGCCAGCGTCATGCCATAGTTCCGTGCATCCTGACTCGCACCAGTACCAGAAGCTATTGTCAGGGGATTCATTGGCTGGTTGTGCAAGATGTCACCCACTAAAAAGTAGTTTCCCATGGCCGCATTTGCCGTTGCAATGTTGGCGTCTGTCATGCCGCCGACCATATGTTGTGCCAGTGCTTGCGCCATGGCGGTGACAGGCGTCACCTGAATTCCGCTATTGTTTGCACCAGAGGCGACAGTTGGCATGATGGCCGTCATCACATCCCCTGGTGCCATCGCCATGGGGATACCCGTGGCTTCATCCTTGTAGCTTCCCCCGCTCACCTGCAACATGACAGGCCCCGCATAGGAACCTATGCTCATGGTGAAGTTCCCGCTGGCGTCGGTGGCGGCCGTCCCAATCTGTATGCCCATTTGACCGCCTGAAACGCCGTAGGCGGTGATGATAGCGTTGCCTACCGGACCTTTGATGGCGGCACCGCTGATGTAGCCCGTTCCACCGGAGCCAACGTCAGCGACATTCGTGCCACCCCCACCCCCACCGCCACAGGCAGCTGCGAACAGCAGTGTTGCAACTACCGCACCGATCAACCGAATACGAGCAAAGGAAAAGTTGGACATTTGGAACTCCGTTAAAAATCAAAAAAAACGTTGCCAAGCCTGCTACGCTTTAACGTTGGGCCCGTGATAAAAATACATGCCGATACGAACACGTTGGTTCGCGCCGCTCTGCTCGCGGTCTTGCTTACTTAGCGCGGTGGCGTCGCGCACCATGTCATGGAAGGCATTGGACCAGATTTGGCGAGCCAAAGTGTTGATGGCCGCAACTGACTCTGGACGCAAGCTATCGGCAAATACGCTTTGTTCAAGCATCAGGACGTTACTTCCCATCAGGTTGTGTGCCGCCGCCGCGAGGTGATCTCCCACGTTGTCTGAAAACAGCTGCAGCATCTCGGCGGCTCCTTCTTTGGGAACGAAGGCGTCGACACATAAGCTGACTTTGCCGCCTTCTCCATTCAAATCGGTTTCAACGCGGCGTGCGACGCCAAGGCGGATCAGTTCCTGCAACAAGGTGTGCGGGTGGACGTCATTCGATGCAGAAGTGGCAAGCGCTTCGAACGAGCCCGGGCCGCCAACACGATCCAAGACCCGGGGATGCCCATGCTTATCGCAATAGTCGGGATCATTTGCCCAACGGGTAAAGACTTCCATGACTGATCCGAAAGTCCTGGCTTGAGGAAGGGGTTGCCCAACAGAGCGCCACGCCCGCACATCTTTGCGGTGAATGCCTGTCAATGTGCTGACGCTCGAATCGTTGACCCGCGCTGAACTGGCTTGGAGAACGCCAGTGGCAGCTTCAAGAAAAGTCTTTTTGAGTGCGTTGGCAAACCGTGGGTAGGTTACCCCGTCATGCAACAGCAATTCCACCAACGGTGCCATGATGCGCAAGGCCGCAGCGAGGGAAAGATCAGCGCGCAATTCGGACATATCCGGCAAACCGTTTAATTTTTATAACTGGGAATATATCCCATTTAATACAGTGAGACAAGCACCAGTCGAGAGGAAAACTGTGGAATAAACGGCTTTCTTATGCACTACGAAAACTTGAATCTCCATCGTCACCAACCTCGGGGAAACCCTTGAGAGGCCCATAAATCCTTGACATGCATTTTATTGCACTGCACACTACAAAAATAAGCACAATAATGCATTTATGCGCGAAAATCTAGAGTGACCAGCGGCGTGGATATTTTCAGCACGCGCCATCACAGCCGCCCGCCGACCTCTCCTCTCCCCATCACCTCGTCCATGACCGTTCAGGAGACACTTCATGCCCTCTTCCATCTTGCCACCACCCACCCGCTTCAACTTCGCCCAGCACCTGATCACTGTCAATGCCGCCCGACCCGCAAAAACGGCTTTGATCGATGATCACGGTCAAACCACCTACGGTGAACTGGCCGACCAGATCCGGCGCTTTGCCAGCGGCCTGCAGGCGCTCGGCCTGCGCCGTGAAGACCGCGTGTTCCTGCTGATGCAAGACGGCGCCGACTGGATCGTCGGCTTTCTGGGGGCGTTGTACGCCGGTGTGGTGCCGGTGGCGCTGAACACCCTGCTCACCGCGGAAGACTACGCCTTCATGCTGGAAAACAGCCGCGCCCAGGCGGCCATGGTGTCTGGCCCGCTGCTGCCCACGCTGCAGACCGCCATGGGCCAGGTACCGCACGAGCTGAAAGCCGTGATCGTGTCGCACCCGGCGAGCGGTCTGCCGAACGGCACGATGAACTTTGCGGCGATAGTCTCTGGCCATGCGCCACAGGTCACCCCCGCCAACACCCATGCCGACGAAGCTGCCTTCTGGCTCTACTCCTCCGGGTCGACCGGAAAACCCAAGGGTACGGTCCACACCCAGGGCAACCTGTACTGGACCGCCGAGCTGTACGGCAAAGCGGTGCTGGGCCTGCGCGAGTCCGACACCGTGTTTTCCGCCGCCAAGCTGTTTTTTGCTTACGGCCTCGGCAACGCCCTGACCTTTCCCTTGAGCGTCGGCGCCAGCGTGGTCCTGATGGCCGAACGGCCGACCCCGCAGGCCACCTTCAAGCGTTTGACCGCGCACCAGCCCACCGTTTTTTACGGCGCCCCCACCGGCTACGGTGGCATGCTGGCGTCGCCGGACCTGCCGGCACGCGAACAGGTGAACTTGCGCCTGTGCTCCTCGGCGGGCGAAGCGCTGCCTGGGGAGATTGGTGACCGCTGGACCGCCCACTTCGGCTGCGAAATCATCGACGGCATCGGCTCTACCGAGATGCTGCACGTCTTCCTGTCCAACCGCCCTGGCGACGTGCACTACGGCACCACTGGCAAAGCCATGCCCGGCTACACGCTGGAACTGCGCGACGAGAACGGCCATGTCGTGGGTGACAACGCGATCGGCGACCTCTACATCCGGGGACCCAGTTCCGCCCTCATGTACTGGAACAACCGCGAGAAATCGAGCGAAACCTTCCAGGGCGCCTGGACCAAGAGCGGCGACAAGTACACACGCAACAGCGAGGGCTACTACACCTACGCCGGCCGCAACGACGACATGCTGAAAGTCAGTGGCATTTACGTCTCGCCATTCGAGGTAGAAGCCACGCTGATGCGGCACCCCGCCGTGCTAGAGTGCGCCGTGATCGGTAAAACCGACAGCGACGGCCTGGTGAAAACCAAGGCCTTCATTGTGCTGAAGGATGGCCAGTCACTGAGCGAAGCCGAAGTAAAGGCATTCGTGAAAGAGCACCTCGCGCCCTACAAGTACCCGCGGTTCATCGAGTTCGTCGAGGAACTACCGAAGACCGCGACGGGGAAGATTCAGCGGTTCCGGTTGCGGGAGAAGGAAGCGGCGGCACACTGAAATCACCCAGGTAATGCGGTAAAACAAAAGCTCGTCTTGGTAGTCTTCAACTGGTTTAATGCGCGTGGTAATGATGGTGTGCTTCTTCACCTATTTCCGCGCCGGTGGCAAATCCGTGCAACTGCCATGCGCCACTTCCGCCGCCATGCCAATGCTCTCGCCCAGCGTGGGATGCGGGTGGATGGTCTTGCCAATGTCCACCGCATCTGCACCCATTTCGATGGCCAGTGCAATCTCACCGATCATGTCACCCGCATGGGTGCCGACGATGCCGCCACCCAGGATCTTGCCGTGGTCGTGCGCTTCAGGTGAGTCATCAAACAGCAGCTTGGTAAAGCCTTCGTCGCGGCCATTGGCAATGGCGCGGCCCGAGGCTGTCCAGGGAAACAAGCCCTTTTTGACCTTGATGCCTTGCGCCTTGGCCTGGTCTTCAGTCAGACCGACCCAAGCCACTTCGGGGTCGGTGTAGGCGACGCTCGGAATCACGCGGGCATTAAAGGCAGAGCTGGCCAGCTCCCTGTTGCCTTGCAGTTCACCAGCAATCACTTCGGCGGCCACATGCGCTTCGTGTACCGCCTTGTGCGCCAGCATCGGTTGGCCGACGATGTCACCAATGGCAAAGATGTGGGATATGTTGGTGCGCATCTGGATATCCACGGGGATGAAGCCACGGTCGGTCACACTGACGCCGGCTTTCTCGGCGGCGATCTTTTTGCCATTGGGCGCGCGGCCAACCGCCTGCAGCACCAGATCGTAGGTTTGCGGCGCCGGAGCGCCCTCGCCTTCAAAAGTGACTTCAATACCGGCTGGTGTGGCTTTGGCACCCACGGTCTTGGTCTTGAGCATGATGTTGTCGAAACGCGGCGCGTTCATCTTCTGCCATACCTTCACAAGGTCGCGGTCGGCACCCTGCATCAGGCCGTCCAGCATTTCGACCACATCCAGGCGTGCGCCGAGCGTGCTGTACACGGTGCCCATTTCCAGGCCGATGATGCCACCGCCCAGGATCAGCATGCGCTTGGGAACTTCCTTGAGCGCCAGTGCGCCGGTGCTGTCGACCACGCGCGGGTCTTCGGGCATGAAGGGCAGCCGTATGGCTTGCGAGCCTGCGGCAATGATGCAGTTCCTGAATGCAATGGTCTGCTTCTTGCCGGTTTTTTCCTGCGAGGTACCAGTGGTTTCTTCCACCTCCACATGGTTGGCGCCAACGAAGGCGCCGTAACCGCGTACCACGGTCACCTTGCGCATCTTGGCCATGGCCGCCAGGCCACTGGTGAGTTTGCCAACGACTTTTTCCTTGTGGCCGCGCAGCTTGTCGATATTGATGGCGGGCGCGCCAAAGTCCACGCCCAAACTGGCCATGTGACTGACTTCGTCGATCACGGCGGCCACATGCAGCAGGGCTTTGGACGGAATGCAGCCGACGTTCAGGCAAACGCCACCCAGACTGGCATAGCGTTCGACCAGCACCACTTTCAACCCCAGGTCGGCGGCGCGGAAGGCTGCTGAATAGCCACCCGGGCCTGCGCCCAGGACCAGCAATTCGCAGTCCAGATCGGCCAAGCCGCTGAAGCTGGCAGCCGCTGAAGCTGATGCCGCTGCGTTGGTCGCTGTTGTTTTAATAGCTGATGGCGTTTGTTCTGTCTGGGATAAAGCCTGCTTTTGTTGGGATTCTGCAGGTGAAGCGTTAACACCTGTCGCCTCCAGCAGCAAAACCACGGAGCCCTGCTTGACCTTGTCACCCAGCTTGACCTTGATATCCCTGACCACGCCGCTTTGCGACGCGGGGATTTCCATCGACGCCTTGTCGCTTTCTACCGTGATCAGGCTCTGCTCGACCTTGATGCTGTCACCAACCTTGACCAGCACTTCAATCACGGATACTTCGTCAAAGTCGCCAATGTCGGGTACCTTGATCTCAATCAGATTTGCAGATGCGCTCATTTGGAGGCTTTCATTTGGAGGCTTTCAGTTTGAGGGTAAATACTTCCACCGGTCCCCCCGAATTCTTGTCGAACTCGCAACCGGCATTCATGCCCACCAGCGCCACTTCGCGGGCGGTTTTCGCGCTGTCCCAGCAGGCGTGCATGGCGCCCAGCGCAAAGCTGCGGCCCGAACCAATACCCCAGAATTCCTTGAATTCAAAAACTTCGCGATAACTGTACACACCAAAAATGCCGCTGGCATTGGCAATCACCACGGTAAACTGGCTGGATTCATAGGGGTCGTTCTCATCTTCCTTGGTTTGCAGGAAAAACGTTTCCTTCAGCAAGGGGTGCAGCTTGACGAAAGTATCAAATACCTCGTCCCTGGAGCCAAGTTTGAGCTGTTCCTTGGGTAGCGCCAGCATGGCCTTGCGCAGCGCGGGAAAGTGTGCCACCGTGCCCGCCATGCCCACGTAGCTCAACCCCACTGAGGTATCGACCTTGAATATCTTGCTGTTGGCTTCAAAGCGGTGGCTCAGGCAGGTATCGCCAAAAGTAACCAGGGTATCAGCGGCAATGGCCACCAGTCCGGCCTTTTTCACAACCACCAAAGTGGTCATAGGAGAACGCGGCGGAAATCCGCCAGGATCTGGCCCAGGTAGGCATTGAAGCGGGCTGCAGCAGCGCCGTCAATCACGCGGTGGTCCCAGCTCAGGCTGATCGGCTGCATCAGACGCGGGCGGAACGCCCCACCTTCAAAATTTTCGTCCCAGACCGGCTCCATGCGGCTCTTGCAAACACCGAGTATGGCCACCTCGGGCGCATTGATGATGGGTGTGAAATAACGCCCGCCAATGCCGCCCAGTGACGAAATGGTGAAGCAGGCACCCTGCATGTCGGCCGGGCTGAGCTTGCCGTCACGCGCCTTTTTGGCCAACTCGCCCATCTCCTGCGAAATCTGCACGATACCCTTTTTGTCGGCCTCCTTGATGACTGGCACCACCAGTCCATTGGGTGTGTCGGCGGCAAACGCAACGTTGTAATATTTTTTCAGCAGCAGTTGATCGCCGTCGAGCGAGGCGTTGAACTGGGGAAACTTTTTGAGCGCCGCCACCGAGGCCTTGATCAGGAATGCCAGCATGGTGATCTTGACGCCCGTCTTTTCATTTTCCCGGTTCATCTGCACGCGGAAAGTTTCCAGTTCGGTGATGTCGGCATCATCATGGTTGCAGACGTGCGGAATCATCACCCAGTTGCGATGCAAATTGGCGCCGCTGATCTTTTTGATGCGGGACAGGTCCTGGCGTTCGACCTCGCCAAACCTGGTGAAATCGACCTTGGGCCAGGACAGCAGGTCGAGCCCGGCACCGCCGCCGGCAGAGAGTGCAGGCGCTTTCGCCATTTGAGCCTGGGTGCGCGTGCCGCCCTCCATCACCGCGCGGGTAAAGGCTTGCACGTCATCGGGTGTGATACGGCCCTTCAGTCCCGTTCCTTTGACTTCAGCCAGTGGCACACCCAGTTCACGGGCAAATTTACGTACGGAGGGTGAAGCGTGCGGTAAAGCGCCTTGCGGCGCGGCCGTGGGTTCATGGGCTGGCATGGCTGCAGTTACCGCAGGGGGCACCGACGCGGTGGTTGGGGAAGTTGCAGACGCTGGCGCAACCGTCGGTGCAGCCGTGACTGCCGCTGCCGCAGCAGCCATGGGCGCGGTCGAACCTTCCAGGATGGCCAGCAAATCCCCCCGATTGACGATGTCACCCAATTTAACCTTGATATCCTTGATCACGCCTGCCGCCGACGAGGGGATCTCCATGGAGGCCTTGTCGGATTCCACGGTCACCAGGGATTGCTCGGTCTTGATGCTCTCGCCCACCTTGGCCAGCAGTTCGATCACGGCCACATCCTTGAAATCGCCAATGTCGGGCACGCGCACTTCGATGGGACCGCTGGCTGCGCCAGTCGGTGGTGCCGCCGTCACGGCTGACGCATGTTGGAGTGCCGGGACAACTGCCTCTGGCACCGGTGTCTTTGGTGCAGGAACAGATGCCGTGTCAGCGCCCGCAACCTCCAGCGTCAGCACCACGGACCCTTGCCTGACCTTGTCGCCCAGCGCAACCTTGAGGGTCTTGACCACGCCCGCCTGGCTGGATGGAATTTCCATAGAGGCCTTGTCGGATTCCACCGTGATGAGCGATTGCTCAGCCTTGACGGTATCACCAGGTTTGACCAGCAATTCAATCACTGCCACTTCGTCGAAGTCCCCGATGTCGGGAACCTGAATATCTACCAATGCCATGTTGATGTCTCCAGTTGCCTCAAGTTTTAGGCTCAGGCTTCAAGTTAAGGCTTGCGTTTCAAGCGTAAAGGGGATTGATCTTGTCGGCATCGATGCCGTATTTCACAATGGCCTCGGCTACCTTGGTACTGGCCACCGTTCCTTCTTCGCTAAGCGCTTTCAGGGCGGCAACGACAATGAAATGGCGGTTGATTTCAAAGTGCTCGCGCAGCTTGCTGCGGAAGTCGCTTCGGCCAAAGCCATCGGTACCCAGCACCTTGTAGGTGCGCCCCTTGGGAACAAAGGAGCGAATCTGCTCGGCATAGGCCTTCATGTAGTCGGTTGACGCCACCACCGGACCGGTGTGTTTTTCAAGCTGCTCGGCAACAAAGGCCAGGCGCGGCTTTTCAGTGGGGTGCAGCAGATTCCAGCGTTCGGCATTCTGACCCTCCCGGGCCAGCTCGGTAAAGCTCGGGCAACTCCACACGTTGGCGGCAACGCCCCATTCCTGCTCAAGCAGTTCCTGTGCCGCAAGGGCTTCGCGCAGGATGCTCCCGGAGCCGAGCAACTGCACGCGAGGCGTGAGTTTCGGCCCCTCCTTGCAGAGGTACATGCCTTTGATGATCTGCTCTTCGGTGCCAGGCTTGAGTCCCGGCATGGCGTAATTTTCATTGAGCAGGGTGATGTAAAAATAGACATCATCCTGTTTTTCCACCATGCGCTTGAGGCCATGATGAAGGATCACAGCCACCTCGTGTGCAAAGGTCGGGTCGTAGCTGATGCAGTTGGGAATCGTGCTCGCCAGAATGTGGCTGTGACCGTCTTCGTGCTGAAGACCTTCGCCATTGAGCGTGGTGCGGCCCGCAGTGCCACCGAGTAAAAACCCGCGCGCCAGCATGTCGCCGGCCGCCCAGGCCAGGTCGCCAAAACGCTGAAACCCAAACATCGAGTAATACACGTAAAACGGCACCATGATGCGGTTGCTGGTGCTGTAGCTGGTGGCCGCCGCCATCCAGCTGGCCATGCCGCCGGCCTCGTTAATACCTTCCTGCAGAATTTGCCCCTTGGTATCTTCCTTGTAGTACATCACCTGCTCTTTATCTACTGGGGTGTACTGCTGGCCCGCCGGGTTGTAAATACCGATCTGGCGAAACAGCCCTTCCATGCCAAAGGTGCGAGCTTCGTCCACCAAAATAGGCACCACGCGCGGGCCGAGCGCCTGGTCGCGCAGCAACTGCGAGAGAAAGCGCACATATGCTTGAGTAGTCGAAATTTCGCGGCCTTCCGCCGTAGGCTCCAGCACCGCCTTGAAGGTTTCCAGAGACGGCACCGTGAAACTTTCGTCAGCCTTGGTGCGACGTGTTGGCATATAGCCGCCGAGGGCCTTGCGGCGCTCGTGCAGATAACGCATCTCGGGGGTATCTTCGGCTGGTTTGTAAAATGGGATATCGGCCAGTTGGCTGTCGGGAATCGGGATGTTGAAACGGTCGCGGAAAGCCTTGATGTCTTCGTCGGAGAGCTTTTTGGTCTGGTGAACGTTATTCTTGCCTTCTCCAGTTTTACCCATGCCAAAACCCTTGACGGTCTTGATCAACAACACCGTGGGTTGGCCAGTGTGATGGACGGCCGCGTGAAACGCCGCATAGACCTTCTGCGAATCATGGCCGCCGCGGCGCAGCGCCCAGATGTCGTCATCACTCATCTTGGCAACCATCTCGAGCGTGCGCGGATCGCGGCCAAAGAAATGCTTGCGCACATAAGCACCGTCATTGGCCTTAAACGACTGATAGTCACCGTCGTTTGTATCCATCATGATCTTGCGCAGCGCGCCGTCCTTGTCGCGAGCAAGCAGTGGATCCCAGCTGCTGCCCCACAGCAACTTGATCACGTTCCAGCCGGAGCCGCGGAACTCGCCTTCAAGTTCCTGAATGATCTTGCCGTTGCCGCGCACCGGTCCGTCGAGCCGCTGCAAGTTGCAGTTAATGACGAACACCAGGTTGTCGAGCTTTTCACGGGCCGCCAGACCGATGGCACCCAGCGATTCGACCTCATCCATCTCACCATCGCCGCAGAACACCCAGACCTTGCGCTTTTCAGTGTTGGCAATGCCGCGCGCGTGCAGATATTTAAGGAAACGCGCCTGGTAAATCGCCATCAACGGTCCCAGACCCATGGACACCGTGGAAAACTGCCAGAACTCGGGCATCAGCTTGGGGTGCGGGTAACTTGAAAGGCCCTTGCCACCAACTTCCTGGCGGAAGTTCAGCAACTGCTCTTCACTCAGGCGCCCTTCAAGGTAGGCGCGGGCGTATATGCCAGGGGAAGAATGACCCTGTATATAGAGGCAGTCGCCGCCATGTTCTTCACTCTCGGCATGCCAAAAATGGTTGAAGCCGGCACCAAACAGGCTGGCCAGCGAGGCAAACGAGCCGATATGCCCACCCAGATCGCCACCGTCAGCCGGGTGCAGCCGGTTGGCCTTGACCACCATAGCCATGGCGTTCCAGCGCATGTAAGCGCGCAAACGTTTTTCAAACTGGAGGTTTCCGGGTGAACGCTCTTCCTGATCGGGCTCAATCGTATTGACATAGCCGGTGTTGGCTGAAAACGGCATGTCAATGCTGTTCTGGCGGGCATGTTCCAGCAGTTGCTCAAGCAGAAAGTGGGCACGCTCAGGTCCTTCGCTTTCAATCACCGCCGACAGTGCATCCATCCACTCCCGGGTTTCCTGTGTATCTTTGTCCAGTGCATCGTTGGCCAGGTTTGGATTGGCTGCCATGATTGTCTCCTGAGTAACTGCTGTTTATAAGATTGTCAGCCTGCTGCACAAGCTCGCGCAGTGAGGCCAAAAATTTGTCTCCAAAGCACGTTTTAAACGTAAATTAGATTCAAGTTTCCAGTTTCCAGTTTCGCATATTATTTCAATAATTTCAAATTATGCTTATTGTTTTTATATTGTGAAACATCAACATCAAAGACACCCCCCTGAGGACTATTGGAAAAGAGCCCAATACAAGCCTTGCGGCCTTCACCATAAAGGATTAAAGGCAACCCTGCATCGCGCGTAAGGCATCTCCCTTAAACTGCAGGTTTGTCGTATGTCCAAGCACACTCACCTTTCTTCGCCCGCTGCAGCCAAGGCTGCTCCGCTGGCACTATGGCGTCGATGGTGGGGCAAGCAGTCACCGGCGCGGCAAGACCGTTTCGTCACACTAGGCCCACTGCTGGCCGTAGTGCTTTTTTTGGCCGCTGTGATTGCGGCCTTTGGTTACCTACGCATTGAAGAGATAGACCTCGAACAGCAAGCTGTCAAGCGCGATGTGGAGTACGCCCAGCAACGGCTGCGGCTACGGCTGCTGGAGCGCCAGGAACAGCTCATGCGCATTGGCCGGGATGTGTCCAACAAGGAAGTTGACGCTGCAGAATTCATTCTCCAAGCAGAGGCACTGGTCAATCAATATCCGGAACTGATGGCAGTCAGCTGGGTGGATGTCAAACGGCGGATCAAGGCCGCCTATGTATCGCCCAGCGCGAATGCCAGCCAGATGCGCGGCGTCGGCGAACAACTCAAGGCTGGCGAAACCGACGGTACTTATGAACTAGCAAGAGATCTGCGGCAACCAGTCTACTCCCGCCCACTGGTGGCCAAAGAGAGCAGCGGCTACAATTCGCCGGTCTTGCAGTTACAGGTGCCGCTCGATGATCAGGGTAAATTTGCCGGTGTCGTGATGGGCGAATACTCCATCGACGGCCTGCTGCGCTTTGGCGTGCCAACGGAGGTTGCGGCCAAATACGCGGTGGCACTGGTGGACGATAAAAATTTGGTGCTGGCAGGCAACCTGCCGCTGCCGCGCACCCGTGTGGTCCGGCTATTGCCGTGGTCTGACGACGCTGCCGGGTACGAAATACCGGTATCACCGGTAGGCAATGGCTTGCTGATACGCGCCGAAGGTTACCGCGCTTCCCTGGGTGTTATTGGCAGCGGCTTTTTTTGGTTGGTCAGTGCCCTGAGCGCCCTGACGGTCTGGATGCTGCTGGGTACCTGGCGCCACACGCGCCGGCGCGTGGAAGCCCAACAGGCCCTGGTTTCCGAGACCAATTTTCGCCGGGCCATGGAAAATTCCATGCTCACCGGAATGCGCGCCATGGATATGCAGGGCCGCATTACCTATGTCAACCCGGCTTTCTGCCAGATGGTTGGCTTCTCCGAAGGAGAGCTGGTTGGGCGGACCCCCCCGTTTCCGCACTGGCCCGAAGCCGAGATCGATACGCTGATGACGCGACTGGAAGACGAATTGCACGGCAGGACTCCACCTGCAGGTTACGAAGTACGGGTCAAGCGCAAAAACGGCCAGATTTTTGACGCTCGTATGTACGTGTCTCCACTGATTGATCCGCGCGGACAACAAACCGGCTGGATGACATCGATGACCGACATCACCGAGCCCAAGCGCATTCGCGAAGAGCTGTCGGCTTCCTATGAACGCTTCACCACGGTACTGGAAGGGCTGGATGCGGCAGTGTCCGTGGCACCGCTGGGCAGTCAGGAACTGCTGTTTACCAACAAGCTGTACCGTTCCTGGTTTGGCGGCGAAGTCTCCGGGCATATGAATCTGATTGCCCAGGCTGGCGTGCCTGCTGTCACGCCTACTGACGATGCGCTGGACGCGGTGGATGGCCTGGCCGGTCTTCCTACCGACACGCTCACCACAGCCCAGACGGAAAACGCCGAGCTCTTCGTGCCTGAGCTGGCGAAATGGCTGGAAGTGCGTTCGCGCTACCTCACTTGGGTGGACGGTCGCCTGGCACAGATGATGATCGCCACCGACATCACGCCGCGCCGTCATGCCGAAGAACAGGCTGCGCAGCAAAACGAACGCGCCCAGACCGCCAGCCGCCTCATCACCATGGGTGAAATGGCTTCGAGCGTGGCCCACGAACTCAACCAGCCGCTGACAGCCATCAACAACTATTGCAATGGCATGGTGTCACGCATCAAGGATCGGCAGATCAGCAACGACGACCTGCTGGTGGCCTTGGAGAAAACCGCCCGGCAGGCGCACCGTGCCGGACAGATCATCCAGCGCATCCGCGCATTTGTGAAACGCAGCGAGCCCAATCGCTCGCCGGCCGATGTCGCCACCCTGGTCAGCAACGCCATGGAATTGGCCGAGATCGAACTCAGGCGCCACCATGTGCGGCTGAGCCACTACATCGCGGCGCGCCTGCCGACCCTTATGGTTGACCCGATCCTGATTGAGCAGGTCCTGATCAACCTGATGAAAAACGGGGCCGAATCGATTGCCCAGGCGCACTTGCCCGCCGCCCGCCGCAACGTCGAATTACGCGTGCTGCCCAAGCAGATTGAAGGCCAGAGCATGGTTGAGTTCTCGGTGATCGATTCTGGCAATGGCCTGTCACCGGAAGTCAAGACCCGGCTGTACGATGCGTTCTATTCCACCAAGGCCGAGGGCATGGGCATAGGCCTGAAACTGTGCCGCAGCATTGTTGAATCCCACCAAGGAAGGATGGAGGCGGTCAACCTCTACAATGGAGACGAAGTGGTGGGATGCCGATTTGTTTTCTGGATCCCGGTGGCGCCCCTGTTTTTACCAGCGACGTCTGCTACCGAAAGCGTAGTGGTCAATGACGTGGGCATTCAATGAGACGATTCGAAAAGTTCGCTTGAAGAAGTTGGGCAGAAAATTCACTGAGAAGGTTTGGCATGAGTTTGATTCCTAAAAAGGGTACCGTTTATGTCGTTGACGACGATGAGGGCGTTCGTGATTCACTGCAATGGCTGCTCGAAGGCAAGGATTACCGGGTGCGCTGCTATGACTCGGCTGAAAGTTTTCTGGGCCGCTACGACGCGCGCGAAGTGGCCTGCCTGATCGCCGACATTCGCATGGGCGGCATGACTGGCCTGGAGCTGCAGGACCGCCTGGTCGAACGCAAGTCGCCGCTGCCCATTGTCTTCATTACCGGCCACGGGGATGTGCCCATGGCCGTGAACACCATGAAGAAAGGCGCCGTGGATTTTATTCAGAAGCCCTTTCAAGAGGAAGCGCTGGTCAACCTGGTCGAGCGCATGCTGGAACAAGCCAAGGATGCCTTCAGTGACCACCAACAGTCCGCCAGCCGTGATGCATTGCTGGCCAAGCTCACTTCGCGTGAAGCGCAAGTGCTTGAACGCATCGTCGCCGGCCGTCTGAACAAACAAATCGCCGATGATCTGGGTATCAGCATCAAGACCGTGGAAGCGCACCGCGCCAACATCATGGAAAAGATGAACGCCAATACCGTGGCCGATCTGCTCAAAATTGCCCTTGGCCAAGGCGCGCCAAAGACCTGAGCCGGAAGGTCCGAAGGCCATCGCCTGACCGCTATTTTTTCCTATCTATTAACACCTGAAGCAACTGGGCTAACGGGCATTTTCAACTAAAGATCCTGAGCAAATGACGGCACAACTTATCGACGGAACCGCCCTTTCCAAACTCCTTCGCACTGAAGTCGCCGAGCGGGCGACCGCGCTGCGCTCACACGGCATCACGCCGGGTCTGGCCGTGATACAGGTCGGCGAAAATCCTGCCAGCCATGTCTATGTGCGCAGCAAGGTCAAAGCGTGCCAAGACAACGGCCTGCATTCAGTGCTGGAGCACTACCCGGTCACGCTTTCTGAAACTGATTTACTGGCACGGATTACCACACTGAACAACGATCCGGCCATTCATGGCATCCTGGTTCAGCTTCCGCTGCCGCCGCATATCGATGCGCAGGAAGTCATTCAGGCAATTTCACCGGCCAAGGATGTCGACGGTTTTCACGTCGCCAGCGCGGGCGCACTCATGGTTGGCCAGCCCGGTTTCTGGCCCTGCACACCCTATGGCTGCATGAAGATGCTTGAATCGATCGGCTGCGAGCTCAAAGGCAAGCATGCGGTTGTCATTGGCCGCAGCAATATAGTCGGCAAGCCGATGGCACTGCTGCTGCTGCAAAAAAATGCCACGGTCACTATTTGCCACAGCGCAACCCGAGACCTCAAAGCCATGACGCTGCAGGCGGATGTGATCGTGGCTGCCGTCGGCAAACGCAATGTGCTGACCGCCGACATGGTCAAACCCGGCGCGGTGGTGATCGACGTGGGAATGAACCGCAACGATCAAGGCAAGCTCTGCGGCGATGTGGATTTTGAGGGCGTCCGGCAAGTCGCGGGCTACATCACGCCAGTGCCCGGTGGTGTCGGCCCCATGACCATCACGATGCTGCTGTTCAACACGCTCGAAGCCGCTGAGCGCAGCCTGATGAGCGTCTGACTCAAAAAAGGGCCCGCGGCCGCCGCCGGGGGATCAGCCAGCGTGGTCTGTCTGCCGGGTCAAGCGCCAGAGGGTGAACCCGGCGCACAACCACTGGCCCAGCAGCATGACGCTTCCCAGACCATGCCAGAATTTCAGATTGCCGCCCCCGGCGCGCGCGCTGACAATATGCGGCGCCACACCAAACTCCACCAGCAAGGCCAGCAGCAGGCCAGCTACTACAAATTTCATGGCGCCACCGACCCATGAGGTCTGGGCAGGATCATCTTTTTTATTAAAGACCAGCAGCATGAACATGATGCAGGCAGTGCTGAGCCAGGTTTGCGCGGTAAAGAGTCTGGCTGCCATGGCACCGGCCACCGCAGGGCTCCCCAGATACAGGAACAGCAGGGGCACCATCACAAACAAACCTGTCAGGCTACCCCACCAGAGGGCGGCCAGCATGATGCTGAAGCGGGCTCGCATCTCTTATCAGTTTAGATATAGCGCACCGCCACAATTTCGTAATGCTTGATCCCGCCGGGTGCCTGCACCTCCGCCGAATCGCCCTCGTCTTTGCCAATCAGGGCGCGAGCAATTGGTGAACCGATGTTGACCAGGCCCAGTTTCAGGTCGGCCTCGTCCTCCCCCACAATCTGGTAAGTCACGGTGTCGCCAGTGGCTTCGTCTTCAAGCTCAACCGTGGAGCCAAAAACAACCCGCCTGCCAAGCTCCAGCGCCGCGGGGTCAATGATCTGGGCTGCCGACAGTTTGCCTTCAATTTCCTGGATGCGGCCTTCGATAAAGCCCTGGCGGTCCTTGGCAGCGTCGTATTCGGCGTTTTCGCTCAGATCGCCCTGCGCGCGGGCTTCGGAGATTGAATTGATGACCCAAGGGCGGTCGACGGTTTTGAGCTGGTGCAATTCGGCCTTCAGCTTTTCTGCGCCACGTCTGGTAATCGGTAAGGTTGCCATTTATTCGTCCTGCAAAAGCGAACCCGCCACCAGTCACCTGGCGGCGGGTTAATTAATCTGAAATCAAGTTTAATGCAAATCCGGCGTAATCAACCGGAGAATCAGTCCCCGCACCCACCCAGTTGCGCATGGAGTTCCTGCAACGAATACACGTTCAGATTGTCCAGGTATTTCATGCCTTCAACGGCCGCTTCAGCACCCGCGATCGTGGTGAAGGTGGTGATACGGGCCAGCAGCGCCGAGGTGCGAATCTGCCGCGAATCAGCGATGGCATTGCGCCGCTCCTCCACGGTGTGGATGACCAGCGCGATCTCGTTGTTCTTGATCATGTCCACCACATGCGGCCGGCCTTCCGTGACCTTGTTGACGACCGCGCAGGCGATGCCGGCCTCCTGAATGGCCGCGGCCGTCCCTTTGGTAGCCACCAGTTCAAAATTCATGGCGGCCAGCGCGCGCGCCACTTCAACCGCCTGCGGTTTGTCATTGTTCTTGACCGTCAGGAAAACTTTCCCGGACCTCGGCAGATGGGTGCCGGCACCCAGTTGCGACTTGACAAAAGCCTCGCCAAAAGTTTTTCCGACTCCCATCACTTCACCGGTGGATTTCATCTCGGGACCGAGAATGGTGTCCACGCCCGGGAACTTGACGAAGGGGAAAACCGCTTCCTTCACGCTGAAGTAAGGCGGCGTGATCTCGCGCGTCACGCCTTGAGAGACCAGCGTCTGGCCGACCATGCAGCGAGCCGCCACCTTGGCCAGTTGAACGCCGGTGGCCTTGCTGACAAAAGGCACCGTGCGCGAGGCACGCGGATTGACCTCCAGCACGTAAATCACGTCCTGCCCATCAATGTGCTGAATCGCAAACTGCACGTTCATGAGGCCGACCACATTCAGGGCCTGGGCCATGGCGGCGGTCTGGCGCTTGATCTCGGTGACGGTGTCGGTACTGAGAAAATACGGCGGCAGTGAGCAGGCCGAGTCGCCGCTGTGCACACCCGCCTGCTCAATGTGCTCCATCACGCCACCGATAAAGGTTTGGCCTGCACCGTCGCGAATGCAATCGACATCACATTCAATCGCATCGTTCAAAAAGCGATCAAGCAGCACTGGGGAATCGTGGCTGACCTTGACCGCTTCGCGCATGTAACGCTCCAGGTCACGTTGCTCATGCACTATTTCCATGGCGCGGCCGCCCAGCACATAGCTGGGGCGCACCACCAGCGGATAGCCGAGCGCGGCAGCTTTTTCGAGCGCCTCGGGTTCGGTGCGGGCGGTGGCATTGGGTGGCTGGCGCAAGCCCAGTTCGTGTAGAAGCCTTTGAAAACGCTCGCGGTCTTCGGCTGCGTCAATCATGTCGGGCGACGTGCCGATGATAGGCACACCCATTTTTTTCCAGATCCAGCGCCAGCTTCAAGGGCGTCTGGCCGCCGTACTGGACAATCACGCCCAGCGGCTTTTCCTTGTCAACAATCTCCAGCACGTCTTCCAGCGTGAGCGGCTCGAAGTACAGGCGGTCACTGGTGTCGTAATCGGTTGAAACCGTCTCGGGATTGCAGTTGACCATGATGGTCTCGTAGCCGTCTTCGCGCAGGGCCAGCGCCGCGTGAACACAGCAGTAATCAAACTCGATGCCCTGCCCGATGCGGTTGGGTCCGCCGCCCAGAACCATGATTTTTTTTCTGTCGGTAGGCAGCGCTTCGCACTCGCTGCCCTCAGCCTCGTAGGTCGAGTACAGATAGGCCGTATGGGTGGCAAATTCGGCGGCGCAGGTATCCACACGCTTATAGACGGGGCGCACCCCAAGCGCGTGGCGCGTTTGGCGAATGGCGGCATCGTTCGTTTTGAGCTGTTTGGCCAGGCGGCGGTCGGAAAAGCCTTTTTGCTTGAGCGCGCGCAGCGTGGCTGCGTCGATCTGCTCAAGTGACTTTGTTTCCAGCTCCAGTTCGATCCTGACGATCTGCTCGATCTGCACCAGAAACCAGCGGTCGATTTTGGTCAGCGCAAATACTTCCTCAACGCTCATGCCTTGCGCGAACGCATCGCCGACGTACCAGATTCGCTCTGGCCCGGGCTCGCCCAGCTCTTTTTCCAGCACTTCGCGGTCCTGCGTCTTTTCATTCATGCCATCGACACCGACTTCAAGGCCGCGCAGCGCTTTCTGGAACGACTCCTGGAAGGTACGGCCAATGGCCATGACCTCACCGACGGACTTCATCTGCGTCGTCAAACGTGAATCCGCTTGGGGAAATTTCTCGAAGGCGAAACGCGGTACCTTGGTGACCACGTAGTCGATGCTGGGCTCGAAGCTCGCGGGCGTCGCGCCGCCCGTGATCTCATTGCGCAGTTCGTCAAGCGTGTAGCCGATAGCCAGCTTGGCAGCCACTTTGGCAATCGGAAACCCGGTGGCCTTTGATGCCAACGCGGAAGAACGCGACACGCGTGGATTCATCTCGATCACCACCATGCGGCCATCAACCGGATTGATCGCGAACTGCACATTGGAGCCACCAGTATCGACCCCGATCTCGCGCAGCACCGCAATCGACGCGTCGCGCAGGATCTGGTACTCCTTGTCGCTCAGCGTCTGGGCCGGCGCTACCGTGATGGAGTCGCCGGTGTGAACGCCCATGGGATCCAGGTTTTCGATCGAGCAGACGATGATGCAGTTGTCCGCGGCGTCGCGCACCACTTCCATTTCGTATTCTTTCCAGCCCAGCAGCGACTCTTCAATCAGCAACTCGCTGGTCGGCGAGGCTTCCAGGCCACGCTTGCAGATGACTTCAAACTCTTCCGGGTTGTAGGCAATGCCGCCGCCGGTGCCCCCTAGCGTGAAACTGGGGCGAATCACGGTCGGAAACCCCAGCGATTTATGCACGGCCCAGGCCTCATCCATGCTGTGCGCAATGCCCGAACGGGCCGAACCGAGACCGATCCTGGTCATCGCATCCTTGAATTTCAGCCGGTCTTCGGCCATGTCAATGGCTTCGGGTTTGGCACCGATCAACTCGACCTTGTATTTGTCGAGCACGCCATGGCGCCACAGATCCAGCGCGCAGTTGAGCGCGGTCTGGCCGCCCATGGTCGGCAGGATGGCATCGGGCCGCTCCCGGGCGATGATTTTTTCCACCGTCTGCCAGGTAATGGGCTCGATATAGGTCACGTCGGCGGTAGCCGGGTCGGTCATGATCGTGGCCGGGTTGCTGTTGATCAGGATAACCTTGTAGCCCTCTTCACGCAGCGCCTTGCAGGCCTGCACGCCGGAGTAGTCGAACTCGCAGGCCTGGCCGATGATGATCGGGCCGGCGCCAATGATGAGAATGGATTTGAGGTCGGTGCGCTTAGGCATTTTTAGGGTTCTCCTGAGCCTGTGCCATGAGCGCAGTGAAACGGTCAAACAAATATGAAATATCGTGCGGGCCGGGCGAAGCTTCCGGGTGACCCTGGAAGCAGAACGCCGGCTTGTCGGTGCGGGCCAAGCCCTGAAGGGTGCCGTCGAACAGGCTGATGTGCGTCGGGCGCAAGTTGGCGGGCAGACTTTTTTCATCGACCGCAAAACCGTGGTTCTGGCTGGTGATGCTGACCCGGCCGTTGTCCAGGTCCTTGACCGGATGGTTCGCGCCGTGGTGGCCAAACTTCATCTTGAAGGTTTTGGCGCCACCGGCCAGCGCCATGATCTGGTGGCCCAGGCAGATGCCGAAGGTCGGAATGCCGGTCTCCACCAGTTCCCGAACTGCTTCAATGGCGTAGTCGCAAGCCTGCGGGTCACCCGGACCATTGGCCAGAAAAATGCCGTCCGGTTTCAATCTGAGCACGTCGGCTGCAGAGGTTTGCGCCGGCACCACCGTGATGCGTGCACCACGCTCGGCCAGCATGCGAAGGATATTCTTCTTCACACCGAAATCATAGGCTACGACATGGAATCTTGGCGTGATCTGCACGCCGTAGCCCGAGCCCAACTGCCACTCGGTCTGCGTCCACTCGTAGGATTGTCTGACTGACACGACTTTAGCCAGATCCAGACCGTCCATGCTGGGCGCGCCTTTCGCCGCTCCTACAGCGTTGTCAATGGCAGCTTGACCCACCGGCTCGCCTTCGGCGAGCGTCAAAATACAACCGTTCTGTGCCCCCTGCGTGCGCAGGTGGCGTGTCAGTTGGCGCGTGTCAATACCGGCAATGGCAACGGTTTTTTCCTTGACCAGATAATCAGCCAGGGACATGGACGCGCGGAAGTTGGAAGCCAGCAGCGGCAAGTCCTTGATGATCAGGCCGGCTGCGTGGATTTTTTCAGCTTCAACATCCTCGGCATTGACGCCGTAGTTGCCGATATGCGGATACGTGAGTGTGACAATCTGCTGGCAGTAGCTCGGATCGGTAAGAATTTCCTGGTAACCGGTCATGGCAGTGTTGAATACCACTTCACCGACTGTCGAGCCTGCGGCACCAATCGAATTGCCAATGAAAACCGTGCCGTCCGCGAGCGCCAGAATGGCGTGCGGGGTTCTTCCTTGTATTCCCTGTAGAGACAAAAGCACTGGGTTCTCCGGATGGGTTACGGTTCGCCCAAGCATACACAAGCAAGGTCTCTGTCAAGATGCTTGCAGGCTGCTTTTGTGAGGATGTTGACTCTGGTTGCGCTCGGGCGAAGCTGTGATTTGAAAAGTTTTTAATTATAGCTTGCAGTGACCAACCCGGGCGTGCTCTAAGGCTGTTCAAGCGTGCTCGCGTGCAGGCAAATGGCGGCGGCGGCGGCCACGTTGAGCGATTCCTCGCCGCCGGGCTGGGCTATACGCACCTGCAGGCTTGCCATGGCCATCAGTTCATCGCCGACGCCCTGCCCTTCATGGCCCATGGCCCAGGCACAGGGCATGGGTAACTTTTGCTGGTGCAAAAAGCTGCCGTGGTGCGAGCTCGTGACCACAATCGGAACCCTCAGCGCTGCCAGTGCATCGGGCTCAACACCTTCCACCAGCCGCAACGCAAAGTGGGCGCCCATGCCGGCCCGCAACACCTTGGGCGACCAAAGTGCTGCCGTGCCTTTAAGCGCAATGATCTGTCGAAAGCCGAAGGCCGATGCACTGCGCAGGATGGAGCCCACATTGCCGGGATCCTGCACATGGTCCAAAATTACCGAGGTTGCATCCAACAGCAATTCGGGCGCGACGGGCAGTTCCATCACAAACCCCATGCGCGCAGGGGACTCCAGGCCGCTGATTTCCGGCAACAATGAGTCTGAAATCACTATATTTTTGATGGCAAATTGTGCCAATTCTGCTTGAGCTAGAGGCCAAAAAGACTCTGAAAAAATGGCAATTTCCGGTTTTAGCCCGCGTGCCAGCGCAGCACGGCACAGATGGTCCCCCTCCAGCCATACCCGCCCTTGCTTGCGGTAGGCCATGCTGTCCCGAGAAAGTTTACGCAAATCCTTGACAAGCGGGTTATCGCGTGAGGTGACGTGCGTGACCGGTACGGATCCTGCGTTCACCGGAGTACCTTGGACACCGGAGCAAAAGACTTGCGATGCTGGGGACATGCGCCATGCTCCCGCAATGCGGCCAGATGCCGTTCTGTGCCATACCCCTTGTGGTCGGCAAAACCGTATTGCGGGTACTCGAGGTGGTACTCGGCACACCAGCGGTCACGGTACACCTTGGCCAGAATGGATGCGGCTGAAATGCATGGCACGAGCGCGTCACCTTTGACAATCGCCTCGGCCAGAATGTTGATGGCCGGCAGGCGGTTGCCGTCAACCAGCACCTTGTGAGGCTTGAGCCGCAAGCCCGCCACCGCCCGCTGCATGGCCAGCAGCGTGGCCTGCAAAATGTTCAAGGTGTCAATTTCTTCAACGCTCGCCTGCGCAATGGAGCAGCACAGAGCTTTGCCGAGAATTTCATCGTACAGCTTTTCCCGCCGCAGGGCCGTGAGTTTTTTGGAGTCAGCCAGGCCCTTGATGGGCTGCAATTCGTCAAGGATAACCGCCGCCGCCACCACTGGCCCGGCCAGCGGTCCGCGCCCCGCCTCATCAACCCCCGCGATCAGTCCGGGAACGTACCAGGACAAGGCGGGTTGCTCAGGCTTCAAGTATTTTCTGGATCGCATCACTTGCCAATTGTGAAGTGTCACGCTGCAGTTCTGCGTGCAGTGTGGTGAATCGTTGCTCAACTGCCGTTATTTTGTCAGGCGCAGCGGTTTTTGCATCCACCCATTGCAGCAGCGCGGCTGCCAGCGCCTCGGGCGTCGCGGCATCCTGCAACAACTCAGGTACGACAAAGCCCTTGCACAAAATATTCGGCAGACCAATCCAGGTCTGCAGCTTTTTGCGCCGCATGATCTGATATGACAGCCAATTCATGTTGTAGGCAATCACCATGGGACGCTTGAATAAGGCAGCCTCCAGCGTCGCGGTGCCACTGGCGATTAGCGCCACATCACAGGCGGCCAGCGCCGTATGCGACTGCCCTTGCATGATCCGCAAATCAGCCCGCACGCCAACTGCCTCGGCCAGTTGCTCAATCCGGTCTTTTAGCAAGGGAACCGCCGGCACTATGAAATGGATAGCCGGTTGCGCCCGTTTGACTATGGCCGTGGCCTGAAAAAACCGGCTGGCCAGATACTCGATCTCCGACTTGCGGCTGCCCGGCAAAATGGCAATGACCGTATCTTCACCATGCAAACCGAGCTGGCGCCTAGCCGCCAATCGATCCGGCCGCATGGGAATCACGCTGGCCAGCGGATGCCCCACGAAAGTTGCTGCAATCCCATGGGCAGCCAGCAAGGCCGGCTCAAACGGAAAAATGCACAGCACATGGTCAACGCTACGCCGGATCTTTTCAACACGGTCTGGCCGCCAGGCCCAGATCGACGGGCTGACAAAATGGACGGTCTTGATGCCTTCGACCTTCAGCGAGGCCTCCAGGTCAAGATTGAAATCAGGCGCATCCACGCCAATGAACATATCAGGCCGATGCCCCTTGTCATTGAGCAAGCGGTTTTTCAGTTGCTCGCGTATGCCCGCTATTTCACGGTAGTGCCTAAGCACCTCAACATAGCCCCGCACCGCCAGCTTGTCGCTGGGCCACCAGGCGTCAAAGCCGCGGCTCATCATCTGCGGCCCACCAATACCACCGCATCTCAATGTCGGCCAGCGCGCCTTCAATCCATCGAGCAGCAAGCTCGCCAGCAAATCGCCGGAGGACTCACCCGCAACCAGCGCGAATCTTGGCCCTTCGGTGGTCACCCTGACACCCACAGGCGTTCAGCGCGCGATGCCGCGCGTCGCGTTGGCAAGAAAATCATTCATCAACGCGATATCCTCAGCCGCCTCTGGTGCCTGAGCTGCCAGAGCAGCAATGTCCAGGCGCGCCTGTTCCAGCGTCTTACCCTGGCGATACAGCAGACGGTGCATCTGCTTGATCAAATCCAGGCGCACTGCCGAGAACTTGCGCCGACGCAGGCCCACGCTGTTCACGCCGCGCACGGCAAGCGGGTTGCCATCGACCAGCATGAACGGCGGAACGTCCTGCGCAACCGCGCTGGCAAAGCCGATCATCGCATGCGCGCCCACCTTGACAAACTGGTGGATGCCCGTGAGCCCGCCCACGGTCACCCAATCGGCCAGATGCACATGGCCGCCGAGCGTGGTGTTGTTTGCAAGCGTGGTTTGATTGTCAATGCTGCAGTCGTGGGCGACATGGGTGTAGGCCATGATCCAGTTGTCATCGCCCACCCGCGTCACGCCCTTGTCCCCTGGTGAGCCAATATTGAAGGTGCAGAACTCGCGGATGGTGTTGCGCTCGCCAATGACCAGCTCGCATGGTTCACCCGCATATTTTTTGTCTTGCGGAATCGCGCCCAGGGAGTTGAACTGGAAAATCCGGTTGTCACGACCTATGGTGGTGCGGCCTTCAATCACGCAGTGGGCACCAATGCGCGTGCCAGATCCCACCCTGACGTCAGGACCGATGATGGTGTATGGCCCCACGCTGACCGAGCTGTCCAGTTGGGCCAGTGGGTCAACCAGGGCCATGGCGTGAATACCTGCCGCAGCGGCTGGCGACGTCATGACAACCTCACACCGGAACAATGGTGCGCATGGTGCACATCAGTTCGGCTTCACAAGCGATGCTCTCACCCACACGTGTCACTCCCTTGAACTTGAAAATTCCCCCCTTGCTTCGCATCAGCGTGACGTCCATGATCAACTGGTCACCAGGCTCGACGGGGCGCTTGAAACGGGCGCTATCAATTCCGGCAAAGTAATACACCGTGGTCTCGTCGGTCGTGACGCCCATGGTATCGAAAGCCAGCAAGGCTGCGGCTTGCGCCATGGCCTCAAGCATCAGCACCCCCGGCATGACCGGGTGGCGGGGGAAATGGCCCATAAAAAACGGCTCATTGATCGTGACGTTCTTGAGCGCCTTGATTCTTGCTCCCTTTTCAAGTTCCAGCACCCGATCAACCATCACAAATGGATAGCGGTGCGGCAACTGCTTGAGAATCTGGTGAATATCCATCATGGTTTGTTTTGTCCGCGCGCGAGCGTTTTTTCAGCCTGTTTAAGTCTTTGACGCAGCACGTAAAGCTGTTTGAGTGAAGCAGCATTTTTTTCCCACGTGGCATTGTCGTCGATGGGGAAAAAACCGGTGTAGTGCCCGGGCTTCAAAATGGATCGCGTGACGAGCGATGTCGCCGAAACATGTACATGATCGGCCAGGGTCAGATGGCCCAGCACATTACCTGCGCCTCCTATCGTGCAATGCGCCCCAATCGTCGCACTGCCCGCAACGGCGGAACAACCGGCCATAGCGGTGTGCTGGCCGATTCGCACGTTGTGGGCAATCTGCACCAGATTGTCAAGCTTGACACCGTCTTCCAGCACGGTATCTTGCAATGCACCACGGTCGATACAGGTGTTCGCCCCGATTTCAACATCATTGCCGATCTGCACCGCACCAAGCTGCTCAATCTTGACCCATCGACCAGCATGCGGCGCAAAGCCGAAGCCGTCAGCGCCAATCACCGCACCCGGATGAATGATGCAGCGCTCGCCCACTCGGCAGCCATCTGCCACGGTCACGCGCGCTGACAGGCGGCTGTTGGCGCCAATCACCGCCTGCTTTCCAACCACGCAATGCTCCGCAATGCGCGCGCCCTCGCCAATCACCGCACCTGCGGCAATGCAGGCAAACGCGCCAACAGAAACACCCGCTGCCAGCGTGGCACTGGGGTCAATATCGGCACTGGGATGAATGTGCGGCGCCAACTCCGGAAAATGATGCCGTTTCCAGAGTTGCGTAATCAGTGCAAAGCAGTGATAGGGATCGTCTGTCACAATGCACGCGCCGCGGCGCATGGCAATCTCGCGGGCATCAGGCGCAACCACCACACAGGCCGCAACACACTGCGCAAGCTTGCCAAGATACTTCGGTTGGCTGAGGAAACTCAGGTCATGCGGTCCGGCAGCATCCAGGGGAGACAGCCGCTCTATCAGCAGATCCGGATTGCCATGCAGCTCGACATCCACGGCACCAGCCAGAAGCCTGACAACATCTGAAAGACGAAGCGTCACACAGCGCCTGCCTTTTTACGCCAATGCGCGTGGCCCACCCGCAATCAGCGGGCAGCGTCCAGCGCCTTGATCACCTTGTCGGTGATGTCATGCTTGGGATTCACATAGACTGAATCCTGAAGGATCAGATCGTATTTCTCGGTTTCAGCCAAGGTCTTGATGATCTTATTGGCCCGCTCAATCACTTTCTGCAGCTCTTCATTCTTGCGGGCGCTCAGGTCTTCCTGAAAGGCGCGGCGCTTGCGCTGAAACTCCCGGTCTTGGTCCACCAGTTGTTTCTGGCGCGCGCTGCGCTGGCTTTCCGAAAGCGTGGGAGCTTCGCGCTCGAATGTGTCAGAGAGCGTTTTTAGCTGAGCGGCGAGATCACCCAGTTCTTTGTCACGCTTGCTGAATTCCTGCTCCAGCTTGGTCTGCGCAACCTTGGCTGAATTAGCCTCGCGGAAAATCCGATCCAGATTAACAACGCCAACTTTGAACTCCTGCGCACTGACGGAAAACCCCGCCAGTGCAATGATCAGGCCGAGAAAAAATTTATTTGAAAAATGCTTCATTAGAAAGATGTACCAATTTGGAATTGAAACCGCTCTATTCTATCTTCTGGCTTCTTGCGCAGCGGCTGGGCGAGGGAGATGCGCAAAGGGCCAATAGGAGATATCCAGCTGACACCCAAACCCGTGGATGCCCTCATCGCACTAAAGCTATAGGGGTCATTTTCGCCAAACACATTACCCATATCCACAAAACCGAAAATTCGCAAAGTACGATCATTGCCCGCGCCCGGGAATGGCGCAATGATCTCCGCGTTAAGTGTCACCTTCTTGGGCCCACCAAGCGAGATGGTCGGATCCGCAGTGTCACGCGGTCCCAGGGAACCCTGCGCATAACCGCGAACCGAGCCCAAGCCCCCGGAATAAAAGTTTTTAAAGAGCGGATATGGTTGCCCGTTAAGACCCTTGCCCCAGCCCAATTCACCGTTCAGCGCAATGGTGAACTTCTTGTTAAGGGGAATGTATTGCTGCATCTGATAGCTCGCTCGCACGTACCTGATATCACCGGCTGGACTCCAGTCAGTGAAAACGCGCTGAAACCGCCCTGTCGTTGGCACCAATGCACTGTCGCGGTTGTCACGCGTCCAGCCAACACTCAGGGGAAAAGAATTGGTCTTGGCACCAAACTGATCGGCGTACGCCTGATAGGTTACGGGAAGAGGGAGGGTCCCGGTAATAATCTTGAGGGCCTCGAAACCACCACCAAAAAAAACTGTGTCGGTCTCGGTAAAGGGGACGCCGAAACGAATCGTCGCACCCTTCGTATTCAGCGTGTAGTCACCACCCTGGCCGAGCAGGGGAAGAGTCGTTCGGTCATACACATCAATGGATCTGGAAATGCCATCAGCCGTGAAATAAGGGTCAACCGTGCTTAATACAAGCTGACGATTTGATTTGCTGGTATTGACCTCAATGCCCAGGGAGTTGCCTGAGCCAAATATGTTGTCCTGCTTGATGCCCGCCGACAGGGACAGGTGATCAGCCGTGGAGAATCCGGCACCCAATTGCAGCATGCCCGTTGGTTTCTCAACCACGGTCACGGTCAGATCAACCTGGTCCGCCGTACCGGCCACTTCCTGGGTATCGACACTCACATCGGTGAAAAAACCCAAACGGTCAACGCGATCTCGTGAAAGACGAATTTTGTCACCGTCGTACCACGAAGACTCCAACTGACGGAACTCCCGGCGCACGACCTCGTCGCGCGTACGGGTGTTACCGGCCACGTTGATGCGCCGTACATAGGCCCGTCGCGAAGGTTCCGCCCGCAATACAAAAGCCACCCGGTTGTTGACCCGGTCAATTTCAGGTACGGCCTCCACTTTGGCAAAGGCAAATCCGAAGGTCCCAAAATAGTCTGAAAGGGCCTTGGTTGTTTTGGCAACCTCATCACCGCTGTAGGGCTCTCCGGGTTTGATGGTCACCAAGGATTTGAACTCATCTTCCTTGCCCAGATAGTTGCCTTCAAGCTTGACACCCGATACCACGAAACGTTCACCCTCGGAAATATTGAGCGTAATCGCAATGCTCTGCTTGTCGGGAGAAATCGCGACCTGGGTTGAATCTATCTTGAACTCGAGATAGCCGCGCGACAGGTAATAGGAGCGCAGCGTCTCGATGTCCGCATTGAGTTTGCTACGCGAATAGCGGTCTGACTTGGTATACCAGCTGAGCCACCCGCCCGTGTCGAGGTCAAACAGGCCCAGCAGCGTCGATTCCTTGAACGCATGGTTGCCTGTGATGTGAATTTCCTTGATTTTTGCGACATCGCCCTCGACGACGTTGAATGTCAAATTGACACGATTGCGCTCAATCGGCGTGACGGTGGTGATCACCTCGGCGCCGTACAGGCTCTTGTTGATGTACTGGCGCTTGAGCTCCTGCTCGGCCTTATCGGCGAGCGCCTTGTCAAAAGGCTGGCCTTCCGCGATGCCCGCCTCGCCAAGCGCCTTTTTCAGCACATCATTGTCAAACTCCTTGGTCCCCACAAAGTTCACATCGGCCACCGTGGGACGCTCTTCAACAATGACGACCAGAACGTCACCGTTGACTTCAAGCCGCACATCCTTGAACAAACCCAGTCCGAAGAGGGCACGAATCGCCGTCGATCCCTTGTCGTCGTTATAGGTTTCGCCAACGCGAAAGGGAAGCGACGCAAAAATGGTTCCGGGCTCGACGCGTTGCAAACCCTCAACCCGAATGTCACGAACCGTGAAGGGATCAACGGCCCAGGCGCTATGAGCTACCAACAAACCGGCAGCCATGGCACAGACCGCACGAGCTTTGAATCGAATGAATTGTTTCTGCATGAAATGTAGGAAATTAGCCCAAAAGCCGGGTGACATCATTAAACAGGGCAATACACATCATGCCCAGCAGGATCGCAACACCACCGCGCTGCAACCGGTCCATCCAGGCGTCGGAAACGCTCCGGCCGGTGATCCACTCCCAAAGATAATACATCAGGTGCCCACCATCGAGAACCGGCAGCGGAAGTAAATTCAACACGCCCAGGCTGACGCTGATCAGGGCCAGAAACAACAGATAGGCCGTCCATCCCAGGCTGGCCGATTTTCCGGCATATTCCGCGATGGTGAGCGGGCCGCTCAGATTTTTAACCGAAGCTTCTCCAATCACCATTCTCCCGATCATCTTGATCGTCAGAAGCGAGACCTCCGAAGTATGAACAGCGCCTTGCCACAAGCCCTCCAATGGCCCATAACGCACCATGACGAATTCTGGCCGCGCGCCCACGTAGGCACCGATTCGTGGCACCGCAACCGCACCCTCCTGCTTGAGTTGGGGCGTGACCTGTAGCTCCAGCGATTCGCCAGCGCGCCGGATTTGCCAGCGCTGCGGCAGAGGAATGGTTCGCCTCCCGCTGGAAGACCCTGCGTCGATGGCCGCCGAAGCCCGAATCATTTCGCGCAACTGCTGCCCGTCCACAATGGCGGTATCATTCACGCGCTGTATCACGTCGCCTGCCCGCAAGCCGGATCGCTCGGCCGCACCGCCCGCCATGACCTCGCCCATCACAGGCGGGGTCCAGGGTCCGAGAATACCGATTTTTCTGAAAAGCTGAGCGTCGGCTTCAGATGAACCCAACTGGCTTAGCGGCAGCAGCACCTCCCCTGCAGAACCTTCGGAGTCGCCAGCCAGCACCAGGGTCAGATCGCGACCATCGAGCGCGCCTTGCGTGAGCCGCCAGCGAAGATCCTCGAAAGAACGCACAGGTTGCGGGTCTTCGCCCGCAAAAGCTGCCTTCAAAACGGTTTCGTGGCCGCGCAAACCTGCTCGCTCGGCCAGAGATCCCGCCACCGGACTGGCCAGAACTGCCTTGGGCTCCTGCAAGCCGCTCCAGTTGACAACAGCATAGAGCAGCACAGCCAAAAGCAGATTGGCCACCGGACCGGCTGCCACAACCGCCACACGAGACTTCAGACGTTGGGTGTTAAAGGCCAGATGACGCTCGGCCAGATCGACCGGTGCCTCGCGCTCGTCGAGCATCCTGACGTAACCGCCAAGCGGCAGCATGCCGATGGAAAACTCCGTGGGTTTGTTCTTGAGCCGCCAAGTAAAGATCGGCTTGCCAAACCCGATGGAGAACTTCAGCACCTTGATGCCGCAGGCCACGGCCACCCGGTAATGTCCATACTCATGCACCGTGATCAGGAGCGCCAGTGCAACAACAAAAGCAGGCAGTGTCAGCATGTCAGGTCTCCAGACGTTTAGCAATTTGACCGGCGACCAGGCGTGCCCGCGCATCCAGCGCAAGCAATCCGCCAATGTCGCCTGCGTCAGAGACCGTCACTGCGTCCAAAGTTGCATGATTGACATGGTAAATCTGGTCAAACCTGATTCGCTTGTCGAGAAATGCGGCCACCGCTACCTCATTGGCCGCATTAAGCACCGCCGGGCTGCCTGCTGGCCCATTGAGCGCGTCCCATGCCATCGGCAGTCCTGGAAACCGCGCATCATCAGGCGTCTCAAAAGTCAGGTTGGCCAATGATCTGAAATCGAGTGCACTGGCACCCGATGTCACCCGGTCCGGCCAGGCTAGGCCGTAGGCAATAGGCACCCGCATGTCGGGCGTGCCCAACTGCGCCACCACCGATGCATCAAGGTACTGCACCATCGAATGGATGATGCTTTGCGGATGAATCACCACTTCGATTTGCTGCGGCGTCAAGCCAAACAGGTACTTGGCTTCGATTACCTCCAGTGCCTTGTTCATCATGGTCGCTGAATCAACTGAAATCTTGCGGCCCATGGACCAATTGGGATGCGCGCAGGCTTCGTCGGGTGTCACATGCCTCAGGCTGCCCGGCTCCCGGGTCCGAAACGGCCCACCTGACGCAGTCAGGATGATCTTTTCAACGCGCTGCGGCCATGTGGCTGAATCCTCCGGCAAGGACTGGAAAATGGCCGAGTGCTCACTGTCGATTGGCAGCAGTTGCGCACCGCCCGCGCGCACCGCCTGCATGAACACGCTCCCCCCCACCACCAGCGCTTCCTTGTTGGCCAGCAACAGACGCTTGCCCGCTCTGGCCGCTGCCATGCAGGCCGTCAGGCCCGCCGCACCCACGATAGCCGCCATCACGGTATCCACAAGCTCATGGGAAGCGATCATTTCAAGCGCATCTGCTGCCCATAGTACCTGGACGGGAAGCGCATTTTCCTTGACTTTTTGAGCCAGAAGTCGAGCATGCGGCTCGCTGACCATCACGGCATACCGTGGCTTGAACTGCATGCACTGCGCCAGCATCAGGTCGGTCTGGGTCGCGGCACTGAGCGCGAACACGTCAAAGCGCTCAGGATGACGAGAAATCACGTCGAGCGTATTCGCGCCAACCGACCCGGTAGAGCCCAAAACCGTCACGAACTGCTTCTTGAAGGACATGCAAGAACCCTAAAAAGTAGCCAGCAGCATTGCCAGCGGCAAAATGGGGAGCAATGCATCAACCCGGTCGAGCACGCCGCCGTGACCAGGCAGGAAGCCGCTCATGTCCTTGATCCCGAGGTCGCGCTTGATGAGGGACTCGACGAGGTCACCGACCGTACCGACAAAGACCACGGTGAGGCCGAACACGAGGGCCGCCCAGAGCGGCGCTCCGAGGAGCAGGTGGACCGTCACCCAGCCCATGGCGAGTCCCAGGACCACCGAGCCGCGGAGTCCTTCCCAGGTCTTCTTCGGGGAGATCACGGGCGCCAGTTGGTGCNNCTGACCAGGCAACAACCCGCTGGAATCTTTCACGCCTGCGCTGCGTTTGACCAGCGACTCGACCAGGTCGCCTACCACGCTCATGGCCGCCAGAAAGATGACCGCCAGCAGCATCACCGCGATACCGTGGTGCTCAGCCAAGCGGCTGTAAAGTGTTTCACCGCCCAGAAAAAACCAACCCAAAGCCAGCGCAACCACGCCCGTCATGCCACCCCACACCCCTTCCCAACTCTTTCCCGGGCTGATGGAAGGAGCGAGTTTGCCTTTGCTGAAACGTCCACCCAAAGTGCGCCCGACAAAATAGGCAAAAATATCGGCCACCCAAACCAGCAGCAGCACCGACAGCAAAAAGTTGATGCCAATCATGCGGGCTTGCGCAACCGCCAGCCAAGCCAGCCAGAGCGCAACCAGACCACCGATCAAGCGAAGCATCTTCGGAATGCGTGGCCAGCCGGCCACGCCATTGCGCAGCAGCCAACTTCCCGCCAGCACCCAGGCGGCGGCGGCGGCGGCCCACAGCGCAGGCAACGGCTTTTCAAGCAGTCCGCCATACCACGACAGCCCACACGCCAGCACACAGACAGCGGCCAGTCCAAACGAGCCGGGTTGTTCAAGGCCATTGAGCTGGCCCCATTCCCACGCGCCAGCTGCAATCAGCAGCAGCACAACCAGGCCGAAGGGAAGCGGCGTTTTGTAGAAAAGTGCCGGCAAAAAAATGGCCAGCAAAACCAGCGCCGTGATCACACGCTGCTTGAGCATCACGCGGCCCTTGCAGATTGGTTTTTGTCAGCCGCACCCAATTGCTCCGGGGTCAGGCCGAAACGACGCTCGCGAGTGCGAAAAACAGCAATTGCCTCGTCCAGCGCCGCCTCGTCAAATTCGGGCCAGAGTTTGCCGGAAAAATGCAGTTCCGTGTATGCCGCCTGCCACAGCAAAAAGTTGCTGATGCGCATTTCACCGCCGGTGCGAATCAGCAAATCGGGGTCAGGCACGTGGGCCAGCGCCAGCGCCCGGTCCAGCGACAACTNNTCGGTAATGGCCTCACCACTTGCCGCAAGCTTGTGCGCCGCCTGTGCGATATCCCAACGCCCACCGTAGTTGAAGCACACGTTGAGAATCATGCGCTGGTTCGCGGCCGTATTGCGCTCGGCCTGCACCAGCCCGGCCTTCATTTTTTCGGAAAAGCGCTGGCGGTCGCCGACAAAATAAAGCCTGACGCCGTTGGCCTTCAGGCTGGATAGCTCTTTTGACAAAGATAGCGCCAGCAACTCCATCAAGCCAGACACCTCTTCCGCAGGACGATTCCAATTTTCGGATGAGAAGGCAAAGACTGTCAGGACACCAATGCCGCGATCCAGACAAGCCCGCACGCAGCGGCTCAGCGAATCAACCCCCTGCCTGTGGCCTGCAATGCGCGGCAGAAACCGTCTGGTCGCCCAGCGGCCATTGCCATCC
>DHWX01000049.1 GCA_002413395.1 Polaromonas sp. UBA5171 | reverse complement strand
TTGATCCGCGCTTCCCTAGCAATGGTATCGAAGTGTTCTCGATCATCCTGTCTCCTATTTTTTCTTCTCTCAAAAGCGGGTTGGTCTTTGGCACACCTGCCTAGTCCGATTGCAACCCAGTTCTGACCGGCAGAATTTGGATCGCCACGCCATTTTTTCGAACACATGCTTTTCTAATCCAGCGCAGAGCATAGAACGAAAAAGCGGCCTTGTCACAAATTATCGATAATAATATCAACTATCTTATAGACGATGAAGATCCAGCCGTCTGACTCGGGCGTCGTCAAGGCTGACGGCGAGCCGGGCCGACCTCGAAATCGAAGGCGGCGACACCCGCGACCGCACCATGCACGCGGTCGCCTGGCTGCAACTGTCCGACACCCGCTGGCGTGCCGGAGAAAATCAGATCCCCTGCTGCCAGCTCGACAAGCGAGATGTCGCTGATGACATCGGCAAGGCGTTTTTGCACGGATGCCCAGGCGACGGTCTGGTAGTCTTGCCGCCCCTGCAAACTCAACGAATCTGCCGCATACCCAACAAGCACAACGCCAAGCGCCGCCACCATATTCCGAAGATGAAGTATTCGGTGCGCAACTGGCGCGAATATGACGCGGCACTTCGTGCACGTGGCAGTCTAACCATGTGGGTCACGCCTGATGCGATGGCGCTATGGGCGGCCCAGCCGCGTAGCACCCCTGGTGGGCAAAGTTTCTATTCGGATTTGGCGATCGAAACCAGTTTGATGCTGCGTCTGGTATTTCGACAGGCATTGCGCCAGACCGAGGGCCTGATGGCGTCAATAGGTGGAGCTGAAGGCGCCCGACCACAGCACGGTGAGTCGGCGCGCCATGAAAATGAAGTCAATCTCCACGCGGTGCGCGTTGCCCGCAGGTGTCAATACCGGACTTGGCAGCTTCCATCACACGGTTGCTCGCGGTGAAGTCAGCCTTTAGCATGCCAATTCCGGGGCCGTAAGCGACAATCTCAATCTGTACCACATCAGATTCCGGCAAGAACGGTGTTCGCCGGGCTATTACCTTTATGTCCTCACGGATACTGCGGCACCCGCGTCCCTTGGCAGGCGCAGCGAAGCTGTAGCGGCCAGCGCCATCAGGATTGCCACCGCGATCCAGACATGCTGGAAATCGGCCAGCACCAGAGCGTCCTTGCCGCCCCAAGTCTGGGACAGCGACAGTGCAAAAGCCGCCAGTGCCACGCTCAGCGTCATCGCCACCTGTTGCAACATCGTGGCCAGGGCACTGGCGCCGGCGCGCTGCCCCGCAGACACATCGACGAAAGCCAGCGTTGTGATGGCGGTGAAGTTCATCGAGCGCGTCATGCCGGCGAAGAGGAGTACGGCGTAGATCAGGGGCAGCGCCTCACCCGGCTCCATCCAGCCACAGGCAAAGAGAGAGAGAGCGCAGAGCGCGCCGTTCACGGCCAGCACCTGGCGAAAACCAAAGCGCCGCAGCACACGCGTCGTAGCCGCCTTCATGACGAGGTTGCCGCCCATGTAGACCAAGACCATCACACCGGCCTGCAGCGCCGTCATATGAAAGCCCAACTGGAACATGAGCGGTAACAAGAAGGGCGACGCATTGATGGCAATGCGCGAGGCAAAACCCGCACCCAGCGTGGCGTAGGAATATGTGGGCACGGTCAACGCCCGCAGGTCCAGCAGGGGCGTTTTGGCACGGCGCGCGTGCCAAACGGCGGCAGCGCCGCACAACGCTCCGCACGCAGCCATCGCGCTGGACACCAAGGCGGAGCCGGCGTGTTCGCCCAAACGCGTTAGACCCTGCACCAAGAGCACAAGCGCCAGCCCGGTGAGCACGAAACCCAGGCTGTCAAAGCGCGTTCTGGGGGCGCTCGCTCGACGTGGGATATAGCGAAGCACCAGCCAGGTACCGACCAGCCCGAGGGGAAGATTCAAAAGGAAGATCCAGCGCCAGGACACATAGGACACGATGATGCCACCCAGCAGCGGCCCGATCACAGGCGCAATCAGGCCCGGCCAGGTGATCGTGCCGATGGCTTCGATCAATCGGTGGGTAGGCGTCTCGTGCAACACCACTAGCCGGCCCACTGGCGACATGAACGCTGCGGCTGCACCCTGAAGCAGGCGCGACGCCACAAAGCTGAACAGTGTGGGAGCCAAGGCGCACAGCAACGACGCCGCGGTGAACACCACCATGGCGGCGGCAAAGACGCGGCGCGCGCCAAAACGCTCGGCGCACCACCCAGCGGCCGGCACGCCGACCGCCATCGCAACGAGATAGGCGGTGATGCTCACGCTTACGCCCAACGCCGTTGTGCCAAAGCTGGCTGCCATGGCTGGCAAAGCGGTGTTGACCACCGTTGCGTCCAGCGTCTCCATGAAGAATGCCGCAGCGACGATGAGCGCAATTCTGCGCGACGAGGCCTGACTCACCGGCAACTCCACCATCACCTTGACCGCTGCTGGGTTCGTCATGCTCAGATCAGATTGCGCATGGCCTGTGCTGTCTCACTCAGGACCGATAGGACCCTTGATACAGCGTCCTCGCGGGACTCTTGCCCAATGGGCATGGTCACACTCAACGAACCGGCCACATCGCCGCTGCGGTCACGCAAGGGCATGCCCAAGCACTGCAGTTGGCTGAACATGGCCGAGATCGAAATTGGCCTCCTCAGCCGGCAGTGTCTGGATCGACGCATTGTCAGTTGCGAGCTTCTGCAATCCGAAGTCGATGCTTGGCAGGACGTCCGAAACGCCGAACAGCGAACCATCGAATGGAACTTCCCTCGGCAGGATGCGGATCGAAAAAGCGGTGCCCAACGTGGTGGTGGATGTCAGACACCTCATCCCCTTTAGCGCAACGGGCGCGCCCAGGTCTCATAGCGCGCCTTGTTTTCCTCGTTTGGTGGGTAAAGGCCCGGCAAAGGCAGCCCTGCGTCCACCTGGGTCATGATCCAGCCTTCCAACCTCTCCTGTTCAACTGCGGCTTCCACCACATCGTCAAGCAGCGCCGCGGGGATCAATACGGCGCCGTCTGAGTCAACCACGATGACATCGTTGGGAAACACAGCCACGCCGCCGCAACTGATGGGCTCTTGCCAGCCGACAAAGGTCAGGCCTGTAACGGAAGCTGGCGCTGCGACACCGTTGCACCAAACGTTCAGTTGTGTTCCCAGTACGCCATCCACGTCGCGGACCACGCCGTCCGTCACCAGCGCAGTGACCCCGCGTTTCTTCATGCGTGCGCAAAGGATGTCGCCAAAGATGCCCGCGTCGTCCACACCCAAGGCGTCCACCACTGCAATACAACCGTCAGGCATGGCCTCGATCGCAGCGCGGGTCGAAATCGGTGCGCCCCACGAAGCGGGAGTCGCCAAGTCCTCACGCGCTGGTACAAAGCGCAGCGTGAAGGCGCGCCCAGCGACGCGGGGTTGTCCAGCCCGCAATGGTTTCGAGCCACGCAACCAGACATTGCGAAGTCCCTTTTTCAGCAACACGGTGGTCAGCGTCGCCGTCGCAACGCCACAAAGCACACGCGCAATTTCTGGATCGAGGGGAATGTAATCAGCACTCATTTGAAATCTCCTGGAGTTGGTTGAAAGGTAGGGTGTCGTATTCAAATGCTGGCTATCAGGCCACCGTCAACGCGGATGACCGACCCAGTCAAATAGGAAGCGCGCTCGCTGGCCAGAAAGCACACTGTATCGGCGTATTCCTGCGGCTCTCCGTAGCGACCCAATGGGATGCTGTCTGCGCTCTCCGCCTGCACATCTGCCAGCGGCCGCTTTTCTCTCACCGCCTTTTGCTCATCAAGAAACTTGATGCGGTCAGTGGCCACGCGGCCCGGCAAAACGATATTGGTGGTGACACCGTCGCGGCCGACTTCGCGTGCCAGGGTCTTGGACCAACCCACCAAAGACAAGCGCAGTGCATTGGACAAGCCGAGGTTGGCAATTGGCGCGATCACGCCGGACGAAGTGCTCGTGATGACACGGCCGAACTTGCGCGCACGCATGCCCGGAAGTACCCGGTCGGTGATCGCTATCACCGACAGCACCATGCTCTGGAAATGCTTGATCCATTGGTCGGGAGCCTGCCCGCTGACCGGCGTGGGCGGGGGACCGCCGGTGTTGTTGATGAGGATGTCAACCGGACCGAGTTCAGCCTCGATACGGGCAATATTTGCGTCGATCACGGACAGATCGCCCAGATCCCACACCAGCGCAATGGCCTGGCCGCCGGCCGCTTCAATTTCGGCCAGCACCGGTGCCATGGCCTCTTGCTTGATGTCAGCCAGTGCAACCCGCGCGCCCTCCTTGGCCAGCGTGCGGGCAATGGCAGAGCCCAGGCCACCACCGGCGCCAAGCACCAGAGCTGTTTTTTTGTTGATTCCGAGATCCATGTTGCTGTCGTTCCTTGGTTGGTTAAAAAGTCTTCGTCTACGAGAGGCTGCGCCCATGCAGGTCGCAGCCCGGGAATTCACCGACTCGGCGCTCGCGCCGTGCTGCCCCTGACAATGACGCTGAAAGGGATGCGCGTGGCGCTGACAACAGCCTGGCCTTGAATGCAGCCCAACAGGTATTCGGCGGCGCGCTGGCCCACTTCGTCTGCGGGCAAGCGAATCGTGGTCAACGGTGGTGAAAGGTGGGCCGCGAACTCGACGTCGTTGATGCCGGTGACAGAAACGTCGGTGGGAATGCGAAGACCCATGCTCGTTGCCTGGACCAGGGCTCCAAAGGCCAGTGTGTCGGTCCCGCAGATCACCGCAGTGGGCCGGCGACCTGTCTCCATCAAAGCCTGAAACGCCAATTGCCCGTCGACGATGGTGTGCGAGCGCTGAATGAAGCGCTGCTGCGGCAGCGGCAGACCGCGTGCGCGCAACGCATCGTTGATGCCGGCGACGCGCTTGGCGGCGCGGTCGCTCTGGGGAGACTCCTGAGCGATCCCGCCAAACTCCGTGTGGCCCAAGTCCATCAAGTAGTTGGCCAAGGTCTGGCCAATGGCGTAATTGTCAAAGCCGACGCAAGGGTGCAACTCGTCAAGCACCCAGGTATTCACGAAGGGGATCTTCTTGGCCGCCAGGATTTCGTAAACCTCGGGCGCATGGCGTGCTCCCACCAGCAGCATGCCCGCCACGCCGTGCGCGGTGAGGGCCCGAACCTGGCGCAATTCCTCCTGCGCGTCGTAGTTGGAACTGGCCAGCAGTAGGGTATAACCGGCCTTGTTCAACCAGTGCTGCAAGGCGTTGATGCCCAGGGAAAAGTTGGCCTCTTGCAAGGTTGGCACGATGGCGCCGATGGTCGTGAAGCGCTGAGTGGCAAGCGCCCGTGCGGCTGCGTGAGGGGTATATCCCAGCTCGGCGCTGACACGCTCAACAGTCGTACGAAGTTCCGGTGCGACGGTGGACTTCCCATTGAGCGCGCGCGACACGGTCGCCACTGAAACACCTGCCACGCGTGCGACATCCCGCACCGTCGCCACGCTGCCTTTGGGGCGCGGCTGGCGGCTCTTGGTCAACGATATCGTTTTCGATTTGGCAGGTGATTCCATGTTGGCCCGAACATCAATAATTGACAAAACTTTTCATGGACATGTGGCTACTCACGGAGAAAGTCAAAGTCGCAGCCGTCTTCAGCCTGCAAGGTACTTTGCGCATACAACCGACCGTATCCCCGTTTTGGCACTACGGCAGAGGGGGGAGTGACCAATCGGCGCTGGGCCAGGTCGGACTCGTCCACCAAAAGGTCCAGCCTGCGTTCGCTGACCGAGATGCGGATCATGTCGCCGTTGCGGACCAGACTCAGCGGACCACCAATGGCAGCCTCTGGCGAGACGTGCAGCACGATGGTGCCATAGGCAGTTCCGCTCATGCGCGCATCTGAAATGCGGACCATGTCCTTGACACCCGCTTTGGCGAGCTTCAGGGGGATGGGGAGGTAGCCGGCCTCCGGCATGCCGGAGGCGCTGCGGGGCCCGGCGTTCTGCAGAACCATAAAGTCGTCGGCAGTCACATCCAGATCGGGTGAATCAATGCGTTCTGCCAGATCAGCGAGCGAGCTGAAGACCACCGCTCTGCCCGTGCGCTCAAACAATTTGGGGTCCGCTGCTGAACGTTTGATGATGGCGCCGTTCGGTGCGAGTGAACCAAATAGCGACGCCAAGCCGCCCTGCGCATTGATGGGGTCGTCAAAGCTTCGTACCACGGCGCGGTCCACCCACGTAGCCTCACCGGTCAGGCGTTCGCCGAGCGTCTCACCACTGACGGTGATGCAATCCAGATGCAAAAGGGGCGCTAGCTCCCGCAACACCGCACCCAGTCCACCGGCGGCATGCAAATCCGACATGTAGTGCTGACCAGTGGGTTTGAGGTCCACCAAAACCGGCGTGGTGTCCGACAGCTCATTCAGGCGCTTAAGTGACACTTTGATACCCAGACGTCCGGCAATCGCGGTCAGGTGGATCAATGCATTGGTGGAGCCGCCGATGGCCAGCAGGATGCGCAAGGCGTTTTCAACGGACTTTTCAGTGATGATCTGGCTTGGGAGGATGGGGTTAAGCGCAAGCTCCACCGCGCGCCGGCCGCTGGCTTCCGCAGCGCGCAGGCGGTCGGAGTGCACTGCGGGAATGGCCGCCGTTCCTGGCAGTGACATCCCAATCGCCTCTGCAATCGATGCCATCGTGCTTGCGGTTCCCATCACGCCACAAGTCCCGGCGGTGGCAGCAAGTTTGCCTTCGACTTCGTTGATCGCTTCATTTGATATTTCACCTGCCCGGAATTTGCCCCAGAAGCGCCTGCAATCGGTGCAAGCGCCCAGACGCTCGCCCTGGTAAGGCATGGGCAGCATCGGGCCACAGACCAATTGAATCGCAGGTATGTCGGCAGACGCAGCCCCCATCAGTTGCGCGGGAACGCTCTTGTCACAGCCGCCCAGCAATACCACAGAGTCCATTGGCTGAGCCCGGATCATTTCCTCAATATCCATCGACATCAGGTTGCGAAACTTCATCGAGGTAGGGTTTAGAAATGTCTCGCCCAGAGAAATTGTAGGGAAGTCCAACGGCAGCCCACCTGCGGCCAATACGCCGCGCTTGATGGCGTCCACCAGCTCCGGGAAATTTCGATGGCAGGGGTTGAAACCACTGGCGGATTGCGCAATGCCGACCACCGGGCGACTCGCCATTTCGTTCGAATAACCGGCGGCTTTGGCGAAGGTCCGTCGAAGGTAGAGTGAAAAATCCGCATCACCGTAGTTGGTGAGGCCACGTGCGAGACCGACTTTTTTTGGAGTATCCATCATGTTTCCTGTCTTGTGAGTGTTTTGATGCGGCTGCTTGCTACGCAATCGTGGACGGCAAGATATCTGTCTCGCCAAAGCCATAGAGTGCGCAGGGTTTATCTACCAGAATGCGGGTGCGGGCTTTCACATCGGGAGGCCACCGGTCCAGAAGCGACAGCATGTCCGCGGTGTCGGGCGGTATGGCTTCCGTCGGATGCGGCCAGTTGCTTGCCCACAGGCAACGCTTAGGATAGGCCGCGATCAACAAGCGCGCCAGGCGCCCAATGTCTTCGAAATGAGGAGGGCCGGAGCGCGACATGCGATAGGAATAGGGCGCCGACAGTTTGATCCACACGCGCCCTGTGTCCAGCAACGCCAGCAGTGCGCGAAATGCGACATCTTCCTGATTTACACCATCGTGGAAGGAGCCGATGTGGTCAATCACAAGGTTAACCGGAAGCGTCTTCAGAAAGTCCAACCGCTCGGGCAATTGGTGCCCGTCAAACTGTAGATTGAGGTTCCAGCCGAGCGGCCCCACGCTGTGCGCCATAGCCTCCATTGAATCCCACCCCAGTCCACCTGGCAGGATCATCATGTGGCGCACGCCACGCAAACCCAAAGCATGCAACCGCTGCAGCTCCAGCGCGGATGTTTCAGGCTCAATCACCACTATGCCCCGCGCAGCACAGCCGAGTTGTGACATGGCGTCGAGCGTACGGGCATTGTCAAATCCATACGCGACCGGCTGCACCACCACCATGCGCCCGATACCCAAGGACTTGCAAACTTCGCGGTAGATCGGTACAGGCCCCACGCGCATCACAACATTGGGCCGTGCCTGGAAGCGCTGGTCATAAATATGCATGTGACAATCGCATGCGCCAATTGGCATGCGCTGGCGCAGTTCTTCGGCTGAGTCAATTGCATTCATGGCAAGGTCTTCGCTTTGGTGGAAGAATGCATGCGCGTTGCCGAATCTGAATTCAGCGCGCCCACCGGAATTTCCCCCATCAAAATCTGTGCGGTCTGCGCAATTGCTTCCAGCGATTGGGCATCCAGTGCAGGCGTCAGACCAGCCACATGTGGCGTGGCTATCACTCGCGGATGGGATGTCAGCGCGGGCGAGGGCATCTGGTCCGGCGCCCTGCCGACATCGAGCGCGCAGCCCGCCAGCGTGCCCGAGTTCAGCGCCTGTAGCAGCGCCGCCTCATCCACCAGGTTTCCGCGTGAAGGATTCACGAAGAAGGCCGAGGGCTTCATGCGTGAAAATGCGGCGGCGTTCATCAGGTTTTCGGTCTGAGCATTGGCCACGGCAAGGCAAACCACGTAGTCCGACTCGGCCAGCAGTTCGGGCAAGTCCAGCTGCTGTACGCCGACGTGCTCCACCCTGGCGTACGGATCGGAGACCAGCACGCGCATGCCAAAGGCCAGTGCCAGATCACATAGGTAGCGGCTGATTCGACCGTAGCCGATGACGCCCAAGGTGGCGCCGCGCAACTCGGCCCCCATTGAGGCCACTGGAACGCTGCCGGCGCGGTAGGCGGCAATCGATCCGGACAAGTCTCGCCCCAGGTCGATCATGGCCGCAATGGTCCATTCAGCCACACTCGAGACGAAAACCCCGCTGACATGCGTCACCAGAACACCAGCTCGGCTCGCCGCCGCCAGATCGATGTTGCGGATATCCACGGCACATCGGACATAGGCTTTGAGATCCGGCAGAGATTCGAATAAACGGGCGTCGGCCGGGGTCTCGCGGTATGCGACGATCACCTCGCAATCGCGCGCAGCCTCGATCAATGCGTCCAGCGACCACTCCTGGCCGCTGTCATTCATCCGCAGGTGGCCCAGTCGCCCCAGTTGCGCCACAGCTTCGGGGCGAAAGTAGTTACGCCGAACTTCTTCGCTGTGGCACAGCAATAAGTTGGCCATTGGTGTCTTTTCCATGTTCAAAGTAACTCTATTGCAAAGTGGCAGGCTGCCTGACGTCCGGGTAGAATTTCCTGCAGCGTCGGCACTTGGTCGCTGCAGATTGGCTTGGCATTCGGGCAGCGCGAACTGAAGCGGCAGCCCTTGGCCAGCGCCATGGCGCTGGCCAATTCACCCTTGAGCCGGATGCGATCAGAGTGCCGTCATGCACCGGGATGGCAGATATCAGCGACTTGGTGTAAGGATGCAGCGGCTTACGGAACAACTCGAAAGCGTTGACGGACTCGACAATAACGCCCAGGTACATCACCAGGATGCGGTCGGAAATATGCCGCACCACAGCCAAGTCATGCGCGATGAACAAGCAGGTCAATCCCATCTCCTGCTGCAAGTCCAGCAACAGGTTCAGGATCTGGGCCTGGATGTTAACGTCGAGCGCGGCGATCGGCTCGTCGGCAATGATCAATTCCGGGCGAACTGCCAAGGCGCGTGCGATGCCGATGCGCTGACGCTGACCGCCGGAGAATTCATGCGGGTACTTGCCAAGCGACTTAAGCGAAAGTCCGACTTTGTCCAACAGGGACGCAACCTGAAGATTCGCTTGAGCCGTATCGCTGGCCAAGCCGTGAAACAGGATCGACTCCTGCAGGATTTGCGCCACCGTCATCCTTGGATTCAAGGATGCATAGGGATCCTGAAAGATCATCTGGATGCGCCGGCGCAAGGGCCGCATCTGCTGCGCGTCGGCATGGGAAATGTCCTCGCCTGCAAAGCGAATCGTGCCCGCGGTGGGCGTATGAATACGGGTGAGCAGGCGCGCCACGGTTGACTTGCCACAGCCCGACTCACCCACCAGGCCAACCATCTCGCCGCGACGGATGCACAGGTCAACACCATCGACGGCGCGAAAGGTCTGGCGCCGGCCAAAGAAATCCTCACCTCGCACTTCGAAGTGCTTGACCAGCCCCACTGCCTCCAGCAGGGGTACTGTCGGCTCGTCAGCGATGGGCCTTGCTGCAATTGGGCGCGCCTGGACCGATGCTGGTATCGGTCGGTTCAGCGATTCGCCGCGCTGCGTGACCCAGCAGCGACTCAAGCGCCCCTGTCCCAGTGGCAGCAGGTCCGGATGTTGGTCGCATTGCGCTTGCCGAAACGAGCAGCGATCGGCGAAGCGGCAACCTGCTGGCATGTTCAAAATGTCGGGCGGCATGCCGCCAATCGAAGGCAAATGCTTGTCCAGCGTGGGCGTGCTTTCCAGGTTAGGCGCCGCGTTGAGCAGGGCCAGGGTGTAGGGGTGCTGTGGTCGTGCCAACAGCTCGTGGGTGGCACCTTCTTCTACCACTTCACCACCGTACGAGCGTCTCGTAGACTGCGCCAAGGGTCAGCGGTGGCGACAGATCTGCTTGACGCGCCGAGTCGTAATTTCTTCCGTCGCCGATGTCCATGCCAATGACCAAGGTCTTTTTGGGTGCGGCTTGGGCGGGCGCGGCGCCAGCCAGCAGTGCGAGTGAAGTCGTGTCGGTCGCCAGCGCGAGCCAAGTCCAGCGCGACCACAAAGAACCACGGCCGCGCTGGACCTTGGCGCTGGGAAAGTCGGTGTTCATATAATTTGTCTCCTGAATGTTCGCCTTGGCGGTTGTGGCGTTATTGGATTGGACTTGAATCGAGAAACCGGTTACTCACAACTGCGATTGAATCATCGTGAACTGCCATTTTCCGCAATCCTCGGAGTAACAACACTGCGACAAACCCTATAGCTAAAGAAACCGGTTTCTCAACTGTATGAGTTACCAA
>DHWX01000101.1 GCA_002413395.1 Polaromonas sp. UBA5171 | reverse complement strand
GTGGCAAAGATTATTGCGTAAGTTGCGGGATGGGACAAATCAAAAAAGTACGATTTTTTGATCTGTCCCCAAATGGGTAGAAGATTTGCAGGGGTATAGCTCAATTGGCAGAGCGTCGGTCTCCAAAACCGAAGGTTGTAGGTTCGATTCCTACTGCCCCTGCCACCCGGTTATTGAGGTGTGGCGACGACGCTACAGGTAGTTTGAATAGTTAAAAGCAAGCCCGCCAGGAGTCAAGAGCTTCAGGTGGGCTTAAGCGTCTGCAAGGGTGCAGCAAAGATTGAACAGGAAAATCGGCGATCATGGCCTCTTCTCAAGTTGAAACCGTCAGTACCAATGCCGACAAAGCCAAGCTTGGACTGGCTGCTGCGCTGGTGCTGGCTTCGCTCGCGGGCTTTTATTTGCTGGGTAGGCAGGGTCAGACGGTCCAATGGGGCGTCCTGATTGTTGGCTTGGCGGTGGCTGCTGTTGTTTTCCTGTGGTCCGAGTCGGGTCGGCAGTTGGTGGCTTTTGGACGGGACTCCTCGCGCGAAGTCAGAAAAGTCGTTTGGCCGTCCCGCAAAGAGACCATCCAAATGACTGCCTACGTGTTCGGTTTTGTGGTGCTGATGGCGTTGTTTTTGTGGCTGACCGACATGACCCTCGAGTGGGTGTTTTACGACCTGATCCTGGGATGGAAAAAATAATGAGTGATCTCAATGGCACGGTAGTCAGCGAAGTGGCGGCGGGCGCGTCTCTCACGCCGACCCCTGGCATGCAATGGTATGTCGTACATGCCTACTCCGGCATGGAGAAGGCGGCCGAGCGCAATATTGTTGAGCGCATCAACCGTGCCGGCATGCAGGCCAAGTTTGGCCGTTTTTTGGTGCCCACTGAAGAAGTGGTTGAAATCAAGAATGGCCAGAAGAAAACGACCGAGCGCCGGTTTTTCCCTGGCTATGTGCTGGTCGAGATGGTGATGGATGACGAAACCTGGCATTTGGTCAAACACACCAACAAGGTCACTGGATTTGTCGGTGGTGCAAAGAACCGCCCTTCCCCGATTTCCGAGGAAGATGTCCAGAAAATCGTAAGCCAGATGCAGGTGGGCACTGAGAAGCCGCGCCACAAGGTCGAATTTGAAACGGGCGAGTATGTCCGCGTCAAGGATGGTCCATTCACCGATTTCAACGGAACGGTGGAAGAGGTCAATTACGAAAAGAACAAGGTACGTGTTTCGGTGACGATTTTCGGTCGTGCCACACCGGTTGAGCTGGACTTTAGCCAGATTGAAAAGACTTGAGCAAGCAACATAGATACAGAACAGGGCAAGGCACCTGTGGAACAGCGTTTAGCCCGGTTTTTAATCTGATCAGATAAATTTGTAAATTCGAATTCGATCCTATGAATTTTGTGCTTTGCAACTCGGCACAAAGGGCTCTTCCGAACCCTTATTGAGTTGTGTAACCCCGGGGAGTCTGGGCTGTTTTTTTAACAGATCCAGGCGTTATGACCCGCAAGGAGAAAAGTATGGCGAAAAAAATCGTCGGCTTCGTCAAGCTGCAAGTTCCAGCTGGCAAGGCCAACCCATCCCCCCCGATTGGCCCGGCGCTGGGTCAGCGTGGCCTGAACATCATGGAATTCTGCAAGGCTTTCAATGCCCAGACCCAAGGTGTTGAGCCAGGCTTGCCACTGCCTGTGGTGATCACAGCTTACGCGGACAAGAGCTTTACCTTCATCATCAAGACGCCTCCGGCGGTCACCTTGATCAAGAAGGCCATCAAGCTCGACAAGGGTTCGGCGACGCCGCACACCGTCAAAGTCGGCAAGATCACCCGCGCCCAGCTGGAAGAAATTGCCAAAACCAAAATGAAGGACATGACGGCGGCCGATATGAATGCGGCCGTGCGTACGATTGCCGGCTCTGCCCGATCCATGGGCGTGACGGTGGAGGGAGTGATATGAGCAAGCTAACCAAACGCCAAAAAACGATCGGCGACAAGATCGACAGCAGCAAGCTTTACGCAGTGCCTGACGCACTGGGTCTGGTGAAGGAATTTGCCGTCGCTAAATTTGATGAATCCATTGATGTGGCGGTGCAGCTCGGTATTGACGCCAAAAAATCTGACCAGGTCGTTCGCGGCGCTGTCGTGTTGCCCAATGGCACCGGTAAAACCAAGCGTGTTGCCGTGTTTGCCCAGGGCGCCAAGGCCGAAGAAGCCAAAGCCGCCGGTGCTGACATCGTGGGCATGGACGATCTGGCGGCTGACATCAAAGCCGGAAAAATGGATTTTGACGTGGTGATCGCTTCCCCCGATGCCATGCGCGTCGTTGGTACGCTGGGTCAGATTCTGGGCCCGCGCGGCCTGATGCCCAACCCCAAAGTCGGTACCGTCACACCTGACGTTGCCACGGCGGTCAGGAACGCCAAAGCTGGTCAGGTTCAGTTCCGTGTTGACAAGGCTGGTATCGTGCACGGCACCATTGGTCGCCGCTCGTTTGATACCGCCAAGTTGCAAGGCAATCTGGCTGCATTGATCGACGCCTTGATCAAAGCCAAGCCGGCTACCAGTAAGGGTGTTTATCTGAAGAAAGTGGCGGTTTCGTCAACGATGGGTGTGGGCGTACGCGTCGATACGCAAACCATCGCGGCGTAAATCCGGGAAGAGAGCAAGAATTTGAATGATCCGAAAGAAGGGTTGTTCGATGTGGTGGGCTGTTGGGGTTCTTCCCTGGCAGGTCATCCAGGACCGTTGGTGTGCCAGTTCAAGTGAAGCAATTTTGAGCCCGGCACTTAATCGAAAGATAGCCAACGCAGATGGCGGTCCCGCTGCTTGAAGGGTTTTGAGAAAAATCTGAAACAGTTGGTCGCTGAACATGAGCGTGTTAAGTGGTGGAGGCGCAAGCTGAAACCCGAAAACACATTTTTAAGGAGAAGACCTTGAGTCTCAATCGCAGTGAGAAACAAGCCGTCATTGATGAAGTGACTGGCCTCGCAGCAATTGCCCAAACGCTCGTGATGGCGGAATACCGTGGCATCACGGTTGCTGACATGACCCGACTGCGCAGCCAAGCCCGCGACAAAGGCGTGAACCTGAGTGTTCTGAAGAACACCCTGGCTCGACGCGCCGTGGCAGGCAGCGCATTTGAAGTTGTGTCCGACCAGATGACCGGTCCGCTGATCTACGGCTTTTCAACAGATGCCGTTGCCGCTGCAAAAGTAGTGGCTGACTTCGCGAAAACCAACGACAAACTGGTCATTCGTGGCGGTGCATTTGGTGGAAAAGCGCTGGATGTGAACGGCGTGAAGCAACTGGCCAGCATTCCTTCGAAGGACGTGTTATTGGGCATGTTGTGTGGCTTGCTGATGTCGCCTATCTCGCGTACGGCCATTGTTCTGGGCGCGCTGGCGGCGAAAAAAGGCAGCGGCAGCGATGTGGCGGTGGCGGCAGAGCTTGCGCCAGAGCCCGCAGCGGCGTAATTGATAGACCTTGCGGGACAGTCTGCGGCGCATGGCGCCAGCTTCGTCCCCAACTGTTAAAGAACTTTTTAGGAAATCAAAATGGCATTCGATAAAGACACATTTTTGACCGCGCTGGATAGCATGACGGTCCTCGAACTCAACGAGCTGGTGAAAGCCATCGAAGAGAAATTTGGCGTGAGCGCAGCCGCCATGGCCGCTCCCGCAGCTGGCGGAGCTGGCGCAGGCGCGGCGGCGGTTGAAGAAAAAACCGATTTCAACGTCGTACTGCTGGAAGCTGGCCCGAACAAGGTGCAGGTTATCAAGGCGGTTCGCGAACTCACCGGCCTGGGCCTGAAGGAAGCCAAGGATCTGGTAGACGGTGCGCCGAAAAACGTCAAGGAAGGCGCTCCCAAAGCTGATGCAGAAGCTGCCAAGAAAAAGCTTGAAGAAGCTGGCGCGAAAGTCGAACTCAAATAATTTTTGGGTCTGCAAAGGCTGGAAGACCCAAATCGGGCTTCCAGCCTTTCGCATTTTTCGGAAACACCGGAAAAAAGATTATTGCAGTCCTTTTTCCAGTATTTTCTGACCCCCGACTTCAGAAAATGCCTTGGTTCGGGTGAGCGCAATGCGTCACCGTCCGCCATGGTTGGTAGTGGCCAACCCACCAAGCCTGCCCGAATACGTGGTGTATTCGGGCACCAGAGTCACCAGAGCCCATCAACGCGGAGAACTCATGGCCTATTCCTATACCGAACGTAAACGCATCCGCAAAAGCTTCGGCAACCGTGAAAGCGTGTTAGCCGTTCCCTATTTGCTGCAAATGCAGAAGGACGCGTACACCGCATTTTTGCAAGCGGATCGCGCACCCCAAAAGCGCGCCATTGAAGGTTTGCAGGCGGCGTTTGACAACGCCTTCCCGATTGTCTCGCACAACGGTTTTGTCGAGATGAAATTCATCGAATACAACCTGGCCAAGCCCGCCTTTGATGTGCGCGAGTGCCAGACCCGCGGACTGACGTTTGCTTCGGCCGTGCGTGCCAAAGTGCAGTTGATCATCTATGACCGCGAGTCGTCGACATCGCAATCCAAGGTCGTGAAAGAGGTCAAGGAGCAGGAGGTTTACATGGGCGAAGTGCCGCTCATGACCGACAAGGGCTCTTTCGTGATCAACGGGACTGAACGCGTGATTGTGTCGCAGCTGCACCGCTCACCTGGCGTGTTTTTTGAGCACGACAAGGGTAAAACCCACAGCTCGGGCAAACTGCTGTTTTCAGCCCGCATCATCCCTTACCGCGGCTCCTGGCTCGACTTCGAGTTTGATCCGAAGGACATTTTGTACTTTCGGGTTGACCGTCGCCGCAAGATGCCGGTCACGATTTTGCTCAAGGCCATCGGCCTGAACCATGAATCCATCCTGGCCAATTTCTTTGTATTCGACAACTTCCGGCTGATGGACAGTGGTGCCCAGATGGAATTTGTCGCCGAGCGCATGCGCGGCGAAGTGGCGCGCTTCGACATTACTGACAAGGCCGGCAAGGTTGTCGTTGCGAAAGACAAGCGCATCACGGTTCGGCATACCCGCGAACTCGAGCAAAGTGGCACCACCACCATCAGCGTGCCCGAAGACTTCCTGGTGGGTCGCGTGGTCGCCAAAAACATTGTTGACGCCGAAACCGGCGAGATTATCGCCAAGGCCAACGATGAGTTGACCGACCTGCTGCTGAAAAAACTGCGACTCGCTGGCGTGCATGACCTGCAAGTGCTGTACACCAACGAACTCGACCAGGGTGCCTACATCTCGCAAACCCTGCGTGCCGATGAAACGGCTGACGAGTTTGCCGCGCGTGTGGCCATCTACCGCATGATGCGTCCCGGCGAGCCGCCCACGGAAGACGCCGTCCAGGCCCTGTTCCAGCGTTTGTTCTATAACGCAGACACTTACGATCTGTCCAGGGTTGGCCGGATGAAGTTCAACGCCCGTGTCGGTCGTGAAGAGTCCACCGGCCCGATGGTCATGACCAACGAGGACATCCTTGCTGTCGTCAAGATTCTGGTGGACTTGCGAAATGGCAACGGCCAGGTTGATGACATTGATCACCTGGGGAACCGCCGCGTGCGCTGTGTCGGAGAACTCGCGGAGAATCAGTACCGTACCGGTTTGGCGCGCATTGAAAAAGCCGTCAAAGAGCGTCTGGGCCAGGCCGAGCAAGAGCCCCTGATGCCACACGATCTGATCAACAGCAAGCCGATTTCCGCTGCCCTGAAGGAATTCTTCGGCGCCTCGCAACTGTCGCAGTTCATGGACCAGACCAACCCGCTGGCAGAGATTACCCACAAGCGCCGTGTTTCAGCCCTTGGCCCGGGTGGTTTGACGCGCGAACGTGCCGGCTTTGAAGTGCGCGACGTGCATGTCACCCACTACGGTCGTGTGTGCCCGATTGAAACGCCTGAAGGTCCGAACATCGGCCTGATCAATTCGCTGGCCCTGTACGCCCGCCTTAACGAATATGGCTTTATTGAAACGCCATATCGCCGTGTGGTGGATGGCAAGACCACGATGCAGATTGACTACCTGTCCGCCATCGAGGAAGGCAAGTACGTGATTGCCCAGGCCAATGCCTTGCTGGACGATACGGGAAAGCTCACGGGCGACCTCGTGTCTGCACGTGAAAACGGCGAATCCGTGCTGGTGGGCGCAGAGCGTGTCCAGTACATGGATGTGTCGCCAGCGCAGATTGTCTCGGTGGCGGCCTCGCTGGTGCCATTCCTTGAGCATGACGACGCTAACCGCGCGCTGATGGGCGCCAACATGTCGCGTCAGGCCGTGCCCGTGCTGCGTCCCGAAAAGCCACTGGTTGGCACTGGCATTGAGCGCGTCGCGGCGGTGGACTCGGGGACCGTCGTCACGGCCACCCGTGGCGGTGTGGTCGATTATGTCGATGCAACCCGCATTGTGGTACGTGTCAACGATGCCGAGGCGCTCGCCGGCGAAGTCGGTGTTGATATCTACAACCTGATCAAATACCAGCGCTCCAACCAGAACACCAACATTCACCAGCGCCCCATCGTCAAGAAGGGCGACCAGCTGGACAAGGGTGACGTGATTGCCGATGGTGCATCGACTGACCTTGGTGAAATCTCGATCGGCCAGAACATGCTGATCGCGTTCATGCCATGGAACGGCTACAACTTCGAAGACTCGATCCTGATCTCCGAGCGCATCGTGGCCGAAGACCGCTACACCTCGATTCACATCGAGGAACTCGTGGTGATGGCGCGCGACACCAAACTAGGCTGTGAAGAGATCACCCGCGACATCCCCAACCTGTCCGAGCAGCAACTCAACCGCCTCGACGAATCCGGCATCATTTATGTCGGTGCCGAAGTCCAGCCAGGCGATACACTGGTTGGCAAGGTCACGCCAAAAGGCGAAACCACGCTGACGCCGGAAGAAAAACTGCTGCGCGCCATCTTCGGAGAAAAGGCCAGCGACGTCAAAGACACCTCGCTGCGCGTGAGCCAGGGTTCGCAGGGAACCGTCATCGATGTGCAGGTCTTCACCCGTGAAGGCATTGTGCGCGACAAGCGCGCCCAGCAGATCATCGACGATGAGCTCAAGCGGTTCCGGCTGGACCTGAACGACCAGTTGCGTATCGTGGAAGCCGATGCGTTTGACCGTATCGAGAAGCTGCTGACTGGCAAGCTTGCCAACGGCGGTCCGAAAAAACTCGCCAAGGGCAGCAAGATCGACAAGGCCTATCTGGCCGAGGTTGAGAAGTACCACTGGTTCGACATCCGTCCTGCTGATGACGATGTGGCGGCGCAACTGGAGAGCATCAAAAACGCCATGGAGCAAACGCGTCACAGCTTTGACCTGGGGTTCGAGGAAAAACGGAAAAAACTCACACAGGGCGATGAGCTGCCATCCGGCGTGCTCAAGATGGTCAAGGTGTACCTGGCGGTCAAGCGTCGCTTGCAGCCTGGTGACAAGATGGCCGGCCGTCACGGTAACAAGGGGGTTGTTTCAAAGATCGTACCGATCGAGGATATGCCTCATATGGCCGATGGCACGCCGTGCGACATCGTGCTCAATCCGCTGGGCGTGCCATCGCGCATGAACGTGGGCCAGGTGCTCGAGGTCCACTTGGGCTGGGCTGCCAAAGGCCTGGGACAGCGAATTGGCGACATGCTGCAGGCCGAGGCCAAGGTAGCCGAGCTGCGTCTGTTTTTGGAAAATCTGTACAACAAGTCGGGTCGTGCCGAAGATCTGGGCACATTGTCCGATGACGATATCCTCGCGATGGCTGGCAACCTGACAACTGGCGTGCCTTTTGCAACGCCGGTGTTCGATGGTGCTACGGAAGAGGACATCATGACCATGCTGCAGCTGGCTTACCCGGACAACATCGCCCAGGCCAAAGGCCTGTCCGCGACGCGTACCCAGGCCCAGCTGTATGACGGCCGCACCGGCGACCCGTTTGAGCGAACGACCACCGTGGGCTACATGCACTTCCTGAAGCTGCACCATCTGGTCGATGACAAGATGCACGCCCGCTCGACCGGCCCATACTCGCTGGTGACGCAGCAGCCGCTGGGCGGCAAGGCGCAATTCGGTGGCCAGCGTTTCGGCGAGATGGAGGTCTGGGCACTGGAAGCCTATGGCGCCGCCTACACCTTGCAGGAAATGCTCACCGTCAAGTCCGACGACGTGCAGGGTCGTACCAAGGTGTACGAAAGCATTGTCAAGGGCGAGCACGCGATCACCGCGGGCATGCCCGAGTCGTTCAATGTGCTGGTTAAAGAGATTCGTTCGCTCGGTATCGATATCGAGCTGGAACGCAGTTAATCACAGGAAAGAAAAGGATTTAACTCATGAAATCATTACTCGACCTGTTCAAGCAATTCACGCCGGATGAGCATTTCGATGCCATCAAGATCGGTATGGCATCGCCCGAGAAGATCCGTTCGTGGTCTTTCGGTGAAGTCAAAAAGCCTGAAACCATCAACTACCGTACTTTCAAGCCTGAGCGCGACGGTCTTTTTTGCGCCAAGATT
>DHWX01000068.1 GCA_002413395.1 Polaromonas sp. UBA5171 | reverse complement strand
GATGGTGGGCATGGACCAGGTAGCGCTGGCGATGGAGAACATCAAGCAGGCGAGCTTGCAAAACGTCGCCGGCACCCGGCAGGCCGAGACCGCCGCCCACAGCCTGCATGAACTGGGACAGAACCTGGGCGCCATGATCGGCAGCAAGGCCTGATCAACGGGGACGGGAGCAGGACCGCAAAGCCATGGCCACAAACAACGACGATTTCCTGAAAAAACTCCTCGCGACCTTCCGCGTCGAGGCGGACGAGCACATCCAGGCGATGTCCTCGGGACTGGTCGAATTCGAAAAAATGCCGGCGGGGGAGCAGCGCTCGGAAACCATCGAGAGCATCTACCGGGAAGCGCACAGCCTCAAGGGTGCGGCCCGCGCGGTGAATATCGCGGAAATGGAATCGGTGTGCCACGCGCTGGAGAGCGTGTTCGCCGGACTGAAGAGCGATCGTGTTGCCGCCACGCCGGCGCTTTTCGATCTACTGCATCAGACGCTGGAGGCGCTGCGCGGACTCCTTGATTCCGCCGGTCAGGCCAAGGCGGGAGCCCAGAAGCAGGCGGTTGTGGCGCTGGTGCGCCGACTCGAGGCTGCATTGAAAGACGCGGTGCAGGACGCTACTCCGGCAGCTTCCGTCGCACCGGCCGAACTGGGCGCGAACTCCGACCCGGCTACAGGGCTTCCGACTTCCAACCGTGGTGTCGAGACGATACGGGTGCGCACCGCGAAGCTCGACTCGGTGATGCGGCAGACCGAAGAGTTGCTTGCGCCGCGGCTGGCAGCGGGTGAGCGGGCACGCGAGCTGCGGGAGCTCGGGACCACGCTCGCCGTCTGGAAAAAAGAACTCGCCAAGCTTCGGCCTGCCATGCGGGTGGTGGAACGCTCGTTCGGACAAGCGCAACAAACAAGCGGCGCCGCCATCGCGCAGCGGGAATTGACGAAGCTGCTCGAGTATCTGGATGCGGAGCCCCCGCTAATGAAGCTGCTCGAGGACCGGCTGACGAAGCTGGAGGCGTCCGCTGCGCACGATCATCGGGCCTTGAGCGCCATGGTGGACGGCCTCCTGCACGACGTGAAGGAAATGCACCTGCTGCCGTTCTCGTCGCTGCTCGAAGCCTTCCCGAGAATGGTGCGCGAGCTCGCGCGCGATCAGGGCAAGCAGGTGGAGCTGGTGATTGGGGGGGGCGAAATCGAAATCGACCGGCGGATTCTCGAACAGATCAAAGACCCGCTCAACCATCTGCTGCGGAACTGCGTCGATCACGGCGTGGAGCAGTCGGCGGCGCGCGAGCACAAAGGCAAGCCGGCGCACGCAACGCTCACCATCGCCGTCGCGCACAAGGACAGCAGCAAGGTCGAAATCCTGGTCGCCGACGACGGGACGGGCATCGACGTGGCGAAGGTCAAGACTGCTGCGGCGAAGCTGGGGATGATGGCCGCAGAGGAACTGGAAAAACTGAACGAACGCGAGGCGCTGGCGCTCGTGTTCCAGTCTGGTGTCTCCACCAGCCCTATCATCACGGACCTCTCCGGGCGGGGACTGGGGCTTGCCATCGTGCGCGAGCGGGTCGAGCGGCTGGGCGGCACCATCGCGCTGGAGACGCAGCCAGATAAGGGCACGAGCTTTCGCATCGTGCTGCCGCTGACGCTCGCCACGTTTCGGGGCGTGCTGGTTCGCGCCGGCGATCAGATGTTCATCATTCCGGCAGTCAGCGTGGAGCGGGTAGCGCTGGTGGCGGTGAAGGATATCCGCACGGTGGAGAACCGCGAAACGATCGCACTCGACGGACAGGCGCTGTCGCTGGTCCATTTGGCCGACGTGCTGGAAATTTCGCGTGCGCCGGGCGAGGCTGCGAACAATGTACAGGTGGTGGTGCTCGGCCTGGGCGTGGCTCGCATCGCATTCCGGGTGGAGGCGGTGCTGGCGGAGCAGGAGGTGCTGGTCAAGGCGCTCGGGCAGCAACTCAAGCGCGTGCGCAACCTCGCCGGCGCGAGCGTCTTGGGGACGGGCCAGGTGGTACCGGTCCTGAATGTGCCCGATCTGATGCAGTCGGCGATGAGGCCGGCGGCAAGCCCGCTCGCAAGTGTCACCGACGAGCAGCACGCGGCTGCAGCAAAGCGAGCTATCCTGGTGGCCGAGGATTCGATCACCTCGAGGGCGCTTATCAAGAACATCCTGGAATCGGCGGGCTACAACGTGACCACGGCTGTGGATGGCGTCGACGCCTACACCGCGCTCAAGGCCGGGACGTTTGATCTGCTTGTGTCGGACGTGGAAATGCCGCGCATGGACGGGTTTGATCTCACGGCGAAGGTGCGCTCGGACAAGCGGTTTGCGCCAATGCCGATCGTGCTGGTGACGGCACTTGAGTCGCGCGAGCACCGCGAGCGCGGGATCGACGTCGGCGCCAACGCCTACATCGTGAAAAGTAGCTTCGACCAGAGCAACCTGCTGGAAATAATCCGGCGGCTGATATGAGCACGAGCACGCGGAGTTGCCCATGATCAAAGTTCTGGTGGTGGAAGATTCACCCGTGGTGCGCGAGTTTCTCGTTCACATTCTCGGTGCGGATCCCGGCATTCAAGTCATCGGAACGGCGAATGACGGCGAACAAGCGCTCGAGGCTGTGGCGCGCCAACGGCCCGATGTCATCACCATGGACATCCATATGCCCAAGCTGGATGGTTTGGAAGCCACGCGCCGGATCATGGAAACGTACCCCACGCCTATTGTCATCGTCAGCGGGAGCACGGATCCGCGCGAGGTCTCGACGACGTTTCGCGCCATGGAGGCAGGCGCGGTGGCCGTTCTGCGTCGGCCGGCGGGCATCGGTCATCCGGACCACGAAGCCAGTGCCCGCGAGCTGGTGCAGACTGTGAAGCTGATGTCCGAGGTCAAGGTGATCAGGCGCTGGCCCAAGGCGGGGCGCCAGCCGGAGCTTGCGCCTCCTGCGCAAGCCCATGACGCGCCGATCGAGGCGAAAGCAAGGGTCGTAGCCATCGGCGCCTCGACCGGCGGTCCGCCGGTGTTGCAAACCATTCTTTCGGCGCTGCCGAAAGATTTCCCGCTGCCGATACTGATAGTGCAGCACATGGCGACCGGTTTCACGCAGGGCTTTGTCCAGTGGCTGGCGCAAACGTCCAGCTTGCCCGTGCATCTCGCCACGCACGATGAGCGCATCCGTCCGGGCCATGTGTATGTGGCCCCCGATGAATTTCAGATGCGGGTGGAGCGGGGCGGAAAAATCGTCCTGACCAAAGACGAACCCGAGAACGGCTTGCGTCCCTCGGTTTCCTATCTTCTGCGTTCGGTGGCCGAAGTCTATGGACGCGATGCCGTAGCCGGCCTGCTCAGCGGCATGGGACGCGACGGCGCCGAGGAACTGAAGCTTCTGCGGGACAGGGGCGCGACGACCTTCGCCCAGGACAAGGAAAGTTCCGTGGTGCATGGCATGCCCGGCGAGGCGATCAAGCTCGATGCGGCAACCTTCATACTGCCGCCGGAAAAAATTCCCGCGGTGTTGACAAATCTGGCACACAACAGAAAGTAATCAGGAGAGGCACATGAAAGCCAAGCAAAAAACCAACAGCAAGGTCGAGATTCTCATTGCCGAGGACAGCCCGACCCAGGCGGTGCAACTGGCGCATCTGCTCGAGCAGCACGGCTACTTGGTGACAGTTGCCGTCAATGGCCGCAAGGCACTCGACTTGCTAGCGCAGCGCAAGCCCACCCTGGTGATCAGCGACATCGTGATGCCGGAGCTCGATGGCTACGGCCTGTGCAAGGCGATCAAGACGGACAAAAGTCTGAAGGACATTCCGGTCATCCTGGTGACCACGCTCTCGGATCCGCAGGACGTGATCCGCGGGCTGGAGTGCGGCGCGGACACCTTCATACGCAAGCCGTACGATGAGCGCTACCTGCTGTCGCGCATCGACTACTTGCTGATGAACGTCGAGTTGCGCAAGAACCAGAATATGCAGATGGGAGTGGAGATCAACCTCGGAGGTCAGAGACATTTCATCAGTTCCGAGCGACAGCAGATTCTGGACCTGTTGATCTCGACCTACGAGCAGGCGGTGCAGATCAACAACGAGCTCAAGCAGCGGGAAAAGGAGCTGGCGCATTCAAACCAGGTGCTCACTGGCCTGTACCACATCGCCGACGGCCTCAATCACGCGACCAGCGAACAGCAGGTGTTGGAAATGGCTCTGGAGCGGGCGCTTGAACTGCCCGGCATCCAGGCCGGCTGGGTTTCTCTGCGAGAAGGTGAGTCCGGCTTTAGATTGGCCGCCGCGCGCAACCTGCCGCCGGCACTCGAGGCCCCCGGCGCCATGGAGGGCCTATGCCCCTGCCGCAGCCGTCTCATCTCCGGCGAACTCGACCATGTAACCAACATCCTGGAATGCGAACGCCTCAGCAAGGCAAAAGGCGACACCCGCGGGCTGTGCTACCACGCCAGCATTCCGCTGTGGATCGGCGACCGGATACTGGGCGTGATGAATCTGGTCGGGCCGGAAAAGGGATTGTTCAATGAGGACGAACTGAAAGTCCTGTACAGCGTGGGCAACCAGGTGGCGGTAGCACTCGAGCGCGCGCATCTGCACGAACATCTGGAGGTGTTGGTGCAGGAGCGGACCGCTGCGCTCGAAGCGGAAATTGTGGAAAGAAAGCGTATAGAAAAGGAACAGGCGCGGCTGGTGGCGATCATCGAGGCAACACCGGATATGGTAGCCACGGGTGACCCCAATGGCCATGTGCTCTACTACAACCGTGCCGGACTGCGGATGCTCGGGTTCGAGCCGGGGATGGATCTGTCTACGGTACGCTTTCTTGACACCCATCCGGATTGGGCGGCGAAGCTGGTCATGGAAGAGGGCATTCCCCACGCCATCGAGCACGGAACCTGGAGCGGGGAAACGGCACTTCTCCGGCGTGACGGGTGCGAAATCCCCATTTCTCAAGTGATCATTGCGCACAAGGGACCCGACGGATCGGTCGAGTACCTATCCACCATCGCCCGCGACATCACGCTGCAGAACGAGGCGGAGATCAGATACCGCTCGGTCTTCGAGAGCGTGGTGGAAGGCATCTTCATGGTGAACCCGGAAGGGCGGGTGGTTTCGGGAAATCCAGCACTGGCGCGCATGCTGGGCTACGCAAGCTTCGACGACCTGGTGGTGGGCGCCCGCAAGGTGGCGCAGGACATCTACGTCGAGCCCGGCAGCCGCGGGCGATTCCGCGAGACGCTCGAAGCCAACGGCGTCGTCGAGAAATTCGAGACGCACTGGCGCCGCAAGGACGGTAGCATCATCTGGGTATCGCTTTCCGCGCGCATGACGCCCGGCCTGATGGGAGGAAATATCCACCACGTCGGCATCGCCGAGGACATCACCGAACGCAAGCAGGCGGAGGAGGAAATAAAGTACAAGAACATGATCCTCCAGACTCAGCAGGAGACCTCGCTCGATGCCATTCTGGTGGTCGACGAGGACGAAAAAATCATCTCCTTCAATCAACAATTCATTGACCTATGGCGGCTCTCACCGCAGCTCGTGAGCGCGCATCTGGATGCGCCCGTGATCCAATCAGTTGCTGAGCAAGTCGAGAATTCAGAAGCATTTTTCGCCCGGGTCCAATACCTGCACGAGCACCGCGACGACAAGAGTCGCGAGGAAATACCGCTAAAAGATGGAAGGGTAATCGATCGGTATTCCGCTCCGGTCACTGGAGCGGACGGCCAGCACTACGGACGCGTCTGGTATTTCCGTGACATCACCGAGCGCAAGCTGGCCCATGAAGAAATTTTGCACTTCAATGCGGAACTGGAAGAGCGGGTGCAGCAACGCACCGAGCAACTGGAGTTTGCCAACAAGCAGATGGAGTCTTTTTCCTATTCGGTTTCTCACGACTTGCGCAGTCCGCTGAACGCGATTGACGGATTCAGCAGTCTGCTCCAGAAGACGGTGCTCATGATGGAAAGTGGGCCACTGACCGAGCGCAGCGCGCATTACCTGGCCCGCATCCGCGCGGGGGTTTCGCAAATGGGTGAACTGATCGAGGGCATGCTCTCGCTGTCGCTGGCTTCCCGTGCCAGCCTGCTTTGGGAGCCGGTGGATCTCAGCGCCCTGGCCAATTCACTGCTTGGCCGCTATCACGAACGCGAACCCGCCCGCGCGGCACTGCTGCAGGTCGAGGCCGGGCTGCTCGCGCAAGGGGACTCGCGGCTGCTCAAGCAGGTGCTCGACAACTTGCTGGGAAATGCCTGGAAATTCAGCGCTGGTCAGGTCCGCACCGAGATTGCCGTGGGCCATGAAACCGGCAGTACTGGTGAAACGATCTATTTTGTGCGCGACAATGGTGCCGGCTTTGACATGGCCTATGCCGACAAGCTGTTCGGCACTTTCCAGCGTCTGCATACACAAGGTGAATTTGCCGGAACCGGCATCGGCCTGGCCACGGTTCGGCGCATTATTGAGCGCCATGGCGGCAAGATCTGGGGCGAGTCCACGCCGGGGCATGGGGCCACGTTTTACTTCACGCTGGGCACGGCGATGCTTTAGGAAATTCAGGCCAGTGACGAGCAGATCGTCGAATGGGCGAGTACCTGTTTTGAGGGTTTAAAGAGCTGCTAGCCAGGCTCCTCGTTAAAAACTGTAGTTTTTCAGCGTCACGGCCGCGCACTTGAGCGAATGGAAATAAGGGAGCCAGCTTGATGCAAAGCGACTTATGCTTTCCTATAGACGGCGATGCCGCCGACTGCTAAAGTTGCTTTGCAGCCGTACGCCTTGTCGCAGCGATGCCTGGCTTACAAAGATAAGGTCAATGACCAACAAAATCGAAAGCTGGTGCAAGAAGACGGTGCTGATTCTCGAGAATCAAGCGTTGATGCGCCAAATCTTGCGTGACTTCCTGCAGGGGATTTTCCTGCGCTACAACTTTTGGGAAGCGGCAGTCGGCGCGCATGCCTAAGGGGGTCAAGGACGACCTGCTCACCGATCTCATTCCGGCGGTCGCAGAGGCCATCGGCATTGCACCAACGGCGGATACAGGAGCTTCTTAGTGGAAAACCTGGCTTCCCTGATTCGATGGGTCCTCTTGAAGTCGGCGGCGAAGAAAGCGACAAACTACTACTGCATTACCCTGCACTCAAGCCTAGCAGCGGCTATGTTTAAACGGTCGTGACGCTGGAGTTCGGGGCTCGGGCCACTGGCGAGCCGCATCAACTGCTGCCTGTCGTTTGCGATATGGATGGTCATGTTCAAGGTGTTGAGTTTCCGACAGCCAAACCTATGGTCATGAGTGTGGCGCGAACCTTTTGGGAAAAGGCAACCGCAGCGCATGTCTACTGCGCACAAGGACGCATACGCAGCGAACGGTATGCCCGCCATTGGCACGATCTGGCGGCTATCGCCAGCAGCCATCACTTCAATGAGATCATCACGGGAAAGTCCGTGGCATTGGCCGTTGCCGAGCACAAGTCATTTTTCTTTCTTGAGAAGAACGCCGATGGCGCCGTTGTTGACTATCATTCGGTTGTGACGGGCAAGCTCCGTATCGTTCCTGATGGAGCTGCACGCGACGCATTGCGGGAAGACTACGCGGCCATGATCGGGGACGCCATGATGCTGAGCGATCCCCTAAACTTTGATCAACTCATGCTGGCGTGTACCAACATTCAAGAGCGTGTGAATCAGACTGTTATTCCATAACGCCAAACATAAGGAAGGGTATTCCAATGAATGTTCACGCGAAAGAGCTTATGCATAACATCGATTCTGGTGATGGCGCTGGCGAAAACCAGGGTGGCCCTGACGGCGTCATGGAATTTCGGCGCCAGGAAACACTGTTCAAGGCAGGCGCCCTGCAGAGCGCGATTTTCAACAGCGCCAATTTCTCGAGTATCGCCACCGACGAAAAAGGCGTGATTCAGATTTTCAATGTGGGCGCCGAGCGCATGCTGGGCTACACGGCCTTGGAGGTGATGAACAAGATCACGCCGGCCGACATTTCCGATCCGCAGGAAGTGATCGCGCGTGCCAAAGCGCTAAGCGTCGAACTCGGTACCCAGATTGCGCCGGGCTTCGAGGC
>DHWX01000040.1 GCA_002413395.1 Polaromonas sp. UBA5171 | reverse complement strand
GAATTAATGAGCATAGATGCCACCGATATCCAGTTGCTTGACTCCCTGCAGAACGACGCCTCGCTCAGCAATCAGGCACTGGCCGAACACGTTCATGTGTCGCCGCCCACCTGTTTGCGGCGCGTCAAGCGCTTGCGTGATGCCGGGCTAATTGAGCGCGAAGTCGCCCTGCTCAGCCCCGACAAGCTCGCCGCCGTGTTGGGCCATGGCCTGACGGCGCTGATCGAAATCACCCTCGACCGGCAGGGCGCCGAGCAACTGGGGGCATTCGAGGATCGAGTAGTGGCCGACGATGCCGTGCAGCAGTGCTACCGCGTGTCGCCAGGGCCAGACTTTGTGCTGGTGGTGCATGTGGCCGACATGCCGCAGTACCTGGCGTTCGCGCAACGCCTGTTCACCAGCGACGCCAACGTGCGCAACGTCAAGGCGTTTTTCAGCACCAAACGTGCAAAATTTAAACCAAAAGTTCTTCTAGCCCCATAAGGACGGCCGAATAGGTTTTTTTAACCCTTGGGCTGCTTGACCGGCCGTTTCCAGTTGGCAATGCTGACCTGCTTGCCGCGCGCCACGCTCAAGGCACCCGGTGGCGTGTCTTTGGTGATCGTCGATCCACCGCCCACGGTGCCGCCCGCGCCAATCGTCACCGGCGCCACCAGAACGCAGTTGCTGCCGATGTGCACGTCGTCCTCAATCACCGTGCGGTGCTTGCTGGCGCCGTCGTAATTGGCGGTGATGCTGCCGGCGCCATAGTTGACGCGTTCACCCACCGTGGCATCACCCAGGTAGGCCAGATGGTTGGCCTTGGCACCCTTGGCCATCGTGGAGTTTTTCACTTCGACAAAGTTGCCGATGTGCACATCGGCGCCGAGGTTTGCACCGGGCCGCAGGCGGGCAAACGGGCCAATCCGCGCGCCTTCACCGACCTGCACGCCGAGCTTCTCGCCGTCGATATGGGTGAATGGATGAATCACCGCGCCTGCGGCGATGGTGGCGTTGGCAATCACGCAATTGGCGCCCACACGCACACCTTCGGCCAGACTCACCCAGCCTTCAAATACACAGTTCACGTCAATCTCGACATCCTGACCGCAAGCCAGCGTGCCGCGCACATCAAACCGCGCCGGGTCGGCCAACCGAACCCCCTGCTCCATCAAGGCCGTGGCTTGGCGAAGCTGGTACACGCGTTCCAGTTCGGCCAGTTGCACGGGGCTGTTCACACCGGCCACTTGCGCGGCATCGGTAATCTGGTGCGCCACCACGGCCACGCCGTCGGCTACGGCAAACTTCACGATGTCGGTCAGGTAGTACTCGCGTTGGACATTTTTGTTGTCCAGCCGGGCCAGCCAGCCGCGCAGTAGCCGCGTGGGCACGGCCATGATGCCGCTGTAAATTTCATGGATGGCGCGCTGGGCTTCGCTGGCGTCCTTGTGCTCAACGATGGCACGCACCTGGTCGGAAGCCTGATCGCCGGACCGAACAATGCGCCCGTAGCCCGTGGCATCGGCCATGTTCAGCGTGAGCAACGCCAGCCGCTGGCCACCGCACTGTTCCAGCAGGGCTTGCAAGGTGGCGGCCTGGGTGAGCGGTACATCGCCCGACAACACCAGCGTGACGCCGTCGTCTGCCAGCAGCGGCAGCGCTTGCTGCATTGCGTGGCCGGTGCCGAGCTGCGGCTCCTGGCGCGCAAATTTCAAAGACAAATCGCTTTCAGCCAAATCAGAGCCTGCACAAGCTGCTTCTACCTCCATGGCGCCGTGGCCCGTAATCACCACCGCCTGGCGCGCCGACAACCGGGCCGCGCAGTCAATCACATGCGCCAGCAAGGCACGACCGCCCAAACGGTGCAACACTTTGGGCCGCGTGCTTTTCATCCGCGTGCCTTTGCCTGCGGCCATGATGACGACATCAACTGGGGTTGCCATGAAATTTCCTGTGATTTTTTTGGTTGTGAAGCGTCCGGCAGCGCTGGCTGGACATACGATTTTGTATGTGGATTATCGATCTGCTGACATTGGCCGGGCTGCCGCAAGCCTGCAGAACAATGACGTCCTGAACAAGATCCAGAGATGACACCTGGTCGGCGAAGTACCCACAGTAAGCAGCGTGGAGGCCACATTTTTTACACGGGCCAGACCACTCCCTTGTCGTTGAGGATGGCATCGAGCGCAACATCGTGCGGCTCGGGCACCATGTCAGGTAGCCAGCCATGGCTGAACCCCAGACCCACCGTCAGAGGGCGCGGTTGCACGGTTGCCAGCGTACGGTCATAAAAGCCCCCGCCGTAGCCCAGCCGGTAGCCGCCCGGTCCGTAGCCCACGCAGGGCACAAACAGCAGCGTGGGCACGATCTCCTCGGTGTCCTTGGGCTTGGAAATGCCGTAGGCGTCTTCTTCCATCGGGCAGCCGGGGTACCAGGCATGAAAAGTGAGTGTCTTGTGCTGCTTGTTCACCACTGGCAGGCCGATCTTGCGCGGCGATCTGCTGGCTATGCTTTCAGTAGCAAACTGTGCCGGTTCCAACTTGGAAAAATCATGATGTGATGCTGAGTCCTGGTTCAAAATCGCATCTTCCTGCCAGCGGTAAAGAGCGGGCAGCGGATCAAACTCACCCTTGATCGGCCAGTAGGCCCCTATCACCTCATGAGGCGAACCCACCAGCCAGATGCGCATCACCCGCTGCAGCAAGTCGGCCCTCGCCTGACGGTCGGGCATGTTCAGGCGCGATTCGATCAGCGCCTTGCGGATACTTAATTTGTCCATAATGACCCAATGCTATACAAATTTGTTTTCAGCGTGATTTTTTCTGCCATGCTCTGGGCCGCGCTGCCCGTACCGGTTCCCGCCCAGACCAGTTCATCGGGCGGCGCTGCCGCCGGCGACAGCGTGATTCTGGAGATGCAAAGAGCCTTCAAGCACGGCGACAAGGCCACGCTGACGCAGTTGCTGCCGCAGGCCAGAGGCCATGCACTCGAAGCCTGGGCGGCCTACTGGGAGCTGAAGGCCCGCCTCGATGACGCCAGCGCGCAGGAAGTGCAGGACTTTCTGGCCCGTTACGTCGGCACCTACCAGGAAGACCGCCTGCGCAACGACTGGCTGCTGCTGCTGGGACAGCGCGGCGACTGGGCCGCTTTTGACGCGGAGTACCCCAAGTACCGCATGAACGACGACCGCGAAGTGCGCTGCTATGCCCTGCTGGCGGAACACCTGAAAAATCCGGCACAGGACGATCTTCTGGCGGACGAAGTACGTAAAAACTGGCTGGCGCAACGCGACTCCGACAACGGCTGCACGACCGCCGCCGGGCAGCTGGTGGGCGCAAAAACCCTCACGCCGCAGGATGTCTGGCACAAGGCACGCCTGGCCCTTGACGCCAACCGCCCGCGCGCTGCCCGCGATGCCGTGCAGATCATCGCCCCACAAGCCGTTGGCATGGTCACCGAGCTGAGCAGCAGCCCCGGTAAATTCCTCGCGGACAAACACCTGGCTCTGCGCAAGGTGCGCAAGGAGATCATCACGCTGGCGCTGATCAAGCTGGCCGGCAGCGATGTGCAAGGTGCCGCATTTCAGCTCGAAAGAAAATGGGCGCTGCAACTCAGCCGCGAGGAGCGCAACTGGGTCTGGGGGGTCCTCGGCAAGCAGGCGGCTACCCGAATGGGCACGCTCCCGGCCCGTGATGCGCTGCAATACTTCGCCAGGGTCAGCGACGATACCGACCTGACCGATGACATGCTGGCATGGAAAGCCCGCGCCGCCCTGCGCGCGGGCACCCAGCCCAACTGGCAGCAAGTCCTGGCGGCCATCCAGGCCATGAGCGAGGCGGGCCGCAACGACCCGACCTGGATCTACTGGAAAGCGCGGGCACTGCTGGCCACGGCGCCACCCGATGCCGCACCCATGGCGACCGCCTCCGGCGTGGCCCCGGCCCTTCACATGGCACCGCAGCGCACCGAAGCCCTGGCGCTGCTGCAGTCCATCGCCTCGGTGCGCGGTTTTTATGAGCAACTGGCGCTGGAAGAGCTCGGCCAGAAAATCACCGTGCCGCCCAGACCGGCGCCGCTGAGCAATGAAGAAAAAGAGGCCGCCCGGCTCAACCCCGGGCTGAACCGCGCCGCCTACGCCATCCTGATCGGCTTGCACAGCGAGGGCGTGCGCGAATGGAACTACAGCACCAACCTGCACCAGCGCGGCGGCATGGGCGAGCGCGCGCTACTGGCCGCGGCCCAGTTTGCCTGCGACCGCGAAATCTGGGATCGCTGCATCAACACCAGCGAGCGCACCCGGGATGTGTTTGACTTTGAGCAGCGCTTTCCCATGCCCTTCCGTGAGACCGTCGTCAAACGCTGTCAGGCCATCAATCTGGACCCAGCCTACGTGTATGGCCTGATCCGGCAGGAAAGCCGTTTCGTCATGGATGCCCACTCTGGCGTGGGGGCCTCCGGGCTGATGCAGGTCATGCCCGCCACCGCGCGCTGGACTGCCCGGAAAATCGGCCTGCAGGGCTTTAACGCCGACCAACTGGGCGAACATGGCACCAACATCACCATTGGCACGGCCTACCTCAAGCTGGCACTGGACGACCTGGACGATTCGCTGCCGCTGGCCGCCGCCGCCTACAACGCCGGACCTGGCCGACCCCGCGTCTGGCGCGGCCAGAGCGGTGGCCCCGTGCTGGATGCTGCCATCTGGGTCGAAAACGTGCCCTTCGCCGAAACCCGCAATTACGTGAAGAAAGTGTTGTCCAACACCACCAATTACGCGGCGATCCTGACCGGACAGCCCCAGTCGCTAAAAGCGCGGCTGGGAATGGTCGGGCCGCGCGATGCTTCCTTGCCGGAACCGAACAAGGATTTGCCCTGACCCTGAGTTCCAGTCGGCCGGCGCGCTTTAGCTGACCAGCGCAAAGCCACCAGTCAGCGCCGGTAACTTGACGCTAATGTGGAACTGCAGGCGCGGCAGCAACTCGTCACGCACGAAAAAATGACAATAAACCAGCGAAACATGAGGCGGGCCGAGTCGTTCCGTGGTGTGGTGCAGCGCTAAAGTGTATGGATGCGGTCGCCTGCGGAAAATCCCAGCGGGTCCCACGCCGGACTGTCTTTTGCCGCAAACGCAATCACCTTGAACAACTCGCCCATCTCGTGCTCGTTCACCAGTTTTTGCACCATGGCGCGCTCGATCAAACCGGCGCTCTCCATGCTGTTGTTGATGCCATCGAGCAGCCCGCAATTGAGCAGAAAACGGCCCTGACCGGTATAACCCACCACCTGCAGACCAGCCTCCTGCCCGGCCAGTGCAATGCCGGTGAAGTTGACATGGGCGGTGATGTCCTTGCTGCCAACGTCGGCCAGGGCATCGGTGTCGGACATGTGGTTGCGGTGGCACATCAGCGTGCCCATGCTGCGCTGGGGATGGTAGTACTCGTGCTCGGGAAAGCCATAGTCCAGCAGGAATACCGCACCCGCTTCGAGCCGGTCGGCCAGCGTGCGGATAAAGCCCTCCGCCTGGAGGTGAATTTCGGTCAGGTAGTCGTGCGAGCCCGCCACCTCCAGCGGCGGCCGCAAATCGGTCGGCTGGTCGGCGTCGTTGAATCGGCCTTCGTGCATGGCCACGCCGCGCTCATGCCAGATGCCGCTCAAGCGCACCAGTAATTTCACCGGCATGGCATCGAGCACTTCATTGCCCAGCACCACCCCACACATGCGCGGCGGCAACTCGCTGGCCCACTGCACTTTGTGGGCATGCGCGGCCAGCTGTTCGCGCTGACGCTCGCGCAGGCTGCCCGAAATATCGACAATCGTGTAGCGCTCCACCAATGGCCCGAGTGCGTCCAGAACCTGCTGCGCCAGTACGCCGGAGCCCGCGCCAAATTCCCAGACTTCAACCGTTCCCGTCACCCGCAGGGCCTCGGCCACCTGGCGCGCCAGGGTCTGGCCAAAGCGCGGCGAAAGTTCGGGCGCGGTGACAAAATCACTGCCGCCGCCCTTGACGCCGCTGGGCATCAAACCGAATTTCTGGGAGTCGCTGGCGTAGTAGCCCAGGCCCGGCGTATACAGGGCCAGCGCCATGAACTGGTCAAAGCCGATCCAGCCACCCGCAGTGGCTATGGACTTGGCGATATGGGAATGCAGGTCAGTCTGTAAAATGGAAAAGTTGGTCATGTTCGTCACCGTCCATGATTGTCGGCGATTCCCCCTGCCCATCTCCTCACGCCTGCGATTGCACCCCAGATTGATGAATCCCATCTCTTCTCAACCCGATGACTCACCTGTGGTGCTGGTCACCGGCGCCGCCAGGCGACTGGGCCGCGAGATCGCACTGGCGCTCGCCACAGGCGGCTGGCAGGTGGCCGTGCATTACCACAACTCTGAATCTGATGCTGCTAAAACAGTAGCTGACTGTGCCAGTATTTCAGGGGCTTCAGCCTTTTTCTATGCAGACTTGGCGGATGAAACCGCGGTGCGCGGCCTGCTGCCACGCGTGGTGAACCATTTTGGCCGGGTCGATGCCGTGGTCAACAACGCTTCGACATTTGAGCATGACAGCGCCACCAGCTTTGACTTTGCCAGCATGGACAAGCACCTGCGCAGCAACACCGGTGCCGCCATCTTGCTGGCCCAGGCGCTGCATGCGCATGTCACCTCGCGAAACGGCAGCGGCGCGGTGGTCAATCTGCTGGACCAGAAGTTGTGGAACCAGAACCCTGATTTTTTCAGCTACACGCTGTCCAAGGCCGCGCTGGAAGCCGCCGGCACCATGCTGGCGCTGGCGCTGGCTCCGCAGGTGCGCGTGGTCGGCGTGGCACCCGGTCTCACCCTGGGCAGCCACCTGCTGAGCAATGAACAATTTGAGGCGCGCCACCAGCTTTCGCCGCTGGGCCGTTCCTCCACACCCGCCGACGTGGCGGCCACAGTGAAATTTGCGCTGGAAAATGCCTCGATCACCGGCACCACCCTGCTGGTGGACGGTGGCCAGCACCTGATGAAGTTCGAGCGCGATTTTTCCCTGATGTAACCCATCCATTACCAAGAGTCGGCTTTGGCTGACAGACCCAAACTCTCACTTACTACAGACTGGCACCATGTTCAATACCCGGGGCACCCAGATTCTCACCCTCACCGGCTTGCGTTTCGACGCGAACCTGGGCATTTTGGCGCATGAAAAAACCGCCCCGCAGCCGATCCAGGTCGACGCCGAACTGAATCTGGGCACGCAGCCGCTGCTGCCGCATGACGATGAGATCAACCATGTGCTGGATTACCGCAAGGTGCGCCAGATCATCATTGGCGAATGCACCGCCGAACACGCCAACCTGCTGGAGAGTCTGATCGGCAAACTGGCGCACCGGCTGATGTTGCTGCCCGGGGTGCTGGGCGTGCGGGTGAAAATTGCAAAACTCGAAATTTTTGACGACTGCGAAGTAGCCATTCGCGTCGAGACAGGGCGATGGTAAAAACATGAGTGCCGTTTGGATGGACGACCAGATTGAGAGTTCGGCACGATTGCAGAATTCCATGAAGATCGAGCGCGAAGACCACAAGCTCGAAAAGCGCCTGTGCCGTGAAGTCGGCCGCGCCATTGTCGACTTCAACATGATTGAAGAAGGCGACAAGGTCATGGTGTGCGTGTCGGGCGGCAAGGACAGCTACGCCATGCTCGACATTTTGCTCAAGCTGCAAAAGCGCGCGCCTATCCGGTTCGAGCTGATCGCGGTCAACCTGGACCAGAAGCAGCCCGGCTTTCCCGAGCATGTGCTGCCTGACTATTTGACGGCGCTGGGCGTGCCTTTTCACATCGAAAACCAGGACACCTACAGCATTGTCAAGCGCATCATCCCCGAGGGCAAAACGCTGTGCTCACTGTGCTCGCGGCTGCGGCGCGGCATTTTGTACCGGGTGGCGGACGAGCTTGGCGCCACCAAAATCGCGCTGGGCCACCACCGGGACGACATGCTGCAGACGTTTTTCCTGAACATGTTTTTTGCGGCCAAGCTCAAGGGCATGCCGCCCAAGCTGGTCAGCGACGACGGCAGACACATCGTGATCCGGCCCATGGCCTATGTGCCTGAAAAAGACCTGAGCCGCTGGGCCCAGGTGCGTAGCTTTCCCATTATTCCCTGCTCGCTCTGCGGCAGCCAGGAAAACCTGCAGCGCAAGCAGGTCGGCAACCTGCTGCGCGAGTGGGATAAGAAATATCCGGGCCGCCTGGAAAACATGTTCTCGGCCCTGCAACACATCGTTCCCTCGCACCTGATGGACAGCCAGCGTCATGACTTCAAGGGCATCAAAACCACCGGTGTTGCCAACGCCGAAGGCGACAAGGCCTTTGATGCCGAGGAATTCAGCGCGCCGACACTGCCCGGTATCGCCGCCATCGGCATTCACGCTCCCTGAGTATTGACAAAATTCCACTGGAGTTCCTATGAGACGCGTGTTATCAGCTATTTTTTCAGCAGCAGTCATGGCATTTTTCATGGCCGGCTGCGCCACCGTTCGGGTGGTCGATAGCGATGTCACCGCGTTCTCCCACTGGAGCGCCGCGCCGCCTGGCCCAGGCTCCCCTTACCGTTTTGAACGCCTGCCTTCGCAGCAAGTCATAGGGGCACAACAAGACCGCGTGGAAGCGCTGGCGCGCACAGCCTTGGCCAAGGTTGGCATGGAATGGAGTCCGGCTGAGGCACGCTACAGCGTGCAAGTGGTCGTTACTACGCTGGTGGTGGAGCGTTGGCCCGGTGGCGGCGGCTGGCATGACGGCTTCGGGTTTCCCATGCCAGGCGCTTTTCTGGAAGGCGGCAACCGCGGTACGTCGCTGGGCCTGTCGTTTCCGATGCAATTTTCCGAACCCTATTACCAGCGCGATCTGAGCATTTTGATGCGCGATCTGGCGTCCGGACAGATTGTCTTTGAAACCCGGGCCCAGCATGACGGCGTGTGGGGCGATACCCTGGCCGTGCTGCCCGCCATGATGGACTCCGCCCTGATCGGCTTTCCGCAGCCACCCGCAGGGCCGCGCCGCATCAACGTTAAAATCCCGCGCTGACTCTCATGCCGCTCAGACGTAGCACTGGCCCTAAAATACGGGTAAACCCTGAATTCCAGGCAACCTTCACCGCGACCCGCTGTACTCCAGATGATTGAACCCACCCGCATCATTGCCATCCGCCACGGCGAAACCACCTGGAATGTCGATACCCGCATCCAGGGACACCTGAATATTCCACTCAACGATACCGGCCGAAGGCAGGCGCATCGGATGGCGCTGGCCCTCAGGGACGATCCCATCACCGCCATTTACGCCAGCGACCTTGCCCGGGCTTGGGAGACGGCACAATACCTCGGACGCGCGCTACGCGTGGAAGTGACCCGCGAGGAAGGCCTGCGCGAACGTGGCTTTGGCGAGTTTGAAGGCAAGACCTACGCTGAAATTGAAGCACTGCTGCCTGAGCAGTCGATGCGCTGGCGCCAACGCGATCCGCACTTTGCCCCACCGGGCGGCGAGTCGCTGCTGGCCCTGCGCCACCGGGTAGTGGCGGCCGCGGAGCAACTGGCTGCCCGGCACCCGGGCGAGCTGATTGCGCTGGTCGGCCACGGCGGCGTGATGGACGTGCTGTACCGCGCGGCGACCCGGCTGGACATCCAGGCACCGCGCACCTGGGCCCTGGGCAACACGGCCATCAACCGCCTGCTCTGGACGCCCGAGGGCTTCACGCTGGTGGGCTGGGCCGACACCCAGCACCTCGATGATGGCGCACTCGATGACAACCAGTTTACGAGTGCTTACGCTGGCAGTATCGTCAACGCCCAAAATCCACCCCGGCAAACCACCCCAACAACCCGATGAGTTACTTGCCAACCCGTTGGACCGAACTGATAGGCAGACCCGCCAATGACATCGATACACCGGCGCTGGTGATTGACCTTGACGCGATGAAACGCAACCTGGCGCGCATGGCCGAATTTGCCAAAAAGCATGGCATCCGCTGGCGCCCACACGCCAAGACGCACAAGAGCACCACGCTGGCCAAGATGCAGATCAGGGCCGGCGCGGTGGGCGTGTGCGTGCAGAAAACCGCCGAAGCCGAGGTCATGATGGCAGGCGGGGTCTACAACGTGTATATCAGCAACGAGGTGATTGCCCCTGGCAAGCTCGTCCGCGTGGCGGCACTGGCTCAAACAGCGGCAGCCCACGGCGGCCAGCTTGCAATTGCCGTGGACAGCACCGAAGGCGTGATCCGGCTGGCGCAGGCCATGAACGAGGCCCGCGTCAACAGCAGCAGGGCCGGTAACGACGTCGCCAACGTTGCTACGGTGATTGACGTGTTTGTTGAAATCGACGTGGGCCAAGGACGCTGCGGTGTCGAGCCCGGCGCTGCGGCTGTCACACTGGTGCTGGAACTTCGCAAACACCCGGCGTTGCGCTTCGCCGGCCTGCAGGCCTACCACGGCAAGGCACAGCACCTGCGCAGCGCGCAGGACCGGCGCGAGGCCATTGTCAAGGCGGCGGATGCGGTGCGGCTGACACGCCAGTTGATCGAGGCCCAGGGGGTTGCCGTGGGTCTTGTCACCGGAGCCGGTACCGGCTGCCTGGTGCTGGAGGCCGCCAGCGGCGTTTATGGCGAGCTACAGGCGGGCTCCTTCCTGTTCATGGATGCCGACTACGCGCTCAACGAGCGCGATCCGGCGCAGCCGCAATTCGAGCACGCCCTGTTTGTCAAGACCCAGGTCATCAGCACGCACAGCGACCACGCCGTGTGCGACGCCGGCCACAAAAGCCACGCCATCGACTCCGGGATGCCACGGGTGCATGCGCTGAGCCCCGACAGCGCGCTGGACTATTTCAACGGCGGTGACGAGCACGGCATTTTGCGGCCCGCCGCGGGCTGCTCGCGTCTGCCCGGCCTGGGCCGCATGCTGTGGCTGATTCCCGGCCACTGCGACCCGACCGTGAACCTGCACGATGTGATGATTGGCGTGAGCGGCGGCCTGCACAACGGTGTTGTGCAGCGTATCTACCGGGTGAATGCACGCGGTGCGCTGACCTGACCGGCGATGGCGCGGGCGCTGTAAATTCTTAAAAAGGCCGGTGTATCCGGCGCCTTCAAGTGAACATGTCATTGCCACTGACCGGCGGTGTTACGCCCAAATGCCGGTACGCCGCCAATGTGGCGATGCGGCCGCGCGGCGTGCGCTGCAAATAGCCTTGCTGAATCAGATAGGGCTCGATCACGTCTTCAATCGTGTCGCGCTCCTCGCCAATGCTGGCGGCAATGTTGTCCAGGCCGACCGGGCCACCGTCGAAGCGGTGGATCACAGCCTCCAGCAGCTTGCGATCCATCACGTCAAAACCTTGCGGATCGACGTCAAGCATGGCCAGCGCCAAGTTGGCAATATCGAGCGTGATCTGGCCGCTGCCCTTGACATCGGCGTAATCGCGCACGCGGCGCAGCAGGCGGTTGGCAATCCGCGGCGTGCCGCGCGAGCGGCGCGCAATTTCAAAGCCACCTTCTGCGTCGGTGCTGACGTTCAGCAAGCTGGCGCTGCGCTTGACAATGCGCGCCAGCTCTTCGGGGGTGTAAAACTCCAGCCGGGCCACGATGCCAAAACGGTCGCGCAGCGGGTTGGTCAGCATGCCGGCGCGGGTGGTGGCGCCCACCAGGGTAAAGGGCTGCAAATCGAGCTTGATGCTGCGCGCCGCCGGGCCTTCGCCGATCATGATGTCGATCTGGTAGTCCTCCAGAGCGGGGTAGAGGATTTCCTCGACCACCGGACTCAGGCGGTGGATCTCGTCGATGAAAAGAACATCGTTTTTTTCCAGATTGGTCAGCAGCGCCGCCAGATCCTTGGGTTTTTCGAGCACCGGGCCGCTAGTCTGGCGCATGTTCACGCCGAGTTCGTGGGCGATGATGTGGCTCAAGGTGGTCTTGCCCAAGCCCGGCGGGCCGAACAGCAGCACATGGTCGAGCGCTTCGCTGCGTTTTTTGGCGGCGCCGATGAAAATTTCCAGTTGTTCGCGCGCCTTGGTCTGGCCCACATACTCGTCAAACAGCTTGGGGCGCAGCGCGCGCTCAATCGCCTCTTCGCGCGGCGAGGCGGGCGCAGCCGACATCACGCGCCTGGTAGGCGGCAGGTCGGACATGTCGAAGTCGTCGGTCTGGATGCTCATGACTATTTCGCCAGGCTTTTCAGCGCCAGCTTGATGCCGTCGCTCACGCCCACATCCTGCGGCAAGGCTTTGAGCGCCAGCGCCGCATCGCGGTCGCTGTAGCCCAGCGCCACCAGCGCCTGCAGAATATCGGACTGCGCATCGTCGGCGATGGTGGCCGGCACACCGATGTCGGCGCCGAGCTTGCCCTTGAGTTCGAGTAGCAGGCGTTCGGCGGTTTTTTTGCCAATGCCGGGCACCTTGATGATGCGGCCAACCTCCTGGCGGGTGACGGCCTGGGACAAGTCTTCGACGCTCATGCCGCTGAGCACGCTGAGCGCGGTGCGCGGGCCAACGCCGGAAATCTTGATGAGCTGGCGAAACGCGGCGCGCTCGGCGGCGCTGCCAAAGCCGTAGAGAATTTGTGCGTCTTCGCGCACCACAAAATGCGTCAGCAGGCTGACTTTTTCGCCCAGGCCAGGCAGGTTGTAAAAGGTGCTCATGGGCACCAGCACTTCATAGCCCACGCCGTTGCAGTCCAGCAAAATCTCTGGCGGATTTTTTTCGGCCAGCAGGCCGGTGAGTCTTCCTATCATCGGCGAATCTTATCAGTCGGGCAGGCAGGTACGTTTGGGCGGACAATTGTGTTTTGTCCCTTTTTTGAAAACCAGCGCCTTGATTCTTCGTCATACCTTCACACCACCCAACAATACCCGCATGGGCCACCTTTGCGGACCGATGGACGCCCACATCCGCACCATCGAGGCAGCGCTGCAGGTGACGATTGCGCACCGCTTCGAACAGTTCAAGATCGAGGGCACCAAGATCAAGGCCCAGCAAGCACTCGAGGTGTTGCAAGCCCTGTACGAGATGGCCCAGCGGCCCATTGAGGAAGAAACCGTGCAGCTCATGCTGGCCGGCGACATGGCACTGGGCATGGCGCCCGACGGCGCGGTGGCACTGTCCACCCGCCGCGCCGACCTGCGCGCCCGCACCGTCAACCAGGCCGACTACCTGACCAACATCGCCACGCATGACATCACCTTTGGCATCGGCCCGGCCGGCACCGGCNNAGACCTATCTGGCGGTAGCCTGCGCGGTCGATGCACTCGAGCGCAGCACGGTGCAGCGCATTGTGCTGACGCGTCCGGCGGTGGAAGCGGGTGAGCGCCTGGGTTTTTTGCCGGGCGACCTGCTCCAGAAGGTGGACCCTTACCTGCGGCCGCTGTATGACGCGCTATACGAGCTGATGGGTCTGGAGCGCGTGCAAAAGGCGTTTGAACGCCAGCAAATCGAGATTGCGCCGCTGGCCTTCATGCGCGGGCGCACGCTGAACCACGCGTTTGTGATTCTGGACGAGGCGCAAAACACCACACCCGAGCAGATGAAGATGTTCTTGACGCGCATCGGCTTTGGCAGCAAGGCCGTGGTCACGGGCGATGTGAGCCAGGTCGATTTGCCGCGCGCGCAACTCAGTGGCCTGATCGACGCCGAGCGCGTACTCAAGCGCGTCAAGGGCATTGCCATTACCCGCCTGACCAGCGCCGATGTGGTGCGCCACCCGCTGGTGGCGCGCATTGTGGATGCCTACGATGCACCGCGCCGCGCCAGCCAGAACCGCCGCGATGACGACGCCGACCCGGAAGTGTCGGCCGTGCTGGCGCGGCCCCGGGTTGCCCGCAAAAAGAGGGCTTAATCCCCCCTTGTTCACTATTAAAACAATAGCCGCCTGCGCATACTGCACAGGGGATAGAAGCCAATTTAACTTGTAACCTATGCTGAACGAACTCACCCTCTCCCTGCAATTTGGCAAGTCCATTGACAACGTGGCCCTGCACCGCGCCACCTTGGGCCGCAACAAGGTCAAACGCTGGATTCGCCATGCGCTGCAAAGCGACGCCGAGATCACCGTGCGCATCGTGAATGCCATGGAGGGCCAAACGCTCAACCGCGAGTACCGCCAAAAAGACTACGCCACCAACGTGCTGACCTTTGATTACACGCAAGAGCCGGTCGTCACCGCCGACCTGGTGCTGTGCGCGCCGGTGGTGGCGCAAGAGGCCAAGGAGCAAGGCAAAACGCTGGAAGCCCACTACGCCCACCTGATCGTCCACGGCACCCTGCACGCCCAGGGCTGGGATCATGACCTTGAGGAAGACGCGCAAATCATGGAGTTGCGCGAGGTGGAGATTCTTGCCAGGTTGGGATTTGGGAATCCCTATTAATCGCCTGCCTTCAGTGATCACTGTGCGGCCGTGGAATTCAATGGTCGGTTTAGACACAAAGCCGAATTTCAACTTTCCGGGTAGCAGTCGTTACGTGGAAGTGAGCGGCCTGCGCGGTTAGGCCTCACTTTGCGCGGGGGATCTCACGCTCAATGTACGTCAAGTGCTCAGCCCATCCCTCAAGGCAGGCTTGGTAGATACCAGCTTGGCATGCCGTGCTGCCTCTTCTCTTGAGCGCGAAAACATGCTCCTTTGGAATTTTCGCCTCAGCGTAAGCGGTGAAGTCGGTTGAAGAGTCTCCATATGCATACGCTAAGCTCCAGCCTGCTTCAACGTAAGCGGCAAGTATTTGCGCTTTGAACTTTTCCGCGTTATCTCGTTCCTCTGCGTTTTGCGCGACATGGAGGCTGCCTGACGGAAAACTGTTCTGACGCAGCCAATCTGGCAAGCTCGATTGAAATAGGGGAATCCGAGTAGTGAGATAGACGATTTTGTAGCCCTTCTTTGATAGTGCGTTAAGTGCGTCTGCGGCCCCCGGCCTTGGTTCGAACACGTCAATGTCTCTCGGCGTCAGGGTACCGTCAATGTCAAGTACTACGGCCTGCCGAGATGGAGGTGACACCTCAGCTGGTGGTATTTGGGCGCAGCCCCATATCGATAAAGCAGCGATGGCAAGTAGCAAGTGGCGCATGTTGTGTCTTTTGGTCGTCGCATTTTCGTGCCAGATTGTCGGACCATTGACTGTTGTTGTGAGGCCTAACGTCGAAGGCCACCGGCACGCAACACACGCCGCGAAGCGGCAACCTGATGTTGCGTGTCCGCGTGGGCCGACCTGTTAGCCCGCTCATTCATAGTGAGTCCACATGCGCAGCACACGAACGGTTCTCTCTTTGGCAAAGACTTCGTACACAATACGGTGCTGAATATTGATGCGGCGCGAGTATGCCCCCGCCAGATCTCCGACCAATTTTTCGAAAGGGCGGTGGATTCTGAAATGGATCGTTGGCAAGAACCGCGAGTAAATCCTGTGCCTTTGCCTTAAGACCACTTGCAGCAAGCTTCTTTGCATCTTTCATTGCTTGCTTGGCATACACAAGCGCCCAACTCACCACTTAAGCTCTTTCGTACTTTTTGTGAGGGGCTCAGCCATACCTGTCTTTATGGATTCGCGCATCCCTGGCACGGCAAGTAGAAATAAGGTTTCTTGAATTGCACTCCAATCTTCGGCCGAGAGCAACACGGCACTGCTGCGCTTTCCGGAAATGATGATCGGCTCATGCGACTCTGCTGTCTCATCAATGAGCCGGTATAAATTCGCGCGAGCTTCGCTAGCGGTAAGTGCGTGCATTTTGTACTCCCTTTAAAGAAGTCAGAATGGTACGTAATAACGTACGCATTGTCAATGCTGACATGCAAGTTCCAAAAGAGGGCTAACGTAGAGGTAACCGGCGCCCCGCGAGGGCGGTCGTTAAGAAAGCGCGCCGCTTGTTTGGCGTCCGGTTGACCGCCGTTATGCCTTTGGCGGGGTTCTAGAGAGCCCGGCATCAGGATACTTTTTTTGAAGATTGGCAAATACTTCATTGCGCATTTGCTCAACAATTTGCGGAGTGATTACTCCAGGCGCGACATGAGGTATTACGCGATCGAGTAACCTCTCAAGGACGCCGATGCGCCATTCGCAATCGATCAAGCTGTTCGGGATGTTGATTCCACCGACGGATATGGACATGGTTTATCTCTTTTCGGAGTTGGTAGCGGCATCTCGTGTAGCTGCCCCGGATTTCGTTTGATATTCGTACATGTGCGACGCAAGCAACGATGCGAGAAAGCCAATGCTGAAACTGACCAAATTAGCGATTATGAAGTTGCGAACTCGAAAATACCAACGCGGCTTGAACTCTGGGCGCCAAGTGATGTTGTCACAATGTGGGCACTGGATAACGGTTCCGAATGATATGTCCGTTACGTCAATATCCTTTCTGCATTTTGGACAAGCAAGCGCCATCCAAACGCGTCTGGTAACGACGATGCCTGAGCCGTCGGCAAGTTTGGCGAATGGTGACGCAGGATTAGTCATAGTTTCGAGAAGGCATAACGTCAATAATCAACGGCCGCCGAAGGCGGTCCGTTGCATTTAAAGTTAGGCGTCATTGCTGCACGCCTTCGCTGCCAACTGTTGTTGGCTGATTACCCCGCCATTGCGCTAACCATTCCTCGTGGTTGAAGCCATTGTCGTACATGAACAGGGCGGAGACGGTGTCGGCAATCATTGACTCTAGATCATGAATTACGTCGTCGCCAGTCAGAACTCCTACAATTGTCCCACCCGTGCCGGGTCCGTGCGGCTCATGCTTCGCCCAGTGGAACGCGAAGCGGTCGCGAATGTAATCACGAATATAAGTTCGCGGATCCTTTTCCCCGAAGTGCTTTGGCGGATAGAACTCAGCCAACCGTAGCCAGGCGAACTCAAGAAAATCAATTACGTCATAGCTAGCCTCTCTCATGTCGGCGGTCACACCGGTGTCCCACCCTTCGTGTGCATTTTCGTAGACGACTGCCCTAAGTTTCGGAAGGCTTCTTATGAAGCGTACGTGGCTAGCTTGATCTGTATAGCGTCGCGCGAATTCGGCAGCAGGACTGGGATCAGCCGAGACAGCGCTAGCGCTGGCGGCCGATGCGTCTTTCTTACGATGCAAGAACACTGCTAGGCCGGCGAATCCTATGGCGCCAATAGCAGCTGCGCCAGCCCATGAGTAATCTTTGAGCGATAGAAAGTACCAAATGGCGCCAGTGGCGAATATTCCTGATGCCCACCACGAAGCTTGAATTGACCAATCTGGCACGGTGCGCATTAATGACACCTAACGATTAGCGTTTATCTGCCGCGCCGCGATGCTGATAGAAACCAAGAGCGCCTCCCGCGGCAGATAAACCATGTTGGACTGAACCACCGGCACCAATGCTGGACTGCGGCCTGTTCAGGCTAGAGGGGTTTGTAAGCTTGACCCCGATTGACTTTGCGCATTATGGCCCAGCACAGGGGAGCATTTGAACGGTGGCAGATCGTACAAACGCACAAAGGCGGCGCGCAAAGTGCCCGGCACGAACGCGCCGTGCCCTGTTTGTAGCGCGCCCCCAGTACGACGCCCAAGGTCTGGCCCAATACCCTTGCAGTGCTGCTGCGTTTGGCCGCTGATTTGCCACGCTGCACTTCATGGCGGCCCCTGGCCCGGCGGACGCACCATGCAACACGGACACAAGCCCACATCCATCCTGGCGACCCGTGCCATAAACCCTTGAGCAGACTCCATCGCCTGTGGATTGGACTGTGGCATCTGCAGCGCAGAGCGTGCCGCCGTCAACCGGCCGCTCAAGGCCTGAACTCACCGGCCCGGCGGCAAGCGTTCACGGTTGCGGTTGCGCATGCGCCAACAGAGGCCGGCACTGATCTTTCGCAAGGCACAGGCGAAGGCGGCTTGCCACAATCGCACGCAGTACGCGGGATTCGCGGCGTTGTTTCGCGGCCGCGAGAAAGTGAAAGGGGATGACCATGGCAAAGTTTTCTATGACGGAGAGACGCCGCCGCCTGCTGTACGGCGCTGCAATCACGGCGGCTCTGGTACTGGTCGGCTGTGGTGCCGTGGAAGTGCAGAACCGGCAGGCCGCCCAGGAGCTCGCGCGGCTCGCAAATCCGCCCGGTTCGGTCTATACCGGCTGGCGCGTCTTCCAGGACCGGTGCGCGGGCTGTCATGGGCCCGCCGCGACCGGCGCGAGTGGTCCCGATCTGTTGCCCATAGTTCGCGAAATGGGCGCGCGCCAATTCGTGAGCCTGGTGCTCACGCGCTACGACTGGGGTCTGCCGGCGGCGCAGGCCAGTCGCAACAGCGCCGCGCAGGAAGCCTTGATCGAAGAGATCGTGCAGCGCAAGGAAGACGCGCTCACGATGCCCGCATGGCAAGGCGAACCCCGCGTGAATGCCCATATCGTCGATCTCTATGCCTATCTCTCGGCACGCGCCCAAGGCACACAGGGCCCGGATCGTGCGGCCAGGCTTTAGTTCGATACGGCTCGACATCGGATTTATAAAAAAACCAACCCAGCGCCCGTGGATAGTTCGCAAGCAGCTACTAAATTTATAGCAATTACAAAGCGGGAGCGATCCGCAGCGGAATCGTCACCGGGCCGTCATTGACCAAGTGCACCTGCATGTCGGCGGCAAACTGGCCGGTTTGCACAAGGGGATGCGAAGCCTGGGCCTGCGCCACGAAGTAGTCGTACAGGCGCCGCCCCTCGTCCGGCTTGGCGGCGTTGGTGAAGCTGGGGCGGTTGCCGCCTGACACATCCGCCGCCAGCGTGAACTGGCTCACCACCAGCAGGCCACCGGCCAAGCCGGCACCGTCCAGGTCCTGCACGCTGCGGTTCATCTTGCCGGCGGCATCGCTGAAGATGCGCAGTTTCAACATCTTGGCCAGCAGTTTGTCGGCCTGAAACTCGCTGTCGCCCTGCTCGGCGCACAGCAGCACCAAGAGGCCCGCGCCGATTTGGCCCACGGTCTGGCCGTCAATCACAACTTTGGCTTGGGTCACGCGCTGCAAAACGGCCAGCACGGCGAATCAGCCCAGCGTGACCTTGGCAAACTTGCGCTTGCCGACCTGCAGCACATAGGTGCCCGCCCCCAACTTCAGCCCCTTGTCACTAACCACGCTGGAATCGATGCGCACCCCACCACCGTCAATCAGCCGGTTGCCTTCACCGCTGGAAGCGGCCAGCCCGGCCAGCTTGAGCAAGGCGCCAATGCCCAGCGGCGCACCAGCGTCACCCAGCGGCAAGGAGACCTCGGCAATCTCGTCGGGCACGCCGCCCTTGCTGCGGTTGATGAAATCCTGCTCGGCCGCGTCGGCCGCGGCGCTGGAGTGAAAGCGCGCCGTGATTTCCCTGGCCAGCGCCACCTTGGCGTCTTTCGGGTTGCGGCCGGCCTCGACCTCGGCCTTCAGGGCGGCAATATCGGCTTCGCTCCTGAAGGACAGCAGGGTGTACCACTTCCACATCAGCACGTCCGAGATGCTCAGCACCTTGGCAAACATGGTGTTGGCATCCTCGGAAATGCCGATGTAGTTGTTCTTGCTCTTGGACATCTTTTCAATGCCGTCCAGACCTTCAAGCAGCGGCATGGTCAGAATGCACTGCGGCTCCTGGCCGTACTCGGCCTGCAGATGCCGACCCATGAGCAGGTTGAACTTCTGGTCGGTGCCGCCCAGCTCCAGGTCGCTTTTGAGCGCCACCGAATCGTAGCCCTGCAGCAGCGGGTACAAAAACTCATGCACGCTGATCGGCGTGCCGGCCTTGAAGCGGTCATGAAAGTCGTTGCGCTCCATCATGCGCGCCACGTTGTACCTGGCCGCCAGTTCGATCATGCCGCGCGCGCCCAGCGCGTCGCACCATTCGCTGTTGTAGCGGATCTCGGTCTTGCCTGGGTCCAGCACCAGGCTGGCCTGTTTGTAATAGGTCTGGGCGTTGGCCTCGATCTGCTCGCGCGTCAGCGCCGGGCGGGTGTTGTTGCGTCCGGATGGATCACCAATCAGGGTGGTGAAGTCGCCAATCAGGAAGATCACGGTATGGCCCAAATCCTGGAGCTGGCGCATTTTATTGAGTACCACCGTGTGCCCGATGTGGATGTCCGGCGCAGTCGGGTCCAGCCCCAGCTTGATGCGCAGTGGCAGGCCCATGGCCTCGCTGCGGGCCAGTTTCTTGACCCATTCATCCTGGGGAATCAACTCTTCGCAGCCACGCAGGGATACGGCCAGGGCCATCTTTACATGGTCAGTCACCGGGAAATTTGTAACAAGGTCTTGGTTCATAAGGGTTTTCGACGTGTCGGGGGGTTGTCCGACAGATACAATGACTGTTTTCCTACATCAGCCTGCCATTTTAAGGGCCACCACTCGCTGATCAGGATCAAAACGCTTTTGAGTCCGATGACCGAAAGGCCCTCACCCGCTTAGCGGTTCTAGCTGGGGCCAGTCACCGATTTTCTTATATCGCAGTCCGGCGCATCTTCGCGGCCCGATGCACTTTAGTTGGGAATTTCGCTTTGAGCCTGCCCGTCCCCTCCCACACCTTGCCTATCCCCTCCCACACCTTGCCTATCCCCTCTCGCATCCTGCCCATCCTGGCCAACAGTCTGCATCACCACCCGAAACGCATTACCTTCAGCCTTGCAGCCCTGCTGCTGGGCACCGGCGTCACTGCTTTCGGCATCGCACCGCTGGCACCCGATGCAGCCGACCTGCCGGTCAAACAGGTCATGGAGGTTGTGCAAGCGCTGCCCACACAAGGCCAGACCGACGCGCTCTCCGCTTTTCACTTCAATCTGTTCCGCACCGAGAGCACGCGCAGCAGCGACACCGCCGGCGCCCTGCTCAAACGGCTTAACCTTGACGACGCCGCGGCAGCGGCCTTTTTGCGCAACGACCCCAACGCCCGGATGATATTGGCGGGCCGACCGGGTAAAGCAGTCACTGTGGAAGCCAGCGACAGCCAGCAACTGCTCAAGCTCAGCATGCGCTGGCCCGGCGACAATGAAGCGCAGTTCAAGCGTCTGGTGGTGGAACGCAGCCCCAGCGGCTTCAGTTCGCGCATTGAGACCGCCGCCTACACCCGTTCGGCCCGGCTGGCCAGCGCCAGCATCCAGACATCGCTTTTTGCCGCCACCGACGATGCCCGCATTCCTGACAGCATCGGCGTGCAGATCGCGGAGATTTTTTCAACCGATATCGATTTTCGCCGCGCCCTGCGCAAAGGTGACCACTTCAATGTCGTCTATGAAACCCTGGAGGCCGACGGCGAAGCAATGCGCACCGGCCGTGTGCTGTCGGCCGAGTTCGTCAACGCCGGTAAAACCTATCAGGCCATGTGGTTCCAGCCACCAGGCCAGGACGCCACGGGCGCGCCCAACAAGGGCGGCTATTACACACTCGACGGCCAAAGCCTGCGCCGCGCTTTCCTGAGTTCGCCGGTAGAATTTTCCCGCATCAGCAGCGGCTTTGCCATGCGCTTTCACCCCATTTTGCATAAATGGCGCATGCACACGGGCACCGACTTTGCGGCCGCCATGGGCACGCCGGCACGAACGGTGGGTGATGGCGTCGTGGAGTTTGCCGGGGTGCAAAATGGCTATGGCAACGTGATTTTCATCAAGCACGCTGGCAACCGTGAAACGGTGTATGCCCATCTGAGCAAAATTCTGGTGCAGCGCGGCGAGAAAGTGAGTCAGGGCCAGACCATTGGCCTGGTCGGCATGACCGGCTGGGCCACCGGCCCGCACCTGCATTTCGAAGTGCGCATCAACGGTGTGCAGGAAGACCCGATGGCGGTGGCCAGGCAGAGTGAGACCGTCCCCCTGTCAACGGCTGCCATGCCGCTGTTCAAGCAGCTTGCTGCCGGTGTCAAAAACCAGTTGCTGGCCGCAGCCAGCATCAGCCAGACCCGGGCTGAATAACCACAGCGGCTTCGCCGGCCCTGCGGCAAAATAGCCGCATGTCTGACTACTACATTGGCCTGATGTCAGGCACCTCCCTGGACGGCGCGGATGGCGTGCTGGTGGACTTTTCAGCGCCAACTCCACGCGTGGTGGCCAGTGCCTCCGAACCCTTCCCGAAAAGCTTCCGGGCTGAGTTGCTGGCGCTCAACACCCCCAGCCACAACGAATTGCACCGTGCGGCACTGGCGGCAAACCAGTTGGCCGCGCTGTACGCCCGGGTGGTCCGCGATCTTCTCGGCCAAGCCGCTGGGCAGGGCGTGCCCGCGTCCCGCGTTCAAGCCATCGGGGCGCACGGACAAACAGTTCGGCATCAGCCCCAGCGCACCGCTCCAGAAGCCGCTGGCGTGGGCGGCTACACCCTTCAACTCAACGCCCCGGCGTTACTGGCCGAGCTCACGGGTATTGCCGTGGTGGCAGATTTTCGCAGCCGTGATGTCGCTGCGGGCGGTCAGGGCGCGCCGCTGGTTCCCGCCTTTCACCAGCATGTTTTTGGCCAGTCGGATCGCGCCGTGGCGGTGCTGAATCTGGGCGGCATGGCCAACCTGAGCCTGCTGCCGCGGCAGCCGGCATCAGGCAACGCATCAGTCATGGGTTTCGACTGTGGGCCGGGCAACGCACTCATGGATGTCTGGTGCCAGCAGCACACCGGCCAGCCGTTCGATGCAGACGGTGCCTGGGCCGCCAGCGGCCAATTGGTGCCCGGGCTGCTGGTCAGCCTGCAGGCTGACTCCTACTTCTCCCTGCCTCCCCCAAAAAGCACGGGTAGAGACCTTTTCAGCCTGGACTGGCTGGCTCACAAACTCGCCCCGTTCGCCACCGAACGGCCTGAAGACATTCAAAATACCTTGGCAGAATTCACTGTTGTTGCTTGTATAGCGGGCATCAAAAGCTATGGAAAAGAGAGCCTAGAACTGATCGTATGCGGCGGCGGCGCGCTCAACCAGCACCTGTTGCAGCGTCTGCAGGCAGGCTTGCCAGTGCTGCGCGTCAGCACCTCAGACCAGTATGGCTTGCCACCGCTGCAAGTTGAGGCCACTGCCTTCGCCTGGCTGGCGCGTCAGAGTGTCAAACGGCAGCCCGGCAACCTGCCGAGTGTCACGGGTGCAGTGGGGCCACGTGTGCTGGGGGCCATCTACCCCGCTTGATGCCCTTCAAACAAAAAGCCGCCCGGAGAAGGCGGCTTTCAGATGAGCGCCAAAAAGCGCTCAGGCAGAAAAACTGGAACCGCAACCGCAACTGCTGTTGGCGTTGGGATTTTTGATGACGAACTGCGCGCCTTCAAGATCGTCCTTGTAGTCAATCTCGGCACCCACCAAATATTGGTAGCTCATCGCATCGATCAGCAGGGACACACCGTTTTTAGTCATGGTGGTGTCGTCTTCGTTGGTGATTTCGTCAAAGGTGAAGCCATACTGGAAGCCCGAGCAGCCGCCGCCCTGCACAAAAACGCGCAGTTTCAGATCCGGGTTTCCCTCAGCGGCAATCAGCTCAGCCACCTTGGCCGCCGCGCTGTCGGTAAAAACAAAAGGGGCGGGCATCTCGGTTTGGATATTTTCGGCAACTGCACTCATGGGGACTCCAATACTTAAAACTTGTCAACGGTGAATTTATAAATATTACAGCAAATCAATCAACCTTGACACCCTACGTCCTAAAAACAACATTGGCTGTAGGCGCTCACTAACCTGACACGTCATAGATTGTTGGAAGCGAGCTTCAAAGTGGGTTTTTCCTCGATCTGCTGGTGCGCCATGGGGCACAACTGTCCAAAGATAACGGCGCCTTGATGCATTTCAAGCGCCTTGTAAGAAACTTCGCCTTCAATTCTGGCTTTCGGCTGCAGTTCCAGCAGCTGGCTGGCGTGAATCGGCCCCATCACGCGGCCATTGATGATCACATGGTCGGCGTGAATGAGGCCGGTGACACTGGCCGATTCGCTGATCACCAAAATACTCGGGCTGCCTTCATTGGCGCGAATGTCACCAATCACTTCGCCATCGACCCGCAGGCCGTCAGTGAACTTGAGGTTGCCTTCAATGCAACTTCCCTGGGCAATCAGGCTTTTGATGGGCGGCTGCTTTTTTTTGCCAAACATTAACAGATTCCTGTGGTGGGTGACCCTGAAGGTCGTTGCGATGAATGCCTAAAGCCTGAAGGTTTGAACGGAACGAACGCTCGCGCCTTCAAGCACTTTGGCGGTTACTGTTTTTACCACGACCTCTGGCGGCAAGTCGAGGAGTCCCTCGACACGGCGGTATTGCTGGAATTGCAACGCCTGCGGCCCACCCGGCAAGGTCATCGCCCAGGGCTTTCCGGCCTGGGTGCCGGCCACGGTAATTTCCAGTGTGCCATTGAAGGTGGCTGCGGTTTTGACCGGCCGCAGCACCAGTACCTGCCATTTGAGCTGGGTTTGCGACAAGACCTCGGCCTGCAGGCTGCGGATGGAAGCAACTTCAGCGCTGCTGGTGGGCAAGAGCTTTTCAAAAAACCCCAGGTCGTCACGCAGGCTGAGGTTATCAGACTCCAACTGCTTGACCTGGCTCATCATTTTTTCCCGCAGCGCCTTTTCGGCGGTCAGCAGACTGCCCGAGGTATTGGCAATTGACTGCGCCTTGTCGCGGTCCGCGCGCAGGCTGACGACCTCCTGCCTGAGCTGGATCAATTCCTCCTTGGAATGGCCATCCAGGCCCGCAATGCCTTTGCCAAACTCAAACGCCCACAAGGCAACAGCAGCGGAAAAACCCAGCACCAGGGCAGCCGCAATCCAGCGCAGCGGCCAGGGCAAGGTGCTGCGCACGATCATGCGCGGCGAGCTGATGGTCAAGCGACGGCGAAACAGGCGAAATTTCAAGGCGGGCCCTGCAATTTTTCAGTGGGGGAGATGCATTGTGCACGCTGGCTCAGCGCTACTGCGCGCGGAACGGGTAAAGCGCAGGTAAGCGTTTGCATCAGGCGTATGGTGTTTCGTCGCCCCAAAACCTCATGAAAAAAGCCGCCAGGCGCAAACCATGGCGGCTTTCTTCGGACAGCAAAAGCGTCCCCAGTGGCTTAACGCTTGCTGAACTGCTTGCGACGGCGTGCTGACCGGAAACCGACTTTTTTACGTTCGACTTCACGGGCATCACGGGTGACAAAACCAGCCTGGCTCAACGCCGGCTTGAGTGTTGCGTCATAGTCAATCAGCGCACGGGTAATGCCGTGGCGCACCGCGCCAGCCTGGCCGGACTCGCCGCCGCCGTGGACATTGATCATGATGTCAAACGTCTCGACGTGGTTCGTCAGAAACAGGGGCTGGCGGCAGATCATGATCGAGGTCTGACGACCGAAGAACACCTGGATGTCCTTGTCGTTCACCGTGATCTTGCCAGTGCCTTTTTTCAGAAACACGCGGGCGACGCTTGATTTGCGACGGCCGGTGCCATTATTCCAATCACCAATCATCAATAGCTCCTTAGATGTCCAGCACTTTAGGCTGTTGGGCGGTATGCGGGTGCTCTGCACCACCGTACACCTTGAGTTTCTTGATCATGGCGTAGCCGAGCGGGCCCTTGGGCAGCATGCCCTTGACGGCTTTTTCCAAAGCGCGGCCAGGATGCTTGGCTTGCATGTCACGGAAATTAGTGGCAGTAATACCGCCGGGATAACCCGAATGACGGTAGTAGATTTTGTCAGTGGACTTGGCGCCAGTGACGCGCAGCTGGGCTGCGTTGATGATGACGATGAAGTCACCGGTATCGACGTGAGGCGTATAAATGGCCTTGTGTTTGCCGCGCAAACGGAGAGCAACTTCGCTGGCTACTCGTCCGAGGACCTTGTCGGTCGCGTCAATCACAAACCACTCGTGCGTCACGTCAGCGGGTTTGGCGCTGAAGGTTTTCATGAGTTTCTTTCGAAATGGTTTGTTGGGTTCTTTTCCACGGTCGGCGTTCTTCTGATGAGAACCTCTTAGGTGGTCATTTGCGCAGAACTCCTTGAAAGGCGAACCCTTTTTGGAGCCAGCTACAACTCTGCCGCGGAACCACGTGTGCGCTGCAGAGCCTTGGATTATATGAAAAATCAAGGGCTTGCGCCAATTTTAGGCAGCAAGAAGGTACGATAGACCCATGTTTTCCTACCGCCACGCCTTCCATGCAGGCAACCATGCCGACGTCCTCAAGCACACCACGCTGATTGCGCTGATGAAGTATCTGACCCAAAAAGACGCGGCACTGACCGTGATTGATACCCACGCGGGCGCTGGTTTGTACCGGCTCGATGGAGATTACACCGAAACCAGCGGCGAGGCGCAGGAGGGTGTTTTTCGTTTGCTTTCAGAGATAAAGCCGACTTCAACCCATACAGAACCGGTACATGCAGCTACAAAGCCTGTAGCAAAAAGCAACCCCGCCGGACCCCTGGCGCCAGCCCTGCAGGACTACCTGGCGCTGCTACGCGGCCTGAACCCGCAATTCGCCGAAACCGGCGACATCGCCCACCTGAAAATTTATCCGGGTTCGCCGTTTATCGAGCAACAGTTCCTGAGCGGGCGCGACAAGCTCAAACTGTTTGAGNNCTGTTTGAGTTGCATCCTACCGACTTCAAGTCGCTTTCCGGAAACATTGAGCAACTGGGCGTGGGCCGTCAGGTGGCCGTCGCCCGCGAGGACGGTTTTGAAGCCCTCAAGACCTTTTTGCCGCCACCCGCCCGCCGTGCCATGGTGCTGTGCGACCCGAGCTATGAAATCAAGAGCGACTACGCCCGCGTGGCGACTTGCATGGCTGACGCGATCAAGCGCTTTGCGACCGGCACGTATGTGGTGTGGTACCCGATCATTCCGCGGCCCGAAGCGCACGATTTGCCACGCAAGCTAAAGACCCTGGCCGTCAAAGCCGGAAGGAGCTGGCTGAACGCCACGTTAACGATTAAATCGAGCAAGTTAACAACTGATGCCGCCGGGGAAATAAAACGCCCCGGCCTGCCAGCCAGCGGCATGTTCATTATTAACCCCCCCCATACGCTCAAGGCGGAACTTCAGGCGGCATTGCCGCAGATGGTGGCCCTGCTCGGGCAAGACCGCAACGCGGGATTCACGCTGGAGCATGGCGGCTGAGCAGCGCAACTGCCGCCCGGACATCAAGGCCGCCGCAGACGTCGGAGAATCTCCAGCGTCGCGGCGGCCTGATTCATGGTGTAAAAGTGAAGGCCGGGCGCACCAGCCTGGCAAAGCTGCTGGCATAAACCGGTGATGACGTCCAGCCCAAAGTTTTTGATGGAAGCAGTGTCGTCGCCATAGCCCTGCAGGCGCAGGCGGATCCAACGCGGAATTTCCGCGCCGCTGGCATCGCTAAACCGCATGAGCTGCGTCGAACTGGTGATCGGCATGATGCCGGGTACCACCGGCACATCGACACCCAGTCGCCGCACGTCGTCCACAAATCGAAAATAGGCGTCCGCATTGAAAAAATACTGGGTGATGGCTGAGCTGGCACCGGCCTTGACCTTGGCCGCAAAGGCCTGCAGGTCAGCTTCAGCTGATTTGGCCTGCGGGTGGATTTCAGGGTAAGCCGCCACTTCAAGGTGGAAGGCGTCGCCCGTTTCCGCGCGGATAAAGGCCACCAGATCGCTGGCGTGATGAAACTCGCCACCCATGCCGTAGCCGCTGGGCAAGTCACCGCGCAGTGCCACCAGCCGCTTGACGCCCATAGACTGCAAGGTTGCCAGATGTTGGCGCATCGCAGCTTTGGTCGCGCCGACGCATGAAAGATGGCAGGCAGCCGCCACCCCTTCACCCAGAATTTCCTTGACGGTGCCAAAGGTGCCCTCTTGCGTCGAACCGCCAGCGCCAAAGGTCACGGAGCAAAACTCGGGCTGGTGCGCATACAGGGCCTGGCGCGTCAGACGCAGCTTGTCGGCGCCTTCGGGCGTTTTGGGCGGAAAGAATTCAAAACTCACTGGCACGTTCATCGCAAGCCTCAATCATTGGACAGGTTTTTGTTGCGCCGCTTACTGCGCGCTGGGCCCGGCTGACCCGCATGCGCGGCTTCCGGGTCTTCGTACGGCTCACGCAACTCGCGCAGGGTGCTGCGCGGCAGCCGCTTGGGGGACTGCCTTTGCGGGGCGGAGGCCAGCGGCTGGTCTTGCCCCGTCAAGTTGTGGCGTTTTTGGGCATGAATGAAAAACTCGCGGTTGCCGTCGCCACCGGCAATCGGCGAATCGAGCCACGCCAGCACCTCCAGACCCAAAGCGACACAGGTATCGCGCAGACGCTTTTCAACAAAGTCAAACAACGTGGCATCGCGCACAATGCCGCCTTTGCCGACCTGCCCCGGCTGCAGCTCGAACTGCGGCTTGACCAGCATCAGCAAATGGCCGCCAGGCTTGAGCAGACGCACAGCGGCAGGCAGCACCAGGGTGAGTGAGATAAATGACAGGTCACCCGTCAGAAAATCAAAGTCAGCCCCGACCACCCGCTCATTGTCGGCATCAAATCCGTCTTCAGCTCCCGATTCATATACGCCAGGAATGACCAAATCAGCAGCCGTCAGCGAGCGCGCATTGATGCCTTCAAGGCACACCACGCGCGGGTCATGGCGCAGGCTGGCATGCAACTGGCCGTGGCCCACATCCACGCCCACCACCTGCGCGGCACCCCGGCGCAGCAGGCAGTCGGTAAAGCCGCCGGTGGATTGACCCAGATCGAGACAGCGCAAGCCCTTGACATCCAGCCCGGTGCGCACCAACGCACCTTCAAGCTTGAGCCCGCCGCGCGAGATGTATTTGGCTTCGCTGGTATCGAGTATTTGCAGTTCCGCGACTTGCGGTATTTCATCGCCGTTTTTGGCGACCTTCTTCCAGCCGCCTTCAGCTTCCACGCGCCACTGCACGCCAGAGGCAATCAGGCGCTGGGCCTGCGAGCGGGTGGCGGCATGGCCGCGTTCGACGAGAAATAAGTCAGCGCGCATTGGGTTCCCTATTTTTTTGCCCCCTCGCCCATTGGTGGGGGTAGATACAGCTACTTAATAGCGGTAAGAGTCGGCCTTGTACGGACCGGTCTTCTTCACCCCGATATAAGCCGCCTGCTCATCGGTCAACTCGCTCAGCATCGCTCCCACCTTCTTCAGGTGCAGGCGCGCCACTTTTTCATCAAGGTGCTTGGGCAACACGTAGACCTTGCCCACTTCGTAGTCAGTCTTCCTGGTGAACAGTTCGATCTGCGCCAGCGTCTGGTTGGCAAAACTCGACGACATCACGAAGCTGGGGTGGCCAGTGCCGCAACCCAGATTCACCAGGCGGCCCTTGGCCAGCAAAATAATGCGCTTGCCGTCGGGGAAAATCACATGATCGACTTGCGGCTTGATCTCGTCCCAGGTGCATTTCTGCAGCGAGGCGACATCGATTTCGTTGTCAAAGTGGCCAATGTTGCAGACGATGGCCTGATCTTTCATGGCCGCCATGTGGGCATAAGCCACGACGTTTTTGTTGCCGGTGGCTGAAACAAAGATGTCGCACTTGTCGGCCGCGTATTCCATGGTCACCACCTTGAAACCTTCCATCGCCGCCTGCAGGGCGTTGATCGGGTCGATCTCGGTCACCCACACCTGGGCGCTCAGGGCACGCAGCGCCTGGGCGCAGCCCTTGCCGACGTCGCCATAGCCGGCCACGCAGGCCACTTTGCCGGCAATCATCACATCAGTGGCGCGCTTGATGCCATCGACCAGGGATTCGCGGCACCCGTAGAGGTTGTCAAACTTGCTCTTGGTGACCGAGTCGTTCACGTTGATGGCGCGCAGCGCCAGCGTGCCCTTGGCCGACATCTCGTTCAGGCGCAGCACGCCGGTGGTGGTTTCCTCGGTCACGCCAATAATGTTTTTCAGACGGCGGCTGTACCAGCTGCCGTCTTGCGCCAGCCTGGCCTTGATGGCGTTGAACAGGCAGGTTTCCTCTTCGCTGCCAGGCTTGTCCAGCAGACTGGCGTCTTGCTCGGCCCGGGTGCCCAGGTGCATCAGCAGCGTGGCGTCGCCACCGTCATCCAGAATCATGTTGGGGCCTTCTTCGGGCGTGCCTTTGGCGCCGCTGAATTCGAAGATGCGGTGGGTGTAATCCCAATAATCGGCCAGCGATTCACCCTTGATGGCAAACACCGGCGTGCCCTTGGCGGCAATCGCGGCAGCGGCGTGGTCTTGCGTCGAGAAGATGTTGCACGAGGCCCAGCGCACCTCGGCGCCCAGTGCCTGCAGCGTTTCGATCAGCACGCCGGTCTGGATCGTCATGTGCAGCGAACCGGTGATGCGTGCGCCTTTCAGCGGCTGCGCTTTCGTGAATTCCTCGCGAATGGCCATCAGGCCAGGCATTTCAGTTTCAGCGATTTTCAGTTCCTTGCGGCCCCAGTCGGCGAGCGACAGGTCGGCAATGATGAAATCGGCGGCGGATTTGAGAACAGCACTCATGGTGACTCCAGAACAGGCTTTAGAAACCACTGCGGGAGTCAACTCACCTCACAGCACAGTGGGTGAGCGCGGTTGGGAAGCAGAATCGGCACGGCGATCTGGTGTTCGAGCCTCACTCGCCAACTGACCGGGTCAGTGTCTGGCGGGCTGCAACGCTCCTCGAACTACCGATATTCTATATGGATAGGGCGGACCGTCACCCGGTCAGCGCAACAGAGCGCCGGTTTTGAGTTAAGCAATCGAGATAGGGCAAGGTCAGCCTTCCAACAGCGCTTCTGCTCATGAACCGATTCGACCATCGGGGCAGGTTTTTTCGGCACTCTGCCTGCATGCGCTATAGCCCGCCCAGGACAGCAATCCGGAAGACAAAGTCGCCGTCAACGTGACAAGGCACGCCGCGCAAGATAGCTCAGGGCATCGACCAGCGCCACCAGCGCGATCATCGCCAGCAGGATGGAGCTGGTTTCGGGCATCTGGAACAGGCCCATGTAAAACGCCAGCATCTGTCCCAGGCCGCCCGCGCCGACAACGCCCAGAATGGCGGCGGCGCGAATGTTGTTTTCCCAGCGGTACAGCGTGTAGCTCAGGAGCTGCGGCAACACCTGCGGCAATGTGGCGTAGCAAAACACGCGGCCTTCACCGATGCCGCGCGCGCGCAGCGCGAAGCCGGGGCCTTCGGGGGCGTTTTCAATCGCCTCGGCAAACAGCCGTCCGAGCACGCCCGTCGTGTGCAAGGCGAGGGCCAGCGTCCCGGCAAAGGGCCCGAGCCCGGCCGCAATCAGCAGCAGCGCGGCCCACACCAGTTCAGGAATGGCGCGCAGCGCATTGAGCAGCAGCCGCGTGACCCCCCTGAAGCGCGCCTTGTCACTCGCATGGGTCTGACTTGCCGGCAGCGCGAGCAGCAGGCCCAGCACGGCGGCGATCAGCGTGCCCAAGGCCGACATGGCCAGCGTCTCCAATGTGGCGCTCAGCAGTTTTTGCAGAAAAGCAGCGTCTCGGGCGGGATGCAGCAGTTCGCCAACAAAACGGCCCATCTTGCCCAGCGCATCGAGAGAAAGGAACTGGGCCCACTTCAAGTCCAGCGTCCAAAAACTCAGGACTATCAGCAGCCCCACGCCCGCCATTAGCCAGCAAGCCTTGCAGCGCGCAATAAAAAGCGGCGGCGGCAGGCGCTGCAAGTCATTCATGGCAATGTCCTGCCCGCGCCATTAGCCCAGCGCCTTGCGCAGCCAGGCGCTGGCCTTGTCGGCCAGCCAGACCAGCGCCACGAACACCAGCAGCATGGTGCTGACCTCCGCGCCATTGAACATTTGCATCGAAGCATCCATCTGCTGCCCGAGGCCGCCGGCACCGACAAAACCCAGCACCACGGACGAGCGGATGGCGCATTCCCAGCGGTACACCGTGTAGCTGGTGAGCTCGGCGGCATTTTGCGGCAGCAAGCCGTAAAAAAAAGCCTGCAGGCGGCCCGCGCCGTTGCGCAGCAGCGACGCCGTAACATGGCTTTCGCCGCTTTCCAGAATTTCGCCATAGACCTTGCCGAGCATGCCGCCATAAGTCAGGCCAATGGCCAGAACACCGGAGGTGGGACCCAATCCGACCACGCGCACGAACACCAGCGCCCAGATCAGCTCGGGCACACTGCGCAGCAAAATCAGGAGCCAGCGCACCAGCTGGCGCAGCACAGCCGGCAGCAGCGCCATGCGCCCGCTCAAGGCAGAAACAGACAAGGCGCGCACCGACAGCAGCGTCAGCGGCAGCGCCAGCAGCAGCGCCAGCACCATGCCCGCAGTGGCGAGGGCTACAGTGCGCCAGGTTTCGCGCGCGACCAGCCGCAAAAACTCCGGTTCCACCTTGGGCGGCACAAAGCCGCTCAGAAACCGGAGCGTGGACTTGAGGGTGCCGGGCTCGACCATCAACCAGGGTTTGAACTCGGTCAACGCCAGCATCGGCCACAGCAGCAGCAGCGCGGCCAGCGCCCAGAACACGCGGCCGCGCCAGGCCGGGTCGCGCGGCTCGGGACGCAGGGGCAGTGCGATGGTCATGCGGTTCCTGGTACGGCGGGCGCGTCAGCGGCACTGCATCGCCACAGGGGGCGAAGCTGCAGCGGGCAGGTCCTCGGCCGGGGCCGGACCCGTGAGCTCGTGCAAATGCTGGGCATAAAGTGCTTGCAAAAGCGTGGCCGTCACGGCGGCGGCCGGCAGGTCAAACGCCAACTCGCCGTCGCGCAGGCCGACGATGCGCGGGAAATTCTGCAGCGCCATGTCGACATGATGCAGCGTGCAGACCAGCGTTGGCGCCGCGCTCGCGCGCCACCTCGGTCAGCGCGGCAATGGCTTGCCGCCCACGCGTCGGATCGAGCGCCGAGAGCGGCTCATCGACCAGCAGCAGGCTCGCATCGGTCACCAAGGCCCGGGCCAGGCCGACGCGCTGACGCTCGCCGCCCGACAGCCGGTCAACCCGGTCAAACAGCTTGTCGCTCAGGTCAAAACGCGCCAGCGCGGCGTCGGCCTGCGCTATAGCGGTCGGATAGAACAGGCTGCGCAAGCTCTGCCACAGTCCGATCTGCGGCAGGCGCCCGGCCAGCACGGAGGTGACCACACGCTGGCGCGGCGGCAAGGGCGGCGACTGTGGTGCCAAAAACAGCTTCCCGCGCAGACGCTGCAGCGAACGGCGCGGCAGCTGCCAGGGATTGCGTCCATCGAGTTGCAAACTGCCGCTCGACGGTGGCAGCGCGCAAGCCAGCACATGCAGCAGCGTGGTCTTGCCCGCGCCCGAAGGCCCGATGACGGCGATCTGCTCGCCAGCCGCCACCTCGAGCGACAGGCCGCGCAGCGCCGCCGCGGCATGGCGCATGGCCGCAGGATGCCGCGCCGACACATTATGGAGCCTTGCTTTCATATAAAAATAGCCGCCTGCCCCTTAGCCACTCGACAACAAGCTACTGCTTTGACAGCATACTTATTTAAGCAGACCAGCGCTGCGGGCGGCGGTCTCGATGCTCTTGTAGTTGTCGGCCTGGGTGGGCACGAACCGCGTGGCGCGCTGCAACTCCAGAATTTCCTTGCCTTCGGAGGTGTTCCTGTTCAGGTCCAGAAATGCTTTGCGCAGCTTTTCACGCATGGCGACGGGCATGTCGGCATGCACCGTCCAGTTGTAGTCGTAATAGGTGGGCGTGATGAAGAACACGCGGACCTTTGACGGGTCTACCTTTTTATCAGCAACAAACTTATCCCAGACTGAAATACTGAGCGCGCCGGCATCAACCTTGCCTGCGGCCACCGCGGCGATAGTGGCGTCATGGGCGCCCGAGTAGGCCACGCGCTTGAAGTCCTTGTCAGGGTCGACTTTGGCGTCCAGCAGGAAACTGCGCGGCATAAGGTGGCCCGAAGTGCTGGACTGCGAGCCGAAGCTGAAAGTCTTGCCCTTGAGGTCGGACAGCGACTTGATGTCGGCCTCGCTGGTGATGAAGACCGAACGGAATTTTTCGTCCTCTTCACGCTGCACCAGCGGAATCATCTTGCCGCCCGAACGGTGCTGCGCCTGAATAAAGGTAAAGCCGCCAAACCAGGCCATGTCAACCTGTTTGTTAACCAGCGTTTCAACGGCGGCCGGGTAATCGCTCACGGGCGTGAACTCGACCTTCATGCCCAGCTTGCCTTCAAGGTACTTGACCAACGGCGCCGCCTTGCGAGCCAGCTCGGTGGGCGATTCATCGGGTATGGCAGTCATGCGGAAGACCTGCTGGGCGTGGCCCACACCGGAAAACGCCAACACAGCGCAAGCTGCCCAGGCCCTGAAGGCGGCGGAGCGGAAATGGTGGATCATGAAAGTTTCCTCGACATAAGAAGAAAAAGATACGGAGTATTAAACCCTAGGCGCAAAACCCTTGCACACGGCAAATCCGGAGTCCCCTGCTATATTCAGAAAAATGCGTGACCCAGCCCCCAGCCTGCTGCCTGCTGCCATATCGGCTTGCGCGCAAGTTTCCGCCAGCTTGCGGCAGCCCGATTTTGTCCAGTTGCCGCACGAAGACCCGGCCAGCGTGCGCGAGGAACTGCTGCAGGGCTTGCTGGCCACACCGGCTTTCACCTCTCCCAAGTATCTGTATGACGCGCTTGGCTCGCGACTGTTTGAGGCCATCACCGAACTACCCGAGTACTACCCCACGCGCACCGAAGCAGCTATTTTCGCAGCCCACGCAACGACCATGGCGGCACTGCAGCCGGCGCGGGCCACGCTGGTCGATCTGGGGGCGGGCAATTGCGAAAAGGCCGCCCGGCTGTTTGGCGCCTTCCGGCCGCAGCGCTATGTTGCAATCGACATCTCGGTGGATTTTTTGCGCAAATCGCTGGCCAGTTTGCAGGCGCAATTTCCGGCGCTTGCCATGCTGGGCGTGGGCCTGGATTTTTCAAATTCACTGACGCTGCCGCCACAGGCCGGGGGCGGGCCGAACGTGCTGTTTTATCCGGGTTCGAGCATCGGCAATTTCACGCCGGAGCAGGCCTTGTCTTTCCTGCAGCGGGCCCGGGCGGCCTGCCACGGCGGCGGCCTGCTGATCGGCGTTGATCTGGTCAAGCCGCGTGAAGTGCTGGAGCCAGCCTATGACGATGCGCTCGGCGTCACGGCGGTCTTTAACCGCAACCTGCTGTCGCACCTGAACCGGTTGGTCGGTACTGACTTCAACCTGTCCGACTGGCAGCACGTGGCCTTTTTCAACACCGGAAAGTCACGCATCGAAATGCATCTTCAGGCACAACAAGCGGTGCGGGTGCGCTGGTCTGATGGCGAACGGCACTTTGCCAAGGGCGAGCGCATTCACACCGAAAATTCCTACAAGTGGCGGCAGGCAGACTTTTCCGCACTGCTGAAAGCCGCCGGTTTTACGCACAGCCAAGCCTGGACCGATGAGCGCGGCTGGTTTGCGGTGTTTTGGGCCCAGGCCTAAGGGGCCGCGCCATGCGGGTAAAACGCGCATGGCCATCATCGGGCCGCGTGCTGCCGCAAGGCAATGCGCTGAAACCCAGCATTCCCAAATGCTGAAACTCGCCGATTGGCCAATTGCGGCGCGGCGGCTCATCACCGGCGTTTTCAGCGACATCGACGACACCCTGACCACCGGCGGCGCCATCACGCCCGATGCGCTGGCCGCGCTGGCAGACCTGAAAGCGGCCGGACTGCATGTCATCGCCATCACCGGTCGCCCGGTCGGCTGGAGCGAGCCGTTGGCACTAACGTGGCCGGTCGATGCCATCGTCGCTGAAAACGGCGCGGTGGCACTTTTCCCAAGCCATAAATTCCTCCAGCCCACCAATAGCGGGCGCGAGCAACTATCCAGACGATACCAACAAGACACTGCCACGCGGCAGGCCAACTACGCACGCATGCGGCGGATCGCGGCACGCGTGCTGCGCGAAGTGACCGGCGCGGTATTGGCAAAGGACAGCCCGGGGCGCGAAACCGACATCGCGATTGACCACAGCGAATTTACCCATCTGCCGCCCGAGCAGATTGCGCAGGCAGTGCGGATCATGCAAGGCGAGGGCATGAACGCCAGCGTCAGCTCCATCCATATCAACGGCTGGTTTGGCGCGCACAACAAGCTGGACGGCGCGCGCTGGATCGTCCGTGAATTACTGGACCGCGCGCTGGATGCGGAACTTGGAAACTGGGCCTATGTGGGCGACTCCACCAACGACCAGCTGATGTTCGAGGCCTTCCCGCATTCGGTGGGCGTGGCCAACATCCGCCGCTTTGAAACGCAACTCAATCACCAGCCGCGCTACATCACCGAGGGTGAGCGCGGCGCGGGTTTTGCGGAGGTGGCGGCGGCGCTGATTGCCGCGCGCAACGCTTGAGCCCCGACCGGGGCAGCAGGCCGTTACGGTGAGATGGATTCCTTGATTGCCGCCAGCGATTGGCAGTCCTAAGATGCTCGCTTAGATCGCGCTCAACTTCTTTGGAGAACCCGCCATGTCGCTCATTATCAAGCAACCGTGGGATGTGCCAGACCTTGACCTGAATGCGTACCAGTACAAGTTTCTTGCAGAAGGTGACTCGTGGTTCTCCATTGGTGAATTTCCGCCCTGGGCAACCAGCAGCCTGCTGTTCGGGATGCGCGACAGCTTCGCTGCCAGCAACCTAGTCATCAACTGTGCGCGCCAGGGCGACAGCAGAGCGTGGCCGATGCCTTGTTCAATCGTTTGAGAGACTTGTTGCTCAGTTTCGACGATCCCGCGCAACGCATCTTCGTGTTTGATTCGCAAGACCCCGCCATCGGCGTCGTGCCGGCGCTGCCAGGAACCAGCGGTGTCAGCAATGATTTTGAAAATGAAATTCACCTGACGCCCGCGGGCTACAGAAAAGTCGGCGCTGCATTTGCTGCCTTTATCGAGTCAAGGCTGTAAGGGCTGCAAGCGGATTTCAGTGGCTTGGTCACGGGGCGGTCGATCCGGCGCGCGCAGCCAGCGACCCGGCAACAACTCACAAAGACATTTCCCTGAAAACTTAAAGACAAATCGGCCGATAGCCAACGTATTCATTGCGTAAGAAGCTATTACTTTAGGAGCAACGTCCTTGCGCTTGTTACGACCGGTCAAGCGTCTCGCAAGAAAACCTAGGCCAAGGCAGCCGAGCGATCGTGCGCAAGCCAACCTTCAGTAGCGAGCCGCTGCCAGGCAGCGTTCACATGCGATGGCTGCATCAGCTTCTTCTTGCGGGAATTCCATGACCTGATGGCCGCCAATGCGCCCTCAGGGGAATTTGCATCGGCTTCATGGTGCGCGACCCAATGCACCGTCGCCAATAGCTCCATGCCGTACGGCGACTGAAAGCCATCAATCAACGTTTGGAGCCGTGCCAAACGTGTATTCAACGCCACTTCACCTGCCGACGCAATGAAGGCATCCGCCTCGGCCAGCGCATCCGCAGTGGGCTCAATCTCTGAATCCACCACGCCATCACCAAGGCCCACAATGAAATGCCCCTCCATGCGATTTAGCGCATGTCGCAGTTCTTCGGAATAAGGACCGTAAGTGTGTTTTTCAAAGCGCAGCTTCAAGTCCTGACCGGATGCCTGCAAGAAATAGCCCAGCTTTTGAACCTCAATTTTTGAAAGCCCATAATTCAAGTCGCGGTAGGTATCAATCGCCTTAAGAATGGCTGCTCGGCCAGCGGTCATTTTGGGCCGTGCGGTCCGTACTTCCATTGCTTTGGCCTTGGGGGCTGCACCGGGCTCAAAAAGACGAACCTCAACATCCAGTAGACCGCTGAAAGCTTCGACGATCCGCGGCTTCACGTCATCCCAATTCAACCCCCCATTGCCGCAACCCAGCGGGGGTACGGCAATGGACTTGATGCCAAGCCGCTTCACTTGGGCCACAAGGTCACACAAACCATCCTCAATGAATGACATCTTGGAGTTACCGCGCCAATGGTCTTTGGTGGGAAAGTTGATGATGTAGTGCGGCTGCGCATAAGGGCCCGCATCAAACACAAACATTTTTCCAGGCCTCACTTCCCCGGCGCGACAGGCTGCTTGGTACAGATCAAAGTTATCAGGCCACTTGTTTTTGAACTGGAGCGCTATGCCCTTGCCCATTACACCGACGCAGTTCACCGTATTGACGATTGCGTCAACATCATCCTGCTTCAAGAGATCACCGTGTGAAAATTGGATAGACATGATTACTGGCCCAAAAAATACCAGTCGGGTTGCACCACAACTGGCAATGGTACTCCTGCCGCCGCCAAAATTGCCTTCACCTCCACCGCCTTTGCTTGGCTGACCACGCCTATGCGAGTGAACTGCTGCAAGGGCACCCTATGCCGCATCAGAAACTCCGCTTGCCGCTTTTCCATGCGGTCAACGTGCCGCAGATCTTGATGCCTGTTCTGAAAATATTTGCAAAAGCCATCCAACTGAGGCGCCTCTGTCAGGAGGTCCCAAGCCACGGCGTCTAACTTGGTAAGGTCTGTGTACGGCATACTGAAAGCCAAAGTGGCATTGCGGTCGTAAAAGACAAATTCTTCGCCGCTGGCGGTCACGCGTTGTACTGTGGTCTCCAAGTGAACGATGTCTTCCTGCCGCAGGTTGCACCCGACCACCTTGCCATTGTGAATAGCCGACAACATGGGTGACCTGGGCGCAAAGTAAAACGGCACATAGTCATGAAGCGTTCCGCCGGGTGGGTTCGGAGCGGATTTTGCTGCCCGCCTGCCCTGAATATTTGTGTGGGCGATGTTCTGGTAGGCCACACCCGCCGCTGCGCCACCATTCTTGGACACCAGCACGCCCGCCGCGCAAATCGCCTGCAAGTTGGCGATGGCGGTGATGTGAAACAGGCGAACGGGGTTGGGGATAGTCATGTGATAACAACGTATTGATCTATATGGATTTTTTCATATATTCCGGATTCACATGTGATAGAACCAGTACCCTCAAGAGGAGTAGTTCATTCGATGATGTTGGCGTGCATCAACTGATTCAGATCACCGATCCGATCAAGCAAAAATTGTTCGAGGCTGTCAGGCCCTTCCACGCCCGATAACGGCGCCACAACTCGCCAGGGCTGGGGAAGGCGTCCAGCGCAAGCGTGGTTTCCATTTGCACCGAGGTGCCGGTGCGGTCGTGCAGCACAAAGCCGTGACCATTGCTTGAGAAAACGAACGGGATGTCGAGCGTTGTGGCGTAGTCCAGCGCCTGCTGCATACCGTCGCCGGCGGCCTTGAAGTTGTGTTTGGCCTCGATCAGTGCAATAGGAAAGTGCTGGTAGTACAGCACGTAATCAGCCCGCTTCGCCTTGCCGCGTGTGACCAGCTTGCCGCGTACGATGATGCGCCCCGCCGTGAAGGCCACCTGACGACGAATAACCGCCTCGTCCCACCCGGCCTGGTACAGCGCAGGCGTGATGAACTTGGCGCTGGTGTCGTCTTCGCTGAAGTTCTTTTTTTGTAACATGAATCTTCCTGCTGCACATTCTATGTTACATACAAAATGTGCCGCTAGCCCTCGTATTCATTGTTTTATAAGCTATTATTTTTATAGCATTTTCAAACGCTGAAGGAAACCGCCTAGCTCTGGCGCGCCAGCACCGCCGCCAGCGCCACGCCCGTGGGCGTGCCCAGCTTCACCACACCTTCAGGCGTCGTGGCAGCCACCACCCGCCCGCCCGCATTGCCGCCATCGGGCCCCAGGTCAATCACCCAGTCAGCCTCGGCGATCACGTCGAGGTCGTGCTCGATCACAATGACGCTGTGGCCGCCGTTGACCAGCCGGTGCAGCACCTGGATCAGCTTTTCCACGTCGGCCATGTGCAGGCCCACGGTGGGCTCGTCCAGCACATAGAGTGTGTGCGGCGCCTTCTGGCCGCGCCGCGTGATATCGTCGCGCACCTTGCTAAGTTCGGTGACGAGCTTGATGCGCTGCGCTTCGCCGCCGCTCAACGTGGGTGAGGGCTGACCCAGCGTGAGGTAGCCGAGGCCGACATCCTTGAGCAGTTGCAGCGGGTGGCTGATGGCAGGCATGGCGGCGAAAAATTCCACTGCTTCATCGACTTCCATTTTCAGCACGTCGCCAATATTTTTGCCGCGCCATGTCACGGCCTGGGTTTCTGGGTTGAAGCGTGCGCCGTGGCAGGTTTCGCACAGCACTTTCACATCGGGCAGAAAGCTCATGGCGATCGTGCGCACGCCCGCGCCTTCGCAGGTGGGGCAGCGGCCTTCGCCGGTGTTGAATGAAAAACGCCCGGCCGCGTAACCACGAGCGCGCGCTTCCAGCGTGTCGGCAAACAGCTTGCGCACCGTGTCCCAAAAGCCGATGTAGGTGGCAGGACATGAGCGCGGCGTTTTGCCAATCGGTGTCTGGTCCACTTCGAGCACGCGGTCAATCACCTGGTAACCCTCGATGCGCTCGCAGCCGGTCCAGGCGGGATGTTTCCCTGCGTCGTCGGCTTCACGCCCGGCTTTGGTGGCGCGCTGCATCACACCTGCGTGGACATTGGCCAACAGCACATCGCGCGCCAACGTGGACTTGCCAGAGCCAGAGACACCGGTGACGGCGACCAGACGGTAGAGCGGCACGGCGACGGACACGTCTTGCAGGTTGTGCAGGGTTGCGTTGACCACTGTGAGCCACGAGGTGAACAGGCTTGCGGCAACAGGGGCCGCGTTGTGGCTGATGCTGGCGCTGGCGGCTGCGTCGCGCAAGGCGGCTGCTTTGAGCGCGGCTTTTGTTTTGCGGCCGGGAGCGGCGCTCTGATTGGCCGCAGAATCGGGGTCAGAGCCCAATTTCGATTTGGCCTGTGAACTGTTCTTGCTCGCGCTGGCGAAATTGGGATCCGACCCCAATTCGGCTACAGCGGTTCCTGTCAGGGTTTCGCGCCTGGCGTGAAGTGGATGAATCAGCGGATGAGCCAAATAGCGACCCGTCAGCGAATCGGGCACTGCGGACAACTGCGCAGCCGTGCCCTGCGCCACCAGTTGGCCGCCGCGCTTGCCTGCGCCGGGGCCGATGTCGATAATGTTGTCAGCGCGGCGTATGGTGTCTTCATCGTGCTCAACCACCACCAGCGTGTTGCCGCGCTCGCTGAGCTTGCCGAGGGCGCTCAGCAGAATCTGGTTGTCGCGCGGGTGCAGGCCGATGGTGGGCTCNNCCTCGCCGCCCGACAGCGTGGGTGCGCCCCGGTCCAGCGTGAGGTAACCCAGCCCCACGTCCTGCAGAAACTCAAGCCGGCTTTTAATCTCTGGAATCAGGTCTCTGGCAATGCCGGCCTCGCGCCCCTGCAGCGCCAGCATTTCAACCCAGCGCCACACCTCGGTGACCGACAAGGCGGCGATGTCGGTAATACCCATACCGGCAAACTTCACGGCTCTGGCCTTTTCGTTCAGGCGCGTGCCTTTACAGCTCGGGCAGACCGTATCCGCCACGTCTTGCTCCTCGGGCTCTGCGAAGCTCTGCTCGCGCCCCTTTTGGTCGTCGTCCAGCACCGAGTCATCAAACACCTTGCGCTGCTCCCTGGTGAGCTTGACGCCGGTGCCTACGCAATCAGGGCACCAGCCATGCTTGCTGTTGTAGCTGAACATCCGGGGGTCCAGTTCGGCATACGACGTGGCGCAAACCGGGCAGGCGCGCTTGGTCGAGAACACCTCAAGCTTGCCAATATGTTTGGCGCTGGTTCCCGCCAGCATCGCCCCTTGCAGGCCGTCCAGCGATGCCAGCACATGCACCACGCCTTTGCCGTGCTGCAGGGCAGTCGCCAGCCCCAGCCGAAGCGCAGCCTCGTTGTCAGGCGTCACATGAAGATCGGCANNAAGTGCGTGTAGCCGCGCGGCCGGGCCCAGTCGGCCAGCTCGGTGTACACACCCTTGCGGTTGATCACCAGCGGCGCCAGCAAGCCGATGTGCTGGCCGCGGTAGCTTTTGAGGAGCTGCGCGGCAATGCTTTCGGGGCTTTGCGGCATCACCGCCGCGCCGTCCTTGGTGCAATGCTGCACGCCGAGCTTGACGTAGAGCAGCCGCAGGAAATGCCAGACCTCGGTGGTGGTTCCCACCGTGGACTTGCGCCCGCCGCGCGACAGCCGCTGCTCGATCGCCACCGTCGGCGGAATGCCGTACACCGCATCCACTTCAGGCCGCCCGGCCGGCTGCACAATGCTGCGCGCATAGGCGTTGAGCGACTCCAGGTAACGGCGCTGCCCTTCGTTGAACAAAATATCAAAGGCCAGCGTGGATTTTCCAGAGCCCGACACGCCTGTGACCACATTGAACTTGCCGCGCGGAATGTCGACCGACAGGCTCTTGAGATTGTTTTCCCTGGCGTTGACGATCTGGATCATGTTGGAAAACGTGGGCCTGGCCTTCCATGCCATGGGCCGTGCCTCTTCCACCTGGTGCACCTGACCCATGGCCTGCTCGTACTCGCGCAGTGCCCTGGCCGTGTGCGATGTCGGATGCTGCCGCACGTCTTCGGGCGCGCCTTCAGCGACCAGCAGGCCGCCCGCTTCGCCGCCTTCAGGCCCGAGGTCGATCAGCCAGTCGGCNNAGCAGCTGCTCGACGTCGGCGAGGTGCAGGCCGGTGGTCGGCTCGTCGAACAGGAAGAGTGTGCCTCGGTTGAGATTTTTAAGCGCCAGCGGCTGTCTGCTGATGCTTCTGGTTTTGCTGGCGGATTTACTGGCCTCGGCCAGGAAGCCCGCGAGCTTGAGCCGCTGCGCTTCGCCGCCCGACAGCGTCGGCACGGGCTGGCCCAGCCTCACATACTCCAGGCCCACCTCCACAATGGGCTGCAGCGCTCGCGCCACTTCACGGTCTTGCGCAAACAGCTGGATCGCTTCGCTGACCGTCAGTTCGAGAACGTCTGCGACGTTCATTGAACGAAAACCGGGGTCAGAGCCCAATTTGGTCTGCACTTTTGCGTTTTCATGAGCCTCCCGGGCCAAATTGGGATCCGACCCCATTTCCCGTTCAATCTGGCCGACAGCCTTGCGCTCAATCGTGACCTCCAGAATTTCCGGCCGGTAGCGTTTGCCATCGCAATCAGGGCAACGCAAATACACATCGCTCAGGAACTGCATTTCCACGTGTTCAAAACCCGAGCCGCCGCAGGTCGGACAACGCCCGTCGCCGTTGTTGAAACTGAATTTGGTGGCGCTGTAACCACGTTGCCGGGCCAGCGGTGCCAAGGCAAACAAGTCGCGCACGGCATCCCAGGCACCGACGTAGCTGGCCGGGTTGGAGCGCGCGGTTTTGCCAATCGGTGACTGATCGACAAACACCACATCGGTCAGGTGCTCGGCACCCAAAAGCCGGTCGTGCAGACCCGGTGTTTCGGTAGCCTTGCCAAACTGGCGCAGCAGCGCGGGCGCCAGAATGTCCTGCATCAGCGTGGACTTGCCGGAGCCGCTGACGCCCGTCACGCAAACCAGGCGCTGCAGCGGAAACTCCACGGTCAGGTTTTTCAGGTTGTGGTCCCTTGCACCCTCCAGAATCAGGCGCGGTGTGTTGTCGGTCACCGCGCGCTTGAAACCCATGCCGACCTGCTTGCGCGCGCCCAAGTAAGCGCCAGTCAGGGTGTCGGCATGCTTCAAGTCTTCAGGCGTGCCGTCAAACACAATCTGCCCGCCCTTCTCGCCCGGGCCCGGCCCCATGTCTATCATGCGGTCAGCCGCCAGCATCACGGCGGGGTCATGCTCGACCACCACCAGCGTGTTGCCGGCATCGCGCAGCCGGTGCATCGCCTGCGTGATGCGGTTCATATCGCGCGGGTGCAAACCAATCGAAGGCTCGTCGAGCACAAACAAGGTGTTGACCAGCGAGGTGCCCAGCGCGGTAGTCAGGTTGATGCGCTGCACCTCGCCGCCCGACAGCGTGCGGCTTTGCCGGTCGAGCGTGAGGTAACCAATGCCGACATCGCAGAGGTATTTCACGCGGGTGCGAATTTCCTCAAACAGCAGCTTGAGGGCCTGCTGGTCGGCGACATCCCGCGTCACATCCAGAGAAAGGTCGCTGAAGAATTTTTGCAGCCGATCGATCGGCAGGCGCATCAAGTCATGCAGGCACAGGCCGGGCAAGGCCTCAAGTTGCTCTCGGCTCCATTGCGCACCCACCGGCATGAAGCGCTGGCCGGTCGGCAGCACCGCGTCAGCGGCTTCCCTGGAACCGATGCGCCACAGCAGCGGCTCGATTTTTAGGCGCGCGCCACCGCAGCTTTCACACGGTGTGTAGCTGCGGTACTTGGACAGCAGCACGCGAATGTGCATCTTGTAGGCCTTGCTCTCCAGGTAGGCAAAAAAACGCTTGATGCCAAACCAGTGCTGGTTCCATTTGCCGTTCCAGTTTGGCGAGCCGTTGATGACCCAGGCCTGCTGCCCGGACGTGAGCTTGGACCAGGGCGTGTCGCGCGGAATGCCAGCCACTTCGGCGTGGCGCATCAGGTCGGTCCTGCGCTTCTTTCCACGCGGGCGTCTGCATCGGCTTGATGGCGCCAGCGCGCAGCGTGAGCTTGTCGTTGGGAATCACCAGCCCCAGATCCACGCCAATCACCCGGCCAAAGCCGCGGCAGGTTTCGCAGGCGCCCATGGCCGAGTTGAAGGAAAACAGCGAAGGCGTGGGGTCGGTGTAGCGCAGGTCACTCTCGGGACAATGCAGACCGATTGAAAAGCGCCACATTTCTTCTGGCTGACCATCGTCTGCGTGCTGAACATAGACATTGAGGCGGCCGCCGCCACGTTTCAAGGCGGTTTCAATCGCCTCGATCACCCGCACTTTTTCGGCAGTGTGCAGACGGAAGCGGTCGGCCACCACGTCCAGCAGCTTGTGAATGCCTGCCGGTGTGGCGATTTCGCGCTCGGCATGCACGCGCGTGAAGCCACTGGCGAAGAGCCATTGTTCGAGTTGCTCCGCGCTGGTGTTGCCCGGAAGCTCCACCGGAAACGTCATGATGAGACGTGTCCCCACGTTTGTCGCTTCGCGTACTGCACTGCCCCCCGGGGGGGCTAATTTTCCTTGGGGCAGCCCGGCGGAAAATTGGCTTTCTTCCAGAGCCGCGGCACGCGCCATCAGTTCGGCATAAATCGACTCGGGGCTGTCATGCCGCACCGCTTGCGCGGTCTGCCTGTCAAACAACTGCGCGGCGCGCGCGTACAGCAGTTTCAAATGGTCATTGAGCTCGGTCATGGTGCCGACGGTCGAGCGCGAATTGCGAACCGGATTGGTCTGGTCAATTGCAATGGCGGGCGGCACGCCTTCGATCTTGTCCACCGCTGGTTTGTCCATGCGGTCCAGAAACTGCCGTGCGTAGGCCGAGAAGGTTTCCACATAGCGGCGCTGGCCTTCGGCAAACAGCGTGTCAAACACCAGCGAAGATTTCCCGGAACCGCTGGGCCCGGTGACCACCGTCATTTCACCGGTGCGAATGTCGAGATCAAGATTCTTGAGGTTGTGCTGACGCGCACCGCGAATGCGGATCAGGCCCGCGCGCCCGGCGTCGGCATCATGAGGGGTGGATTCAGAAGGGATTTGGGGCATGCGCAGACTTCGGATGGGGTGGCGTCTGATTCTAGGGAACGGCGGCATCGCGCGCTGCGCGGGCACGTCATTTCCCTAATTCCCGGACCAGCATGGTTATTGGCTTGCGTCAAAGCCAGGCTGCGTTGACCAGGAACGACTGACTGGATTTACCCTTTTACCCTGGCGGCGTCCTCCACAATCCATTGCGCCGCCTTCTCCGCAATCATCAGGGTGGGCGAGTTCGTGTTACCGCTGGTAATCAGCGGCATCACACCCGCATCAACCACGCGCAAACCGACAATCAGGCCGCCTTTGCCACGCACCCGCAAGCGTGAATCGACCACGGCCATCGGATCATCTGCCGTGCCCATCTTGGTGGTGCCGACGGGATGAAAGATGGTGTTGGCAATGTCACCGGCCAACTTGGCCAGGTCCTGATCAGTTTGATACTGGGTACCGGGCTTCCACTCTTGCGGCTGGTATTTGGCCAGCGCGGGTTGCGCCACGATGTGGCGCGTCACGCGCAGCGAGTCGGCTGCCACCTTTCGATCGACCTCGGTGCTCAGGTAGTTGGGCGCGATGGCGGGCGCATCTTCAAATTTGTTGCTCTTGATGTTCACCGTGCCGCGACTCGTGGGTTTGAGATTGCACACGCTGGCGGTGAACGCATTGAAGCTGTGCAGCGGCTCGCCAAAAGCCTCCAGGCTGAGCGGCTGCACGTGGTACTCGATGTTCGGGTAAGGCTGCGCGGCATCGCTGCGTGTGAAGGCCCCCAACTGCGAGGGCGCCATGCTCATGGGGCCAGTCCGTTTCAAGGCGTATTCAAGTCCAATCATGGCCTTGCCCCAGAGTGAATTCGCCTGCGTGTTCAGCGTCTTGACGCCCTGGACCTTGAACACCGCACGAATCTGAAGATGGTCCTGCAAGTTGGCTCCCACTCCCGGCGCGTCTTGCACGACCGCGATGCCGTGCTGCTGCAGCAGTGGCGCCGGGCCAATGCCGGAGAGCTGCAGGATCTGGGGCGAACCGATGCTGCCCGCACTCAGGATGACTTCCCTCGTGGCAGTAGCCGTGATCATCTCGTGGCTGGCCCAGACCTGCACGCCGGTGCAGCGCTGGCTGCCGTCCGGCTGTGTTTCAAGCAGCAGTTTGGCCACCTGGGCTGAGGTCCACATTTCAAAATTTGGCCGTCCATAGCAAGTGGGCCGCAAAAATGCCTTGGCTGTATTCCAGCGCCAGCCTGCTTTCTGATTGACTTCGAAGTAACCCACGCCCTCGTTGTTGCCCTGGTTGAAATCGTCGGTGGCGGGAATGCCCGCCTGCTGCGCAGCTTGTGAAAACGCATCCAGCACATCCCAGCGCAGGCGCTGCTTCTCCACTCGCCATTCGCCACCAGCATTGCGGTGACGCAGCACCCGGGCATAGGGGTTGGCATCGTCACGCATCAGTTCGGGGGCGACGCCGCGTGCCCCGTGCGAGGCACTGGCGCCTTTGTAATGGTCTTCATGCAATTTGAAGTACGGCAGGGTATTGCCCCAGGTCCAGGCGTCGTCGCCGGTAAGCTGGGCCCACCGGTCATAGTCGCGCGCCTGACCACGCATGTAAATCATGCCGTTGATGCTGCTGCATCCACCCAGCGTTTTGCCACGTGGGTAACGCAAGGCACGGCCGTTGAGGCCAGCGTCAGGCTCGGTGTTGTAGAGCCAATCGGTACGGGGGTTGCCGATGCAATACAGATAGCCCACCGGAATATGAATCCAGTGGTAGTCGTCGCGGCGGCCGGCCTCGATCAGCAGGACACGCTTGGTTGCATCGGCCGAGAGTCGATTGGCCAGCAGACAACCGGCCGTGCCGGCGCCGATGATGATGTAGTCGAATGTGGTGCTCACGGTATATCTCCTGTTGGGAGACATTTTGCCGTACCCGGTAAAGCCAATCCCCATCTGGCGGGGCGGCAATGGGAAACGGCCCGACAGCTTGTCTGAGAGCATCAGCTGTCTACCGCGACCATTTACCACATTACAAAACAAAAACCAAGGGTTCAACTCTATTTCGTCAGTGGGCCGTCAGTTTACTGAAAGCTTGTGTTGGTTTCGCGTCAGACCAGGGTCAGCGCTATCTCCAAGAATGGACATCAACCCCCATGTTGGGGGCCTCAACCTTTTGGAGACAACGCTATGAGAAGCGCAACAACAGCTGCGGTCGCACGACCAATGACAGCCGGAGAAAAGAAGGTTATCTTTGCATCGTCGTTAGGCACCGTTTTTGAATGGTACGACTTTTACCTCTATGGCTCACTCGCAGCCATCATTGCCAAACAGTTTTTCAGCGGCCTGGATGCAGGCTCTGCCTTCATTTTTGCGCTGCTGGCCTTCGCTGCAGGCTTTATCGTGCGGCCCTTCGGTGCACTGGTGTTTGGCCGACTGGGCGACATGATTGGCCGCAAATACACTTTCCTGGTCACGATCGTGATCATGGGCACATCCACCTCCGTCGTGGGATTTTTGCCAAACTATGCCAGCATCGGCGTGGCCGCACCGGTGATCCTGATTGCCTTGCGCATGCTGCAAGGCCTGGCCCTCGGTGGCGAATACGGGGGGGCTGCAACCTATGTGGCTGAACACTCACCGCAGAACAAGCGAGGGGCTTACACCTCCTGGATTCAGACCACGGCCACCATGGGCCTGTTCCTGAGTCTGCTGGTCATTCTGGGCACGCAAACCTTGCTCGGGCCGGAAAAGTTTGCCGAGTGGGGTTGGCGCGTTCCTTTCCTCGCCTCAATTCTGTTGCTGGCTGTCTCGGTCTGGATTCGTTTGGGTATGAACGAGTCCCCCGCCTTTGCCAAAATGAAGGCTGAAGGCAAAACCTCCAAGGCCCCTTTGTCAGAATCCTTCGGCCAATGGAAAAATCTGAAGATTGTGATTCTGGCCCTGATCGGCCTGACCGCCGGTCAAGCTGTGGTGTGGTACGCGGGCCAGTTCTATGCCTTGTTCTTCTTGACACAGTCGCTCAAGGTTGAACTCGCATCGGCCAACATCATGGTTGCGATTTCCCTGCTCATTGGTACGCCATTCTTCATCGTGTTTGGTTCCCTGTCCGACAAGATTGGCCGCAAGCCCATCATCATGCTGGGTTGCCTGTTGGCGGTTTTGACCTACTTCCCGGTGTTTACGGCCCTGACCAAGGCCGCAAACCCCGCGCTGGCCGAAGCACAAGCCAAAAACAGGGTGATCGTGACCTCCGACGACAAAGAGTGCTCGTTCCAGTTCAACCCTACCGGTACCGTCAAGTTCACCAGCTCATGCGACATCGCCAAACAGGTTCTGGCGGGTGCTTCGGTGAGCTATGAGAACGCGGCGGGTGCGCCTGGCTCCGTGGCGACGATCAAGATCGGCGCAGCCGAGATCCCCAGCTACACGTCCAAGGGCCTGAGCGCTGACGAAACCAAGAAGAAGGACGCGGAGTTCAAGAAAGCCGTGGCTGATGATCTGAAGACGGCAGGCTACCCGACAAAGGCTGACATGACCAAGGTGGACAAGGTCGCCGTGATCGCCATCCTGACTTACCTCATGATTCTGGTGACCATGGTGTACGGCCCGATCGCCGCCATGTTGGTGGAGATGTTTCCCACCCGCATCCGCTACACCTCGATGAGCTTGCCTTACCACATTGGCAACGGCTGGTTTGGCGGCTTGCTGCCCACCACGGCCTTTGCCATCGTGGCGCAGACCGGCAATATGTACAACGGCCTGTGGTACCCCATCATCATTGCCGGCATGACTTTTGTCGTTGGTATGTTGTTCATCAAGGAAACCAAGGACGTGGATATTTACGCCCACGACTAAGATTCGCTTTACATTTTGCCCCCCTGCCGAATCGGCATGGTTTGCATCAAAAAGGGCCCTCACTTTGAGGGCCCTTTTTTTGCGGTGTACGGCTGGAAAAAGTATGAAGGTAGCCTGCTTCAGACAAGGGTATATCCGCACTGGCTCAATTGTCCTAAAACCCTAAAATGGGCCATGCGTTATTTAAAAACGGAAGCGGGGCAGCAGGCGTTCAAAGCCCGATCCGCCTTGTTGTCGGCACGCCAGCGCTCGGCCTTCATTCTGTTTGATGGCGTCAAGTCGAACAGCCAGGTGCTGGCCGCGACGGCCGCTCTCGGAATCACACAGGGCAATATTGATTATCTGGTTCAACAGGGTTTTCTGGCCACGGCGGCAGACTCTGCGGCTGATCCTCCAGCCTTGCCGGTGAGTACACGTTCGCCGCAAGAGCGCTACAGTGCTGCCATGCCGATTGCGACGAAGGTGACGGCCAGCCTCGGTTTGCGTGGCTTCAGGCTGAATCTGGCCGTGGAAGCGGCCAGTGGCTATGATGACTTACTCGCGCTGTTGCCCAGGATTCAGGACGCTGCGGGGGGTCAACGCTTGTGTGGCCCTTGAGCACGCGCTCAAGGATTGATCGCAGGCAGGTAACTCAGCAGGCTCAACGCCTGAACTTGCCATCCGCATCGATGATGGACAGGTCGGCAAAGTCCAGCCCGGTGTGATTTGTGGGGCTATAGTTAATCTCCAGACCACCAATATCATATTGGTGCATGCTCTCCAGTGCGGATTGGATGCGTTCGCGCGAGGGCTTGGGACTGGCGCGGCGCAACGCTTCCACCAGCACCTTGGCTGATGCAAAGCCCTCAATCATGGCGGGAGAGACACCATCGAGTCCCTTGGCCTTGGCCAGTTCGATCGCTTCCTTGATGAGCGGGTAGACAATCGAGCGCTCGTAGGGGAAGACCTGCGTGACAATCACGCCTCGTGCCTGCTCGCCCAACAGCTTGACAAAGCCAGCGGAGGCGTTGTTTGAAAGCGTCACAAACTGCGCGCGACTGCCCGCGGCCTTCATTGCCTTGATGCCATCCACCACCGCTGTGCCAGAGCCAATGATCATGATGGCCTGCGCATTGGATTGGGCCATGAGTGGCGCAATTTTCGAAAAATCAGGCTTGCTGCGGTCGAATTTTACAATCGTTACCGCCTTGAGCTTGGCTGCCGCCAGACCATTCTGCGCACCTTGGAGGCCATCGGTACCAAATCCATCATCCACGTGAATCACGGCAATGCGCGTCATGCCAAGGGAGGCCAGATAGACAATGGCCTTTTCGGCCTCGCGCTGGTATGTGGCCCGAACGTTGAAAACGTGGCGACGCACAGGCTGATGAAAGATCATGGCGCCGGTGGATGGACCGATCAAGGGCACGCCGTACTGGTCCAGGAGCGGGATGATGCCCTCGGTATTGGGCGTGCCGCGCGTCATGAACAGGGCCACGACCTGCCGATCTTCAATCAGTTTTCGTGCGTTGACGGCTGTCAGCTTGGTGTCGAACTTGTCATCCAGCGTCAGGATTTCGATCTTCTCGCCGCCGACGCCGCCCTTGCCATTGATCGCATCAATGTAGAGCGAGGCCCCTGTCATGGATTCTTTCACCGTGGCGGCCACAGCGCCCGTGACGCCCACGGTTTGTCCGACCAGGATTTGCGCATGGGCCGAAGCGCCCCACAACACCCATATGACGACGACAGCCAGCAAACGACCAAAACTCATGTTGATATCCTCAAAAACAGAAAGAAGCTTAGTCTAGAAGTACCTCCTGGACCGGTCAATTGTGGATAACCCTGCGCCGCGAACCAAGGTGGAGACCAAAGGCACAAGCAAGAAGGCGCCACGCAAACGCAACGAACGAATTTTGGATTCAAAGACTCGTCTTGCAAACTGCGCGTCAGCAAGTTTGGGCATGATAATGGCATGAGCAAACGAGGAACTTCATGAAGCTGGCGCTGATGTCAGACATACACGCCAACATTCAGGCTTTCGAGGCCTGCCTGGCGCATGCGCGCGACCACGGCGCGCAGCAGTTTGCGTTGTTGGGTGATCTGGTGGGCTATGGTGCCGACCCGGTGGCGGTGGTTCAGCGAGCGCAGGATTTGGCTGGCGCAGGCGCGCTACTCATCAAGGGCAATCACGACGCGATGGCGGTCGCGCCACCGACAGTGACCAATGCGGAAGGGAACCTGACCGCCACATGGACCCACGCCCAACTTGATGACCGTCAGCGGGATTTTCTGGACCGCTTGCCCCTGACCCTGCAGCAGCAAGCGGTGTTGCTGGTGCACGCCAGCGTCAACGACCCTGCGCTTTGGCGCTATGTGTATGACGAACGCGCGGCCGCCGCCAGCCTGGACGCGGCCGCTGCCTGGCCTGAAGTGCGCTATGTTTTTGGCGGACATGTGCACGCGCAAACCCTGTACTACCGTGGCGCAGGAGCTGGCTTGATGAAGTTCACACCCACGCCGGGCGTGGCCGTTCCGGTGCCGCGACATCGGCACTGGCTGGCCACCATTGGTTCGGTGGGCCAGCCGCGTGATGGCAACCCGCAGGCCATGTATGCCATGTTTGATACTGATAAATTGCAGCTGACTTTTCACCGGGTGTCTTACGATCACCAAGCTGCCGCGGCAGCCATCCGGCGCGCTGGTCTGCCCGCCTTTTTTGCGGACCGACTGCAGGTGGGGCAATGAAGTTGCTGGAGCCCGGCGCGGAACTGGATGGTTTCACCATCGAAGAGTGCATCCATTCGGGTGGCATGGCGCACATCTACCGGGTCCGTTACACCGAAGGCGCCAGAGACCCCGGTTTTCCCCTGGCCATGAAAGTTCCGCGCATGACGGCCGGTGATGGTGCCGAGAACATCGTCAGTTTTGAGGTGGAGTACCAGATCATGCAGGTCCTGGCGGGGCCGCACGTGCCGCGCTTTGTGGCAGCGGGTGATCTGGAAAACGTGCCCTACCTGGTGATGGAATATGTGCATGGCCGGACCCTGCAGCACTGGCTGGATGCCCCCGAGCGCCCGGGGATCGATGAACTGGCCCGTCTTGGCGCAACGGTGGCGCAGGCCGTGCACAGCCTGCACCAGCAAAACACGGTCCATCTGGATTTGAAGCCAGCCAACGTACTCTTCCGGCCCGATGGCAGCGTCGTGTTGCTGGATTTTGGCTTGTCATGCAACGCGCTTTACCCCGACCTTCTGGCTGAACAATTGCGCCAAGCGGTGGGGTCGCCCATCTGGATTGCCCCCGAGCAGGTGGTGGGCGTGCGGGGCGACCCGCGCAGTGACATTTTCGCCATTGGCGTCATGCTGTACCAGTTGGCCACTGGAGAACTGCCGTTTGGCGAACCCCAGACGAACGGCGGATTGCGCCAGCGCCTGTGGATGGACCCGGTTCCGCCGCGCAAGCTGCAGCCGCAGTTGCCTGAGTGGCTGCAGGAGATCATCCTGCGCTGCCTGGAGCCCGAGGCTGCCAAGCGCTACCCGTCGGCGGCACACCTGGCGTTTGACCTGCACAACCCCGAACAGATCCACCTCACCGAACGTGGTCGCAACACCCAAGGCACCGGATTTTTTACCCACTTCAAGCGCTGGATCAAGGCCGCCGGCATGCATTACCAGCCCAGTCCGTTGCCGGCCCGGCAGATTGATGAGGTGCCCATTGTCATGGTGGCGGTACCGCATAAGGACGTCTCGGACGCCACCCTGTATTCACTGCGAGAAGCGGTGGCGCGCTCTATGGGCACACGCCCGGGCGCGCAACTGGCGTGCGTGACCGTCATCTCACCCGGACAGACCAATGCATCGAGTGATGAAACCAGCGAAACCAGCGTGCAGCGCAGGTACATTGCCAGCCTGCGCCAGTGGGCGCAGCCGCTGGATCTACCCGGCCATCAAACCTCTTACCATGTGCTGGAGTCGGGGGACGTGGCGCAGGCGTTGGTGAACTACGCCAACGGCAATCAGGTCAGTATGATCATCATGGGCGCGGCCACCCACGGCTTGATGACGCAGCGCTTTGTGGCCACTGTGCCCATCAAGGTGGCCATGGACGCACCCTGCACCGTCATACTGGTCAAACAGGCGCTGCCGTTTGCATTGCTGGCTGAACAGGCGGCCAAATCGAAGCCGGCCTGGAATCGGGATCTGGACGCGCCCTTTTAGAAGCCGGGTTGTCAATGCTCCGGGCCTCGCACCCACGGCTTCATCAAGCCGCTTGGATTCGGTCGAACCTGAGTTTCCTGGTGGCCAAAAGCATTTTCATCAAAAAACACAGGAGCGCCATGATGATCAGTCATATCAGGATGGCATGCCACGGTACTTTTCGCGTGCGACACCGACAACCAACTGATCAACGGCATCCCAGCCGGGGCCATCAAACCAGGCCTCGCCAAGCAGGAAGGCACGCAACATGGGCAGCGCATCCAGACCCCAGAACAGTTTACCGTCAACCACCAGCGTGGGCACACCAAACACACCTTGCATGATGGCCTCGTCGCTGTGCGCCTGCAGTTGCGTTTTGACCTTTGCGCCATTGACGTCTTGTGGCGGCGCCAGTTGCGCAGTCAGCGCAGTCAGCCGCTGCGGATCGGCCGCTTCTGCGCCGCCACGCCAGACATGGCGAAACAGCGTTTCACAAACATAACGGTTGGGTGTGCCATGGGGATCACAGGCCACGGCCAGCCGCAACAGGGCCAGCGGATTAAAGGGATGGCGGGCCGGCAGATCAAGGGGAATGCCATGCTGGCGCGCCAGCCACAGTACCTGGCGGTAGGTCCATTCCCGCTTGCCCGGGATTTCAGCCGGACCAAGCTGCTCATGGTGCTTGAGCAGCGCGGCGAACAGTATGGGTTTGTAGGTCACGCTGTAACTCAGACCCAGCAGCGCCTGCGGCAGCCGCTCAAACGCCAGATAGGCGTAGGGCGAGATGACATCAAGATAAAACGTGATGTGTTTCATGCTGCTTTGCGGCAACTGCAATTGATCACCCGGTGCCGTCATGCTTTTAGATCAGCCATGCGCTGCTCAATGGCGCGCCAGATGCGGCGCTTGCTTTCATCGTCCGCGCAGCTCCAGACCGCAATCTCGTCACGCGTTCGAAAACAGCCCTCGCACCACCCAGTCGTGTCACTCATGCGGCAAATGGAAATGCAGGGCGACGGAACATCGGCTGCCGCGTCCACCGTCTGGGCGCGCAGGGTGACCAGACTGATGGCGCGCCGCAGCGCCAATTTTTTATCCTCAACCGTTGGCACCACAGCCACCGTCACTGGCACCGCCAGGTCTTCCACCGGTGCACCCGTCAGTCGCGCAAGCGCTTGCGGTGAAAGCCGGAACACGGCGTGAGGATGCCCAGCCGCGGCCCAAATGTCGTCAAAGCGGAACAGCGACTGGTCAATCAGCGTTACCACAGGTGTGGCATGGGCGAGCGGTGAAACACCGCCTATCGAAAAGCCGGTTGCAGCTTTCACGAATGCCGCATCCGCGCGCCCGAGCCGCGTGCCGCCGGTGCAGACCAGGGCTTCCACCTTTTTTTCATCAACGCGCTGGTCGCCTGAGGTCACCACCAGCACGGCCACATCGTCTGACTTGCGGCGAAAAATAATGCTCTTGGCAATCTGGCCCAGTGCAATCCCCAGGGCATCCGCCGCCTGCTGCGCAGTGCGCGCGGCGTCATCGAGCATGATGGGCGCGTACGCATGCCCTTGGGCCCGCAGCACCGCCGCTACCCGTTGCGCCCCCTCAGGCAAAGCCTTCAGCGCCGAAGCACCCATCAACCCGCCCTCTTGTTGAGCAAAGCCGTTGCCGCACGGGAGTTGGGTTTGCGTTCCAGAAAGTCGCTGATGAATTTCCCCGCGTCGAGCAGTTTGTCCAGATCAATGCCAGTTTCGATGTCCATGCCATGCAGCATGTACACCACGTCTTCGGTAGCCGCGTTACCGGTAGCCCCTTTGGCGTAAGGGCAGCCCCCAAGGCCCGCGATCGACGTGTCAAACTGCCACACACCCAGCTCCAGCGTGGCCAGCGTATTGGCCAGCGCCTGACCGTAGGTGTCGTGAAAGTGGCCCGACACATCGTCGATGTCGTAGTGCTGCAGCGCCGCCTCCATGGCGCGTTGCACCTTGCGCGGCGTGCCCACGCCAATGGTGTCAGCCACACCGATATGCTGCACGCCAATGCCCTTCATGAGCCCGGCCAGGTAACCCACCCGCTCGGGCGCAATCTCGCCTTCGTAGGGACAGCCGACAGCGCATGACATGGCCCCGCGCACATGCATTCCGGCGGCGCGGGCGGCCTGCACCACGGGCGCGAAGCGCTCGATGCTTTCAGCGATGGAGCAATTGATGTTGCGCTGGCTGAAAGCTTCGCTGGCCGCGCCAAACACCACAATCTCATCGGGCCACAGCGCTCGCGGCGCGGCCACCGCCGCCTCAAAGCCCTTCATGTTGGGCGTGAGCACGGAATACCGCACGCCCGGTTTGCGCCGAATCCCCGCCATCACCACGGCGTTGTCGGCCATCTGCGGCACCCATTTGGGCGCGACAAAGCTGGTGACTTCGATCTCATTCAGTCCGGCATCCTGCAGGCGCTGCACCAGTTCGATCTTGACGGCCGCGGGCACCGACGCTTTTTCGTTCTGCAAACCGTCACGGGGACCGACATCGACGAGTTTGACTCGGGTGGGGAATTGCATATGCTCAGTATCCTTTTTTCGGGTCAACCACACCGGCGAGAGTGGCAACAGGAGCTCCATTTTGCAACGCCTGAATTTTCGCGGCGATCTGCCCAATGCTTTCTTCGCGCAGTGTGCGGGCCGAGGTGTGCGGCGTCACGGTAATTTTAGGGTGCTTCCAGAACGGATGTGCGGCGGGCAGCGGCTCGTTGCGAAACACATCCAGCGTAGCACCCGCCAGATGGCCGCTGTCAATCAGCGCGATCAGGTCTTCATCGACCAGATGGCGCCCGCGTGCCACGTTGATGACATAGCCGCCGGGCTGCAACCGGGACAGCGTGTCATGCCGCAGAATATTTTCGGTGTCGGGCGTGAGCGGCAGCAGGCACACCAGAATGCGGCTGGCCATCAGAAAATCGTTAACCTCCGCTGCGCCTGAAAAACATTGCACGCCAGGGATGGATTTGGCGGACCGGCTCCAGCCCAGCACCGGAAAATCAAACTGCACCAGCGCCCGGCTCACGCGTGTCCCGAGCACGCCCAGGCCCATCACACCGACCGGATAATCGGCGTGCAGGCGCGGTTTTCGATATGACCATTTGCCCTGCGCCACGTCGGCCTCATAGCCATCAAACTCGCGGAAATGGCGAATCACCGCATGACACACATATTCAGCCATCTGCACCGACATGCCCGCATCGTCAAGCCTGACAACCGGAACCCCGCGCGGCAAGCGCAGCTTCATCAGCGCATCAACCCCCGCGCCAATGTTGAAGATGGCCTTGAGCCCGCTCTGCTCATCAAAAAACTGCTGCGGCGGAGCCCACACGATCGCATAGTCGGCCGCAGCCGCGCCAGCAGCCCACGCCTCCACCGCTGCGCCCGGCAGGGCAGCACGCAAGCCCTCCAGCCACGGCTGGGCTTTGGTATCAGTGCAGCAAAAGCTGACACGCATCAGGTCAGTCTGCAAAATTTCACAGCTCCATCTTGAGCAGTTCGGCCCCTTCGGCCACCTGATCCCCCGAGGCATACAACAGCTCCCGCACGACGCCGTCAGCGGGGGCTGCAATGGTGTGCTCCATTTTCATGGCCTCCATCACCGCCAGGGTCTGGCCCTTGCTGACCTTGTCGCCGGCCCTGACGGCAAACGACACCACCTTGCCGGGCATGGGCGCCGTCAGCCGCCCGATTTCGGCGTGGCTCTCGCCAGCGTGGGCGAGCGAGTCAATCGCCATGATCTGCGTGGCACCGCGCGCGGAAAAAATGTGATCCACCTCATCGATCTGACTGCTTTGCCGATAAACGGCGACAGTCAGGCGCTGGCCCGCAAACTGGATATCGATTTCTCCCTGGGTATTTTCGACGCGGGAAAACACCAGCGGGCCTGACACCTCGCCCACTTCCAGGCGCAGTGCGCCGTCATGCAGGTAGCAAAGGTCGGCGTGGGCCGGTTCACCGTGAAATTCGAACTCGAAACGCCGCTGCGTCACGCCATGCGATTGCCAGCCATCGCGGCGACTGAAGGGATCGGCACCTGCGCTGGCTTGCTCACCCAGCAGCGCCTGCGCCACTGCCGCCGCGGCCGCCATCGCCAGCCCGACCGGTTCCTGGTTAAACAGCACCGCTTCTTCGCGCTGAATCAGCGCAGTGTCCAGATTGGCCTGGGCAAACGAGGAACTGCGCACCACGTAACGCAAAAACTGCACATTGGTGTTGAGCCCGACAATGCGCGTTTGCGCCAGCGCTTCGTCAAGCCGGGCCAGCGCTTCGTCACGGGTCTGTCCATGCACGATCAGCTTGGCCAGCATGGAGTCATAGAAAGGGCTGACGGTATCGCCCTCGCGAATGCCTGAATCAACCCGGATGGGCTGGTTTGCACCGCGACCTTCCCTCTGTGACAGAGGAGCAAGGAAAGCGACGCAGGGCGGCAGCCGGAGCACCTGCAGCGTGCCGGTGGCGGGCAGAAAATTGTTGTCGGGATTTTCGGCGCAAATGCGCGCCTCGATCGCGTGGCCATTGATCCGCAACTGGTCTTGCCTGAGGGGCAGTTGCTCGCCCGAGGCCACGCGCAACTGCCACTCCACCAGGTCCAGCCCCGTGATTGCTTCGGTGACGGGATGCTCGACTTGCAGCCGCGTATTCATCTCCATGAAAAAGAAATTCATGCTGCCGTCAGCGCGCTGCTCAACGATGAACTCCACCGTGCCAGCACCGACATAGTTGACCGCTCGCGCCGCCGCCACCGCGGCTTCGCCCATCTGCTGGCGCATGGCTGGCGTCATGCCGGGAGCGGGCGCCTCTTCCAGTACTTTCTGGTGGCGGCGCTGCACCGAGCAGTCGCGCTCGAACAGGTAAACATAGTTGCCGTGGCTGTCGCCAAACACCTGGATTTCAATGTGCCGCGGACGCTGTGCATATTTTTCCACCAGCACCGCGTCATCACCAAAGCTGGTGATGGCTTCGCGCTTGCAGGACGCCAGCGCCGCATCAAAATCTTCCGGCTTGCTCACCGCGCGCATGCCCTTGCCGCCGCCGCCCGCGCTGGCCTTGATCAGCACCGGATAACCGATGCGATCCGCCTCGCGCTTGAGCAGTTCGGGTGACTGGTCACTGCCGTGGTAGCCGGGCACCAGCGGCACGCCGGCGGTTTCCATCAGGCGCTTCGACTCGGCCTTCAGGCCCATGGCCTTGATGGCGGATGCCGGTGGACCAATAAAGACCAGTCCGGCGTTCAGGCAAGCCTGCGCAAATTCCTCGTTCTCGCTCAGGAAGCCATAGCCCGGGTGAATCGCCTCGGCGCCCGTGGCTTTGGCCGCCGCGATGATGCGCTCCCAGCGCAAATAGCTGTCCTTGGGGGCACTGCCGCCGATGTGAATGGCCTCATCGCAAAAGCGCACATGCCTGGCGTTGGCATCGGCATCCGAGTACACCGCGACCGTTTTGATGGCCATGCGCCTGGCAGTGGCTGCAACGCGGCAGGCAATTTCGCCCCGGTTCGCGATCAGGATTTTTTTAAACATATCTGTTGTTCTTTGGAAAAGGTGGCTTCAGGGTAACGGTGGGCGATCCGTGATCAGAGCAGCCAGGACGGCTTGCGCTTTTGCAGGAATGACTGCACGCCTTCCCTGCCTTCCTCACTGGCACGGATATCGGCGATGCCTTGCACGGTGCGGTGAATCAGCCCGGCCGATATCTCGCGTCCGGCCACGTCCTGCAACAACTGTTTACAGGCCTTTACCGCTGCGGGGCTGGCGTTCACCAGGGCTTGAGTGATCTCCGCCACCCTGGCGTCCAGCGCGTCGGCCGCCACCACGCTGTGAACAAAACCGATGCGTTGCGCCTCTTGCGCGTCAAAGCGCTCCGCCGTCAGAAAATAGCGGTGCGCCGCACGCGCCCCCATGGCACGAATCACATACGGGCTGATGGTGGCGGGAATCAGCCCCAGCCTGACTTCGCTCAGACAAAAGTTGGCGGCATCGACGCTCACGGCCACATCACACACGGCCACCAGCCCGACGCCGCCCGCATACACATCGCCCTGGATGCGCGCAATGGTGGGCTTGGGGCATTCGTAAATCACGCGCAGCATCTCGGCCAGCTGCGCCGCATCGGCCAGATTCTCGGCATGGGTGTAGTCGGCCATGCGGCGCATCCAGTTCAGGTCGGCACCGGCGCAAAAGGCCTGGCCCGCGGCCGCCAGCACGACGCAGCGCACGTCCTCGCGCCCGCCCAATTCGCCGAATGCCTGGGTGAACTCGGCAATCACGTCGTCGTTGAAGGCATTGCGCACTTCAGGGCGGTTGAGCAACAGCGTCGCCACGCCCGCCTGAACAGTGAGTTGAAGGTACTTCATGGCTTACATCCGGAACAGGCCGAATTTCGTCTCGGCAATCGGCGCATTGCGCGATGCGCTCAGACCCAGCGCCAGCACGCGGCGGGTATCGGCCGGGTCAATCACCCCGTCGTCCCAAAGCCGCGCAGTGGCGTAGTAAGGATGGCCTTGGGTCTCATACTGGCTGCGTATCGGCGCCTTGAAGGCTTCTTCATCGGAAGCAGACCAGTCGCCGCCCTTGCCTTCAATGCCGTCTCGCCTGACTGTGGCGAGCACACTGGCGGCCTGCTCGCCGCCCATCACACTGATGCGCGCATTGGGCCACATCCACAGGAAACGCGGCGAATAGGCGCGTCCGCACATGCCATAGTTGCCAGCGCCAAAACTGCCGCCAATGATGATGGTGAACTTGGGAACCGCAGCCGTGGCCACGGCTGTGACCATCTTGGCACCGTTGCGGGCAATGCCTTCGTTTTCATACTTGCGGCCGACCATGAAGCCGGTGATGTTCTGCAAAAACACCAGCGGGATCTTGCGCTGGCAGCACAGCTCGATGAAGTGCGCGGCTTTCAGGGCCGACTCGCTGAACAAAATACCGTTGTTGGCAATGATGCCCACCGGCATGCCTTCAATGTGAGCAAAGCCGCAGACCAGCGTGGTGCCGTAGCGCGCCTTGAACTCGTCAAACTCGCTGCCGTCGACGATACGGGCGATGATTTCGCGCACATCAAAAGACTTGCGGGTGTCGACGGGAATCACGCCATAAAGCTCCCGTGATTCAAATTTAGGAGCCAATGCAGCCCGTTCCGTAGGGTCCTTAGCCTTGCTTTTATTCAAATTCCGGACCGACACACGGGCCAGCGCCAGCGCATGCACGTCGTTTTGCGCCAGCTGGTCAGCCACGCCAGACAGGCGGGTGTGCACATCACCGCCGCCCAGGTCCTCGGCCGTCACGATCTCGCCGGTCGCCGCCTTGACCAGCGGCGGTCCGCCCAGAAAAATGGTCCCCTGATTCTTGACGATGATGCTTTCATCGCTCATGGCGGGCACATAGGCACCGCCCGCCGTACATGAACCCATCACTACGGCAATTTGCGCAATGCCCGCCGCGCTCATGTTGGCCTGGTTGAAAAAGATACGGCCGAAGTGGTCGCGGTCGGGAAACACCTCGTCCTGGTTCGGCAAATTGGCGCCACCCGAATCGACCAGGTAGATACAGGGAAGATTGTTTTGCTGCGCAATTTCCTGGGCCCGCAAATGCTTTTTCACCGTGAGCGGGTAATAGGTGCCACCCTTGACGGTGGCGTCATTGCACACAATCATGCAGTCGACCCCGCTGACGCGGCCGATGCCCGCAATCAATCCGGCGCTGGGCGCGCTGTCGCTGCCATCCCGGTCGGGATACATCCCCAGGGCCGCCAGCGGGGCCAGCTCCAGAAAGGGCGTGCCCGGGTCAAGCAGCATCTGAACCCGGTCGCGTGGCAGCAGTTTGCCGCGCGCCGTGTGTTTGGCCCTGGCCGCTTCGCCACCACCGGCGGCGGCCCTCGCTAGCTGCACATGGAGATCGTCCACCAGCGCCCGCATGGCAGCGGCATTGGCCTGGAAGTCGGCGGAACGGGCGTTGAGTTGGGTGTCTAACGTGGTCATGGGTAATGCCGGTTTCTTTCAGGCGGTTTTTTTCTTCTTCCAGCCCGAGCTGGTTTTTCATTTCATCGCGAATCTTGAACTTCTGGATCTTGCCGGTCACTGTCATGGGAAAGCCTGACACGAAGCGAATGTAACGCGGCACCTTGTAGTGCGCAATCTGGCCCTTGCAGAAATCGCGGATGTCGTCTTCGCCCAGCGTCTCGCCGGGCCTCGTGATGATCCAGGCGCACAGTTCTTCGCCGTAGCGCTTGTCGGGCAGGCCTACGACCTGCACGTCCTGCACCTTGGGATGGCGATAGAGGAATTCCTCGATTTCGCGCGGGTAAATATTTTCGCCACCGCGAATCACCATGTCCTTGATGCGGCCGACGATGTTGACATAGCCCTCGGGGTCCATGGTGGCCAGGTCGCCGGTGTGCATCCAGCCGTCAGCGTCAATCGCCTCCTGTGTGCGAGCCGGGTCGTCCCAATAGCCGTGCATCACCGAATAGCCACGCGTGCAGAGTTCGCCCGATACGCCGGTCGCAACAATGTCGCCGCTCTCGGGCGCAATGATCTTGACCTCCAGGTGCGGCTGCACCAGGCCGACGGTGGAGACACGCTTGTTCAGCGGCGTGTCGATGGAACTCTGGCAACTGACCGGGCTGGTTTCGGTCATGCCGTAGGCGATGGTGATCTGGCTCAGGTGCATGTCGGTCATCACACGCTTCATCACCTCGGTCGGGCAGGGCGAGCCAGCCATGATGCCGGTGCGCAAGGTGGATAGATCGAACTCCTTGAAGCGCGGATGGTCAAGTTCGGCGATGAACATGGTCGGCACGCCGTGCAGACCGGTGCATTTTTCGTCCTGCACCGTCTGCAGCACGGTCAGCGGGTCGAAGCCATCATTGGGGTAGACGATGGTAGCGCCGTGCGTAAAACACGCCAGGTTGCCCAGCACCATGCCAAAGCAGTGGTACAGCGGCACGGGAATGCACAGGCGGTCGGCTGACGTGAGCTTCATGGCTTCGCCGATAAAAAAACCGTTGTTCAGGATATTGCGGTGCGTCAGCGTGGCGCCTTTCGGGAAACCCGTGGTGCCGCTGGTGAACTGGATATTGATGGGATCAGTGGCCTTGAGCGTCGCCGCGATGCCAGCCAAGCGCGGATCGTCCGGGTTGCCGCTTGCCATCAGGGTTGAAAATCGCATCATCCCCGGCTGCTCATCGGCCTGCCCCGCGTCGTCGATCCAGACCACGGTTTGCAGATGCGGCAACCTGCTGGACGCCAGCTGGCCCGGCTGGGCGTGCGCCCACTCGGGTGCCAGTTCGCGCAGCATGGCGAGGTAATCGCTGGTCTTGAAGCTGCCCATGCTCACCAGCGCCTTGCACCCGACCTTGTTGAGCGCGTATTCGACTTCAGCGGTGCGGTAAGCCGGGTTGATGTTGACCAGGATCAGACCCACTTTCGCCGTGGCCAGTTGCATCAGCACCCATTCGGCGTTGTTGTGCGACCAGATGCCGACGCGCTCGCCCGGCACCAGACCCAGACCCAGCAGCGCGCTGGCCAGGCGATTCGCTTCGCGCTGCAATTCGCGGTAGCTGTAGCGGCGCCGCTGGTGGCTGCTGACCAGCGCTTCACGTTCGGGCTGACGCGCCACCATGGCGTCAAAAAAGGCCCCAATGGGCTGCTCGATCAACGGCACATCCGTGGCGCCGCGCGCCAGGCTGCGTGTCAGGGGAATCAATGCGGCAACTTCTGCGTTCATGTCTGTCTCCTCTGCCAGCTCGGAAAAGCGGCAGTATGACTCAAGCATAGACGCGTTGGTTGAATCCTAGCGGCCATGAAGGTTGCAAATCGTGCCACTAAATGGCACACTTTTACTGATGTCCCGCAAACCCCCGCCCGCTCTCACGCCAATCGCCTTTGTTCAGGCTATTGTGCGGGCTTACGAGCAACGCGGGCTGAGCCCGGAAAATGCATTGGCGTTGGCACAAATCACGCCTTTGTCATTGCACGATGCCGCGTCACGCATCACCGCCTGGCAGATGGAACGGATATCGGGCACTGCCATGCAGGAACTCGACGACGAGGCGCTGGGCTGGTTCAGCCGCCGCCTGCCCTGGGGCAGCTACGGCATGCTGGCGCGCGCCTCCATCAGCGCCCCCAGTCTGGGCGTAGCGCTCAAACGCTGGTGCCGACACCACTGTCTGGTTGTCGACGACATCACGCTGAAGCTGACCGTGGAAGACGACACGGCGCTGCTGTCCCTCACCGAACACCATGACCTGGGGGCCCTGCGCGAGTTTTGCCTGGTCTCGGTGCTGCGCAATATCCTCGGTGTAGCCTGCTGGCTGATTGACTCGCGCATTCCGCTGCAGGGGGCGCGCTTCCCCTTTGCCGCACCGCCGCATGCCGACACCTATGCCCTGATGTTTCCCGGACCGCTGTGCTTCGGCACCGCGCAGGCCGAAATCCGTTTCGACGCGCGTTACCTGGCCCTGCCCCTGCGGCGCGACGAAAAGGCCCTGCGGCAGATGCTGCAGCGCGCCTTACCGCTGATGGTGCTGCAATACCGCCGCGACCGACTGCTGGTGCAGCAGGTGCGGCAAGCCTTGGCCACTCACCCCGACCAGGCCCACAACGCCGACGGCTTGGCCGCGCTGCTGAACATCTCCGCGCGCACGCTGCATCGCCAGTTACACGAAGAAAGCGCGTCATTGCAGGCATTAAAAGACGAAGTGCGCTGCGAGCGGGCGAAAGAGCTGCTTAATCGCACCGGCAAGCCGGTGAAGCAGGTAGCAGCTGCATCGGGGTTCAAGAATGAGAAAAGTTTTATTCGGGCATTTCGGGATTGGACGGGAGTATCCCCGACGGAGTTTCGGAAGAGTTTGCACGAGTGAAGAAGGCTCGCTTGCGATGACTGCTTAACCGGGTAGCAAGCTTTCAGATATATAAGCCGGCCTGTAAAAAAACGGTAGCTACAGAGATCATTGGGCGTCCCGTTCATCAGCATAGAACTGGCGACACGACTTATTCAATTTCTAATTCGCAAATGAAGTTAAAATTGCACCAATGAGCCAGGGCAGGATACGATGGAGCCTACAGTGCTGGGTGCGAGCTTTCTCCAGCCGTGGCGGTGCAGCAGGTTGTAGGCTGACGCGAGTGCCACCTCACGCCCCAAGCGCTGGTCCAGCGCCGCTTTGATCTGGCCGACGACAAGCACACTACCCGTGGCGGCTTGCTCCAGAAAGGGAGCCAGAAACTCACGCTCCTCTCCCAGGCTCATGTTCTGGCGTTTGCGCCCGCCTGCAGTGGGAACACCGGGGGCTCCTGCTTTGTAGCCACGCATGAAGCGCCGCCGCAGTTGACAGACCCAACCCGGTGACACGCCAATGACCTGGGCCGTGTCGGCCAAGCTCATTGCATAGTCCAGTGGCAATACAACCGCCTGCGCCTGGCGCAACTGCTCCACCGTCTGGGCTGAGGCTATTGCCTCGCGGGCATTCATCAATATTCGATCATCTCCGCTGGCAGGACGCGACATGACTTTCTCCATTAGGGTTGATGGAGATATTATTACATCAATGAATTGGAAATTGAATAAGGTGGCCAGCCTAGCCGAAGCCTGCCTGCGGGGGAGCAAACGCCGCGCATTTGGCCTCACCTCATGGTCGGCAAAATGGCCGGAAACGGTATGCCCCTCGACGGTGCGGCGCCAACGCCGCCGATGCAGACGTCAATTTGGGGGCATTGCCCTCTCACGGTTTGGTTCACTCTCGGACAGCATGTGAAAAGCTTGGGTGGCAAGCTATCGCTCACGAGTTTTACGCAGCTGTGCCCACTGCTCGCCGCTCCAACCCAGCAAGTCGTCCGCGCCCGACGTCCGCAAGTGTTGCCCGCCATCGATCGCCACCATCTCGCCGTTGATATACCCAGCAAAATCCGAAACCAGATAGGCCGCCAGATTGGCGAGTTCGACCGGCTCGCCGTTCCGACCGAGCGGATTCATGGTGTTTGACCCGTACGTCTTCTGCCGCTGCATCGGATTCAGATTGGCCGATGCCCCCGCCGTCGGAAACGGGCCGGGTGCAATCGCAACCAGGCGAACACCCTTCGGCCCCCATTCGACCGCCAGACTCCTAGTCATTGCCAGTAGCCCGGACTTGGCGATCGCTGATGGTACGGTGAAGGCACGGCCGGTACGCGTCGAGGTCGACAGGATGCTCAGCACCACGCCACTGCGGCCGTCACCTATCCAGCGCCGGCCGGCCGCCAGCGTGCAATAGAGTGCGCCATGCAACGTCACGCCGAGCACCGCGCCGAGCGCGTGCGCCGACAGGGTTTCGGTGCGCGCAATGAAGCTGGCGGCGGCGTTGTTGACCAGAATATCGAGCGGCCCAGCGGCCCAGATCGCCGCCATCATCGACTCGACCGCCTCCGGATCACTAATATCGCAGGAAATCGTTGCGACTTGCGCGTGAAATTCATCGTGCAATTGCGCCACGGCGTCGGCTAGAACTTCGACGCGGCGCCCGCAAATCACCAATTGCGCACCCAACTCGACGAAGCGTCGGCCCATGGCGGCACCCAAGCCGGTACCGCCGCCGGTGATCAAGACCTTCTTGCCCTGCAACAAATCATCTTTGAACATCGCGTCCGCCTTGTGCGTGACGGTCAACGGGTCGCGCTGGTTCCTTGCGTCAGGTCGCTCCAGAAGCCCGAACTGCCACATTGGATCGCCTGCCGTCCCAATTGCCTGGCCCACTCCGAATCGGCGCCGAACTCGGCGCGCCACGACCACATACGACGCGTCGCGTAGTGCAGCGAATGCTCATACGTGAAGCCGATCGCGCCGTGCACTTGGTGGCTGATGTTCGCCGCCAGCCCGGCCGCTTGCCCGCTACGCACTTTCGCGACCGCGACGTCGAACCAGCGCGGGTGCACGTCCGCCGATTCGCAGGCGGCGAGCACCGCGGTCTGGGCCGACGTCACTTCGCCGGCCAGTATCGCCAGCGATTGCTGGATCGCCTGAAACTTCCCGATCGGACGACCAAACTGCACGCGGTCATTCGCATATTGAACCGATTCCCGCAATACCGACTCGGCCGCGCCGGCAATCATCGCGGCTCGCGCCAACGCGCCGTAAAGCAGCACCGGCTCATTCGGCAAGCGATCGCCGCATACGGCAAACGCGTGGCAGGCGGCGGTATTGAAGCTCATGCCATCGCGCGGTTCCTTGGCAATATTGAAGCCGGGCTGTAGCGACACGCCCGTCGCATCGCTGCGGATCACGCCGATCACCTTTTGGTCACCCACGCTGCCAGCGACGATCACGTTCGATGCATGGGCGGCCCACGGCACGGCGACGGCGCTGCCGTTCAGCAGCAGACGGCCATCGACTATTTGCAGGTTCAGCTTGTCGCCCGTCTGTTGCTGGATAACGGTCAGCGGCCCGGGGCACGGTGGCAAGCCGACGCGCACCAGCAAACCGCGCGCGATGATAGTTTCCGCTAGCGGCAGTGGCACTCGGTAAAATCCGAGCGCTCGAAACACCGGAAAGGCATCCGCCCATTTACCTTCCAGATCGTCCGTGCCTTCGCCCACCAGCACATCGCCGTAGCCGCTTTCCTCGACCATGTCCCACAAGCTCCGCTGCCAGTCGCCCGACTCGGCAGCATCCAGCAAGCGCCGGTCGACCGTTTGCGAAAACATTCGGTTGACGCTTTCGCCGATCATGTCCTTGATATCACTCATCTTAGTTCCAATCCTTTCGCTATGATTCCGCGCAAAATTTCCCGCGTCCCGCCACGCAATGAAAATGATGGCGCGGCTTGCACCGTGTATGACATCACTTCGGCCAGCGTCGAATTGGTCTGCCCGACCTGGACGCCGAACAAGTCGTGCGCGACTTCTGGAATGCGCTGTTCCAGCAAAGCACCCTGATCCTTGACGATCGACGCCAGGAGTGCCGGATTCTCACCGCGCGAGAGCATCCCGGCCACGCCCAGGGACATCTGGCGCAGCGTCGCGAGGTCGGCCACCACGCGGCCCAGCACTTGCTCGTGATGCGCATCATCAGGGTCGGCGGCGTCCAGCATTTCGAGTATCAGTTGAATGCTGCTCAGGTAGCGCTCGGGGCCGCTGCGTTCGAGCGTCAATTCCGCGGTGACCTGGGCCCAGCCGTCGCCCGGCTGGCCGATCAGGCAGTGCGCCGGCACCTTGGCGTTCTCGAACACGACTTCGTTGAAATGCGCTTCGCCCAGCAAGTTCTTGATCGGCCGGATCGAAATCCCCGACGTATTCATGTCGATCAGAAATTGCGACAACCCGGCATGTTTGTTGTCATGGCCATGCCCGGTGCGCAGCAGCGCGATCATGTAATGTGCGTAATGCGCGCCGGAGGTCCACAGCTTGCTGCCGTTGATCGTCCAACCCTCATCGGTCTGCTCGGCGCGGCTGCGGATCGATGCCAGGTCGGAGCCCGAGTCCGGCTCGCTCATGCCGATACAAAAGCGCAGCTCACCGCGCGCGATGCGCGGCAGCAGTTCCTGCTTGATGCTTTCGCTCGCGTAGCGCAGCAGCAGCGGTCCGCTCTGGCGGTCGGCTACCCAGTGCGCACCGACCGGCGCGCCGGCGGCAAGCAATTCTTCCAGCACGACGTAGCGTTCCAGCGCTGAACGCTCGTGGCCGCCGTATTGCTTGGGCAAGCGCATGCCGATCCAGCCGCGCTCGCCCAACTTGCGGCTGAATTCGGGATCGCTGCCGGACCAGCTTTGCGCCCTGTCGCGCGCCGGCCGGTCGGAAATGGTTTCTGCGAGAAAGGCGCGGACCTCGGTACGCAATGCCTCGCAATTCGCATCCAGTGTACAAGGTAATATTGCAAAGTTTTGCATAAGGCTTTTTAGAAAAAAAGTGACACATGCGACGCCATGCATCGATCAAGGAACGGGGTTTCGGCGTCGGGTATGAGCTCAAGTCGCGAATACTCGACCGCCACTCATTCGGTGCCGACGTTCGGGCAGACGGCGCCATTCTTCGATTCAGCCGTCAGTCGCCAACCAGGCTCCCGAACAATTGCCACGAGCTGCCGTCGAAGCGCTGGAACCTGAACTTGCGGATGATCCGGTAATCGTCCGGTGTGGTGTTGATCCGGACGCCGGGCTGCAGCAGCGACAACTGCAAATCCTTCAGGCTGCTCGCCTGCTTCATGATGTTTGCGCGCGTCAGGTTGTCGCCTGCGCGCTTGATCACTTCGAGCGTCAGCTCGGCCACCACGTAGCCCTGCACCGCCAGTGGATCGTTCGGATTGACCTTGCTGTTGTACTTGGCCATCCAGACGCGCCAAGCCTGCATCGCCTTGTCGTTCTCCCACTCCTTGGAGCTCGGGTCCTTCAAGTAGGCCGGCGCGACCACGCCGACAGCTTTTTCAACCCCCGCAGGCTTGATCACCGAGGCGATCGAGCTCGATACCGTCGGCAGAATCATCATCGGTTTCCAGCCCATGTCGTAAGCCTTGGCGATGCCTTGCGCAGCGAATTTCGGTGTGCACTCGTTGAAGAAGGTGTCGGCGCCGGCCGCCTTGAATGCCGTCAACTGGGAATCGATGGTCGCGTCCGTGGTCGAATAAGTCGCCTCGGCCACGATTTGCGCTCTCTTGCTATTGGCCACGCCTTCCTTGAAGCCACGCATGTAATCCTTGCCGGCGTCGTCGGACGGCACAATCACGGCGATCTTGGCGTCCGGCTTGGTGGTCGCGATGTAGCGACCGATAGCCAGGCCTTCGGTCGCATAGTTTGGATTGAAGCCCATCGACCACGGGTATTGCTTAGGCTGCGAAAAACGAGACTGGCCGGAACCGACGAACAATTGCGGGACCTTATTTGAGTTCATGTACTTTTGCACTGCCAGTTGCGGGCCGGTCCCGATGCTGCCCGACATGAACAGCACCTTTTCCTGTTCGACCAGCTTGCGCGTTTGCTCCACCGTCTTCGGCGGGCTGTAGCCGTCATCCAGGCTGATAAATTTGATCTTGCGACCGTTGATGCCGCCTTCTGCGTTGACCTTGTCGAAATACGCAGCCATCGAGGTCGCGATGATTTGATAGGCCGAAGCCGGTCCGCTATACGGCGCGGTATTGCCAACGAGGATTTCGGTATCGCTGGCACCGGTGTCGTACTTCTTTTGCGCCAACGCCGCGGTCGATACCAACGACAGGCCTAGCACGAGCGCAGGCAGCATGAGTGGGTGGGATGATTTCATTTCGTCTCCTGGTTAAGTGGGTGGGTGGATTTCATTTCGTCTCCTGGTTAGGGATTGCACTGTGCTTCGAATCCGTCTTGAAAACGCGTGAAAGTAATATCTTCAGTCCGCCAGCAATCCCGCTCGGCATGACAAACAAAAAGGCGATCAACAGCAAGCCGTACACGGCACCGGGCGCCGACTTCGATATTTGCTCGGCGAAGTTGGGAAGAAAACCGATCAGTACCGCGCCGAACAGCGCGCCGCTGAGCGTGCCAAGTCCGCCGACGACGACGCCGACCAGTAAGGTGATCGACAGAAACATGGCGAAACTATCCGGCGACACGTACTGCACCGTGATCGTGCTCAGGGCGCCGGCCACCGCCACGTACATTGCGCTGACGCCGAAGGTCAGCGCCTTCAAGACCACGACGTTGACGCCCATCGCGGACGCCGCCACCGGGTGGTCGCGCGCCGCCACGATCGCGCGCCCGATACGGCCGCGCAAAAGATTGTGCGCCAACGCGAACATTAGTAGCGCGACCACCAGCGACACGTAATACAGCCATTGGTCTTGCGTGATCGGCAAGCCGAACGGCACTTCGGGTTTGGAAATCGTGATGCCCTCAACGCCGCCGGTCCAATCCTCGAACGCCTTGTACTTGAGCAATTGCGGCACCGCCACCGCAAGCCCAAAAGTGGCCAGCGCGAGGTAGAGGTTTTCCAATTTCACAGTTGGCAATCCAAACAGGAAACCGAATGCCATGCCGACCCCGGCGGCAGCGGGAATGGTCCAGATGTAAGGCACCCCGTAATGATCGATCAGGATGCCGCTGACATAAGCGCCGATTGCGTAAAACGCGCCGTGGCCGAGCGAGATCTGCTCGCTATAGCCCATCAACAGATTCAAGCCTAGCAAGGCAACCGCATAGCTGGCGATCAAGGTCCACTGGAAGACCTGGTATGGAGCGATCAGCAAGGGCAACACGAATGCCACCAGCACGAACGCACTCAGGAACAACAGTGATTTTCGGTTGCGCGCGGCGCGCATGGCCAGTATGTTCATTTGCATTTCTCGCTCCAGCCTTTCGCCGTCATACGCGTTTCACCGTGTGCTTGCCCCAAATGCCGGCAGGTTTGAACAGCAGTACGCAAACGATCAGCACCATGGCCGCGGTGAATCGCAGCTCGTTATCGATATACACGCCCAACAAATCCTCGATCACGCCGACGATGAAGCCGCCGGCCACCGCGCCGAGCGGATTACTGATGCCGCCCAGCAGCGCGCCGGCGAATGCATACAGCAGCAGCCCGACCATCATGTTTGGATCCAGGAACAAACTGGGCGCCACCATCATCCCGACCACCGCGCCGATGGCGGCAGCCAAGCCCCAGCCGATTCCGAGCATGCGGCTGACCGGTATCCCGACCAACCGGCTCGAAACGCCGTTGTCGGTGGTTCCGCGCATCGCCAAGCCCATCTTCGTAAATCGGAAGAATACGTACAACAGGATCAACACGCAGAGGGTCATGCCGACTGCGCCGACCTGGTGCGGACTGAGGTACGGGTTGGCAAGGAATGAAAATTTGCTGAACGGGCTCGGAAACTGCTGGATCGAGTAACCCCAGATCCAGCCGGCAATGCTGTTGAAAATCAGCAGCAAACCGATGAACACTGTCACCACCGACAATTCCGAGGCGTGACTGACTGGCCGGATCACGATGCGTTCGATCGCCATGCCGCCGGCGAAGGACAGCACCACGGTCAGGAAGAACGCAGTCCAATACGAAAAGCCTGCATGGATCAGCGACAGCGCAACATAGGTCGACACCATCGCCATCTCGCCTTGCGCGAAGTTGACCATGCCGGTCGAGCGGTAGATCATGACCAGCGCCAGCGCCAAGCTTGCGTACAGGCTGCCGTTGGCGAGTCCGACAAAAACCTGGTGGATGAATGCGTCCATCTTGTTCCTCAGTAGCCCAAGTAACTCTTGCGAACCGCATCGTGTTCGCGAATCTCGACCGAGGGCCCGGAAATCACGATGCGTCCGGTCTCCAGCAAATACGCGTGATGCGACATCGCGAGCGACATGGCCGCGTTCTGCTCCACCAGCAGCAAGCTCGTGCCCCGATCCCCGGTTGAGCATCTTCAGCAGCTCGAAGATTTCCTTGACCACCAGCGGCGCGACCCCGAACGATGGCTCGTCAAGCAACATCAGCGAAGGTTTCATCATCAGCGCGCGCGATATCGCCAGCATTTGCTGCTCGCCGCCGGACAAAGTGCCGGCCTGTTGATGGCTCCGCCGACCAAGCTGTGGGAACAGTTCGTAGACGCGTGCGATCTCCGCCGCGACTTCCTGCCGGTCGTTGCGCGTGTAAGCGCCAAGCCACAGGTTTTCCTCGGTACTCATGCCTAGGAAAGTGCCGCGCCCGTCCGGCACGTGCGCGATGCCGAGCGACGCGATCGTCTCGGTCTTCTTGCCGGAAACGAGCTCGCCGCGGAAGCGCACTGAGCCCGTGGTGCGCACCATTCCGGTCAGCGCACGCAAGGTGGTGGTCTTGCCGGCACCGTTGGCGCCCAGCAGCACCGTGATCGAACCTTCCTCCACTTTGAAGCTGATCCCATGCAGCACACGCGCCGCGCCGTAAGAAGCGGTCAGGTTCTCGACTTCCAGCATCGCACTCATGGAGCCTCCTCGCCGAGATAAGCGCGGATCAGTTCCGGATTTCGCTGCACTTCGCCCGGCGTGCCATCGGCGATCTTCTGTCCAAAATTCAAAGCGACCACGTGATCCGACAAGCTCATCACCATGTCCATGTGGTGCTCGACCAACAACACGGTCAAGCCGAAGTTGGCGCGGGCATCGAGGATCAATTGCTTCAGCCCGGTCAGCTCTTCGTGATTCAGACCCGCGGCGGGTTCGTCCAGCAGCAGCAGGCGCGGTTTGGCCGCCAAGGCGCGGCCGAATTCGACGCGTTTCTGGATTCCGAACGGCAAGTCGCCGGCAGAAATGTCGAGCCATTTGTCGAGCTGGAGGAAGTGCGCGATCTCGCGAGCCGATTTCTCTACCTCGGCTTCTTCGCGCCGTACCGACGGCAAGCGCAGGAAATTGCTGAGGAAGCCGGTGTGCGTCTGGCTGTAGCTGCCGACCATGATATTTTCCAGTACTGTCATGGTCTTGAACAGCGCCAGGTTCTGGAAGGTGCGGCCGATGCCCAGGCCGGCCATGTCATGTTCGCGCTTGGACAGCGTCGCTTCGCCGCCGAAGGCAATCGCGCCGGCGGTCGGCCGGTATAGCCCGCTGAGGCAATTGAACAACGTGGTCTTGCCGGCACCGTTCGGCCCGATCAAGCCGCAGATTTCGCCGTTCGCCACTTGCATCGAAACCTTGTCGAGCGCGACGATGCCACCGAACGTGATGCTCATCTCGCGCACGTCGAGCAGTGGTTCAGCATGCGCCGTCGCAGAAACGGAGCTCGTAACGGCGGTCAGCACTTTGGTGCATCCGCGGTCGGCGCGGCGGTCGCTTGAGTGACGACGATTCCGGCTTCGGCCAATACCTCGTCCGTATGCTGCCCAAGCAGCGGCGCATGGCTGCGGATCGATACCGGCGTAAGGCTGAACCGGGCGGTCGGCCGGAGTTCGCGGATCGGACCTTCGGTCGGATGGTCGGCTTCCTGGAACAGCCCGACCGATTTAAGGTGCGGGTGTTGCGGCAAATCGTCGAGCATGTAGATCGGCGTCGCGGGAATGTCGAGCTTAGCGCACAGTTCCATCCATTCGGCCGTAGTGCGCCACGGCGTCAGTTCGGTCATATGCTGGTACAGAGCGCGAATATTGGCATTGCGTTCGTGTCGGCTGTTGATGTTGTACTTGTCGGCCAAGTCGGCGCGGCCAGCCTCGCAAAAGAAGGATTGCCAGTGCTTGTTGGTGTAGGGCAGCATGCTTATCCAGCCGTCGCTAGTGCGCGCCGGCTTGCGCCCGCCTTCCAGCAGTCGAGCATAGCCTGCCGGCACATCGGACGGACGGAAAGTCATTCCGCCCATGTGTTCCGCCAGCAGGAATGCGGTCATGGTTTCCAGCATCGGTACTTCGACGTATTGACCGGCACCATGGCGTTCGCGGTACAGCAACGCGGCGAGCAGCGCGTTGACGACTGCTAGGCCGGTGGTCTTGTCGGCGATCAGGCTCGGCATGTAATCGGGCGCCTCGCGGCCGATTGAACTGACGCCGACCAGCCCACAGGCGGCCTGGATGATGTCGTCGAAAGCCGGCTTGTCGCGGTCCGGGCCTTCCTGGCCGAAGCCGGTCGCAACGCAATACACGATGCGCGGATTGAGCTTGGACACAGATTCATAGCCGAACCCGAGCCGCTCGATCGCGGCGACGCGCATGTTGTGCACGATTACGTCGGCGCTCGGAATCAGCTTGCGCAGCGCTTGCGCGCCTTCCGGCGTTTTCAGGTCGAGCATGATCGAGCGCTTATTGCGATTCAGCGCGAGAAAGATTGAACTCATCCCCTCATGCAGCGAAACGCCGTTGGCGCGCATTAAATCGCCTTCCGGACCTTCAATCTTGATCACGTCGGCACCATAGTCGGCCAGCACTTGCGTCGCCAATGGTCCCAGCACGACCGCAGTGAGATCCAGCACGCGTATGCCGTCCAGCGGACCGGCGCAGCGCGCAGTAGGTGAGGCTTGGTCGCTCATATCTAGCGGCGTTGAAAGACGGGTTGGCGGCGCGCGGCCATGGCGGCGACGCCTTCACGGAAATCCGCAGTTGTGAACTGTTGAAGCTGGGCCGCGAGTTCGCGCTGATTGGCTTGACGCACGCGCTCGGCCAATCCTAGGCGCAGCGTTTCTCGTGTGGACTCGACCGCCAGCGGCGCCGAACCGGCGATCTCTTGCGCCAGCGCAAGCGCGCGCTCGCGGACCTGTTCCTTTTCGACCAGTTCGTCGGCCAACCCGATCGAGAGCGCTTCGGTGCCATCAATGCGGCGACCGGTATAGAAAAGCAGCGCAGCCTTCTGCTCGCCGATCAAGCGCGGCAGGCTCAGGCTTAGACCGAAACCCGGATGGAACCCGAGGCGCGTGAAGTTGGCGCTGAAACGCGCTTCCTTGCAAACGATGCGGAAATCGGCCAGCACCGCCAGCCCCAGGCCGGCGCCGATCGCCGGACCCTGCACCGCCGCGATCAGCGGCTTTTTCGCGTTATACAGTCGCATCGCCTGCGCATAGAACGGCGAAGGATCGCGTCGCACGGTGCTGGCGCTGGCGCCGCTGAAATCAGCGCCGGCGCAGAACGAGTCGACCCCGGAAGCGAGCACCACCGCGCGGCAATTGGTATTGGCATCGAGGGAATCGAAAGTGTCAGCGAGGCGACGCATGAAGTCTGGATCGACAAAATTATGCGGCGGGCGAACCATCTCGATGACGGCCACGTGCCCGTCGTGTGCGATGCGGATGTCTTCGGTGCCGCTCATGCCGCGACTCCAACGGCGTACCTGCGCCAGCAAAGCTGTTGTTGCATTCGATTGGCCTTTCAAATAGTCGAATCGGGTGTGAAGTGATTATGTACACCGAAACCCCGATCGGACTTACCGTAATTTCGATAAGTGAAATTATTCAAAAAGTCTGTTCTGGAACTGTCGACAGACAGCAGCGATCAATCAATACCTGTCGCGCAGTCGCAAAGCCAGCGTCGCGACCTCAAGCGTCCTTTATCGATGCCGCCAGCCGCAACAGCATCGGCGCATAGTGACGCACGCGCTGCCCATCGTTCTTGCCGTCGACTTCGAAGCTGAGGTTGACGCCGTAAAGCACATCATCCGGTCCGATCACAGCGGTGCCGAGGCCCATCAATTTCGGCAGCCACTCGGCATAGCAATAGCCATGCTGCGCGTATTGGTTCATCGCCTGCACGAGTTCCTTCTTCAAGGCCGACCAGTTGCGCCCATACTTCTGCGCCAGTTCCTTCATCGAGGCTTCGCGCGTCGCCTTCGGCATCTCGGCCAGATAGGCCCGGCCGATCGAGGTCAACTCGATCGGTACGCGCGAACCGGACGTAACCTTCCTGGTGCGCGAAACTCCATCTCGACTCAGGCGTAGCGAAGCGAGATAGATCATGCTCAATCGATCGGGCATTGCGAGGCCGACGTTGACACCTTCATTCCTGGCCAGCTTTTCCATCAGCGGCAAGGCCTTGTCGAGAATCGGCGTCGCGGACCGGAAGGCGTCGGCCAGGCTGAGAAATATGGCCGAAAGGCAGTAAGCATGGTTGGTCATGTCGTACGACAAAAAGCCGGTGTCGACCAGGGTGCGCGTCAGCCGGCTGACGGTCGGCCGCGGCAGATGGGTGCGTTCCGCCAGTTCGGCATTGGTTAGGGTTGAAGTGCCGACACGGAAAGCGCGCAAAATATGCAAGCCGCGATCAAGCGACTGGCTACCTTCGGTCTCGCGCGTAAATCTGCCAGTGTCTTGCGTCAGGCGCCGGGTCGACTTCGGTTTCGGGGATGGATTGGAAACGCGAGGAGGCATCGGGTAATTTCACTAAGTGAAAATACAGTATAGTGTTAGTGTAGTGTTGCATTCTGTTTAGAACTTGATTTTTCGTCTGCCCGGATGACCTTCTGCAAAATGTCGCGAGCGCTTTTGGTGCAGATGAATGGCTTGGGGTTGATGTTGTGGTAAGCCACATAGTCATCAATGGCGCTGGTCAGTTCTTGCACACTGGTAAACACACCGCGGCGCAGTCGATTTTCACTGATGTTGGCCTGCCGGTAAGATTCGTTACAGGGACTCACCACTCAGTCAAGTACTGGTGGGATTGGTATTTGTGCACCCTGGCCTGTCTGGCAGAGTTGAAAAAATCAGCCACCGCCGGGCGCAACCCGCAGGTGCTCACCATGTCGCCGCCCTTGTCGATGCAGACGCACTGGTTTCAGAACCACACCGCCTACAGCATGGCCAAATACGGCATGAGCCTGTGCACGCTGGGCCATGCCGGCGAGTTCAAAAAGTACGGCATCGGCGTCAACAGCCTGTGGCCGCGCACCGCCATCGCCACGGCGCCGATGCAGATGATTCCGGGGGTGGATATGGGCTTGTGCCACAAGCCGGAAATTTTGTCGGATGCGGCTTGGCTGATCCTGACCAACAGCAACGTCAATACCGGCAACTTCTACATCGACGACACCGTGTTCGCAGCGCATGGCATCACGGACCGGAAAAGTACTCTGTGACGCCGGGGACCAAGCACTTCATTCCCGTTTTTTTTGTGGATTGGCCTGCGCCTGACCGCCAGCCTGAAACAAATGGCTGCCAGCCACCGCTGCATTGCCGATGTGCGTGGTCTTGGCGCCATGGTGGCGATCGAGTTGTGCCAAGGCGGCGATATCCATCAACCGGATGCTGACATGGCCAAACGACTGGCAGCCGAGGCCACCCGGCGCGGGCTGATCCTGCTGACCTGCGGCACTTATGGCAATGTGGTTCGTATTCTGGTGCCGCTGACGGTCAGTGATGCCATCGTCGATGAAGGCCTGGCCATCATGGCGGCATCACTGGCCGCGATTCGGGCCAGTTGACATTCTTGTACCCTTGGCATGTGACTGACATAGCGTCCCGTCGGCTGCTACCACCCACCCGTGATCCCCACCATGACTCTTTCAAATCCATCAAAAGACAAGATCGAACGCCCTCAGGCAGTGCCCACCGTGCAGGTGTCGAACGAGCACGTCGTCGTGACTGAATGGCGATTTGCTCCTGGCGCCGAAACTGGTTGGCATACTCATGGACACAACTATGTCGTTGTGTCTCAAACCAACGGTGAACTTCTGCTTGAAACGCCAGAGGGACAAATGACCGCGTCTTTGGTGGCCGGTCAGTCGTACGCGCGTACCGTCGGGGTTCAACACAATGTCGTCAACTCATCCTCTCATGAGGTGGTCTTTGTTGAAATTGAAGTTCTGTGACCGTCATTCTGGAAAACTCCAATACTTCCATTTGACCGAATACTCCAATTCACTGACGCTGCCTGTGTGAGTAATTTCGCTGCCACTTACGACAACGTCCTGATGATGTACCAGCCCGCTTTCTTAACCCGCCTGACCCGCAAGCGGTCCGAATGACCGTGATCTGATCGTGGCATAAAAAAGTTGGCCATGGACCCGGTTCCCGTCATTGACTTCCAAAACATTGCCACCCAGAATCCACATTGAGATTGGAAGTAAATGCGACCAATTTTCCGACCACTCAAGGTACGGTCGAAAATACTGACATCTGGAGGAAGATCATGAGTTCACTGACGACCCGTGACAGTCTGTTCATGATTTTTCAAGAATTTCACGCCAGTAATCGCCAGCGTTTGAAGATCGATTAACCAAACCCGCGAGTCGGACCCAATTGACTCGATTGCTCAAATGACTGCACCACCGGGAGCTCGAACCTGTCTGTATGACGCCACGGAGCTGGCTGCTGTCATTGACGAGATGGCACGCCAGGCGGCCGGGCTGTTGCGGGGATGCCGCCAAGTGGCCGTGATCGGCATCCTGCGCCGTGGTGCGCCCTTGGCGGATCGCCTGACCGAGCGCATGATGGGCCTATACGGGCTGGCCCAGCCATTGCGACTGGATCTTCTGGTCAAGCGCTACGCCGACGACCTCACGCTGCTCCACCCGGAAACACAGCTTACCGAGCAAGCCCAACATGCCGCTTTAGACCTCAGCGGCTACACCTTGCTGGTCGTGGATGATGTGCTGTACACCGGTCATTCGATCCTGAAGGTGGTGGAGTATCTGGCGCGCAAGCAACCGGCTGAAATCCGCGTGGCGGTCCTGGTCGACCGGGGTGTAACACGGCTGCCGGTGCGTGCCGATGTGGTGGGGGCCCGGCTGGACATCGCGCCCTCGGACATCATCGAGTGCCATATACCACCCTATGAGCCCGATTTCAGGATCGATCTGTTGAAACCGGAACGGGTGGACTGACAAAACCCCAAGGATCCAGCATGTTTCAAGACCGCAACGACGCTGCACGCCAGTTGGCCACCCAACTGAAGGCTTACCGCGGCCAGCATCCGCTGGTCCTGGCCATCCCCCGCGGCGCGGTGCCCATGGGCAAGACCATCGCCCGGCAACTCGACGGCGACTTCGACGTGGTGTTGGTGCGCAAGCTGCGCGCTCCCTACCAACCCGAGGTGGCGATCGGCTCGGTCGCTGAGAACGGCTGGGCCTATATCGCACCCTACGCCGCCTCCGTCGGCGCCGATCAGGATTACATCGCCGCTGAAAAACACACGCAAATGACAACGATCCACTCACGTCGTAAGCAATACACCCCGATTCGGCCTCCGATCGACCCGGCTGGACGCATCGTCATTGTGGTGGACGATGGGCTGGCCACCGGGGCGACCATGATTTCCGCGCTGCACAGCCTGCGCCAGCATCAACCGGCCAAGCTGGTCTGCGCCATTCCCGTTGCATCGCCAGAGGCGTTGGAGAAGATTCGACCCATGGCCGACGAGGTTCAGTGCCTGCAAGCACCAGCCTATTTCCAGGCGGTAGGCCAGTTCTACCGCCACTTCCCGCAAGTGGAAGACGAGGAAGTGATCGCGCTGCTGAAGGACTGACGCTCCAACCACTCGCGGCTGCAAATGCTGCTCGAACCAGTCGGCGGCGAGGATGCATCCATGAGGCTACCGATACAAAAGGCTGTTGCTGCCAGTGGACTTTTGACTACCCGCGCCGATTCAGGGCTGATCAGGTTCCCAACCCAAGCTCCCGCAAGAAGGGCAGGCTCGCCTCTGCCGCCCGTTGTCCCGCGTCAATCGTTTCCCGTGCACGGTGGAAATCCAGCAATCCCAGATGCGCCAGCCGCGGCGCCACCACGGCCTCGGGTGGCTCGCCGGCCATTCGGCTGCGAGTGATGCGCACCTGCATGACGTTGATGCTGGAGGTGACCACGTCCAGCATGGATGGCAGGCGCGGCTTGCCTGCTGCTGACTCGGGCAACAGGGAAGCAAAATTTTCCTGCAGCCTGCGCATCCAGTCACTGTGCGCAGCACCCTCATCCTGGGCCGGCGCCTCCTGGCGCAGATGCCGGCCCAGGATGTCCGCGTTCAGGTCGACCGCAATCACAATGTCGGCCCCCATGGCACGCGCCAGCGACACTGGCACGGGATTGACGAGGCCACCATCGACCAGCAGGCGCCCATCGCGCTGCACGGGCGTGAACAGCCTCGGCAAGGCAATCGAGGCGCGCACGGCATCCGCTGTCGAGCCGCTGCGCAGCCGGACTTCAACCCCCGAGTGCAGTGCCGTGGCCACTGCGGCAAAGGGAAGATCGAGAGCATCAACGGGCCGGTCGACAAAATTGCGCCGGAAGAAGTCCATGAAGGAAACCACTTCCTTGAGGCCCAAACCCAGGACCCATGGCTCGAAGCGGTCCAGCTCTCCCACCGCGTAGGCTGCACCCACCAGCGCACCAATGGAGGAGCCACAGATCAGATCCGGTGGTATCGCCGCCTGCTCCAGCGCGCGCAATACGCCAATATGGGCCCAGCTACGCGCCGATCCGCTGCCCAGCGCCAATCCGACGACAGGCTTGCGCACGGCATTCATGATGATCTGCGGCTCACTGTGCTGCTTTTCCGTGATGCGTCAATGACGATGCCTGCTCTATGCCAGCCGATAACTCCCTTTATTCCCCTCGCGCAACGCACCCGCTGCCACCACCCTGCGCAGAGCCAGGCCCACAGACCCGAGCGGTATCCCTGCCCCCTGGGCAATGACGCCCTGGGTCATCGGCTTCCAGCTGCGGCGATCCAATACCCGTGTCAGGTAGTGCAATACTTTTTCATCGTTGGGGCTCAAGCGCTGTGGTGGGTGCGTCGCATCTTGCCGGGCCGTTGCCTTGCGCGGTCGCCGTTTCGGCGCAGGCTTCACAATCGCGTCCTCTGCTCCTTCATGGCTTTCTGCCGCATAGCGGGCGCGGGAAAGGCCGCCCCGGTCAGACAAGGCAACCAGCACAGGCATCTCAGACGCCATCATTTCTGCCGCTGACAGGTACATTGTTTTAAGCTGCTCCTCCATGGCTTGCAGTTCATGCGCCGTGCGGGCCACGCTGCGCAATTGTGCGTAGGCCCGGTCACTTTCGGAGCTGAACGGCTGGCTTGCCACCATGGCGACCATCTGTTCGGCTTTCACCCGAACCGCATCGGAGACCGCCTGACGGGCTGCATGGAGCGCTTCGCCTGCTTGCTGAATGGCTGAAAGAGCAGAGGGGGATAGGGACATTGGAACTCCTGAAAATGAAGTCGAGGTTGCAGCCTTTCAACGGCAATGCAATCGGTTTTGGAAAGGAGTCTAGTTTATGGGCACCACAGGTGTTGCGGCCAGTCGAAAATCGGCCCATGCGTTACCGGCATGAATGGAACGGGAAAACCGACGGTCAGCCAGTGCCGCACCAACGGCCGCTGAGGCCGAAAAGGACATTGGTTTGCCATCAGCTCAGCATTTCCAGCAACTCGCCCATAGCCACAAAAACCCCGACCGCCCCGGTCCTTCTCAACGCCGCCGGTGCATCATGCCCAGCCTCCGGCGGGCTATAGCCAAACACTGTCGCCCCCGCCGCCACGCCCGCCGTGACACCGGTCACCGTATCCTCCACCACCGCGCACCGCCTGGGGTCCACGCCTAGCGCCGCAGCAGCGGCCAGGTAAACATCCGGCGCCGGCTTGGAACGCGGCAGTTCATGCCCGGTGAAAATCCGCTCATTGAAGTAAGGCAGCAGCCCGCATTTTTCCAGTTGCAGCTCCACCTTGAAGCGGTCAGCCCCGGAGGCGCAGGCAATGCGGCCTTGATACAGCGCATGAATCCGTACCACGGCCTCCACCGCGCCGCGGATGGGCTTGACGCCCTCCATCAGCCCCAGGTTGCGCCGCTCGCGAAAGCGCACCAGCCAGTCTTCGGTCAGCGGCTGGCCGGTGTGGGCTTCGATTAGGGCACGTTCATCCTTCACCGCCTTGCCGAGGAAGAGGCGCATGCATTCGGCGGATGTGAGCTTCCAGCCCAGCTCTTCCAGCATGTCGCGCAGCACACCATTGGTGATGGGCTCGCTGTCCACCAGCACGCCATCACAGTCAAACAACACTGCATCAAACTTCAACATCGAACCCTTTCAACGCTACGTATTCAATAACTTGGTCTTCCCGTCATATGGGGCCGAACGCCTATTGCATGCACAGCTACGGCATATCACCGTCCACATAGTACCAACGGCCGGCCTCGTGCACGAAGCGGCTGCGCTCGTGCAGTCGCACGGCCGGGCTGCCCGGGCTTTTCTGCCGAGCCACAAACTCGACTTCGGCATGGGTCGGGTCCAGCAGGCGATGCTGCCGCAGGTCCAGCCCCAGCCACTTCACACCGGCATCAAACGCCAGCTCGGCCGGGCGCGTGCTGGCATGCCAGGTGGCCAGCAGGTAGTCGCGCCGCGCCCGCACGAAGGCGCTGTAGCGCGAACGCATCAGGCTTTCGGCATCGGGGGCGGGGGTATCGTGATCCAGATAGCGGCCACAGCAGGCCACCCAGGCCAGCGGACGGCCGCGCGCATCAACCCGTCCGCAAGGGCACAGGGCAAGTGCCATGTGCGGCTCAGCCCTTGGGCTGGCGGCGTGCCGCCTGGGCCTGTTTGTGCGCCTCCAGGGTTTCGGTCGGCGCGCCCTGCTTCACCCACTCGGTAAAGCCGCCGTCGATGTGCGCCACATTGGTCATGCCCATGTCGGCCAGCGCCTTGGTGGCCAGCGCACTGCGCCAGCCCGCGCCGCAAAACAGGATGAACTCCCGGCTCTCATCGCCAAACACCGGCTTGAAATAGGGCGAGGCGGGATCAACCCAGAACTCCAGCATGCCGCGCGGAGCAAGCAGGGCGCCCGGCACCGTGCCCTCGCGTTCCAGTTCGCGCACGTCGCGGATATCGACGATCTGCACGCCGGGGTCAGCCAGCCTGGCCCAGACCGCCGCCACTGAATAGGTCTTGATCTGCGCCATCGCCTCGTCAACGAGCTCGCGGAATCCTTTGGTAATGGGCATAAGGGTCTCCTTCGGGTTTGAAATCAGCTGCGCGGCAGCAACAGCCCGGATTGTCGCAAGATCGCGCGCACCGCGACACTTTAGACCATCAGGCCGCAAAGCCTGTCCCTTAAGATGGCGGCATCGGCACCCACTGCAGGAAAACACCCATGAGCGTACGCAACCTCGATTCCCTGTTCGATCCCGCCTCGGTGGCGGTGCTCGGGGCCTCAAAGCGCCCCGCCAGCGTGGGGGCGACCGTCTGGCGCAACCTGTCGCAAGGCACTTTCAAGGGCCCGGTCTATCCGGTCAACCCCAAATACACCGAACTCGACGGCCAGCGCGCCTACGCCCGCGTGGCCGACTTGCCTGGTGCGCCCGAGCTGGCGGTGATCTGCACACCTCCCGCCAGCGTGCCGGACCTCGTGCGTGAGCTGGCCGAGCGCGGCACCCGCGCGGCAATCATCCTGACGGCGGGGCTCGACGCGGCGCAAAAACAGGCCACACTGGACGCCGCGAAGCCGCATTTGCTGCGGCTGCTCGGGCCCAATTGCATCGGCCTGCTGTCGCCCCATGCGGGGCTGAACGCCAGTTTTGCCAATATCAATGCGCAGCCTGGCGAGCTGGCGTTTGTGTCGCAGTCGGGTGCGCTGGTCACGGCCATGCTGGACTGGGCCGATGCACAGAGCATCGGGTTTTCGCACTTTGTCTCGCTCGGCGAGCATGCCGATATCGATTTTGGCGACCTGCTCGATTACCTGGCCACCGACGCGCGCACGCGCGCCATCCTGCTGTATATCGAGTCGATCGAGTCGCCGCGCAAGTTCATGTCCGCCGCGCGTGCGGCGGCGCGCAACAAGCCGGTGATCGTGGTCAAGGCGGGGCGCTCGGCGCAGGGGCAAAAGGCGGCGGCCTCGCACACCGGAGCACTGGCCGGATCGGACGACGTGTACGAAGCGGCGATCGCCCGCGCCGGCATGCTGCGCGTCAACACCCTGCAGGAGCTGTTCCTGGCGGCTGAAACACTCACGCGCTGCCGGGCTACGTCCAGCGCCACGCTGACCATCCTGACCAACGGCGGCGGGGCTGGCGTGATGGCCGCCGACGCCGCGGAACGAGCGGGCGTGGCGCTGGCTGCGCTGTCGCCGCAGACCCAGGGCCAGCTCGATGCGGTGCTGCCGGCCAACTGGTCGCACGGCAACCCGGTGGACATCATCGGTGACGCGCCGGTTGAGCGTTATGTGCAGGCGCTGAAAATTCTGGCTGAGGACGCTGCGTCTGGCACCATCCTGCTGATTCACGCGCCCACCGCCATCGTTCCCAGCGCGGAAATTGCCCGTGCGCTGGTGCCGGTGGCCCGGCCCACGAAGAGCCCGGCGCCGCGCCTGATGAGCTGCTGGCTGGGCGGCCATGCCATTGAGGAAGCGCGGCACCTGTTCACGCAGGCGGGGATTGCGGGCTTTGAGACACCCGAGGAAGCCGTGCGCGCGCTGGCCATGCTGCAGGCCTACGCGCGCAACCAGACCGAGCTGATGGAGGCGCCGCCCGCGCAAGCCGCGCAGCTTGCTCCCGACCTTGCCGCCGTGCAGGCGATTGTGCGCGAGGCGCTGGCCAGCGGCCGCGAAATGCTGACCGAGCCGCAGGCCAAGGCGGTGCTGCAGGCCTACCACATTCCCGCGGTCGCCACACGGACCGTAACACCCGATGCGGAGCTGGCGGTGGCGGAGGCCTTGCGCATCGGTTTTCCGGTGGTGCTCAAAATTCTGTCGGAGCAGATTTCGCACAAATCCGACGTCGGTGGCGTGGCGCTCAATCTTGACAGCGCCGATCAGGTGCGCGAGGCGGCGCGTGTGATGCTGGCGCGCGTCACGGCCTTGCGACCCGACGCGGTGGTGGACGGCTTCACGGTACAGGCCATGGTGCGGCGCCAGCATGTGCAGGAGCTGATTGTGGGGGCCACCATAGACCGGGTTTTCGGCCCCATCATTTTATTTGGTCAGGGCGGCACTGCGGTGGAAGTGATGGCCGACCGGGCCGTGGCGCTGCCGCCCCTGAGTGTGCCGCTGGCGCGCGCGCTGGTCTCGCGCACGCGCATTTCAAAGCTGCTCAAGGGCTGGCGCGACACGCCCGCCGCCGACGCAGGGGCCATCGACTCGGTGCTGCTGGCGGTTTCGCAACTGTTGGCCGATGTGCCCGAGCTGGCCGAGCTCGACATCAACCCGCTGCTGGTCAACCACGAAGGTGCGATTGCCCTGGACGCACGCATCCGCCTGAGCGCCAAGGCCCCGGCGGGGGCGCTGAACTTTGCCATCCGGCCTTATCCGGCAGAACTGGCCGAGCTCATTGAGTGGCAGGGCCACCCACTGGAACTGCGGCCGATCCGGCCCGAGGACGAGGCGCTGCACGCCGAGTTCTTGTCGCACCTGGATCCCGAGGACATCCGCATGCGGGTGTTTTACAGCCGCCGCTCCATGGAACGCAGCGAACTGGCGCGCCTGATGCAGATCGACTACACGCGCGAGATGGCCTTTATTGCGATTGCGTCGGGGCCCGACGGCCTGCCGCAAACGCAGGGGGTGGTGCGCGCCATGGCCGACCCTGACAACATCAGCGCCGAGTTCGGCATCATCATCCGCTCGGAACTCAAGGGCGGCGGTCTGGGAAAACTGCTCATGGACAAGCTGATCAGCTACCTGCGCGCCAACGGCACCCAGCAACTGGTGGCCACGGTGCTCAACAAAAACCGCAGGATGCTGGAGCTGGCCCGGCTGCTGGGTTTCAGGGGCGCCGCGCAACAGGAAGATGGCGACACGCGCGCCATCGTGCTGGATTTGCAGGGCACGCATTCAGACGCATAGCGCAGGCACCCCCCTGATCAGCTGGGGACAGAGCTGGCGCACTTCGTGTCGCTACGGTCGGTCCCGCAATATCTCAGGAGAGTGCCCTTTGAATAATGATCTTCTGCACGTCGGACGTGCCTTCATAGATCTGGCACACGCGCACATCGCGGTAGATGCGCTCGACCGGGAAGTCGCTGACATAGCCGTAGCCGCCCAGTGTCTGGATCGCGGCGCTGCACACCTGCTCGGCGATTTCGCTGGCAAACAGCTTGGCCATGGCGGCTTCCTTGAGGCACGGCCGGCCAGCATCGCGCAGGCTGGCGGCGTGCCAGATGAGTTGCCGCGCCGCTTCAAGCTTTGTCGCGCATTCGGCCAGCCGGAAACCGACCGCCTGGTGATTGAAGATGGCCGTGCCGAAGCTCTCGCGCTCCCTGGCGTAGCCCAGCGCCACCTCAAATGCGCTGCGCGCCATGCCCACGCTTTGCGCGGCAATGCCGATGCGCCCGCCTTCCAGGGCCGACAGCGCGATGCGGTAGCCTTCGCCCTCGGCACCAATCAGGTTTTCGGCCGGGACGCGGCAGTTGTCAAAATTGATCTGCGCGGTGTCGCTCGAATGCTGGCCAAGCTTGTCTTCGAGCCGCGCCACCACATAGCCGGGCTCGTTCGTCGGCACGATAAAGGCGCTCATGCCCTTCTTGCCGGCGCCCTTGTCGGTGACGGCAATGACGATGGCGGCGTGGCCATTCTTGCCGCTGGTGATGAACTGCTTGACGCCGTTGATCACGTAACCGTCGCCGTCCTTCGCCGCCGTGGTCCGCAGGGCCGAGGCATCGCTGCCAGTGTGCGGCTCGGTCAGGCAAAACACACCCAGCATGTGGCCCTGCGCCAAGGGTGTGAGCCACTGCTTTTTTTGCGCCGCGCTGCCGTAGCGCATCAGGATGGCGTTGACCGGGCAATTGGTCACGCTGATCGCCGTGCTGGTGCCGCCGTCGCCTGCGGCGATTTCCTCCAGCACCAGCGCCAGCGTCAGGTAGTCAAGGTTGGCGCCGCCATATTCCTCGGGCACGCAAATGCCGTAGGCCCCCAGCGCCGCCAAGCCCTGGTGCGCCTCTATCGGAAAATAGTGCTCCTGGTCCCAGCGCGCGGCATGGGGCCAGAGCTCTTGCTGCGCAAAGGCGCGCACCGCATCGCGAATCTGTTCCTGTTCCTGATTGAGGATCAAATTGGCCTCCAGCCTTTGATATACCTGCGCAGATAGCTCTGCTATTTACAACACTTCAATGGCAATTGCGGTGGCCTCGCCGCCGCCGATGCACAGCGTGGCAACGCCTTTTTTGAGGCCGCGGGCCTTCAGCGCGTAGAGCAGCGTGACGATGATGCGCGCACCGCTGGCACCAATCGGGTGGCCGAGCGCGCAGGCGCCGCCGTTCACGTTCAGACGGTCATGGCTGATGCCGAGCTCCTTCATGGCGGCCATGGGAACCACGGCAAAGGCTTCGTTGATTTCCCACAAGTCCACGTCGCCCATGGCCCAGCCGATTTTCTTCAGCAGTTTTTGCACCGCTCCCACCGGCGCGGTAGTGAACCATTCGGGTGCCTGGGCGAACGTGGCATGGCCGACGATGCGGGCCAGCGGCGTGGCACCCAGCGTCTTGGCGGTGGCGGCGCGGGCCAGCACCAGCGCGGCAGCGCCGTCGCTGATGGACGAACTGGACGCCGCCGTGATGGTGCCGTCCTTCTTGAAGGCGGGCTTGAGTGTCGCAACCTTGTCGAGCTTGACCTTGCCCGGGCCTTCGTCGATGGAAATCACGGTTTCACCGGCACGGCCTTTCACGGTGACCGGCGTGATCTCGGCCTTGAAGGCGCCCGATTCGGTGGCCGCCTTGGCGCGCTGCACACTGGCGATGGCAAAGGCGTCCTGCGCCTCGCGGGTGAAATGGTATTTCTCGGCGCACTGTTCGCCAAACGTGCCCATGGCGCGCCCTGGCTCGTAAGCGTCTTCCAGACCATCGAGCATCATGTGGTCAAAAATTCGGTCATGGCCAATGCGGTAACCGCCACGGGCCTTGGGCAACAGGTAGGGCGCGTTGGTCATGCTTTCCATGCCGCCCGACACCATCACATCGCGGCTACCCACCAGCAACTGGTCATGTGCCAGCAGCGTGGCTTCCATGGCCGAACCACACATCTTGGAGAGGGTCACGGCGCCGACACTGGCCGGCAGACCGCCCTTGAAACCGGCTTGCCGGGCCGGTGCCTGGCCCTGGCCGGCCATCAGGCAATTGCCAAACAGCACCTCGTCCACGGTAGAAGGCGCAACACCTGAACGCTCAACGGCGGCCTTGATCGCCGCGCCGCCCAGGTCATTGGCGGACACACTGGAAAAGTCGCCCTGAAAAGCGCCCATGGGCGTACGGGCGGCACCGAGAATAACGATTGAATCAGACATGATTTACTCCTTGAAAAATGGAAACAAAATTAAAAAGTGACGCTGACCGAAAGCACGGCTTTGCGAGACCAGGCGGGCTCGCTCATCCGGCATGCTCCTCACCGTGCATGACCACAAAGCGCTTGCTTTGTTCATACGGGAATACATCGTACACATGGCCCGCCCGAATACGCTCCTGATGACTCTGCCAGAAGGCCGCATCAAGCAGATCGGCGTGGTGCTTCATGAAGACTTCACGCACCGCCGGGTTGCCCAGCAGGAAGGGCTCGAAGGTTTCAGGAAAGATGTCCTTGGGCCCAACCGAATACCAGACCTCGCCGCTCATTTCTTCTTCTGCATTGTGCGGCGTCGGCACTTTGCGGAACTTGCAGTCGGTGACGTATTCGATTTCGTCGTAGTCGTAAAAAACCACCTTGCCGTGACGCGTGATGCCAAAATTTTTCCAGAGCATGTCGCCCGGAAAGATATTGGCCGCCACCAGGTCCTTGATGGCGTTGCCGTACTCGATCACGGCGCGCTCAATCTGGTCTTTCGCGGCGGGCTCGTCAACGCCGGCATCAAACGCTTCCTGCAGGTAAATATTCAGGGGAATCATTCGCCGCTCGATGTACACATGCTTGATGATGACTTCCATATGACCGTCGCCATCGCGGTCGCTGATTTCAAGCTGGCTGGGCGCGAATTTTTCAATCTCGGCAATCAACTCGACGTCAAAGCGATCACGCGGAAACGCCACCAGGGTGTACTCCTGCGTGTCAGCCATGCGGCCAACCCGGTCGTGCTGCTTGACCAGCAGGTATTTGCCCTTGATCTGCTCGCGCGTGGTGTCTTTTTGCGGCGGGTAGTAATCCTTGATGACCTTGAACACATAAGGAAACGAGGGCAGGTCAAACACCAGCATCACCATGCCCTTGATGCCGGGCGCGATGCGAAACTTGTCGGTGGAGTGCCGCAGGTGGTACAGAAAATCACGGTAAAAAAGTGTCTTGCCCTGCTTGGCCAGGCCCAGCGCATTGTAGATTTCGGCACGCGGCATGCGTGGCATCATGCTGCGCAAAAACTGCACATAGGCTGACGGAATGCCCATGTCAACCATGAAATAGGCGCGCGCAAAGCTGAACAGAATCAGCAGGTCATCCTCGCCAAACAGCGCGGCGTCTATCACCAGCTTGCCGCTGGCGCCATGCAGCACCGGCAGGGAAAATGGCAGCTCGCTGAAACCGTTGATGATTTTGCCCACCACGTAAGCACCCTTGTTGCGAAAAAAAAGACTCGACAGCACCTGAATCTGGAAATTCGCGCGCAGCTTGACCTCGCCCAACTGCGCCTTCATGGCCTGCACCACGTAACCGGCATCGCGCTCCAGGTCCTCGAACGCCAGGCGCAAATCAAAATCCTGCAGCAGCCCGACCACGCTTTCGCGCATGGTGCCGTGAGTCGGGTAGTACGCCCGGTAGGTCGGACGCGCGGTGGGTTCGCTGTTTTCGATGTACTCGGTGCTGACGGCTGGTCGCACAAAAATAAAGTCGTTCTGAAAATAGCTGCGATGCAGGATTTTGGTCGTGACCGAATTGAAAAAACTCTCGGCCAGCTCGGGCTGGTGGTGGTCAATCAGCAGGCCGATGTAATGCAGCTTGACCTGATGCCAAACCTCCATGGGTTGCTCGCCCGCCTTGAATTCGCGCTCCAGCCGGGTTGATGCTTCCCGCACCCGCAGATCGTAAAACTCGATGCGCTCGCGCTGGGCGCGCTGCTGGCCGTGCCAGTCGGCGGTTTCAAAGCGGTGCTTGGCGCGCGCCGACTCGGTGCGAAACAGCTTGTAATGGCGGTTAAAGCCGTCCCTCATCGCCTTGGCGATGTCATAGGCAACAGTCGAGTCGAGGCGCTGCGGAAACATGCTTAATCCTTTTGCCGGGGCGCCTTCCAGACATCCCGGACACGATCTATGGCCTTGCGGTACAAGCCATCCAGCTGGTCAGGGCTGGAAACGGTCATTTGCAGATCTTGCAGCAGGCCGTCATGCACACCAAAGGCCCAGCCGTGCACGGCGACTTTCTGGCCGCGTGCCCAGGCGTCCACCATCACGGTGCTGACCGACACGTTCACCACCTGTTCGATCACGTTGATGTCGCACAGGGCGTTGGCGCGCATCTTTTCGGGCAAGCTTTCGAGCAACTGGCGGTGCCGGTGGCGCACGTCCTGAACATGGCGTATCCAGTTGTCGGCCAGACCAATCCGGGCAGCTTCCAGCGCAGCGTGCACGCCTGAGCAGCCGTAGTGGCCCACGACCATGATGTCACGCACCTTGAGCCGCTCCACCGCAAACTGGATGGCCGACAAGGCATTGAGGTCTGAGTGCACCACGACGTTGGCGACGTTGCGGTGCACAAAAATCTCGCCCGGCTCCAACCCGGTAATCTGGTTGGCGGGCACGCGGCTGTCGGAGCAGCCGATCCACATGTAGCGGGGTTTTTGCTGCTTGACCAGACGGGTAAAAAAGCCCGGTCGCTCAGCCTCCATTTGCGCGGCCCAGGCACGGTTGTGGGTGAAGAGGTCTTGGAGGGATGTGCTCATGGGGGTAATCTTAATCAGTCGGCGAGAACGCCAAATTGGGGCAGATTCTCATGGCGCTGCCATAAGCGCCCCGCAGATGGGCTGACCCATGCATGTTACCAAGACAAACCGCAGGGATCGACGCCGGCCGCGCCAATCCCTTTGACGCGGGCATCCACGGTCTTGATTTCGGTCACGCCCGGCGCAGCGAAAGCCGCCCATCGGAGACTTGACAAAGCCCTGCGGCCATTTGCCATTACCATAGCAGGTAATTGATACAAATAGGCTTTTCCATCCATGATCGCTGCCCCAGACGCATTGTCAAGCTCGGCAAACCCTGAAGAAAAACTGGCCCGTCTCGGCGAACTGCTGGTCAGCATGGGCAAGCTCTCCGCGCGCGACCTGGACCGCGCGGCCTCGGCCCGGGAAGAAACCGGCGGCGTTCTGGGGCCGGTGCTGGTCAACCTGGGCCTGGTGTCCGAAGCCGACGTCGCCCAGGCGGAGGCCCAGCTGCTGGGGCTGCCCTTTGTTTCGGTGGACGATTTTCCCGCCCTGGCACCCGACGTCGAGGGCTTGCAGAGCGACTTTCTGCGCACCCACCACGTATACCCGCTGCGCCTGGACGAAACCAGTCTCACCGTGGCCATGGCCGTGCCCGACGATGCCTTCATCCTCAAAGCCCTTGAACTGGCCACCGGCTTGACCATTCATCCCTGCGTTGCCCTTGAATCCGATATTGACAAGGCCCTGGCGTCAAACGACGAAGAGGTCGAGGCCGATGAAGCGCCCGGTTTCGAGCTTGACGCCGGCGATTTTGTCGAACACCTCAAAGACCTCGCCAGCGAAGCGCCCGTGATTCGCATGGTCAACCAGATCATTGGCCGCGTGACCGATCTACGCGCCTCCGACATCCACCTGGAACCCTTCGACGACGGCCTGCATGTGCGCTACCGGGTGGACGGCGTCATCTACACCTCTGAAATCGTCTCGCCCCAGCTCAGCGCCGCCGTTAACTCGCGCGTCAAACTGATGGCCCACCTCGACATTGCGGAGCGGCGCCTGCCCCAGGACGGGCGCATCAAAACCCGCGTCAAGGGCCGCGAGCTTGACCTGCGCGTCTCCACCATCCCCACCGTGCACGGCGAAAGCGTTGTCATGCGCGTGCTGGACCGCTCCAGCGTGCGCTACAGCCTTGAGGCCATGGGCTTTGCACCCGACAACCTGGAACACTTCAACCAGCTGCTGGCCCGACCCCACGGCATCCTGCTCATCACCGGCCCCACCGGCTCGGGCAAAACCACCACGCTCTACACCGCGCTGTCCAAGCTGGACGCCAGTGCGTACAAAATAATCACCGTCGAAGAGCCGGTCGAGTACCAGCTCGAAGGCATCAACCAGATCCAGGTGCACCAGCAAATCGGGCTCACCTTTGCCAGCGCCCTGCGCTCCATCCTGCGACAGGACCCCGACATCATCATGATCGGTGAAATGCGCGATGGCGAAACCGCCCAAATTGCCGTCCAGTCAGCGCTGACAGGGCACCTCGTGCTGTCAACCTTGCACACCAACACCGCCGCTGGCGCCATCGTGCGCCTGCAAGACATGGGCGTCGAGCCCTACCTCATCACCTCCTCCGTCAATGGCGTGCTGTCCCAGCGTCTGGTACGCCGCCTGTGCGAGCACTGCAAACAACCCTACGAACCCAGCCCCAGCGTGGTGCTCAGCAGCGGGCTGCAGCGCATGGGCCTGAGCCCGCCCCACCTCTACAAGGCAGTCGGCTGCGAGCACTGCCGCCAGTCCGGCTACGCCGGGCGCTGCGGCATCCACGAACTGCTCGTCATCGATGACAGCATGCGCCACGGCATCCTCGACGGACTCGACGCCTCATCCCTGCACACCAAAGCCACCGCCGCCGGCATGCACACGCTGTACGAAGACGGCTTGCGCAAAGTCGCCGCCGGCATCACCAGCCTGGACGAGCTGCTGCGCGTGACCCAGGACAACACCGATGCCTGACTTCCTCTGGAAAGCCGCCCAAGCCGACGCCCAAATCCTTGAAGGCCGCCTGCAGGCCGCCAGTCTCGCTCAGGCCATGCACCAGCTGCGCGCCCAACACCTGACCCCGCTGCAAGTGGTTGAGGCGAGCGCCAGCAGTGGCGCCAGTGCTGGCGGCCTTGCCCCGCTGGCAACCACTCAGGCACCCAGTCCCTCCCGGCGGGTCGGCCGGTTTAACTCCAAGTCCATCACCCAGGCCGATATCCTGGTCATGACCAGCGAACTCTCCATCATGCTCAGGGCTGGCCTGCCACTTGACAACGCCCTGCGGGTGCTCATCGGCATGAATGCCAAACCCGCCATGGCCAGCATGACCCAGACCATCCTCGACGACGTCAAAAGCGGCGTCCCCCTGAGCCGCGCCCTCACGCGCCATCCCCAGCAGTTTGGTGACTTCTACATCAACATGGTCCGCTCCGGCGAAGCCGGCGGCCAGCTTAGCGCCGTGCTCGAACGCCTGAACGAGCACCTGGAGCGCCTGCGGGCGCTGCGCGAAAGCGTCGTCTCCGCCACCATTTACCCCGCCATCCTGCTCGGTGTGGCGGTGCTCTCGGTCATCGCCATGCTGGGCTTTGTCGTGCCCCAGTTCGAATCCCTCTTCAAAGGCATGGGCGACGCGCTGCCCACCCCCACCCGGATCATCATGGCCATTGGACACGCCTTCACCGACTATGGCCTCATCATCGGACTCGGCCTGATGCTGCTGTTCTGGGTGCTGCGCCTGTGGTGGCGCTCGCCCTCCGGGCGTCAGTGGTGGCAAGCCCGCGCACTGCGCGTGCCCCTGCTGGGCACGCTGATGCTCAAATACGACCTGACACTTTTCGCGCGCTCACTGGGCACCCTCCTTGGCAACGGCGTGCCGCTGCTTTCGGCCCTGCACATTGCCACTCAGACGGTTGGCAATGTCAACCTGCGCCAGGCTCTGGAAGGGGTCATTCCAAAAGTCAAAAGCGGCGGCAAAATGGTCGATGCCCTGCAGGCCAGCGGCATCTTCGAGCCCCTGGCCGTCAACCTCATCAAAGTCGGCGAGGAGACCGGCCGCATGGGCCCCATGCTGCTGGAGCTCGCCCGCATCTTCAACCGCGACGTGGAAATCGGCATCAAACGCGGCCTGACCCTGCTTGAACCCGCGCTCATCCTGGTCCTCGGCCTGCTCATCGCCTCCATCATCGTCTCCATCATGCTGGGTATCCTCTCGGTTAACGACCTGGCGGTATAGGGACTTGTCTCAACAAGTACGAGATGAAAGCGACCTCCGGCGAGCACTATGTAGCACTCGATCACGTCCGAGCCATCGCAGCGATGCTGGTTTTTGTCTGGCACTTCCTGCACGGGCTGCACGGCTCACCCGTCCCGTTCGAAGGTACCCCGGTCTGGGGTCCGCTGGTCCTGTTCGACGAAGGACATGTCGGCGTTGCCTTGTTTATGACATTGAGCGGTTACCTGTTTGCAAAGCTGCTGGATGGGAAGCGCGTTGTCTACCACCTTTTTTTCTGGAACCGTGCGCTCAGGCTGATGCCGCTGCTGCTGTTCCTCCTGCGGCGCTGGGGTACCAAGGGCTTTGGCTGTTGCTGGCGGTTGCCATCCTGTTTCGGACCGGCTACCACGCATGGACGGGCGAAGTGCAGAGCCTTGCCTACTCGACGATTTTCGGCCGATTTGACCAGTTCGTACTTGGAATCCTTGCCTTTCACGGCCGCGCCCACCTGATTGGCCGGCATGCCCGGGCCGCGGGTATTGCCACAGCTTTCATCACGCTGTACCGGTGGTTCGACAGAAGCGGAGGATTTTATCTACGGCCTTTCTACCCCTCTCCTTCGAGACTGTGGATCGTGCTTCCAACCCTCGAAGGACTGGCGTTTTCCGCCCTGATCGCCTGGTATGACGGGTCGTTTTTGCACCAGGACGGGCCGCTGTCAAACCTGTTCGCCACCCTCGGCGAATACTCCTACTCGATATATTTACTGCACTTTTACTTCGTCTTTACCGTTGCGCAATGGATTCATGCGAACGTGCTGGATCTCTCCAATTTCTATGTGGCGCTGCCAGTTTCATTGCTGGCCTTCATTGCGATGATTCCAATCGGTTATCTCAGCATGCGCTTTGTCGAACGCCCCTTCCTAAGACTGCGTCGGCGCTATACCAAGGTCTGAAATTGCGGAGCCGTCCCTCCGGGCACTGGATTTTTAGAACTGCCCTATAATTTTTCCTTAAACACTTGTGATCGCTCATGCATCCAAATTACCTCAAAATGTCGCCCGCAAGGCGTCAAAACAAGGGCTTCACCCTCATCGAATTGCTGGTCGTCCTTGTCATCCTCACACTGCTGGCAGGCTTGGTAGGCCCGCGCGTGATGCATCTGCTCGGAGGCGCCAAATCCAAAACCGCCGCCCTGCAAATCACCGACCTTGAAAAATCCCTCGAAATTTTCAAACTCGACGTCGGACGATTCCCTACCACCGAAGAAGGCCTTAACGCATTGGTCACCAAGCCCGGCTCTGTCAACGGATGGAACGGCCCCTACATCAAAGGCGGAGTGCCCACCGACCCCTGGAGCAAGCCTTATAAATACACCAGCCCGACACCCGACGGCGGCGTTGAAATTCTGACCTTGGGCGCTGATGGCGCACCGGGCGGCGATGGTGAAAACGCCGACATCCGCAACCAGCCCTGACAGGCCAAACAACCGCAGCCCGGTCAACCTGCCACGACGGGGTTTCACGCTGATCGAGTTGCTGGTGGTGCTAGCCATCGGAACGCTGCTGGTCGCGGTGGTTCCCAGCGCATACGATCGCTTGCGTGAAGTCAGTCAATACCGTGACACCGTGCGCGCCATGGTGGTGGACCTGCGCCAGGCGCGACAGCAGGCATTGGCCTATGGCCAGGTCGTGCTCTTCCGTGTCAATCTGTCCGATCGACAGTTTGGCATTGAGGGTCAGCCATTCAAGACACTGCCAACCTCACTGGAAGTCAAAGCCACGATTGGCAGCGATGCGTTGCCAGACAACAACCCGCAAGCGACCATTGCGTTTATGCCAGATGGCGGCTCCTCCGGCGGAACCATAGAACTGGTCAGGCCATCGGGTGCCGGCGTGCGCATACGCGTTGACTGGCTATTAGGGCAAATCACGCAGCAGCCGCGCACCCCATGAAACCGTCCGCCATGCCGCCCAAACACCAGCGCCAGCGCGGCTTTTCGTTGTTGGAGATGCTGGTCGCCTTCGCCATCATGGCCATGTCACTGGGTTTGATATACCGGGTGGCCGGTGGCAGTGCGCGCAATGTGACCGACGCGGCCCAGGCCCAGCAAGCAGCCTGGCTGGCCGAGTCGCTATTGTCGAGCCACAGCAGTTTGCTCGCCGAGGGCTGGAACGAAGACGGCGAAACGGCGGGATTCAAATGGCAAGTGCGCAGCAGCCCCTATAACAGCGGCATCAACACCCCGCAGGCCGTGCCCTTGCACGAAATTCGGCTCGCCATCCACTGGACCGCCGGCTCGCGCCCCGGGCAACTTGACCTGGTCACCCTGCTGCCCCAACGCAAACCACCGCCAGGCGAGGTGATCCGGTGACCCCGCCCCACCCCCCCATCATGGCAAGCGCAGTGCAGCCATTCAATCGGCAGAGGGGATTTACCCTGCTCGAACTGCTCGTGGTCATGGTGCTGCTGTCCATCGTCATGCTCGGACTGGTCTCCGCCCTGCGCAGCATGGCACAGACCGAGACCAGGATTGACCAGCGGCTGGAGCGGCTCGACGAAATCCGCGTGGCGCGCACCTTTTTGCAACAAACCCTGACCCGCGTCTCCGCCTCGACACTGGATGCGCCCGGCGCCACCGGCAAAACCATCATTCCATTTGTGGCCACTTCCGACAGCCTGACCTGGGTGGGCATTCTGCCCGCCNNCCCCGCCCGGGCCAACGTCGGCGGGCGGCATTTCTTTCGGCTCGCGATCGAAGACAGCCCCACGGGCCGCGACCTGGTGCTGCGATTTTCACCCTGGAAGCCCGACCTGGTGTTTACAGACTGGCCCAGCGCAGAAGCCCGCGTCCTCATCCCGGGAATTCAGCAAATGAGCCTGCAAGCCGAAGGACTGCCGCCCGAAGGACATACCACCGCACAAGCTTGGCCCAAAGGATGGCAAAACGGTTGGCCGATAGCCGATAGCCTGCCCGAGCGAGTGCGCCTGAGCCTGGTCGATGCCCAAGGAAACTGGCCCGAGTGGATCATCGCACTGCACGCCCTGCCCCAGAGCGACAGCAGTTTCAGCAGAACCGCGGTGGGGGGCTCAAGAGTATGAAAACCCCCGGGATGGCCCAGCGCGGCGTGGCCTTGATCGCGGTTTTGTGGATGGTTGCAGCCATGGGGCTCATCATCACGGGCATCGTTCAGGCGGTGCGCAGCGAAGTTCGAACCGCTGGGCTGCAACGCCAAACCCTGGTGGCCAATGCGCTCGCGGATGCCGCGATTTTACTGGCGCTGCAAAACCTGCAGGCCCAGCAAAAAGATCCCGGCAACACGCTCCAGGTCATTCCGGTCCAGTTCGAGGGTCTGACCAGCAATGTCTCGGTTCGGCCGCTCAACGGACTCATTGATATCAATAACGCACCTCTTCCGCTGCTGGCCGAAATGTACCGCCATGCCGGCGGGCTAGCCCCCGCAGCCGCCCAAGCGATGGCGCAAGCCACCGTGGACACCCGCCAGGCCACAGGCGCCAAAGGAACCGCGCAAGGCTTTGACGCCATTGAAGACCTGCTGCGCGTGCCCACAATGACTTACGCCCTCTATGCTAAGATTATTCGCTTGATTACGGCTGACCTCAAAGATGGCAGTGGGCGTGTCAATGCCTTGGCGGCCCCGTTGGGCGTGCTCCAGGTTCTGACAGGTGGGGATGTTTCCCGGGCCGCCATCCTGGCGACCCAGCGCAATGCGGACCCCAGCGTCATGGACACCTCTTTTCTCAATCCAGGGCTTATCGAAATGACATCCTCGCGCAGCCTGCGGTTTCAGGTTCAAGTCGCTCTCCCCGGCGGCGACTCTCTCCAAAAAGCATGGAACGTTTACTGGGACACTGATCCTCGCTCGGGTCTGCCGTGGCGCGTGCTCGGCACGCAGCAGTCCATGCAGCGTGCGACTCGGCCCGAAAACTGACCCATCAACCAAACCACCATGCCCGCGTCGCCCGGCTCAGCCAGCTTGCCCACCTCACAGAATAAAGCCCGACTTTTTGGTCTGGATCTTGGGTCGCTTTGGCGCGACCTCCTCACCGCCTGGCGCGGCATGATGGAGTGGCCCGTACTGGCATGGCTGTGGCCCAAGCTGCCGGTGCGCCTGTGGCTGCCCACCGGCGGTCAAGTCCTCAGCCGCGGCCTACACACCCCGCCCATCGAAGATGAACAGCGCGCCCGATCAGCCCGCTTCGAGGCGGTTCTCCTGCCTGAAAACCTGCTGCTGCGCCGCACCCTGAATTTACCCCGGCTGCAGTCGCAGGAATTGATGGCAGCACTCCACCTTGAATTGCAAACCCTCAATCCGTTTGCTCCCAACGACGGCCTATGGGCCCATGAAATCGCGCCACAGGACAGCAGCACCCTGCGCGTGGATATCGTCCTGGCTTCCCGCAATCTGATCGCCCAACACATGGCGGCAGTGCACCCGCAACTCACATCACAGACCCCGGAAGTGTGGGTCACCCGCGCCAACGGGCCCGGCTTTCTGATGCTGCCGGGCTTTGGCGAAGCGCGCCGCCAACGCCAAAGCGTTGCCTGGCTTTGGGCCGGCGCCCTGCTGGTCTTGCTGGCATTGGCGCTCATGACGGCCATGGCCGTGACCCCCAGCGCCCAGCTCTACCTGCGCGCCCTGCAAGCCAACAAGGCCATGACAGCCCTGCAACAAAAAGCCGGCCCGGTCCTGGCGCAGCGCGAATCCCTGGTTCGCACCATCGACCAGCTCACCAGCCTGGCCGAGCTCGTCGGCAAGCCGATTCCGCCGCTGCAAACGCTCAAGCTCATCACTGAGGCCTTGCCCGACGACACCTCACTGCTCGGCCTGCAAATTCAGGGGCTCAAGGTCAGCATCTCCGGGCAGACCGCCAACGCGTCAGCCCTCATGAAGCAGCTCGGCAGCACTCCCGGCCTGCGCGACGTCAAGGCCCCCACGCCCGCCACCAAACCGTTGGGCGCGCCACGCGAATCCTTCACCATTGAATTCACGCTCGACCCCGTCCATTTGAGGCCGGCCTCATGAGGCGCTTACTTTTAAACCGCACTGCCTGGCTGCAGGCCCTGACCGTATTGGCCCTGTTGCTGGCCATGGCAGGCGCTGCCCTTTATGTCTGGACCCGGTACCAGAGTGTTCAGAACCACCTGTCCGACCTTGAGCCCCGCTACGCCCGCCTGGCCGGCCTGCTGGAGCACCGGGCCGACCTCCAGACCCTGGGTTTACAAGCCAAGGCACAACTGGCCCGCCTGGCCTACCCCGCCAGTCAAGACGTCACGCAGGCCGGCAACGACGCCCAGCAACGCATCCGCGGCCTCTTCGCTGACAGCAAGCTTGACATCATCAGCATCCAGGTCCTGCCGCCCAAGGAAGAGGCCAAATTCGACCGCATCCCGATCAACCTGCGCGTTGAAGGTGATCTGTCAGGCATCCAGGATGCGTTGTTGAAGCTTTCAACCCAGAGCCCCCTGGTGCTGGTTGACAGCCTGACCCTGCAAACCATTGGCGCCGTCAAGCCCGCCAGCGTCCAGCGCCTGGGCGGCCAATTTAATTTTTTTGTCCTGCGGGTGCGCTCATGAACTTTGGATCTGTGCGCCTCGGACCCCTGCGATTGCTGCTGCTCCTGATTCTGCTACTGGCCGCGGGCCTGGCCGGGCTGTGGTTTGACCAACATGCCCAATGGCGCAACCTGGCCTGGATCGCGCCCAAGGCCCTGCCACCCGAGCTCAAGGTGCCCGCCAGTCCGCTACAGACAAGCGCCACGGTCAGCGACCCGGCCCAGTTCGCGGTTATTCTGGCGCGCCCGCTGTTTGCGCCCGACCGCAGGCCGCCACCGCCACCGCCACNNGCTGCCCCCGGACCCATTGGCCAACATCAAGATTTATGGGATTTTTTCGGGTGCCAACGGCGGCATCCTGGCCCGCGTTGATGGCAAGGTACGCCGCATCAAGATCAATGAGACGGTGGGCCCCTGGACCCTCAAAAGCATTAACGGGCGGGACGTCACATTTGGGCAGGGCGATGAAAAACGCAATTTGAGCCTGGCCTATGCCCGGCTCGACGCACCCATCCCGCAAGCCGTCGCGGCAAATGCGCCACCAGCGCCAGTGCCAGCACCGGCGGCGTC
>DHWX01000018.1 GCA_002413395.1 Polaromonas sp. UBA5171 | reverse complement strand
CCCATCGGGCGTTCGCACCGGGGATTTTTCCGCAATACCCGGCCTGACGACCTGCTGGTGCAAGGTTCTGCAGGCCGCGCTGGCACAAGTGCCCACGCTGGACCCCAAGGCGATAGAAGACATTATTTGCGGTTGCGCGATTCCCGAAGGCCCGCAGGGCCTGAACATCGCCCGCATTGGCGCGGTGCTGGCCGGGCTGCCCACCAGCGTGGGCGGCATCACCGTCAACCGCTTTTGCGCGTCGGGCCTGTCTGCCGTGCAAATGGCCGCGGACCGTATTCGCGTGGGGGAGGCCGATGTCATCATTGCCGCGGGCGCGGAAAGCATGAGCATGGTGCCGATGTCGGGCAATTCCCCGTCGCTGTCGCCCGCCATGTTTGCCAGTGACGAAAACGTCGGTATCGCCTACGGTATGGGCCTGACCGCCGAGAAGGTGGCGCAGCAATGGAAAGTCTCGCGCCAGGCGCAGGACCAGTTTGCCTGCGCCTCCCACGCGAAAGCGCTCCAGGCCCAGCAGGCGGGCGAGTTCACGGCTGAAATCACCCCGGTGGAAGTCACTGATCGCAGCGCCAATCTGCAAACCGGCGAAGTCATTGCCAGCACCCGCACCGTGAGCCTGGACGAAGGGGCGCGCCTGGATACCACGCTCGAAGGTCTGGCCAAGCTCAAGACGCCGTTTGCGGCGCGCGGCTCGGTGACGGCGGGCAACAGCTCGCAAACTTCCGACGGCGCCGGTGCGCTGATTTTAGCCAGCGAAAAGGCCATCAAGGAATTTGGCCTCAAGCCGCTCGCGCGCTTTGTGAGCTTTGCCGCCAGGGGGGTGCCGCCGCAGTTCATGGGCATTGGCCCGATCGAAGCCATTCCGGCGGCACTGCGTCATGCGGGCCTGAAACTCGATGACATTGACTGGTTCGAGCTCAATGAGGCGTTCGCCGCACAGTCGCTGGCGGTGATCAATACGTTGGGTTTGAACGCCGCCAGGGTCAACCCCATGGGCGGCGCGATTGCACTGGGCCATCCGCTGGGTGCCACCGGGGCGATTCGCTCGGCTACCGTGATTCATGCGCTGCAACGCCATCAGTTGAAATACGGCATGGTGACCATGTGCATTGGCATGGGGCAGGGCGCCGCCGGCATCTTCGAACGGGTATAGGACTACTGCGCGGGCGATCCGCGGCGATTCAAGCTGGCGAAGACTGGCGCTCACTCGATTTTCAGGAGACGACATGCAAATGCAGACACTCAGTTCGGGGACGGCGCAACTGGCCACTCGGGTGTATGAACCCGCAATTACCGCGCAGGCCAGCGTAGTCATCGGTGGTGCGATGGGGGTCCGGCAGGATTTCTATTCAGCTTTTGCAGCGTGGCTCTCGGGTCAGGGTTTTCGCGTCACCACGTTTGACTACCGCGGTTCGGGCGAATCGTTGCCCGACACCCCGGACGGCAGCTTGCGTGGCTACAAGGCGGATCTGCTGGACTGGGTCAGCGACTATGAGGCGGTGATTGATGCCGCCAAGGCGGCTTTGCCACAGGAACCGCTTTACCTGCTGGGCCACAGTCTGGGCGCGCAGTTGCCGGGTTTGCTGAAGAATCAGCACAAGGTGGACGGTCTGGTCAGCATCGCTTCGGGCAGCGGCTACTGGCGCGACAACGCGCCCCAGCTCAAGCGCATGGTGCTGTATTTCTGGTATGTGCTGGTGCCGCTGGCGACGCGCCTGTTCGGCTATTTCCCGGGGCGCAAGCTCAAAAAAGTCGGTGACCTGCCGGCCGGCGTGGTCCTGCAATGGCGCAAATGGTGCCTGGACCCGCTTTACAGCGTGGGTGCGGAGGGCGAGCGCGCGCGCCTGAGTTATGCGCACGCGACATTCCCGGTGCTGGCGCTGTCGATCACCGATGATGAGCTGATGACCTGGCGCGGCACGCAACATCTGATCAATCTGTACACCGGCACCCACCGCAGGTTTGAGCGCATCGCGCCGGCCGATGCCGGTGTCAATCGCATTGGGCACTTCGGATTTTTTCGTCAGCAATTCAGCCACAATCTGTGGCCGCACATGGTTCAAGGCATTGAGCGTATGCGTCTGGCGGCAGCCCAGCCGACGGCCTGCGTCACCGGCACGACTGCGTGAAGTGGCCATCGACTGCATACTTCGAGCATGAATGTCCATCCCTTTGATGCCGCCGTAAAGCTCACGCCACTCGATCTGCCGGGCAGCTATGCCGGTGCCAGCAGCCCTGCCTACTGGAACATGGTTGGCCCTTTTGGCGGCACCTCTGCAGCCACCGCGATGCAGTCGGTGATGCAGCACCCCGAGAGACTCGGTGAGCCGATCGCGCTGACCGTCAATTATGCCAGCGCGCTGGGGCCCGGCCCGTTTACGGTGCAAGCCACGCCGGTGCGCACCAACCGCTCGACTCAGCACTGGACCGTTTCGCTGTCGCAGCTTGACACCTCAGGCGCGCAAGGGGTGGTCATGACGGCCACTGCCGTAACCGCCGTGCGGCGCCAGACCTGGAGCGTGAATGACACCCCCATGCCGACTGTGGCACCCCCGGACGGCTCTGCGCGGTTCACCTTTCCTGGCGGCGTCGAATGGATCAAGCGGTATGAGATACGGCCTTTGGCGGGACTGATCCCGAATATCTGGGACGGTAGCGGCACCGGCAGCCTGAGCCGGTTGTGGGTGCGCGACGATCCGCCGCGCTCGCTCGATTTTGCCTCGCTGGCGGCGCTATCCGACGTGTTTTTCCCGCGCGTGTGGCTGCGCCGCGCCACCCATGTGCCGGTGGGCACGGTGTCCATGACGGTTCACTTTCATGCCGATAGCAGGCAATTGACGCAAAGCGGCGAGGGTTTTCTGTTCGGTCAGGCGCAGGCGCAAACCTTTTGCAACGGGTTTTTTGACCAGACCGCGCAGCTTTGGAGCGAAAGCGGTACGCTGCTGGTCACGACGAATCAGATCGTCTATTACAAAGAGTAGCCAGGAGATGCTATGGATGCCT
>DHWX01000050.1 GCA_002413395.1 Polaromonas sp. UBA5171 | reverse complement strand
TGAGCCCGACAGGCTGCTAGGGCGAGATAGGAATTCATGCAGCGGCTTCGTTGGTGGCGACTGGAAATTTTAGGTCGCTGCATGGGGCTATTGCCTGAAGCCCGCATTCCATCCGGGTTACCTCTCAGGTCAGCACGGCACAATCCGCTCTGGAGATCATTCATGACCACGTCTACATTCAACACGATTGCCAGCGTCAGTGCGCAGCCGCGTCAGTTTCTCGATCATCTTTACCACGCCGCTGTCAAGCGTGCCTTGCCGCTGCATAACATGGCAGCCTGTCTGCCCAAGCCGCCACCCGGGCGAACCATCGTTTTGGGCGCCGGCAAGGCCGGTGGCTCGATGGCGCAGGCGGTGGAAGCCCTCTGGCCAGCCGACGCTCCGCTTCAAGGTCTGGTCGTCACACGCTATCACCATACGCCGCCGCGTCCTGCCGGTTTGCTGCAGCGCATCGAGATCGTCGAGGCCGCCCACCCGGTGCCCGATGCGGCCGGTCTGACCGCCGCGCGGCGCATCCTGGCGCTCACGCAGGGACTGACCAAAGACGACCTTGTGCTGTGCCTGATCTCTGGCGGCGGCTCGGCGCTGCTAACCTTGCCGGCCGATGGCCTGACGCTTGAGGACAAGCGGCGCATCAACCAGGCGCTGCTGGAAAGCGGTGCCAGCATTGCCGAAATAAACTGCGTGCGCAAGCATCTCTCGCGCATCAAGGGTGGCCGGCTGGCCGCCGCCTGCGCGCCTGCGCGCGTGGTTTCGCTCACCATCAGCGACGTGCCGGGCGACGACCCGTCCATCATTGCCAGCGGTCCGACCGTGACCGACGCCAGCACCTGCGCCGACGCGCTGGCCATTTTGAAGCGCTACGGCATCGAAGTGCCTGCTGCCGTGCTGGCGCAACTGGAAAGTGGTGCGCTGGAAACTCCCAAGCCCGGCGACGCTGCTTTCAACGGGCATGAGGTGCACATGATTGCCACGCCGCAACAAAGCCTGGAGGCGGCCGCTGCAGCGGCCCAAGCCGCCGGATTGCCCGCCTACATTCTGAGCGACGAGATGGAAGGCGAGTCACGCGAAGTCGGCAAGGTGCATGCGGCGCTGGCCCGCGCCGTAGCAAGAAAAGGTCAGCCTTTTCAACGGCCCTGCGTGATCTTGAGCGGTGGCGAGACAACGGTCACCATCAGGAAACAGCCGGAGGGCGTGGCGCGCGAAAAACGGGGAAGAGGCGGCCGGGCTGGCGAGTTCTGCATGGGGTTGGCGCTGGCGCTTCAGGGTCAGGTCGGCGTGTACGCGCTGGCGGCCGATACCGACGGCATCGATGGCGTGGAAGACAACGCGGGGGCTTATGTGGCGCCCGATACGCTGCTGCGGGCGCTGGCGGCGGGCATGAAAATCGATCGCTACCTGGACCGTAACGACGCCTACGGTTACTTCAGCGGGATCGGTGATCTGCTCATCACGGGGCCGACACACACCAATGTCAATGATTTCAGGGCGCTATTGATTTTATAGCTGCTTGCGTTCGCAATGAATCGGTGACTTCAAGTCCAAGTGCAAGACTGGGTTCATTGAATGATCGAGGTAGCCGGTCAATGGTTTCGGCCAAGGCTGATTCAAGCCCGGTGAAGAGCGTCGCGGGCTTGCTCGGGGGGCTGTATCAGCGCAGCCGCGCTGGTGACAGCGCGGCCGCCTCGACGCCGTGCCGGGTCAGTTCAGCCGGCAGGGCCACATGACGCAGCAAGGCATCGGCCAGCGCGCTGGCACCGGCTGCGCTCTGGATGCCGTAGCCGCCCTGGGCCGCCAGCCAGAAAAAGCCGGGGCAGGGGCCCCCCCCCCCCANNGGGGCAGGCGCCCCCCCAGCCGATCACCATCTCGCCATCGGGCACAAACGAGCGCAGCCCGGCCCAGGTGCTGGTGGGGCGGCGGATGCTCAAGGTGGAGACGGATTCGATCTGGTGAATGCCCATGGCAATGTCCAGCTCCTCGGGCACCACATCGTGCGGCACGGTGGGATCGGCATTGGCGGGCGAGCCCAGCAGTTGGCCGGCGTCGGGCTTGAAGTAATAGCTTTCGTCCACGCCCACCACGGCGGGCCAGCCGGAGCTGTCCACCTCCTGCGGTGCCTTGAAGGTGAAGGCACTGCGCCGGTGCGGCACCAGCCCAATGGGCGCGGCACCAAACAGGCCTGCCAGCTCGTCGGCCCAGGCACCAGCGGCGTTGACCACGCTGCGCGCCTGCAGCGTCTGGCCATCGGCAAACTGCAGCGTCCAGCCTTGTGCGTCGTGCCTGGCTTGGGTCAGCGTGGCGCTGGTGCGCAGCTCGCCGCCGCGCTGCCGGAAGCCGCGCAGAAAGCCCTGGTGCAACGCATGTACATCGATGTCCTGGGAACCTGGGTCGTACAGGGCGCCGTGTACCAGTTCGGGCCGCAGGCAGGGCGCAAGGGCCAGGGTGGCGCGGGCGTCCAGCACCTGGAGGTCGGGACAGTTCGTGGCAAGTTCGGCGCGGGTTTGCGCCATCTGCGCTTCCTGACCGTGAGTGGCGAGGTAGAGCGCACCCCGGGGCCGCATGAGCGGCCCGTCGGCAAAACCTTCCGGTGGCTGTTCATAGAAAGCCCGGCTGGCGCGGGTCAGCGCCCGTACGGCCGGTGGGCCGTAGCTTTCCATGAACATGGCGGCCGAGCGGCCCGTCGAGTGGTAGCCCGGCTGGGCCTCGCGCTCGATCAACACGACGTTGCGTTGCCCGGCCAGGCGCCAGGCCAGCGATGCGCCGGCGATTCCGGCACCAAAGATGGCGATGTCATGATTTTTCATTTAAGAATTCTCGCATGCGGGTCCTCGGCGCGCGGCCTCATTGCGCTGGGCTACGGCCTGTATGGAGTACCGAGGCACCTGCCATGGTTAAAGGGAACGGCTGCTTGACGATGGCGGCAACGCACGGCGATCGCCAGTTCTACTGGTGAATTTCAGATCAGAATCTGCACCGCTTGCGCCAATGACGTCATTTTCCAAAACACTTTTCAACCGGCGTGAGAGTCGGAGTTTCGCGCTTCGGCGATCTGCTTGCGCCGGTAGTCGCCCTGCCGCTCAAACATCCAGCCAGGGTACTCTGGCGGCAGGCTGCTGACTTCGCCGATTTGCTGTAGCTCGGCTGCGCTCAGCGTAAGCTGTGTGGCGGCGATGTTGTCCGCGAGCTGCTCGGGCCGCTTCGCGCCAACGATGACGCTGGTGACCTGCGGTTGATGCAGCAGCCAGGCCAGGGCCACACGGGCAACCGACACGCCATGGGCGTTTGCGATGGGCCGCATCACGTCAATGCAGTTCCAAGCCTTTTCCTTGTTGACCGGGGGAAAGTCAAAGGCGATTCGCCGACTGCCTTCCTCAGGCTGTTGTCCCTGTTTTTCCCGTCCGTACTTGCCGCTCAAAAAGCCACCCGCCAGCGGACTCCATACCATCAGACCGACACCTTCGCTGCGCAGCATGGGGATTAGCTCGCGCTCCAGGTCACGCCCCGCCACGCTGTAGTACGCCTGAAGTGATTCGAAGCGCGACAAACCCAGCCGTTCGGCAATGCCCAGCGCCTTGACGATCTGCCAGGCCGCCCAGTTGGAAACGCCCACGTAACGTACGTGGCCGTGGCGCACCAGTTGGTCCAGCGCGCGCATAGTTTCTTCGATTGGGGTGGCCGGGTCGAAGCCATGCACCTGGTACAGGTCGATGTGGTCAAGCTGCAGTCGCTTCAGGCTGGACTTGATGCCGTCAAGAATGTGGCTGCGCGACAGACCACGCGCGTTCGGGCCATCGCCCGATGCGCCAAATACCTTGCTTGCCACCACCACCTTGTCGCGTGGAATCCTCAGGTTTTTCAGCGCCTGGCCCGTGATCTGTTCAGACAGCCCTTCCGAGTAAACGTCTGCGGTGTCAATGAAGTTGATCCCAGCGTCGAGCGCCTGGCCGATCAACGCCTCGGCATCGGCTTGCTGCAGCGCGCCGATCTGGCGCCACATGCCTTCGGAGCCACCAAAGGTCATGGTGCCAAGGCAAAGTTCAGAAACAAAAAGGCCCGTGCGGCCGAGCGGGTTGTAGCGCATGTCAATAAACTCCGGTGATGGTGAAGGCCGGGCGGCCCGGCCCGGTGCTGCTTCCCAGCATAAACGCTGCGGACAAATGCTGCAGGCGCCGGTAAAAGACTGACGAATGAAGGTGATTTTGCGCCAATGGACCGGCCGCCAATATTGCGAGCGGTTTGTTGGGCTGTTGCCGGTGACAATACGGCCCTGTCCGGTTGAGTTTTCCCGCATGATGTACTACCAGCTTTGGCACGAACAAACACACGCCTTCAGCGCCACCAGGTGGCTGCGCGAATGGGTGAAGCCGGTGGCGGCAGCGCTTCGAAAAGAAGAGCTGCCTGTGTTCGCCATCCCGGGGCTATAGACTCAAAACATTAAAAAATAATATCAAGTATCCAGAAATTCATGACCGCTTTGTCCGTTACCACCGGGAGCGTCGCTGGCATCCCGCCCAGGCTGCTGCTCTCAGGCATTACCAAGCACTATCCTGGCGTGGTCGCCAACAGTGAGATTGCGCTGACCGTGCTGCCCGGTGAAATCCATGCCGTGCTTGGCGAAAACGGCGCAGGCAAATCGACCCTGATGAAAATCATCTATGGCTCGGTCAAGCCCGACGCGGGCAGTGTGGCGATCGACGGCAAGCCGGTGCAGGTGCACAACCCGCACGAGGCGCGCGCGCTTGGAATCAGCATGGTGTTTCAGCATTTCAGTCTGTTCGACACCCTCACGGTGGCAGAAAACGTTTGGCTCGGGTTGAGCCAACACCTGAGTCTGGCCGAGGTGTCGCAACGCATCACGCAAACCACCCAGGCTTACGGTTTGCAGCTTGACCCAACCCGGCCGGTGCACACGCTGAGCGTCGGTGAGCGCCAGCGCGTCGAGATCGTGCGGGCGCTGCTGACGCACCCCAGGCTCCTGATCCTGGATGAGCCTACCTCGGTGCTGACGCCGCAAGCGGTCGAGAACCTGTTTGTTACGCTGCGCCAGCTTGCTGCCAACGGCTGCAGCATTTTGTACATCAGCCACAAACTGCATGAAATCCGCGCGCTGTGCAGCGCCTGCACCGTGTTGCGCGGTGGCCGCGTCACGGGGGTCTGCGATCCGCGTGAAGAGTCCAACGCCTCGCTGAGCCGACTGATGATTGGCGCCGAGCCGCCCGCGCTGGAGCACCGCGCGGCGAAAACGGGCGACATCGTGCTGGAAGTCAAACAGCTCGATCTGGCCCGGGGCGAACAGTTTGGCGTCGATCTGCACCAGATTGCGCTGCAGGTGCGTGCCGGGGAAGTGGTGGGTATTGCCGGCGTTTCGGGCAATGGCCAGAAAGAGTTGCTTTATGCGTTGTCGGGTGAAGACACGCGGGCTGCGGCGGCCGCGATTGTGGTCAAGGGCAGCAACGCTGGCAAGCTCAGCCCCGGTCAACGCCGCAGGCTGGGGCTGCACTTTGTGCCCGAAGAGCGGCTGGGTCGCGGCGCAGTGCCGTCGCTGTCGCTGTCGCGCAACCTGCTGCTTACGCGCAGGGAGGCGGTGAGAGCGGGCGGCTGGCTCAGACCCAGCCTGTTGCAAACCCAGGCCCAGCGCATCATCGCGGGCTACAACGTCAAGTCGGGTGGCCCGCAGGCTGCTGCCAGCTCATTGTCGGGTGGCAATCTGCAAAAATTCATCATGGGCCGCGAGATCGATGCGGGTCCGGTGCTGCTGATCGTCTCGCAACCCACCTGGGGCGTCGATGTCGGCGCCGCCACACAGATACGCGGCGAGCTGCTCAAGCTGCGCGATGCCGGTTGTGCCGTGCTGGTGGTGAGCGAGGAACTCGACGAACTGTTTGAAATTTGTGACCGCCTGTATGTGATGGCCAAGGGTCAGCTCTCGCCGTCGCTGCCGCGCGCCGACGCGACGGTGGAGCGGGTCGGGTTGTGGATGAGCGGATTATGGGACCTTGCAGGACAGACCGCAGCCGCACAGCGGCAAGCTCTGTCCTCAATGGATCAGAAAGCTGTCCATGCCGCAGCTTGAAGCACGGCCACAAGCCTCGTCGTTCTGGACCTACGCCTCACCCATCCTGGCACTGCTGATCACCGTGGTGATTGGCGTGCTGCTGTTCATGGCGCTTGGCAAAGACCCGGTCAAAGGCCTGCAGGTTTTCTTCTGGGAGCCGATCAATTCATCTTACGCGTTGAGCGAGTTGATGGTCAAGGCCACGCCCCTGCTGATCATTGCACTGGGGCTGGCGGTGTGCTTTCGCTCCAACGTCTGGAACATCGGTGCGGAAGGGCAATATGTCATCGGTGCTGTGGCGGCCGGTGGCGTGGCCCTGCTCGCCGACAAAACCACCGGACCGTGGATTGTCGTGGTCATCCTGGTTGCCGGGGTGCTGGGCGGCATGGCGTGGGCCAGCATTACCGCCTTTCTGCGTGACCGCTTCAATGCCAACGAAATTCTGGTCAGCCTGATGCTGGTCTATGTGGCCGACATGGTACTGAGCTATCTGGTGTTTGGTCCCTGGAAAGACCCGGCGGGCTACAACTTTCCGCAAACCAAAACCTTTGAGGCGGTGACGCAAATCCCGCGCCTGATGCACGGCTCGCGCGTCACGATCGGCATCCTGCTAGGCCTGCTGGGCGTTGCGGGGCTGTGGCTGTACCAGTTTCGTACTTACGCCGGATTCACCCAGGAGGTCAGCGGCCTGGCCCCTGCCGCCGCCCGCTATGCAGGGTTTTCCTCGCGTCGCGCCTTGTGGGTGGCGCTGCTCACGTCGGGTGGCGCGGCGGGCTTGGCCGGGGCGCTCGAAGTAGCCGGCCCGATTGGTCAGCTCACGCCGCATGTGCCTGCCGGTTATGGTTTTACCGCCATCATCGTGGCCTTTGTCGGGCGACTGCATCCGGTAGGCGTGGTGTTTTCAGCGCTGCTGATGAGTCTGTTTTACATTGGTGGCGAACTGGCGCAGTCGCGCCTGGGCTTGCCCAAGTCGATCACAGGCGTCTTTCAGGGGCTGCTGCTGTTCAATCTGCTGGCTTGTGACACCCTGATTGCCTATCACCTCAAATTTCAGATGCCGTTTCCACTGCGCACCAAAGGAGGCCGCTGATGGATTCCATGGCCTTGCTGGTGGCGTCCACCCTGAGCGCTGGAACAGTGCTGGCTTTTGCGTCGCTGGGCCTGCTCATCAATGAAAAGGCCGGCATCGTGAACCTGGGCGCTGAAGGCATGATGCTATGCGCCGCCATTGCCGGCTTTGCCACGGTCGTCCACAGTGGCAACATCTGGCTCGGTTTTGTTGCCGGCATGGCTGTAGGGGCACTGCTGGCAGGCATTTTCGGTGTGCTGGTGATCTGGCTAAACACCAATCAGTACGCCACCGGTCTGGCCCTGAGTATTTTTGGCGCGGGCTTTTCAGCCTTTGCCGGCATCAACTACGTGCAGGCAAAGCTGCCCGAGCAGTCGCAGTTCTCCCTTCCGCTGCTCAGCGACATTCCCTTTATCGGCCCGGCGCTGTTCCGCCAGCACCCCATGGTTTATGGCGCCATGGCCCTGACGCTCGGGCTGATCTGGTTTTTGTACCGCACGCGCGTGGGGCTGGTGCTGCGTTCAGTCGGCGAAAGCCCGGAGTCGGCGCATGCGCTGGGTTATCCGGTGCGCCGCATCCGTCTGGCCGCGGTGATGGCGGGCGGCGCGTTGTGCGGGCTGGCGGGTGCCTATGTGTCGGTGGTGTACACACCGCTTTGGGCCGAAGGCATGATTGCCGGCAAGGGCTGGATTGCGTTGGCGCTCACCACGTTTGGCACCTGGCGCCCGGGCCGGGTCTTGCTTGGGGCTTACCTGTTTGGCGGCGTGACCATGCTGCAGTTTTACCTGCAGGGTCTGGGCGTGAATGTGCCCAGCCAGTTTTTGACCATGTTGCCTTATTTGGCCACCATCGTGGTGCTGGTGCTGATTTCACGCAATCCGCTGTGGATACGCGTGAACATGCCGACGTCGATTGGCAAGCCCTTTTACCCGGAGGCCTGAATTTTCAGCCGCATAATTGCTTTTTTGTCTCCACAGCGCCCTGCAGATTTTTTCTTTTTACCTTCAACGAAAGCGAGATGACATGACAGACCTGCAAAAACGTTCCCTGCTCAAGCTGGCGGTACTGTCTGCCGTCGCCTCGGCAGCTCTGATGGGCTGTGGCAAAAAGGAGGAGCCAGCGCCAGCCCCCGCACCGGTGGCCGCACCCGCACCCGCCAAGGTCGAGCCGCTGAAAGTCGCCTTCGCCTATGTCGGCCCGGTCGGAGATGGCGGCTGGACCTTTGCCCACGACAACGGCCGCAAGGCGGTGGAGCAGGCCTATGGCGACAAGGTGGTCACCAGTTTTGTTGAAAAAGTGCCCGAGTCGGCCGATGCCGAGCGTGTGCTTCGCGACATGGCCCAGCAGGGCAACAAGCTGATTTTTGGCACCACCTTCGGCTACATGGAGCCCATGCTCAAGGTCGCCAAAGACTTTCCCGACGTCAAGTTCGAGCACGCCACCGGCTACAAAACCGCTGACAACATGCGCACCTATGACAGCCGCACCTATGAAGGCGCCTACATGGCCGGCGTGGTGGCGGGCAAGATGAGCAAGTCGGGTGTGCTGGGCGTGGTCGGTTCGGTGCCGATTCCCGAGGTGGTGCGCAACATCAACAGTTTCACGATGGGCGCCCAGTTGTCCAATCCAAAAATCAGGACCAAGGTGGTCTGGGTTAATGAATGGTTCAACCCGCCGAAGGAAACTGAAGCCGCCACCGCGCTGATCAATGGCGGCGCCGATGTACTGTTCCAGAACACCGACTCGTCGGCCGTCCTGCAGACCGCGGAAAAAATGGGCAAGCGCGCCTTCGGCTGGGACTCCGACATGACGGCTTACGGGCCGAAAGCCCACCTGGCTTCCGCCGTGATCAACTGGGGCCCGTACTATGTCAAGTCTGTGGGCGAAATGCTTGACGGCACCTGGAAGGGCGGAACCCGCTCCTGGTGGGGCGTGAAGGAGGGTGCGATTGACCTGGTGTCGATCGCCGCCGATGTGCCCGACGAAACCAAGAAGCGCATCGACGAAATCAAGATTGGCCTGAAGGACGGCAGCTTGGCGATCTGGAAGGGTCCGATCATGGACAACACCGGCAAGGAACTGGTTGCCAAGGGTACCGTGGCGACAGACGAGTTCCTCGGTGGCCTGAAGTCCTATGTCAAGGGCGTGGAAGGCAAAGTTCCGGGTAACTGATGAAAAGCAATACTCCGCGCCTTCGGGCCGGAGCGTTTGAAAAAGACAGACCTGAAAGCTGTCTTCGGGCGGCTTTTCTGTTCGTGGAGCTGGAATGAATCTGGAAAAACTTGTGATCAAGCCTGTAGCAGCCGACCGCTTGCCCGAACTGCTCAGGCGCATGCCAAAGGCCGAGCTGCACATTCACATTGAAGGCTCGCTGGAGCCCGAACTGATTTTTGCGCTGGCGCAGCGCAACGGTCTGGCCTTGCCCTATGCCAGCGTGGAGGCGTTGCGCAGCGCCTACGCCTTCACCAACCTGCAGAGCTTTCTCGATATTTATTACGCCGGTGCCAGCGTGCTGCTCAAGGAGCAGGATTTCTACGACATGACGCGTGCTTACTTGTTGAAAGCAGCGCAAGACAACGTGGTGCATGCCGAGCTGTTTTTTGACCCGCAGACGCACACCGCGCGGGGTGTGCGCATGGAGACTATCATCAATGGCCTGCACCGCGCCGGTGTCGATGCCAATGCCGAGCTGGGTATCAGCGTCTCATTAATCATGTGCTTTCTGCGCCACCTGAGTGACGAGGAGGCGTTTGAAACACTGGAGCAGGCCTTGCCTTTTCGCGACAAGTTGATCGGCGTGGGGCTTGATTCAGGCGAAGTCGGTAACCCGCCTGAGAAGTTTGCGCGGGTGTTTGCGCGCTGCCGTGCGCTGGGTTTTCATCGGGTGGCGCATGCGGGCGAAGAAGGGCCGCCTGCGTATGTCTGGACGGCGCTTGACGTGCTCAAGGTCGAGCGCGTGGACCACGGCGTGCAGTCCGGCAAGGACGCGGCGCTGATGCAGCGCCTGGCGCAAGATCGCATCCCGCTCACGGTGTGCCCGCTGTCCAACCTCAAGCTCTGCGTGTTTCCTGATCTGGCCGGCCACAACCTGCGCCGCTTGCTGGATGCGGGGCTGGTGGCCACCGTCAACTCCGATGACCCGGCCTATTTTGGCGGTTACATGAATGACAACTTCACGCAGACGTTTGCGGCATTGCACCTCGATGCCCAGCACGCCTGGACGCTGGCGCGCAACAGCTTTGAGGCCAGTTTTATCGAGGTATCCGCCAGGCAGCACCATCTGGACCAGCTGAATGAAACCTTCGAAACGTTTCAATGAGCGGCGGCACATGAGCAAGGCACACCATCACCCTGCTGCGTGGGCCGTCGCGCTGGCCGGACTGGTCTCGCTGGCCGTCGCCATGGGCATCGGCCGCTTTGCCTTTACGCCGATATTGCCGATGATGCTGAACGACGGCGTGGTGGACTTGCCCGCGGCCAGCTGGCTGGCCAGCGCCAATTACCTGGGCTACCTGATGGGTGCCATTTTCTGCACGCTGCAGCCCTGGCTGTGGGCACGCTTGCGTTGGCTGCCTCTGCTCGCATACTCGTCGCTGGTGCGCGCCGGGCTGGTCGCTACGGGCGTATTGACGCTCGCCATGGCGTGGCAGTTTCACCAAGTGTGGCCCGCGCTGCGTTTTGCCGCAGGCGTGACCAGCGCGGTAGTGTTCGTCTATACCTCGGGCTGGTGCCTGTCGCACCTTGCCAAGCTCGGCGTGCCAGCGATGGGCGGCGTGATTTACGCCGGCCCTGGCGCCGGCATCGTGGTGAGCGGCCTGTTTGCCAGCGGCATGGTGGCCTGGCACTGGAGCGCCGCCACCGGCTGGCTGATTTTTGGTGTGCTGGTCTTTGTGCTCACGGCCCTGGTGTGGCACATTTTGCGGGGCGACGAACGTCTGGCGGCGCGGGTTTCCCGGGTTGCGCAGCCTGGGCCCGAGTTGGGCACTGCGCGGTTGAAGCACGGCCATGGCGAGATGCTGCTGCTGACCCTGGCCTACGGTCTGGCCGGCTTTGGCTACATCATTACGGCCACCTTTTTGCCGGTGATTGCGCGGGCGGCGCTGCCCAGCTCTGCGTGGGTGGATTTGTTCTGGCCAATTTTTGGCTTTGGGGTGATGCTGGGCGCGCTGCTGGCCACCCGCATTCCGTCCGGCAAGGATTTCCGGCTGCTGCTGGCCGTCTGCTATTTCTTTCAGGCGCTCGGTATTGCGGCCAGCCTCTGGAGCCCCAGCCTGGCAGGCTTCGTCATCGGCAGCCTGCTGCTGGGCCTGCCATTTACCGCGATCACCTTTTTTGCCATGCAGGAAGTGCGACGCCTGCGCCCTGACACGGCCGCCAGCTTCATGGGCCTGCTTACGGCCACCTATGGCGTGGGACAAATTCTGGGCCCGCCGCTGGTAGCCTTGCTGCTTCGGTACACCCGCAGTGCCCACGAAGGTTTTACGCTGTCGCTGGAAATCGCCGCCAGCACGCTTCTGGCGGGTGTTGTGATGTATGTCTGGATGGCCAGGGTGTATCCGGTTTCGCGGCGAGCCGAAGCGTGATTCCGGGTTTGAGCACGGGGTCAGGTGGTGCCGAACGTTCAAGCGCGAAGGGACTGTTTTCGTGTTCGACGCGGAGCAATCTATAGTTCTGCGAACTGATGCAGTAAGGCCACAAATGTGGCGGCGATCTCCGACAGTGCTTCACCCTTTCGCGTCAGAACCCCAAAGCCTTTCAAGTCGCGGCCGATAGGGATAGGCAGTACGCGCAAGAGACCGGCCTTGACATGGTCGCGCACGACTGACTCTGGCAACACCGCCACGGCGTAGCTGGTTTGCAGAAGCTGCAGCGTTGCGAAGACCGACGCACACTCCACGACATTGGGCGGGGTGGACAACCGGGCCTTGGAAAATTCTTCTTCCAGCAACTGACGCGCGGGACTGGTCACTGGTTGCAGAATCCAGGGTGAGTCCATCAGTGTTGCCAGTTTCGGATTTTTGTGGCGAAGCAGCGCATGCCCGCGCCGCACGACCACTTGCATGACTTCATTGGACAGCGGCGTGAAGTCAAACAGATTGTGCTGCAGCAAGGACGCAAAACGGCCCACAGCCAGTTCGATGTCGTGGCGCTCCAGCGCTATGCTTATCTGGTCGCTGGTTTCGCCCACCATGCGAATGTTCAGCAGCGGCCGTTGCTGCTTTATCCGGGCTACGGCGCGTGCGACCAGATCGGGCGCGGCACCCATGATGGCCCCAATCACCAGCAGTCCGTGCCCGCCGCGCCGCTTGACCTCCAGGCCGTCGATGAAGCGGCCCAGGCTGGCCTGGGATTGCCGGGCGTAGGCCACGACCTCTTCGCCCAGCGCTGTTGCGCGCAAGCCGCGTGAGTGGCGCTCGAACAGCACGAATTCAAAGGCCAGCTCAATGTCCGCCAGCATTTTTGTGGCCGACGGCTGCGTAACACTGATACGCGTGGCCGCTTCATGCAGCGTCCTGGTGTCGGCCAGCGCCGCCAGCAGTGCCCAGTGCTTTAGCCGTAGCCGGTTAATGAGTCGTGGTGTGGCATTTTCTGCTGTTTTTCGATATTCCATTTTGGAAATGCATTGGCCAAATTATTGATTGGAAGTATATCGCCGGGAGTTTTATAGTTTGACCTGTCAACAACATGAGGAGACTGAATGAAGCTGGTTCGCTACGGCCCGGTTGGGCAGGAAAAACCGGGATTAATCGACCACGGCGGCCGTTTGCGCGACCTCTCGGCGCAGGTGACTGATATTTCTGGAGAGACCCTGAGCGCGGGCGCGCTTGAAAAAATCGCGGCGCTCGATACAGGTTTGCTTCCGCTGGTCAATGGTTCCCCGCGCCTGGGACCCTGTGTTGGCGGTGTGGGCAAGATGATTTGTGTCGGATTGAACTATTCCGACCACGCCAAAGAGTCCGGCATGGCGGTGCCGACGGAGCCCGTGCTGTTCATGAAAGCAACGAGCGCCATCGTCGGCCCGCATGACGATGTTGAAATTCCACCCGGCGCATTAAAGGTGGACTGGGAAGTGGAGCTTGGCGTGGTGATTGGCAGCACGGCACGCTACGTTTCCAGGGAGCAGGCGCTTGATCACGTAGCCGGCTATTGCGTCGTCAACGATGTGTCCGAGCGTGCCTACCAGCTTGAGCGCGGCGGCCAATGGGACAAGGGCAAGGGCTGCGATACGTTTGGCCCGCTGGGCCCGTGGCTGGTTACACGCGACGAGGTGCCAGACCCGCAGGCACTTGACCTGTGGCTGGAAGTCGATGGCAAACGCTATCAAAATGGCAACACTCGGACCATGATTTTTGACGTTGTCACGCTGGTCTCATACATCAGCCAGTTCATGAGTCTACAGCCTGGCGACGTGATTTCCACCGGTACACCCCCCGGTGTGGGCATGGGTCAAAAGCCTGCTCCTGTTTACCTGGCCGCCGGCCAGGTCATGCGTCTGGGTATCGCCGGACTCGGCGAGCAGCAGCAGACCACCATCAATGCCACTGTCCAGGAGACAAAATGAACCAGCTCGATCTTCAAAAACGCGTCGCTGTGATCACTGGCGGCGCTCAGGGCATGGGTTATGCCACGGCGCAGCGGATGCTTGCCTCCGGTGCTTCAGTGGCGTTATGGGACATTGATGCAAAACGCCTTGAGCAGGCGCGCGAGGCGCTCAACCTTCCGGGCAAGGTCATCACTACCGTGGTAGAACTGACTGACGAGGCTTCGGTGGAGGCCGCGACGCAGGCGGCACTGGCTGCCTTTGGCCGCATCGACATTCTGGTCAACAATGCCGGCATCACCGGCGGCAACGGACTGACCTGGGAGCTGGCGCCGGAGGTCTGGCGGCGGGTCATCGAGGTTAACCTGATTGGGCCTTTTTTGACCAGCCGCAGCATCGTGCCGCACATGGTCAAACAGGGTTATGGCCGCATCGTCAACATTGCGTCGGTGGCGGGCAAGGAGGGCAACCCGAATGCCTCGCACTACAGCGCATCAAAGGCCGGCCTGATCGGGTTGACCAAATCGCTGGGCAAAGAGCTGGCCAAGACGGGGGTGCTGGTCAATGCCGTGACGCCTGCTGCGGCCAAAACTGCGATCTTCGATTCGATGAAGCAGGAGCACATCGACTTTATGCTGTCAAAAATTCCGATGGGGCGCTTCCTCCAGGTCGATGAAGCCGCCTCCCTGATCGGCTGGCTCGCGTCTGAAGACTGCGCGTTCAGCACCGGCGCCGTGTTTGACCTGTCTGGAGGACGCGCTACCTACTGAGTGTGAATATCCGCGCCGCGCAGGCGTTTTGTCTGCGAGCGACACGGCCCTGAACAGCTAAAAAGCTGTCCTGATCCAATTTAACTGGAGACAAATCATGACTATAAGTATCAACCCCGAACTTGAGCGGGTCACGGGCAAAGCCATTCGCAGGCTCGTGCCTTTTCTTTTGCTGATGTATGTGCTGGCCTTTCTGGACCGCGCCAACATCGGCTTTGCCCAGCAGGCCTTCCAGATCGACACTGGCGTGTCAAACGCGGCATATGCTTTTGGCGCCGGCATCTTTTTTATTGGCTACGCTTTGTTCGAAGTGCCCAGCAATCTGATCATGCACCGTGTCGGCGCCCGCATCTGGATGTGCCGCATCATGGTCACCTGGGGGCTGGTATCCGCAGCGCTGATGTTTGTGACCAGCGAGACCTCGTTCTATACCGTGCGTTTCCTGCTTGGTGTCGCTGAAGCAGGTTTCTTCCCTGGCGTCATTTATTTTCTGACAAAGTGGATCCCGGTTCATGCACGTACCCGCGTGATTGGCATGTTTTACTTCGGTGCGCCGCTGGCCTTCATTTTCGGCAGTCCCCTGTCAGGCTTGCTGCTGGAGGTCAACGGTGCGTTTGGCCTCAAGGGATGGCAGTGGATGTTCCTGATCGAAGGCTTGTTGGCCACCGTAGTCGGTGTCTGGGCTTTCTGGTATCTCGACAACCGCCCGGAGGACGCCAGCTGGCTCACGTCGGCCGAGCGTGCGACGCTGGCTGGCGCCATTGCCATTGAAGATCAATACAAGTCTGCACACGGTCCACGCGGTGTGTTGTCGGCGTTGAGCAGCGGTCGCGTGCTGTTCCTGTCGGTGATCTATTTCATCATCCAGATGAGCGTCTATGGCGTCGTGTTCTACCTGCCCACTCAAGTGGCGATGTTGCTGGGCAAGAAGGTTGGCCTTGAGGTCGGGCTGGTGACTGCTATCCCGTGGGTGTGTGCACTCGCCGCAACGTACTTCATTCCCCGATTGGCCGAACGCCGGCAGCAGTATGCCGGCATGGCCTGCGCCACGCTGGTGGTTTGCGCCGCGGGCATCGCGCTGTCGGTCGCGTCGGGCTCGCCCATGCTGTCGCTGGTTGCGCTGTGCTTTGCGGCCGCCGGTTTCATCGCCGTGCAACCGCTGTTCTGGACCTTCCCGTCTGCCTACCTCGGCGGCGCCGCTGCAGCTGGCGGCATTGCGCTCATCAACTCGATCGGCTCGCTCGGCGGCTTTTTTGCTCCCAACGTCAAGACCTGGGCCGAGAAAGCCTTCGAGTCGCCAAGCGCCGGCCTTTATCTGCTGGCAGGCACGACGCTGATCGGCGCGGTGCTGTTTCTGACCTTGCGCCAGCGCGCCTGCCGGGTGCTGGTCGCAGCTTCACGTTCGGCCTGAATTCCGGCCTTCCTCAATCCAAGGGAACTTCATGAGTGACATGCCAACCATCAAGCACGTTCGCGCCTTCACTGTCCGCGGCGGCGGCGCCGACTACCACGACCAGGGCGACGGTCACTGGATCGACGACCATATTGCCACACCCATGGGGCGTTACCCCGAGTACCGCCAGAGCCGCCAGAGTTTTGGCATCAACGTGCTTGGCACCCTGGTGGTGGAGATCGAGGCCAGTGACGGCACCGTGGGGTTTGCCGTCACCACGGGTGGCGAGATCGGAGCCTTCATTGTCGAAAAGCACCTGGTGCGTTTCCTTGAGGGCCGCTGCGTGACGGAAATCGAGAAGATGTGGGACCAGATGTACTTCGCCACGCTGTACTACGGCCGCAAAGGCGTGGTGATCAACACCATCTCGGGCGTGGACCTGGCACTGTGGGATTTGCTGGCCAAGGTACGCAAGGAGCCCGTGCATGCGCTGCTCGGCGGACCAGTGCGCGACGAGTTGCAGTTCTATGCCACTGGCGCGCGGCCCGATCTGGCCAAGGAAATGGGCTTTATTGGCGGGAAAATGCCGCTGCAGCATAGCCCGGCCGAAGGCGAGGAAGGTTTCAGGAAGAACATCGCCAAGCTGGCCGACATGCGAAGCCGCGTCGGCCCAGACTTCTGGCTGATGCTGGATTGCTGGATGAGCCTGAACACCCCGTATGCCACCCGCTTGGCGACTGCCGCGCACGAGCACGGCCTGAAGTGGATCGAGGAGGCATTGCCGCCTGATGATTACTGGGGCTATGCCGAATTACGCCGCAACGTGCCACGCGGCATGATGGTTACCACCGGCGAGCATGAGGCCACACGCTGGGGCTTTCGCCTGCTGCTCGAAATGGGCTGCTGCGACATCATCCAGCCCGACGTGGGCTGGTGCGGCGGTCTCACCGAACTGATCAAGATATCGGCCCTGGCTGATGCCCACAATGCGCTCGTGGTGCCACATGGTTCGTCAGTTTACAGCTATCACTTTGTCATCACGCGGCACAACAGCCCGTTTGCCGAATTCCTGATGATGGCGCCCAAGGCCGACAAAGTAGTGCCGATGTTCAGCCCGCTGTTGCTCGACGAGCCTGTGCCTGTCAAGGGCCGCATGAAGGTCTCTGCTCTAGATGCGCCTGGCTTCGGCGTGCGGCTCAACCCCGAGTGCGTCTTGCACCGCCCTTATCCACGCTGACCTGGCGCCAGATTCGGCTGCGGCCAACTGCCGCTTGCGGGTGAGTGAGTTCGCAGGAAAGTCAGGATCAACAGACCCGGGTCAGGGCTTGGCATCCCGGTTGGACCATACATCGCGGTGGGTGTTTGAAGCAGCCGGATCCTCTGGCAAACCGACGACGGTCCTGACTGCGCGCATCAGTGCGTCTGCCTCAAAGGGTTTGGTGATATAGCCATCCGCGCCGCCGGCCAGGCCTTTGATGACGGCTTCGCGCGTGGCCTTTCCAGTCAGCATGATGACGGGAACGTTTTTTAGCGGCCGGTGCTGGCGCAGCTTGAGCAGGATGTCAAAGCCATCGGCGTCCGGCAGCATCACGTCGAGAAGAATCAGGTCGGGAACGGGGAGCTTGCGGAACTCGGCAATGACTTCAGCCCGGTTGCCCGCCAGCCGGACCTGAAAGCCTTCGAAGGACAAATAGCTCTGGATGAATTTGGCGAGCATGGGCTCGTCTTCCACCACAATGGCCGAAAGCACCTCGCCGGGTGCCAGCGCGCGGGCAGGGCCGTGTGGTCGGGCGATGCTCACGTAGTAGCCGCTTTTTTTGAGCGAAACGGCACCTGAATCGGCCTCGGCTTCAGCCCTGGACAGAGCCAGTTTGTTTATTTGGATCTGGAATTGCTCGGTGAAGGGGTCGGCCTGTGCCACCGACAGCAAGCGCTTCTCCAGCAGGCTCTTGAAGGTCGAGGTGAAGGTTTCGACTGAAATCGTCGGCATGCTCGCCTGAATTTGCGCCAAGGTCTGGGTGCCATCGACTCTGACCAGCAGTTCGATTTCGGTCGGCAACAATGTGGTCCCGCTGCCGCGCAATTCATTTTTACCCTGGAGCGTAAGCTCAAAAATGTCGTAGTTTTGCATCTCTGCTGGCTTTATTTTGATGAGGGCTTTGTTTGCAAAAAAGAAAACTTTTCTTATCGTACTCTTTCATGCTTTCGCCTTAAGATGCCCCATTCGTTACCAGCTTTTGGGGGGCAACAACCGGTCATTTGCAGCGGCAAGCCATCAGTCGAGTATCCAACAATTTTTCGGTCTGGTGCTCTCGCCCTGCAGAAAACCCGCCGCCGCGTCATCATGACATTCTCCAATCCATCTTTCCTGATTTTTCTGGAAGAGCAGCGTGCTGATTACCGGCGCTCCTTGCCCGAGCGGCTTGTTCAAATCGAGTCGCTCTGGCGCCAGGTGCTGAACGACGAAGCGCCAGCGCCAGCGCTGGCAAGCCTGGAGCGCTGTGCGCACAGCCTGGCGGGCTCGGGCGCCACCTTCGGCTTTGCCGTTCTGGGCGACGCCGCACGGGTGCTGGAACTGGCCGTCAGTCCGTTGCTGGGCACTACACATGCCTTGACGCCCGTGGCACTGAGTGAAGTGAGCCGGGCTGTTGAAGCGCTCCAGCGGAGCCTGTCTGGCGAGACCGGAATTCAGGGCGCCTAGCCCCTAACCCTGCAACAAGACCGTCTTATGCCCTCTACCGATATGACCCTGAAAAACATGCTACAGCCCAAAATTAATCAACATCGAATTAGTCTGGTTGCTGGAGCAATTCTGATTGTCGTGACTCTGCTGGCGGGCGCAACAGTCTTTATTGTCATGGAGCGTCATGCCAAGGAGCTTCTGAGTAAAAGCCTGCAGATGTCCCTGAAAAATCGCGTGCAACTCATCCAAATTGAAATTGGAGCCGGTTTTGACAGAACGATGCTCATTACCACCCGTCCTCTGATGATTGACCAGATGCAACGGGTGAATTCAGACGCGGAAGAGGGCCCCGCCCGGGGCACGCTAAACACGATCGCTCAATCGTTTCTCCAGACCGGACTTACGGCCATTGCGCTGCTTGACAAAGACGGACGCGAGTTGGCGCATGCCGGCTCCTTGGTACAAAAGTCAGTGCTGAGCGTCCCGCTTAATCTGCCTGGGCGCGTTCAATTAATGTGGGACGGTCAACTGTTGCTGCATGCCGAGGCCGACATGAAACAGGCAGGACGTGTTGTTGGCAAGGTCATTACGGAAACGTTGCTGCCTGCCACCACGGGCGCGCTCAAGGATGCCAGCCTTCTGGGCGAAACGGGAGAGCTGGCGCTGTGCGCGCCCGTCGGCCTCAACATGCAGTGCTTCCCGACGACGCTCAACCCTACAATTTTCACGCTATCCAAAAGATCACCAAAAGGCGTGCCATTGCCGATGACGCATGCGTTGGAGGGCGACACCGGATTCATTACCACCCACGATTATCGCAACCAGGAGGTGGTGGCGGCTTACGCCCCGGTGGGCGATCTTGGACTGGGGATGGTGCTGAAAATGGACAGCGCTGAGTTGTATGCGCCCGTGTGGAGCCAGTTGCGCTACCTGATTCCGCTTCTGGCCGGCGTGCTTGTCCTCGCGCTGCTGCTGCTGCGTTGGCTGCTCACCCCGCTGGTGGTCGGACTGGTTCGCTCGGAAGCGCAAGCCCAAAAGATGAGTGCAAGTTTGCGCGACAGCGAACACCACGAACGGGCGCTGCTGGACAATGTGGATGACGGCCTAGTGAGCATCTCCGATGTCGGCATTATTGAACTGTTCAACCCGGCTGCCGAGCGCATGTTCGGCTACCGCAGCGAGGAAGTCGTCGGCAAGAACGTATCCATGCTGATGCCGGAGCCTTACCACAGCGAGCACGATGGCTACCTGGGGCGCTATCTTCATACTCGGGCAGGCGAAAATCATCGGAATCGGTCGCGAGGTGACGGGGCGGCGCAGTGACGGCCGCGTTTTTCCGATGGACCTGCGAATTTCGGAGTTTTTCCTGGGCGGGCGTCGTCAGTTCATTGGCAGCATACGCGACATCACCGAGCGCAAGCGCATTACCGAGGCCTTGCGTGCCAGTGAATTGCAGTTGCGCCAGATCACCGACAACATACCGGCCCTGATTGCCTACCTGGATCTGGGACAACGATTCCGCTTTCACAACAAGGCCTACGAAGAGGTCTTTGACCTGAGCTTCGGGCAGATCAATGGCCATACCATGACCGAAGTGCTCGGCCCGCAAACCTACGGCGGTGTCCAGGACAAGGTTGAAGAAGTGCTGCGTGGTTACCCCGTACGCTACGAGCGCGACCAGATGACGTCGCAGGGCAGCCTCAGAAGCTACGCCTTTCAGTTTTTACCGCGCTATGGCGAGGGCGCGGACGAGGGCAGAGTCATCGGATTTTTCTCGATGGGCACCGACATCACCGAGCTCAAGCGCATTGACCGCATGAAAACCGAGTTCGTCTCAACGGTCAGCCACGAGTTGCGCACACCGCTGACCTCGATCCGCGGTTCGCTGGGACTGATCGCGGGCGGTGTGGCCGGTGAACTGCCCGAGGCCGTGAAGAGCCTGGTGGGCATTGCCAAGAACAACTGCGAGCGCCTGATCCGGCTGATCAACGACATCCTGGACAGCGAAAAAATCGAGTCTGGCAAGATGCGCCTGGACCTTCAGGTCGTCAACATCACGCAGTTGGTCCAGCAGGCGCTGGCCGCCAATGAAGGTTTCGCGAGCCAGCACCGCGTGAAGGTGCTGCTGCAGGCGCCCGATGCGTCGCTGCAGGTGCGCATTGACAGCGACCGCATGACCCAGGTGCTGACCAATCTGCTGTCCAATGCGGTGAAGTTTTCACCGCCGGAGAGTGCGGTGGAGGTGAAGGTGTTCCGCGTCGCCCAACAGGTGCGGGTCGAAGTCGCGGACCACGGCCCCGGTATTCCGGAGGAATTTCGCAGCAGGATCTTTCAGAAGTTCTCGCAAGCGGATTCTTCCGATAGCCGGCAGAAAGGCGGGACCGGTCTCGGGCTCAACATTTCCCGGGCCCTCATCGAGAAGATGGGCGGCCAGATCGGCTTTAGCAGCGAGGCGGGTGCAGGCACCACCTTCTTCTTTGAGTTGCCCGAATGGCGGGACCCGGCGCCGCTGCGCCAGCCTTTCAGGGCGCGGGCTGCATCCCACAGGCATCGCATCCTGATTTGCGAGGGCGACCTCGACGTTGCGAAACTCATCAGCATGATGCTGGGCAAAGCCGGGTTTGAAGTCGATATCGCGCATAGTGCAGCTCAAGCTTTGGCCTGCCTCGCGCGCAACAGCTACGATGCCGTGACGGTGGACCTGAAGCTGCCCGGCCAACACGGCGCCGCCTTCATCAGTGCGCTGCGCGGCGAAGAAAGAACACGCCACCTGCCCGTCGTGGTGATCTCGGCCATGGCCGAAGCAGGGCGGTTGCAGTTCAACCACAAACCGCTGACAGTCTCGGACTGGCTTGAAAAGCCGATCGACGAAAACCTGCTGATCCTCAGCGTTCGCCGGGCCGTCGCCGGCCTGCATTCAGGCAAGCCGCGCATCCTGCATGTGGAAGACGATCCAGACATCCAGCGTATCACCGAAGCGATTGTCCAGGATTTTGCAGACTTCGAATTTGCGGCCACGCTGGACCAAGCCCGAGCCCGGCTGCGCGAGCACCGGTTTGACCTGGTGCTGCTGGACCTCGCGTTGGGCGAGGATTCGGGCTGGGATCTCGTGGCTGATATCGATGCGCTCGATCCACGGCCGCCGGTGATCGTGTTTTCGGCCAGCGATGTGGATCCGGCCGACGGCCAGCGGGCCGAAGCGGTTCTGCTCAAATCCCATACTTCCAACACCGAGCTGTTAAATACCATCCAGCGTGTTCTCCAGATTCCCGGAGACCCTGGCCCCACCCAACCCCAAGACCTGAGTTGACCATGCCCGCATCCCTTCACCGCATTCTCTATGTCGAAGACGAGCCCGACATCCGCACCGTGGCGCAGATGGCTCTGCAAGCCGTGGGAGGATTTGCCGTGATCGCTTGCGCCTCCGGGCAGGAAGCACTGGACGCCGCACCGCACGCCCAGGCCGATCTGTTGCTGCTCGATATCATGATGCCGGGGATGGACGGCCCCAGCACGCTCAAGGCACTGCGCGAAATTCCCGCCACCGCCCAAACGCCAGTGATTTTCATGACGGCGAAGGTGCAGGCTGCGGAGGTGGCGCTGTACAAGGGCCTGGGCGCGCTGGAGGTGATTCCCAAGCCCTTTGACCCCATGGAGCTTTCCGCGCAGATCCAGCGCATCTGGGCGGCCCAGGGTTGAGGTTTGGCGCGCTGGTGTTTTGACTCTTCCGGGGCCATGTAGAGGACCAGTATGTCCAAAAACCTCGTGACCGTTGTCATTTCGACACTTGTAGCCGCCTGTTTTGTTGCTCCCGCTGATTCCCAAACACCGACAGCCCAAGCGCCGCTCAAAATCGGTTTTGTCTATGTCGCGCCCATCACAGAGGCTGGCTGGGTGACCAGGTAAAAACCACCTATGTGGAAGATGTGGCCGAAGGGCCAGACGCCGAGCTTTGGCTACATGGAGCCAAAGCTCAAGGTCGCCAGGGACTTCCCCAATGTGAAGTTCGAGTCCATCACCGGCTGCAAAGCCGCGCCCAACGTGGCAGTCGCGAACGCGCGTTATATGAAGGCCGTTACTTGTCGGGTAACCTTGCCGCCATGAAAGCCTATCGCGCCTCCATCCTGTATTTTTCCGGCCCGGCCGAAGCCATGCTGGAATCCGACGGCCTCCTGGTGGTTGGGCCGAATGCCCAGGGTCGGCAAGTGGTCCAGGCGGTGGGTAGTTACCGGCAACTGGCATCGTGCTTTCGGGGTGTGCCCACAGAGCATTTGCCGGGCCGCATCATCGCTCCGGGTTTTGTCGATATGCACACTCACTACCCGCAGCTCGACGTGATTGGCTCGCCCGCGGACGGGCTGTTGCCGTGGCTTGAAACCTACACATTTCCCCACGAAAAGCGCTTCTCAACTCTTGAATACAGTGCGCAAATAGCTAGCGGTTTCATCGCAGAACTGCTACGTAACGGCGTCACCACGGCGCTGACCTTTGCCACGTCGCACCCCGCATCCGTCAACGCGCTGTTTGCCGAGGCGCAAAGGCTCAGCCTGCGCTTGATCACGGGCAAGTGCCTGATGGACCAGAACTCGCCCGACGGCGTGCGCGATGAAACGCAGCGGAGCCTGATTGACACCGAAGCGCTGATCCAGCGCTGGCATGGCGTCGGTCGGCTCGGCTACGCCATCACGCCGCGTTTTGTGCCCAGTTGCAGCGCGGCCCAATTGCGCGGCGCGGGCGAGTTGGCCAGCCAATATCCGGACGTGTGGATTCAGTCCCACGCAGCCGAAAACAGGGACGAAGTTGTCTGGGTGCGCCAGCTCTACCCGGATGCGCGCAGCTACCTCAGCGTCTATGAGCAGTTCGGCCTGCTGCGCTCGCGCGCCGTGTACGCGCACTGCATTCATATCGACGACACAGACCGCGCCTTGTTGCGCAGCACCGGCGCTGCCGCGGCCGTCAGCCCGAGCAGCAACCTCTTTCTTGGCAGCGGCTTTTTTGACTATGTGGCCGCAGACCGTGCAGGCTTTCTTTACGGCTTGGCCAGCGATGTCGGTGGCGGTACTTCGTTCAGCCCGTTTCACACCATGCTGGCGGCTTATTACGTGGGCCGGGAAGGGCAGACCAAGCCTGGCGTGTCGCTTAGGCCGCAGCAGCTGTGGTGGCAACACACCGCCGGCGCGGCGCGCGTGCTGGGCCTGGAGGGCGTGGTCGGCAACCTGCTGCCCGGCTGTGAGGCAGACTTCGTCGTGCTCAACCCGCAGGCCACGCCGCTGCTGGCCCGCCGGACCGCGCAGGCGGGCAGCCTGGACGAATTTTTGTTCCCGATGATCGTGCTGGGCGATGACCGGGTGATCGAGCGAACCGTGATTTCTCAAGCAATTTAGGCCTCTGGAGCTCTTTTCTGTTGCGTCGATTTAATTGAACCGAGCTAGGAGCCGGTTCACGAAACAGAAAAATCGTACGCTAAAAGCATTGGCTTGCATCATGGTTGGCCGCATGCTAATTCATGCCATCGGGCAAGATGCGCCGCAAATGCTGGTACTCGAACCACGTCAGTCCAATGACGGCGACATCCAAGGCGGTGATGAGAAGCAACGACAGTGAATGCGTAAAGCTGTAACGATATATTTGATAGAGAATGAACAAACCGAAAACAGCGATGGCGGCCGGATAGTACCCCAGCTTCTTTTGCCAAAGACCGATGATGAGCCAAAATTTGATTGCGCCGTGGCTGAGCAAATAGAAAGCGGTGAAGTGTTGACTGCTCACGGACAGACCTTGCGCGGCATGAAGCAAATAATTGGCAACGAAATCGCGAGGGTCCTCCGTCAGTTCGGTCTGTGTAATGACTTTCGCCAGATCGAGCAGGAATTGCGTAGTAACGAAGTACGCAAAAATGCTGGCGGCGATTTCCACCAGCGCAAAAGCGCCTTTGAACAGAAGGCTGATCTCAAAGGCGACGTGTACGTTCTTCTCGTCAAACAGTTTCTTTGTGTCAGCCATTTTCAGTAATGTGTGACATCGTCCGGCTAGCGCCGAATCCATCCAGAGGCAATCGGGCGAGCCAAAACTACGCGGTACAGCCGCTCAGTCAGGTTGGTAAACGTGTCGCCAGCCATTCGCCAAAGAGGCGAGATGGCAACATAGGCCACACCGGCCACCGCGACGGCTCCCACCATGTCCAGCGGAAAATGGACTCCAAGAAACACTCGCGCCCAGGCAACCGCAAAACCTGTCGTTAGGACAGCGGCGGCCAGTCGGAACGCGCCACTGAACAACAAGGTCAGGCCGATGCCGGCAAACACGGTCATGTGATCGCTGGGGAAAGAGGAATCGGCCGAGTGAGGTACCCAAGCGTGGCCGAGTCCGATCATGAATGGCCGTGGATGCAGCCAGACCAAGCCGATCAATTGATTTGCACCAAGCGCCAACAGGGTAACCAGGCACGCCTTGATTGCCTGATTGCGGCGCGCGCCATCGTCCCAAAGCCAGAGTACGAATAGCGGCACAGGGATTAGGTAGACTAGGTCGTCGGCGAGAACAATGGCCGTATCGACCGCCCATGACGGGGTATCGACACCCGCATTGATCCACAGGAACAGCGACTGGTTGAAAGCTTCAATTTTGTTCATCGTTTCTTTTCCGCTCGAACAGCTCGACCTGTGAGCATTCCAGACGCAGGTGCAGTGTTTCAAGGTTGTCTGGGCGGCATGGCATGAGTGGTGTTGGTTGCTCTGATCAATCGATCACCAGCCCGAGTTTATAGATGTGCGAGAGGCATGCATCTATGATCGGCTTGCGGCTTGCGGCTGGCAGAAGTTAAGGTTTTATGACAACTTTGGCGCACGTTCCTGGTATCNNTTCACACGAGCACAGCAATCTGCATGATCAGTGCGAATGTGCATTCAATGGGTATGACCTGCGTTCGCGCCTAAGCAGGCCATGGCTTGGAGTGGCGGCTGATTTCTGGGCCTTTGACGGTATGAGGTTGCCAGCCTTACCCATGGCCTGTCACCCCCGCCGGGCTGTTGAACCACTTCCAGCGCAGGGATAATGACAAAAATTGCCTCTAACCAAATTCAAACGCCGTTAGCTATTATTATTGCAGCGCAGTGCCGGACTTTCGGGAGCGCATGTCGCTTGCCTACAATCACTGGCATTGCAAGGAACCTCCCACATGAGCATCAAAAGCGACAAATGGATACGCCGCATGGCCGAAACCACCGGCATGATCGAGCCCTTCTCCCCCAGCCAGATCCGCGAGCGGGACGGCCACAAGATCATCAGCTACGGCACCAGCAGCTACGGCTACGACATCCGCTGCGCGCCCGAGTTCAAGGTTTTCACCAACATCCATAGCACTGTGGTGGACCCGAAGAACTTTGACGAAAAAAGCTTTGTTGATTTTCATGGCGACAGTTGCATCATCCCGCCCAACAGCNNCAATGTCACGCCGTTCGAGCCCGAGTGGGAAGGCTACGTGACGCTGGAGTTTTCCAATACCACGCCTCTGCCCGCCAAAATATACGCCGGTGAAGGCTGCGCCCAGGTGCTGTTCTTCGAGAGCGACGAAGTCTGCGAAACCAGCTACAAGGACCGCGGCGGGAAGTACCAGGGGCAGGTGGGTGTGACGCTGCCGAAGGCTTGAAGCGGGCGAAGGCTGCTCGAGCGGGTGCCAGGAAATCGGCAACGCTGCATTTGTCCTACTTCAATGTGCGCCAATGAATGACAACCTCTCCTGGCCAGAAGTGTTTTCATGGGTTAGCTGGGGTGTCCAACGGGCCGCAACCAGCCAGCCCAATAACCCACGTTTTACTCATGAAGACACTCATTACTTACCTGGCGGAAGACAACGCGATCGTCGCCGAAAACCTGATCGAAGCACTGCGGGAGATTGCCGAGGTCATTGTCACAGCCAACTCCGCCACTCAGGCCGAAGCCAGCCGTTGGCTCGACCTGCATGATGGAAGCTGGCATTTGGCCATCGTCGATCTGTTTTTGAAGGAAGGCAGCGGCTTGGGCATATTGGCCGGGTGCCGCAATCGCGAGTGGTACCAGAAGGTCGTTGTTCTGACGAACTACGCCACGCCAGAAATCCGCCAGCGGGCGGCCGCCCTCGGAGCCGATGCGGTTTTCGACAAATCAACCGAGCTTGACGGCCTGTTTGCCTACTGCCGCGAACAGACGGCCAATCTGCAGAAAGAGGACGTTTAGCAGATTGTGCGTGAAGCCATCGAGCGTGGCCGTTCGATGGCCCCCAAATAGGCGTTGCCCGGTACCGCGCGGGAGTTCCTGCTTTGTTCTTGCCAGGGCGAGTGAGGTGGCAAGGTCTGGCACCTGCAGAATTCCCCAGGCGCACAGAATTTTGATCTGCCTGATTTGATTGCAGGACCAGAACCTGATGCTTTGTCTGACCATCTCGGCGGTTTGAGGTGACTACACTCGGGTCATACTCCAACGAACCCAAAGTAGTCATGGAAATTCTTGTTCTGGCGATGCTGATCGCCATTGGTGCTTACATGCTCAAATTGAGAGCTGAGCGCAAGCGCATTGCCTTGCTGGGGAGTCATCTTGGAAAATACCAGATTGAGAAACTGATGGAAAGCCTGACCGAGGGTTACCTGCGTGCGTTGGGCGAGGCTGATCCGGAACGCCGTGACAGTATCTGGAGCCTGTTGAACACCATCGAGACGAAGCTGTGTGATCAGTTCAACAGCTTTGCCGCCGAGTTTTCCAAAGTTGACGAGGCAGACGCGCGCGTGAGCAAGTTCGCCTTTTCGATTCCGTTCGCAGACAAACTTTTTCCAAACGCGACCTTTGACCTGCGCAAGATATTGATGGTGCATGCGCAGGGGATCACCAACGCCGCGAAAAACAACCTTGATCGCACGCCCAGCGACAAGGCCTATACCCTGTCAGCCGAGCTGTTTTTGATGCAGCACAGCTGCCACTGGTTCTGCAAGTCCAAAGCCGTTGCCTCGGCACGGCTGCTGGTTCGGCACAAAACATCATATGCGCTCGTGCTGGAGTCGGTGACACCAGAGACCCGTCGCGCCTATCGCGCCTTGACTGGAATTTGAGGTGCTTCATGGACCGGGCGAGGCTTGGCATTATGAATAGCCGCCCAATACGGCGGCATTGACACACAGTCCCGTAATGAGCCCCGGATTTGCATCACTTTCTGCATTTGTGCGCTCCAGGCTTTCTGCGGAAGGACATCTGGGGCTGCACTTGACGATTGGCGCATTGCTCATGCTCGTGGCGGCATTTGTTTTCGGCCATGTCGCCGAAGATGTGGTAATGGCCGAGGCAATCACGATCCTGGATCTGCAGGTATCGCAATGGTTTCATGCGCATACAACGCCGCTGCTCACGCAATGCATGCTCTGGGTGACCTGGGTGCACAGCACGGGAGGAATTCTCGTGCTGTGTTTGGTCTTGACGTTCCAATGGGTGCGCGCGAAGGCATGGGACTGGCTGGCGACGCTCGTCATCACCGTGCCGCCCGGCATGCTGCTCAACGTGCTCTTGAAAAATGTCTTTCAACGTGCAAGACCTTCCTTCGTGGACCCGCTTCTCACCTTGACCTCATACAGTTTCCCCAGTGGCCATGCCGCCGCCGCAACGCTCTTTTATGGCCTGTTGGCTGCTTACTTCATCTGCAGGGTGAAGCCATGGCCGTGGCGCGTTGTCATTGCCGTGCTGGCGGCTCTGATGGTGGCTCTGGTGGGGCTAAGCCGCATTTATCTGGGTGCCCATTATCCGAGCGATGTCCTTGCTGCAGTGGCCGCGAGCGGTGGCTGGCTGGCGTTCAGTCTTACCGCGGTCGGCACCTGGCGCAGGTGGCGACTGACCCAACGCACGGATGCCTGACATGTTCCGTAAGCGCTCTATTAACGATGTCCTTCCCGTGAACGCCTGAGCGCAGACGTGGTCCCGGTCCGGTGACCAGACTGGGTGCTGCAGTTAAGCTTACGCCTATTGTGGCTCACTCCAGAATTCATTCCCCACCGCCGCTGCCTGTCATCCGCGCTATCGGGCTGACCCGGCCGTTGCACTGGCTGGTCCGTGGCGGGCAGGATATGCGGCGCGGTGGCTGGCTCAGCCTTGCGCATGGGCTGGTGCCAGCGGCCTTCGGTGCCTTGTTGTTGCTGTTCGCACGTGACCGCTTCTGGCTGCTGGCCGGAGCGTTTTCGGGCTTCCTGATAGTGGCGCCGGTGTTGGCGACCAGCCTGTACGCGATCAGCCGTGCGCTCGAACGGGGCAAAGCCGTTAATTTACGGCTCATCATCAAGACCTGGATTCGCTGGCAACACTCACGCGATGTGGTGCGCGGAGGCTACTGGGGCCTGGTGCGTTTTGGCCTGCTGCTGGCACTGGCCGGCACCGGCTGGGTGCTGACCTCGGCGGCACTCATCACGCTGCTGGCACCCCAGCCCATTCACAGTCCGCTGGACTTCCTGCATCTTGTGGTGCTGGCACCCCACTCTTATCTGTTTGAGCTCTGGCTCACGCTGGGTGGCTTCATGGCCGCGCCCATCTTTGCCTCCAGCGTGATTGCCATGCCTCTGCTGCTGGACCGCCGCGTCGATGTGCTGCAGGCCGTGCTGGCGAGCTGGCAGGCGGTGCTGGCGAACCCCGTGCCGCTGGCGTTGTGGGCTGCCCTGATCATGGGCCTGACGCTGCTGGGCTTTGGCACGCTGATGGCCGGCCTGATCTTCTTGCTGCCACTGCTGGGCCACGCCAGTTGGCACGCTTACCGCGATCTGGCGGATGCCAGCGCACTGCCAGATCGCCTGCCGTCCGAGGAAGTTGCATGATGTTCGGATACTCCGAAGAGCAGATCGCAACTTTCGGGCTGACATTTGGCGTGGGGGCGTTCATGCTCTACATGCTGTTCATCATTGGCCATCTGGCGTGGGAGTCCAAGGCGGGCAAGTTCGGCACTTTCGTGATCTTTCTCGGACTGGCTTTCGGCATGGTGGGCTTTGTCGCCAAATACTTCATACAGTGGTATCTGGAGAAGTAGGCCTGCCCGGTTTGTGGGCGCGTCTGGTTTTACTGGCCCGCAACTGCATCAGCGGCCATCCGGTTCCGCGCGGTGCAGGTCCAGGCGCGCAAGCAGGCGCAGGTCGGCGTCGGTGTCGGGGTTACCGGTGGTCAGCAGCTTGTCGCCATAAAAAATAGAGTTGGCACCGGCCAAAAAGCACAAGGCCTGCACGCCGTCGCCCATTTGCTGGCGGCCCGCTGACAGGCGCACCCGGGCCTTGGGCATGGTGATGCGCGCCACGGCAATGGTGCGGACAAATTCAAACGGATCCAGGTCTGCCTGCTCGGCCAGCGGCGTGCCTGCCACCTTCACCAGATTGTTGATGGGCACCGACTCGGGGTAGGGCGCGAGGTTGGCCAGTTCGGCCACCAGACCGGCGCGCTGGCGTCGCGTTTCGCCCATGCCCACAATGCCGCCGCAGCAGACCTTCACGCCGGCGCTGCGCACGCGCGCCAGCGTGTCCAGCCGGTCCTGGTAGTCGCGCGTGCTGATGATGTTGCCGTAAAAATCAGGTGCGCTGTCCAGGTTGTGGTTGTAGTAGTCAAGCCCGGCGCTTTGCAGCGTTTGCGCCTGGCCGTCTTCGAGCATGCCCAGCGTGGCGCAGGTTTCCAGGCCCAGCGCCTTGACGGTACGTACCAGTTCGGCCACTTTTTCGATGTCGCGCTCTTTCGGTGAACGCCAGGCCGCGCCCATGCAAAAGCGCGTGGCACCCGCCGCCTGCGCGCGCTTGGCGGCAGCCAGCACTTCTTCGGGCTCCATCAGCTTGCTGGCCTCCACGCCGGTGTCGTAACGGGCGGCTTGGGGGCAGTAGCCGCAGTCTTCGGCGCAGCCACCGGTTTTGACCGACAGCAGCGTGGCAAATTCAACCCGTGTGGGGTCAAAGTTTTCACAGTGTACGGTTTGCGCGCGGCGCATCAGTGCTGGAAAGGGCAGGTTGAAAAGCGCTTCAATCGCGTCGATGCTCCAGCGTTCGGTGCTGGTCTCGGGGGACTGCTGGGCTTGGGTACTGGGGTGCAATGGAATGGCTTGTTCTACAACATGGGACATGGTTTTTTCCTTCGTAAAAATTGCTTTTAAGTCTATCTGAAGCGTCCGTCAGCACGGCGTCAGCGGGATGCCCTGGCCAATGTGGTCAAGGCTTCGATCAACTGGTCGATGTCGGCTTCGCTGTGGGCGGCCGACAGGGCAATGCGCAGGCGGGCCGTGCCCTCGGGTACGGTAGGCGGACGGATCGCGGGGACCCACAGGCCACGCTCGCGCAGGCCTTCCATCACCGTCATGGCTTCGTCATTGCGGCCAATCAGCAGTGGCTGAATGGCAGTTCGGGATTCCGACAGTTGCCAGCGACTGCTCTTTAGTCCGTCCGTCAAACCGGTGCGCAGGCGCGCAATCAGGCTGTGCAGATGGGTGCGGCGCCACTCATCATGCTCTATCAGTTGCAGGCTGGCGCGCAAGGCGCTGGCCAGCAGCGCCGGAGCGGCGGTGGCATAAATATAGCTGCGGGTTTTTTGCAGCAGCCACTCCACCAGCGCGTCGTCGCCCGCCACAAAGGCGCCCGCCACACCGGCGGCCTTGCCCAGCGTGGCCATGTAGAGCACGCGGTGCGATGTGTTGGGGCCGTATCGTCCGGCTTGTGCCAGGCTGCCACGGCCTTGTGGGCCCAGCACGCCAAAGCCGTGGGCGTCGTCCAGCAGCAGCAATGCGTCGTGGCGCTCGCACAATGCCAGGAGTGCAGGAATGTTGGCGCTGTCGCCATCCATGCTGAACACGGCGTCGCTGATGACCAGTTTGCACCGGGCGCTGCTTTGCGCCAATGCGCGCTCCAGCGCGGCCAGATCGGCGTGTGCGTAGCGGTGAATCTGCGCGCGCGAAAGCCGGGCGCCGTCAATCAGGCAGGCATGGTTGAGCGCGTCGGAAAAGATGACGTCACCGGCTCCTGCCAGCGCCGGAATGATGCCGGTGTTGGTGGAAAACCCCGCATAGAAATAAAGCGCACGCGGCAGGCCCACAAATTCTGCGAGCGCCAGTTCCAGCGCCGCGTTGGCAGGGCTGTGGCCACTCACCAGCGGCGAACCGCCGGAGCCTACGCCAAAAGCCTGGGCACCTTGGCAGGCCGCCTGTACTAGGTCGGGGTGCGTGGACAGGCCCAGGTAGTCGTTGTTGCAAAAAGCCAGCATGCTGCGTCCGTCCACCTTGAGGCGTGCACCGCCGTCGGGGGTGACCACGGCGCGTCGGCGGCGCAGGTGGGCGTGGTCCAGTTCTTTGAGGCGCGCCGGAAAGTCGTCTAGCCAGGAGTTTGTCATTGCCATGCCCGTGGAAGGGTGAAGACCAGCGTGCGCGGATCGGGCGTAGACTGAAAGGGAACAGTGGCCAGCAGCGGTACCTGGAGCTTTTGCTGCAGGAAGGCAATGTTGCCCTCCTGCGCCAGCATGGCGGGGTCCACCTGGTTGGCGACCCAACCGGCTAGCGCCAAGCCGCGCGCGCGAATGGCTTCGGCGGTCAGCAGGGCGTGGTTCAGGCAGCCGAGCCGCAAGCCCACCACCAGTATCACCGGCAGGTCGAGTGCTTGCGCCAGGTCGGCGCCGGTCTCGGTCTCCGAGAACGGCACGAGAAAGCCGCCTGCGCCTTCCACTATCACGACGTCGGCCAGCTTTGCCAGTGCGCGGTGGCAGGCCACCAGATGAGCGATGTCTATCTGCACACCGGTACGGGCTGCGGCGATGTGTGGGGATACCGGGTCGGGCAGCAGCACTGGATTGTCCAGCTCGGGGGGTACGGTGCAGGTGGAGGCGGCGCGCAGGGCTAAAACATCTTCATTGGCCTCCATGCCGTCAACACCTGCAGTGCCCGCCGCAACCGGCTTCATGCCGACCACCCGAGAGCGGTAGCGCGCCAGCGCATGCAGCAGTGCAACGCTGACCAGCGTTTTACCCACTGCGGTGTCGGTACCGGTGACAAACAGGGACACCACCGGGGGCGCGTGCTTAGCCATGCGCAGGGCCTTCTTCGCTTAGCGTGGCCTGCAGCGCCGCCAATGCGCCACGCGCCAGATGATCGGCCGATTCGGCATCCATCGCATAGGGCGGCATGGCGTAGATCGTGTTGCCAATCGGACGCAGCAGAACGCCGTGCGCCATCGCGTGTCGGGCGTAGCGGCGGGCAAAGTGGGGCTGTGGCCTGCCGCCTGTTGCCACATCCCAGGTCCAGATCATGCCCAGCCTGCGCGCATGCCGGATAGCGGGGTGCTGCGTCAGCGGGGCAAAGGCCAGGTCCAGCGTTTTTGCCAACTCGACATTGCGGACCAGCGCATCGGTTTGGTCAAACAATTCCAGTGTCGCCAGCGCGGCGCGGCAGGCCAGCGGGTTGCCGGTGTAGGAATGTGAGTGCAAGAAGCCGCGTGCAACCTCGTCGTCGTAAAACGCGCCGTAAACCTTCTCGGTGGTCAGCACGGCCGACAGCGGCAGAGTGCCGCCGGTAAGTCCTTTCGAGAGGCAAATAAAATCAGGCCGGACACCGGCCTGCTGGTGCGCAAACATCGTGCCGGTGCGGCCAAAGCCGGTGGCAATTTCATCGGCAATCAGGTGCACCTCGTAGCGGTCGCACAGGGCGCGGGCCTCGTGCAGGTAGGCGGCATCATGCATGGCCATGCCAGCGGCGCACTGCACCATCGGCTCCACAATCAGGGCGGCGGTTTGTGCGTGGTGCTGTTCCAGCCAGCTTTGCAGCGCAACGGCTGCGCGCCGGGCTGTTCCTGCAGCGCTTTCACCTGGCCATGCACCGCGTGCATCGGGACTTGGCACGGTGGCGGCCAGCCGCACCAAAGGCGCATAGGCTTCCCGGAAAATGGCGATGTCGGTGACAGCCAGAGCGCCCACCGTTTCGCCATGGTAGCCGCCAGCCAGTCCGGCAAAACAGCACTTCTCCGGCCGTCCGGTATTGCGCCAGTAATGGGCGCTCATTTTCAGGGCGATCTCGGTGGCACTGGCACCGTCACTGCCGTAAAAGGCATGGTCCAGGCCGGTCAGGGCACCCAGTCGCTCGGACAGTTCCACCACGGGCTGGTGCGTGAATCCGGCCAGCATGATGTGATCGAGCCGCTCCAGTTGGTCACAAAGAGCCGCCTTGATGTGCGGATGGCTGTGGCCAAACAGGTTAACCCACCACGAGCTGATGCCGTCAAGGTAGCGCTTGCCGTCAAAGTCATAAAGCCACACGCCTTCCGCCCTGGCAATCGGCACCGGAGGTTGCGTTTCGTGCAGTTTCATCTGTGTACACGGGTGCCACACATGGCGCAGGCTGCGCTGGATCATTGCCTGGTTGTTCATGGGCCTTTTGGTCAAAAGCGGGGAAGGAAAGCCAACGGCCTGCGTGCTGGGTGAATCAGGGCCTTTGCACCGGAATGGTCGAGCGCTCTTCCTGGATGCGGTTGTCCGGGTTGACGAAGACCAGCTTGGGTTTGAAGGCCGCTAGTTCCTTTTCGTCGAGCTGGGTAAAGGCGGCAATGATGACCAGGTCGCCCACTGAAGCGCGCCGCGCCGCCGAGCCGTTGACCGAGATGATGCGGCTGCCACGCTCGGCCCGGATGGCGTAGGTGATGAAGCGTTCACCGTTATTGATGTTCCAGATATGAACCTGCTCGTTTTCGGCCAGGTTGGCGGCGTCCAGCAGGTCCTCGTCTATGGCGCACGAGCCTTCGTAGTTGAGTTCGCAGTGGGTGACGGCGGCGCGATGGATTTTTGATTTAAGCAGGGTTCTGAGCATGGCGAGAACAAATGAAAGTGAACAAAAAAGGCTGTGCAGCCTGGGCTGGCGGAGCCCGATGAAAGAGGGGCTTTTCCAAGGGTTGTAATATTTCAGACTTGGCCCTGGATTTTTTCAATAGTTTAGGGCATCCTAACTGACCCTCTTTCCATTCAGATTGCTAATGAAAAAGACATTTGATTTTTCCGCCGAGGTGCTGGGCCGAATGGTTCAGACCGATGTCACGCGGGCGCTGGCCGAAGATGTGGGCGCTGGGGATTTGACCGCCGCCCTGATTGATCCAGGCGCCCAGGCGCGGGCACAAGTTTTGGCGCGGGAAAGCGCTGTGCTGTGCGGCTGTGCCTGGGTGCAGGCGGCGTTCAGGCAGCTCGATCCGCAGGCCACGCTGGTCTGGCATGTGCAAGACGGCGAGCGCTGCCGGGCCGATCAGGCGGTGTTCGAGGTGCATGGTCAGGCCCGGGCCTTGTTGACGGCCGAGCGCACAGCGCTGAATTTTTTACAACTTTTAAGCGCCGTTGCGAGCAAAACAGCGACGTTTGTCGACGCTGTGAAGGGTACTCGAGCGCAGATTGTTGACACCCGCAAAACGCTGCCGGGTCTGCGCCTGGCGCAAAAATACGCGGTTCGCACCGGCGGCGGCACCAACCACCGGGTCGGACTGTACGACGCGGTGCTCATCAAGGAAAACCACATTGCCGCCGCTGGCGGCATTCAGCAGGCGTTGCAGCGTGCCGCGCAGGTCGCTGCACAGGCCGATTTTGTCGAGATCGAAGTGGAAACCCTGGACCAACTGGCGCAGGCGCTTGACGCCGGCGCCCGCATGGTGCTGCTGGACAATATGGACCTGGCCAGCCTGCACGAAGCCGTGCGGATCAACGCCGGGCGGGCGATTCTGGAAATTTCGGGCGGCGTCACGCTGGACGGCCTGCGTGCGCTGGCAGAAACGGGTGTGGACCGGATTTCCATCGGCACGCTGACCAAGGATGTGCAGGCGATTGATTTTTCGATGCGCTTCGATGCGTTGCGGGGAGCACTGTGATGCAAACGTCCACCATCGAGGTTGAGTACGAGCAGCCCAACTCGGAGAGCGCCGCTGCGGGATCAGCCGCGCCAGCCATTTGCAGCACGCACCACGCTTGGGCGCGCGTGCCCATCGAGCCTTCTCCTGATGAACGTGCTGCGCTGAAGGACAAGATCCGCCGCCTGCTGAAAGAAAAAAATGCCGTGATGGTGTCGCACTACTACGTGCATCCGGATTTGCAGGACTTGGCCGAGGAAACCGGCGGCATGGTGTCAGATTCTCTGGAAATGGCGCGTTTTGGCCGCGATCACGCCGCGCAAACGCTGGTTGTCTCCGGTGTGCGCTTCATGGGCGAGACCGCCAAGATCATCTCGCCCGAAAAGCGCGTGCTGATGCCCGATCTGGACGCCACCTGTTCGCTCGACCTGGGCTGCCCCATCGACGAATTCAGCGCATTTTGCGACGCTCACCCCGACCGCACCGTGGTGGTGTATGCCAACACCAGCGCCGCCGTCAAGGCGCGTGCGGATTGGATGGTGACGTCAAGCTGTGCGCTGGACATTGTGCGTACGCTCAAAGCGCAGGGCCAGAAAATCCTGTGGGCACCCGACCGCCATCTGGGCGGCTACATTCAGCGCGAAACCGGTGCCGACATGGTGTTATGGAACGGCGCCTGCATCGTGCACGACGAGTTCAAGGCCTTCGAGCTGGCGGCCCTGAAAAAGGAGCACCCCAAGGCCAAGGTGCTGGTGCACCCCGAGTCTCCGGCCGACGTGGTGGCGCTGGCCGATGCCGTGGGTTCGACCTCGGCCATCCTCAAGGCCGCACACGAGATGGACGGGCCCGAATTTATCGTCGCGACCGACAACGGCATGATGCACAAGCTGCGCACGCTCAACCCCGGCAAAACGTTTATTGAAGCCCCGACGGCGGGCAATAGCGCCACCTGTAAAAGCTGCGCGCACTGCCCCTGGATGGCGATGAACGGGCTGGCTGGCGTGGCGCAGGTGCTGGAAGCCGGTACGAATGAGGTTCATATCGACCCGGCGCTGGGCCTGCGCGCCCGCTTGCCCATCGACCGCATGCTGGCCTTCACGGCCGCCCTCAAAAATGGCCAGCCCACCGCCGGACTGGTGCCGCACATCGGCGCGGCGTGAAGCTGGCACGCTGGGCAGGCACCACCGGCCGAGTCTGGCGAGGGCACCTGCTGTGGCCGTCTGGTCTTACTCCCTCTCCCGCTGGGGGTGAGAGCGACGCGGGCGAGGCACCACCTTTCGCCAGCCGTGCCGCTCGAGCATCCGGTAGACGGTGGAGGCCGCAACCGGGGCACCCACCCTCTCTTCGAACGCCTTCTTGATCTCGCTGACATGGAGCATCTCGCCACCCGTGGCCATCTTTGTGAAGGGTGCCAGCAGGTCCGCCTCTTGCTCGGCACTCAAGTGCTGGTTGTGGCGTCCACCGCGACCGCGCAAGTCAAATATGGCCTCGCCCTCCTTGGCCCAGCGTGAATGGATCACATACACGGTGGTCGTAGCCCAGCCAAGCAACTGGGCGATCTCCTTGGCAGAACTACCCAAGGTGGCGCGGATCAGAACGCATTGGATTCGCTGGTACTCGGCGTGGGTTTGGGCGCGCTTGAGGCGATCGGCAAGGGCTTCGATGGTGGCCTTGTCGTGCGAGATCAGATCCTTCATGAATAACTCCCGAAGATTCAGGAGCTATTATACTATTTACTCTATTGAACGCCAAGTGGTATGAGGCGCTGCGGCAGCGCCGCTGATGCAGGCCCACGCGAGACCTGCCCATTCAGAATTTTCATCAGGGCGCCAGCATCGCATTGATCGGCTGCAAGTCCTCAGGCGTCAAGGAGCCACTGGCCTGGCGCAGACGCAAGTCGCCCAGCAGCACGTTGTAGCGCGCCTGCGCCAGATCACGCTTGGTCTGATAGAGCTGGCTTTGCGCGTTCAGCACATCGATATTGATGCGCACCCCCACCTGGTAGCCCAGCTTGTTGGCGTCCAGCGCACTCTGGCTGGAGCGCTCGGCCGCCTCCAGCGCCGTGACCTGACTCTGGCCCGAGAGCATGCCAAAGAAAGCCGTGCGCGTGCCCAGCGCCACCGCGCGCCGCGCCCCCTCCAGATCGCTTTGCGCCTTGTCCCTGAGCGAGAGCGTTTCCCTGACATGGTTTTGCGTGGCAAAGCCAGCAAACAGCGGCACATTGAGCAGCACCCCAATGCCGCTGGTGTTGGCGCGCGAAGAGATGCCGCTTTGCGCGAGGTTCGAAGGGTCGTGGGTGACGTTGTAGCTGGCCGTCAGGTCCAGCGTCGGCTTGTGGCCCGCTTCGGCCTTTTGCACTTCGAGCTCGGCAATGTCCAGCCCGCTTTGGGCCTGGCGAATGCCCGGATGCACGCTTTGCGACTGCTGCACCCAGGCATCGACATCGGCCGGCACCACCGGCGCCAGCACGACCGGCGCCCGCAGGCTTTTGGGATACGCGCCGATTTTTCCCACCAACTGATCGAGCGCGATTTGCTTGATGTGCAGATCGTTGTTGGCGGCGATCTCCTGGGCCGTCACCAGGTCAAAGCGCGCCTGCGCTTCGCGGGTGTCAGTGATGGTGGAGGTGCCCACCTCGAAGTTGCGCTTGGCAAAAGCCAGTTGCTCATCGACCGCTGTTTTCTGCGCCTGCACAAAGGCCAGCGTGTCTTGCGCGGCCAGTACATCAAAGTAAGCCTGGGCTGTGCGCACGATCAGATCCTGCTCGGCCGCCTCAAGCTGGGCGCGAGCCAGCTCGACCTGGCTCTTGCCCTGCTCGTAGGTGGCCCAGTTGGCCGGGCGGTACAGCGGCTGCGTGGCGCTCAGCGTGGCGCTCTGGGAGTTGAAGCTGCTGTTGATGGGCGGATTGGTATTGTCAAAACCGGTACGTGTTACCCCTGCGGAAAGGCCTGCCGTGGGCAGGATGCCGGCCTTGGCCTGCGCGGCCCGGGCCAGGTTGGCGTCGTATTGCAGCCGGGCTGACTGGTAGTTGGCGTCAAAGGCGCGCGCTGAGTCGTACAGCTCCAGCAGACTCTGGGCCTGCGCCAGCGGGGCAAATAGCCCCAACGCCGCGGCAAGGACCATTGACAGGGGGAACAGCGATGGCTTGCGCTCTGGCGGTTTCGTGGGCGTTGGCATGGGGATCCTGAAAAATGAGTGA
>DHWX01000005.1 GCA_002413395.1 Polaromonas sp. UBA5171 | reverse complement strand
ACATGTGCAATTTTAACATGTTGCTATGCTTTTGGTAGCAATATAAAAAAAGAAATTCAGGAGTCCAGAGTCCGACAGGCTGCTAGGTACCGCCACAGCTGGCGCCGGACTGACCTGCTGCCCCGGGGCAACAGGCGACGTTGCACCTTCGGCGGCAGCAAGCAGCAGGATCAGCGACCCCTCCTTGACCTTGTCGCCGAGCGCGACCTTGAGCTCCTTGACGACACCGGCGTGGCTGGACGGGATTTCCATCGACGCCTTGTCGGACTCAACCGTGATCAGCGACTGCTCGGCCTTGATCATGTCGCCGGACTTGACCATCAATTCGATCACGGTCACTTCGGCGAGGTCGCCGATATTGGGCACTTTGATTTCAATTAGAGGCATGCGTGGCTCCTTGTTCTTGTTCTAGCGGCGCCCAGCCGCAGCGTCACTGATCTCTTCAGCCTCGCGCCAATTGGGTCATGGCGGCTTGCGCGATGCTCGATGCATCGACCCCGAAGAAGGCGCGCAGCGCAGCGCGTGTATCGCTTCGACCAAAACCATCTGTACCCAACGTGAGATAGTCGCGCCCATCTGGCACGAAAGCGCGCACGCTCTCAGGCACGGCGCGGACATAGTCGGTAGCAGCAACGATGGGGCCGGCGCTCTCGCGCAACATACTTGCAATAAACGGCACCGATCCGTCTGTTTCGCCGCTGCGTTCCTGCTGGGCGCAAGTTTGACCGTCGCGCGCCAGCTCACTCCAACTGGTCACGCTGAAAACGGTCACTGAAACACCCTGCAAGGCCAATTGCTGCGCCGCCTTGATCACCTCAAGAAGAATCGCGCCCGATCCCAGCAAAGTTACTTCCCTCGGCACGGTATCAAGCTGCACTCTGTCACCCGGACATCTGTATGTATTGAATTTGTAGCATCCACGAATCACGCCCAGATGCGCGTCGGCAGGCAAATTCGGCTGAGCGTAGTTTTCGTTCATCATCGTGATGTAGTAGAAAACGTCTTTTTGTTCCATCAACATCTCGCGCATGCCGTGGTCGATGATGACGGCCAGCTCGCCTGCAAACGCCGGGTCATAGGCCTTGCAGTTGGGAATTGTGGCAGCCATCAGATGGCTGGTGCCGTCCTGGTGTTGCAGCCCTTCTCCGCCTAACGTGGTTCGGCCGGAGGTGGCGCCCAGCAAAAAACCGCGTGCCCGCTGATCGGCCGCCGCCCAAATCTGGTCACCCACTCGCTGAAAGCCAAACATGGAGTAGTAGATATAAAACGGCAGCATGGCCAGACCATGCACACTGTAGCTGGTGGCAGCGGCGGTCCAACTGGCCATCGCACCGGCTTCGGAAATGCCTTCTTCCAGAATCTGACCGTCCAGCGCTTCGCGGTAGCTCATCACCGAGCCGATGTCTTCCGGCGCATAGCGCTGGCCCACACTGGAATAGATACCGATCTGCTTGAATAGATTGGCCATGCCGAAAGTGCGGGCTTCGTCGGCCACGATAGGGACCACGCGTGGCCGCAGCGTCTTGTCCTTGAGCAGACCACCCAGCATGCGCACAAAGGCCATCGTGGTGCTCATCTCTTTGCCATCGGCAGCGAGTGCAAACTGGGCGTAGCTCCCGATCTCTGGCACCGGCAACTGCTCGCAAGTGGTGTAGCGCTTGGGCAGGTAGCCCCCCAATTTCTGGCGCTGCGCGTGCAGGTACTGCATCTCGATGCTATCTGCCGGTGGCTGGTAAAAACTAAGGGACGTGACCTGCTCATCCGTCAGTGGCAACTGGAATCGATTGCGAAACTCAATCAAATCGGTCTCGTCAAACTTCTTCTGGCTGTGCGTGGTCATCTTGCCCTGACCAGCGCTGCCCATCCCATAGCCCTTTTTAGTGTGCGCCAGGATCACCGTGGGTTGCCCCTTATGTTGCGCGGCGGCGGCGTACGCGGCGTAGATTTTCACCACGTCGTGGCCACCGCGCTTGAGGCGGTCGATCTGCTCGTCAGTCATGCCCTGAGCCAACGCAGTCAGGGCCTCGTTCTGGCCAAAAAATGTTTCACGGTTGAAGCGTCCGTCCTTGGCGGCGAAGGTCTGCATCTGGCCATCGACGGTGTTGGCGAAGGCCTTTGCCAAAGCACCGCTCACATCTCGGGCGAAAAGACCGTCCCAGTCGCTGCCCCACACCAACTTGATGACGTTCCAGCCAGCGCCGGCAAAAAGCTGCTCCAACTCATCAATGATGCGACCATTGCCTCGCACCGGGCCGTCGAGCCGCTGCAGGTTGCAATTGACCACCCATACAAGATTGTCCAGTTTCTCGCGAGCGGCCAAAGTGAGTGCACTCATGCTTTCTGGTTCGTCCATCTCCCCGTCGCCAAACACCCCCCACACCTTGCGACCGGAACAGTCCAGCAACTGGCGGTGGGTAAGGTAGTGCATGAATCGCGCGTGGTAGATCGAGCTGATGGGGCCAATGCCCATGGAACCAGTCGGGAACTGCCAGAAGTCGGGCATCAAAAAAGGATGCGGATAACTGCTAAGTCCACGGGCACCTTGACCTGTCAAGTGCGCCGGCGAAGTCAACTCCTGGCGGTAATGCGCCAGATCCTCCTGAGTAAGTCGGCCTTCAAGAAAAGCCCGTGCATAGACACCAGGCGCGCTATGAGGTTGAAAAAATACAAGATCACCAAGATGGGGCTTTCCAACGACCTCCTTTCTTGCTTGAAAAAAATGGTTGTAGCCAACCTCAAACAGGTCCGCAGCGCTTGCATAACTTGCGATATGACCACCTAACTCGCCATAGGCTTGATTGGCTCTCACAACCATGGCCAAAGCATTCCAGCGCATCAGTGATCCAAGCCGCTCCTCAATGGCCAAGTCGCCTGGGAAGGCGGGTTGCCGCTCCACAGATATTGTGTTGACATAAGGCGTTCTCAGCGAAGGCTTCCACGCTATTCGCGGATCTTGTCCCATCTCACCAAGCATGGTCAAGATTTCTCTCGTACGCGCCGGCCCTGCTGTATCGCATAACGATTTGAGCGCGCTGCGCCATTCATCTGTTTCTATCGGATCCTGGTCATCCGCTTCTGTCTTGCCATTGTCGGTATGCATAAAACACTCATTGGATCGGGTAGGAATTACCTGTAACTGTAGAATGCAACCGCTGACATATGTAGCCGAAGTTTTACGCAAAACATTCTTCTGCGGCAGTTTGTGCTGAAATATTCAGATTTAATAGCATTATTAAAATGGACAACATTGACAAGAAGATCCTCAACGAGTTGCAGGCTGACTCGAGCATTTCCAATGTAGAACTAGCCAAACGCGTGCATCTATCGCCTTCACCCTGCCTTGCTCGCGTACGCGCGCTTGAAGAACACGGCCTGATCCGTAGCTATGTGGCTTTACTGGACCCTCGGCAACTAGGGCTGCACTTGAATGTATTCATTTCCATCAGTCTCAAACTGCAGAGTCGTGAGGCATTGCAGGCTTTTGAAGAACGTCTAAGCGTGTATGAAGAAGTCATGGAGTGCTACCTCATGACTGGTGAATCCGACTATTTGATCCGCGTTGCTGTTGCAGACATGCCGTCGCTTGAGCGGTTCATTCTTGAGCAGCTTTCTCCGATACCGCATGTAGAGAAGATTCGCTCCAGCTTTGCACTTAAGCAAGTCAGGTATAAAACCGCACTTCCTCTCAGTGCATAGTCTGCTTCAACTGTTGAAGTTAGCTATCGATGGGAGTGGTTGAAATCTGGGTGAGCACCCTGTAGGATGTCTGCCCGTAACCGCTGACCGGAGCAGGTCTACGCCAGCCTGAGGGCAGCCGTCGTATAAACTTCGAGACAGAAAACTGCGGCGAGTACCGCGACTGTGTCAGTGAACTACACGGCTATGGGGATTTGATGGTACGCATCATCGATTCGGTATTGATGGTCAACTGGTTGCGGGTTTTTCCTGGCCGGCAGACGTAGGATCGGGACATGGAACGAGACCGATCAATATGGTGCCGAAAAGTGCGTGAGTGGCCGCGGACGGAACCAGCAGGCGGGTCGATTCCGCACATTTTTGGCGTGCGAAAGCACGGCGCGGTACGTCGTGCCGGTCATGAGAGAGTAAGGTCTTCGGTGTGGTCAGCTGCGGCAGAAGTGGCGCAGGTTGATCATCGTGTAGGCCCAGGTTTTGAAGGCATAGTGGACGTCGGCGATGGTCTCGTATCGCACAATCACGCGCCGAAATTTGTCCTCCCAAGCGAACACGCGTTCGATGGTGCGAAACCGCTCTTCGTAGATGTCTTCGCTGAACAAGCGCTTGGGGCCGGGCTTGGTGGTCTTTCTGTTACGTGGGTTCTCATTGATGTTGGGAACCATGTCGCGGTTGAAAATCGCTTTGCGGTTGGCCTTGCAGTCGTAAACGCCATCCAGGCTGATGGTGCTCCCTCGAAGATCGAGGCCAACGGCCTTGGCAATACACGTCAGCTGTGGCAGTGCTTCACGCAACAGGGGGGACTCGTTTCGATTGCCAGGTGCGGCTATGAACGGCGCGATCACGTTGCAGTTGCGGTCGCAAAAAGATACGACTTTATCGCCCTTGAGGTGTTTGTGACCACTGAAGCCAATGTTGTCGCCACCCTTCTTTGCGACGGTGGTCGTGCCGTCACCGTGAAGTACCGAGGTGTCGAGCAAATTGCGATCGAAAAGTGCCTGCACAGAGCCAGTGAAAATGGCATCGATATAGCCCTCTGGACGGCGTCAACCAGCATGGCCGGTCCGGCGACAATCATCTTGGCCGGACAAGATGATTGTCGCGCCCCAAGCCCTCACTCGCCCAGCGGCGAAAGGTGCGGTAAATGCTGGTGTAGTGGATTTCGGGTTGCCCATCGCACCGATTTGTAATCGGCAGCGACTTCCACTGGCATCCCATGTAGAGCTGCAGCAAGATGTAGTTGAAAATCTTATGCATCGTCAGCTTGACGGGCGGTCCTCGGCGCCCAGGCTTGAGGTGCGGCAAGACAAATACCTCAAACTGCTGAACACTCAAACTCGTTGGAATCCATTGCCAATGCTTACTCTGCGCCATTTCGCCTGCCAAAGCCGACGTATTTTGCCGCAGATGACCCGTTTCCCAAGAACCCAATGTTCATGCGGCTTGGCGACCGATTCGGGTATTCGAAAAACCCGCAACCAGTTGAAAGCTTGAAGAAAGCCAATGGGATGCATACTTCAATCAACGCGAGTTACACGGTAACGAAAACGGGCTTTGAACCACGCCGCCAAGGCGGTGATAGCTTACTCTTCACTGCTACCTCCGAAATGACCGGCGCTACGATTTTGGCGGCTCGGCTCCCCGCGCCAGCGCCAAAAAGGACAGCAGAGGTCCGCAGCCCCCATATGGAGCCGACCGTTAGAGCGCGAAAATCTTGCCTGGGTTCAGGATGTTGTGTGGATCCAGCGCCCGTTTGATACTGCGCATCATCTCCACCGCGCCGTCACCGGTCTCGGTCACCAGAAAGTCCATCTTGTGCAGGCCCACGCCGTGCTCGCCGGTGCAGGTGCCCCCCAGAGCAAGTGCGCGACTGACCACTCGCCGGTTCAAGCTTTCGGCCATATTGCGCTCTTCCGCACTCTCGGGGTCAATCATGTACCCAAAGTGGAAGTTGCCATCGCCGACATGGCCCACCAAGTAGTACGGAATCCCGGTGGCATCAGCCTCTGCGATGGACTCCAGGATCGATTCCGCCAGCCGGGAGATGGGAACGCACGTGTCCGTGATGATCGCGCGTGAACCCGGACGCGACTGAAGGGATGCAAAATGGGCATTGTGACGAGCGGTCCAAAGTCGAGTGCGTTCCTCGGGCGTGCTAGCCCACTCGAAGTCCTTGCCGCCCTGGGCCTTTGCCAATTCCTGTACCAGTTCAGCCTGCTCCTTGACACCGCTGGGCGTGCCGTGAAACTCCATGAGCAATAGATGCTCTTCGCGTAGCGCAAGGTTGCTATGCGCATTCACCATCCGAACCGTATTAGCGTCAATGAGCTCGACCCGGGCAATAGGAACGCCAAGCTGTATCACCTCAATGGTAGTGCGAACGGCAGCTTCTATGCTCGTGAACGAACAGATCGCGGCGGAGATCGCCTCCGGCAGCGGATAAAGCCTGAGGGTGATTTCCGTCATCACGCCCAGCGTCCCCTCACTGCCGACCATCAGACGGGTCAGATCGTAGCCCGCAGACGACTTCTTTGCGCGAGTGCCCGTACGGATGACGCTCCCGCTCGCGGTGACAACTTGGAGCGCCAGCACGTTCTCGCGCATCGTTCCGTAGCGCACCGCGTTCGTGCCGCTGGCGCAGGTTGCGCTCATGCCACCAATCGTCGCGTCCGCACCAGGGTCGATGGGGAAGAACAGGCCAGTGCTCTTGATTGCTTCATTCAGCTGCTTTCGCGTCACGCCCGGCTGCACGGTGACCGTCAGATCTTCCGCGTTGATAGCCACTATCTCGTTCATGCGGCTGACGTCAACGCTGATACCTCCTTGGACCGCGAGAAGGTGGCCTTCGACGGAGGAGCCGACACCGAAGGGAATCACCGGGACCTTGTACTGGCCCGCAAGCTTCACGACATCCGATACGTCTATCGTACTTTCGGCAAAAACCACCACTGCCGGCGGTGGTGCAACAAAGGAGGACTCGTCACGGCCATGCTGCTCTCGAATCACCAGCGCCGTTGAACAACGCTCCGCAAATCGGGCTTTGAGGGCATCTACCAGCGCTGCGGGCGTCTCGCGCTGCCGAATTTCGGGCAGCAGATGCTCTTGGAGTGTTGCGTTCATTAATTTGTCTCTCCGGGGATCGAAACGACCTTGCGGTTCATCGCGGTGACGAAGGTGTAAATGATCAGTCCATACAGCGCAACCATGCCCGCCAGCATGCACATGCTGGCCGCGTAGTTGCCAAAGAAGTCCTTGGCCCAGCCGGTGATGTACGGGCCGACAAAGCCGCCCAGGTTGCCGACAGAGTTGACAAGCGCGATTCCGGCCGCGGCAGCAGCCCCTGTCAGGAACATGGAGGGCAAAGGCCAGAACAGGATGTTGGAAGACAGGATGCCGGCCGCGCCGATGCAGATGCCGAGCATCGCCAGTTGAGGTGAGGACGACAGGCCTGTCATGACCAGCCCTGCAGCGCCTATGCAGGCCGGCACCAGCACGTGCAGCCGGAGTTCGCCGGTGCGATCGGAATGGCGCGCATTGAACACCATAGCCACGCCCGCACAGAAGTAAGGCACGGCCGTCAGCAGGCCGGCCTGCGTATTCGTCAGGCCGCCAAAACCCTTGATGATCTGCGGCATCCACAGGGTGATGCCGAACAGTGCGGTGATGTTGCAGAAGATGGCAAATGCAAGCAGCGCGACCTTGCCACTCAGCAGGGCTTCCATCACGCCGTAAGTGCGCTGGCTCTCCTTGACGCGACGCTCGGCATCGAGCGTGGATGTGAGCCACTTGCGCTGGTCGGGCGAGAGCCACTTGACGCTGGCCGGTCCGTTGCCTAGAACGAAGAAGGCCACCACACCGACTATTACCGCGAGGAAACCTTCGAGCAAGAACAACCACTGCCAATTTTTGAACCCTGCAATGTCATGCATGTTCGCCAGGATGGCCGTGGAGATCGGCGCGCCGACGAGCACCGCAATGGGCAGACCCAGGATAAAGATCGCCGTGGCGCTGCCCAGCACACGTGCGGGGAACCAGCGGCTGAGATACAGCACGATGCCGGGAAAGAACCCGGCTTCGGCCACGCCCAGCAGGAAGCGCATCACAAAAAACGAGTTCTGCCCCTGAATAAACGCAAAACCCGCCGAGATCAGGCCCCAGCTCACCATGATGCGGGCGATCCAAATGCGTTCGCCGACCTTGTTCATGATCAGGTTGCTGGGCACTTCGAACAGGAAATAGCCGATCGAAAAGATGCCGGCGCCCAGGCCGTACACACTGGCGGTAAAACCCAGGTCGGCGTTCATGTGCAGGGCGGCGAACCCGACGTTGACGCGGTCGAGAAAGGCCACGACGTAGCAAAGAATCAGGAAGGGAAGGATGCGCCAGTACAGCGTGCGGATGGTGCTCGCCTCAAGCGGGTGCGTAGGGGTCATGGTTTGTCTCCGTTGGATATGTTGAGTTGTCTGAGTCAGTTTGGCTAATTTCGGTACGACGCGTCGACGCGGTCCAGCCGCCGCAGCAGCGACGGCCACTCACGCGAGTCGGGCTTGAGCAGGTCAGTGGTCCACTGATCGGCCGTCATCTGCGCCAAGTCGTGATCGGGCACCCGGAGCGGCCGTCCGGCACTTTGCGCCAGCAACTGGCAGCGGGCGGCTTTTTCCAGGTAGAACATTTCGACGAAGGCGTGGCCCACACTAGGACCAACGGTCAGCGTGCCGTGGTTACGCAGGATCAGTGCCGCGCCTTGATCCAAGTCGGCGACCAGCCGTTCACGTTCGCCCAAGGTCAGCGCGATGCCCTCATAGTCATGGTAGCCAATACGGCCGTAAAAACGCATCGCATGCTGGGTCAAGGGCAGCAGGCCTTCCTCCTGGCAGGACAGGGCCATGCCGGCTTCTGTGTGCAGGTGCACCACACAGCCGGCGTTGTGCCGTGCTTCATGAATGCCGCCGTGGATGACAAAACCCGCTGCGTTCGGCGCCCACTCGGTGTCACCAACCACGTTGCCGTCCAGATCAATCTTGACCAGCGTGGAGGCGGTGATCTCGTCGAAGGCCAGGCCCAATGGGTTCACCAGAAAGTGGTGATCAGATCCCGGTACGCGTGCCGAGATGTGCGTGTAAATTAGATCGTCCCAGCCAAGCAGCGCGCATAGCCGGTAGGCGGCCGCCAGGTCCTGGCGTACCGCCCATTCGGCAGCGGCCGGGGGGGCTTCTGCCGCCACGCGTTTGACGGGAAGATCGAAAGAGGTAAAACCGATGTCAGACTTCGCCATGCCAGAGTCAATCCTTTAAAGTGATGCACGCCTATCAGCGCAGCCGTGATTTAATTTATAAACTGAACGTTTAGTACATATTTAATATGATCGACAAGACCATGGCAATGAGCGTAAACCCGGAGGCGCAAGCCGTCCCGGCCCCACGCGGCCGCAAACGCAGCGTGTCGGCGGAAAAGGCGGTGCTCGATGCCGCCTACGACCTCCTGCGCACCAGGGGGCTGCATGCCACCACCGTGGACGCCATCGCTTCCAAGGCCGGCGTGAGCAAGGCGACCATCTACAAGTGGTGGCCCAACCGCGCGGCCGTCATCATGTCGGCCTTCCTGCGCGAGGCCGGACAGGCCTTGCCTTATCCGGAAGAAGTCAGTCTGGACAGCGTCTTCGAACGCCTGCACCTCATGGCGCAGGCGTTCCACGGTCCTATCGGCACCATGATCGCTGCCCTGATTGCCGAAGGGCAGTCCGATGCCGAGATCGCGCAGGCGTTCCGGGAAGGGTATATCTACGCCCGGCGCAAACAGGGCATCGAAATCGTACAGAGCGCCATCGCCAAGGGTCTGATCAATGCCGCCGATCCGGACGTGGTGCTGGATCTGCTCTACGCGCCCCTGTATTACCGTCTGCTGATCCGTCACCAGCCGCTGACGGCTGAATTTGTACGCGAGCACGTCGAGCTGGCGATGCGCGGCCTGGCGCGTCATCCGGAGGCAGCAGTGCCTACGGCCAAGCGCGTCAGTACGGCAAAACGCAAGGTGTCCTGACAACGCGCTGGCACCCGCAAGTTGACTTGAACATCAAATTATGAAAAACTAAACGAATAGTTTAGTAACAATCAAATCAACAGGAGACAACTATGGATTCGATCAAGACCACGCAACACGTGACGGGCGGCGGGCAGACCGGCCGGCGCGACAACGGTGCGCTGGTGGTCGTCACAGGCGCTGGAGGAGGCATTGGCCTGTCCATCGTGCGGCGGCTGCGGCGCGACGGCTGGTCCGTCATGGCAACGGACCGCGATGAGGCCGCGCTCGATACCGTTCTCGCCGAATTCAGCGGCGATGTTGCCCTGCATACCGCCCCGATGGACGTGGCGCGGCGCGAGGACATCGACCGGATTGCGGTGCTGTGCGCGAGGCAGGGAGCCGGTGTGGCCGGGCTGGTCAATGTCGCCGGGCTTTTGCAGGACGTGGTGCCGCTGCTGAAGATGGACGACGCCATGCAGCGGCGCGTCTGGGACGTCAACTATTTCGGCGCGGGGAACTGCATCCAGGCTTTCGCGCCAATGATGGCGGCCATAGGTGGCGGCGCTATCGTCAACATCACGTCCATCAACGAAATCCGGCCCCTGCCGCTGCATGCGTACGCACCGTCGAAAGTCGCGCTGGGCGCGCTGACCACGCTTGCAGCCGGTGACTTGGGCCCCCAGGGCATCCGTGTCAACGCCGTCGCACCGGGCTTTACCCTGACGCCGATTTTTCGGGACAAGCTCGACAGCGGCAAGCGCGATGCCGGCACGATCAAATCGCACACTGCGCTGGGCCGGCTGGTCGAAACCGACGAGATCGCGGCGGCGGTCAGTTTCCTCGTCGGTGACGAATCGAGCGCCATTACGGGAGTGAGTCTGCCGGTCGATGGGGGCTGGCTGGCCGCTTCGCACTGGATGAATTTTCGGGAACTGGCCTGATGCGTTAAGCCCGGCCGGCAGCGTCAGTAAAAGCTCGCGACGGATCTGCGCGGGTTGTGTCGCATTGAGGCGTTGGTGCATGGATACTG
>DHWX01000059.1 GCA_002413395.1 Polaromonas sp. UBA5171 | reverse complement strand
AGCCATAGAACATTTCTTTGACGAAGACACCTCTACCTTCAGCTACATCGTGCTGGACCGCGGCACGCTGCAGTGCGCGTTGATCGACAGTGTGCTCGACTATGACCCGAAGTCGGGTCGCACCGGCACGGTTGTAGCTGATCGGCTGATTGCGCGAGTCAGGGCACTTGGTGTGCAGGTGCAGTGGCTGCTTGAAACCCATGTGCACGACGGAGTCAGCGAGGAGGCGTTTGTGGCGCTGCGTCGCGCGCGCGACGCCACCTTGCCCATGCCGGTGCTGATGCTGCCGGCAATGCAGGTCAACATGCGAGCGGGCCAATTGCCACCGGCTGAGGACAATGGCGTGCGTTATGTCAAAATTCCACTGGATGTTTTGTAGGCGCACCTGACCATGGACTCCACACTGCTTGCTGCCGCTCTGGGCGTGCTGATCGGACTCGTGCTGGCTTTCACGGGTGCCGGTGGTGGCGTGCTGGCCATACCGCTGCTGGTGTTTGGTCTGCACCTGTCGGTGCAGCAGGCCGGGCCTGTCGGCCTGTTCGCCGTGGGCATGGCTGCCGCCGTGGGGGCCGCGGTCGGACTTCGTCAGGGGGTCGTTCGCTACCGCGCGGCCACCCTGATCGGCATTGCCGGCATGCTGACGGCACCGCTGGGCGTGGTGTTGGCGCAGCTTCTGCCCAGCCGACCTCTGCTGGTCGCTTTTGCCGTGGTGCTGGCGTATTCCGCATGGCGCATGTGGCGGCAATCCGCCCTGCCCACTTCAGATGCCGCCGCTGCTCTTTGCCAGATGGATGTCGCGAAGGGCCGCCTGCGCTGGACGCGCCGTTGCGCCCTCGCATTGGCGGGCACCGGCATGAGTTCGGGGCTGCTCAGCGGCTTGCTGGGAGTGGGTGGCGGTTTTGTCATTGTGCCGGCACTGGCGCGTCACACCGACCTTGACTTGCGCATGATCCAGGCCACCTCGCTGGCCGTAATTGCCTGGGTGTCGGTCAGTGGCATTGCCGCGGCCACGCTGCAGGGCTCCATGCGCTGGGAAATGGCATTTCCCTTCGGCATGGGAGCGATCATCGCCATGTTGGCGGGGCAGCGCATCGTCGGTAAACTCAAGGCGGAGCGCTTGCGGCAGGCATTTGCAGCAGTCAGCGCCCTGGTTGCCTTGCTGATGCTGGCCAAGGCAGTGGGCTGGGGGCTGAGTTAAGCGATTGCCTGTGTTGGGCAATTTGGCGCGGCGGGTCATCGGGTTGGTGAACGCTGGCCGCGTCACACCTGCAGGCGGCAGTCTGGTGATTGAAGGCAGCGCCTCAGTCCCCGTGGCAGGCGAGATGGAGCTGCTCTATGGTGAAGCCTGGAACCTGCTGTATCGCCGCAGCTTTACCCTGAGCCACGAGCTGGACCTCGGCAAGATCGAAGCCAGCCTGAGCAATGGTGTGCTCCGGTTTTATATTCCCAAGGCCGAGGAAGCCAGGCCGCGCCGCATCAGCGTGAACGTCGGTTGATCTGCCCGCGCGCTTTCGCAGGCCGGGCCCGGTCACCCGAGCCCGGCCTGCGTGCTGCCTTCCTTTGGCCGGGGAGGTTTCATATTTTCAGTACAAAAACAGACTTCAGCCTTTATGGGAAATTAATCTACAGCTATTAAACAGGTCGTAATGTATTTACGGCCAACGGATTTGGTGGGTTCATTGATGGCAGAGGAGCTGAACTTTTTTGCAGGTTTGCGCGTTGCAATGCTCACGTTGAGCGGGTGTGCTTATGATGCAGGCAGAATAGTCACCAACACACAAAGGCGAGACCAGCCATGCAACAGTTGCGCAGCGAAGTGCTCATCGTGGGCGGCGGCATTGCCGGAATCACCACCGCGCTGGAGCTATTGGACAGCGGAAAATCAGTGCTGCTGCTTGATCGGGACAAGGCGGACGCCCTCGGCGGCCTGGCCCGCGAGAGCTTCGGGGGCATGTTTTTTGTCGATTCCCCCGAGCAGCGCCGGCTGGGCATGCGCGACTCGACGGAGCTGGCGCTGCGCGACTGGTGCAGCTTTGCCGAATTTGGCCCCAACGACCATTGGCCCAAAGCCTGGGCCGATGCTTATGTGAACCGCTGCACGTCCGATGTGTACCATTGGGTTCGCCAGTACGGCGTGCGATTCATGCCGGTCATCAACTGGGTCGAACGCGGGGAATTTCGGCCCGGCAATTCCCTGCCGCGCTTTCACATGGTCTGGGGCACCGGCCAGGCGCTGGCCGATCAGCTGATTGCGGCGCTGCGCCATCATGCGAACGCGGGCAAGTTCACGCTGCGATTCGGGCACCGGGTGGAGCAGTTGCTTTCAAGCAATGGCCAGGTCTGCGGTGTGCAGGGCGTTGAAGAAGAAAGCGGCATTCCCTTTGAGGTCCATGCAGAGCACATTGTGGTGGCCGCTGGCGGCATCAACGGCAGCCTGGAGATGGTGCGCCGCCATTGGCATGCCGACTGGAATCAGCCCCCGGAGGTGATCCTCAATGGCTCGCACCGTTTTGCCGACGGCACCCTGCACCAGGCGGTGGTCCGGGCTGGCGGACACCTTACGCACCTGGACAAGATGTGGAACTATGCCGCCGGCGTGCATCACCCGCGGCCACGCAAGCCGCAGCATGGTCTGTCGCTGGTGCCCCCACGCTCGGCGCTGTGGCTGAACTGGCAGGGCCAGCGTATCGGCCCACAGCCGCTGGTGTCGGGCTTTGACACTCGCCGCCTGGTGACGGACATTTGTGCGCAGGAGCGGGCCTATTCCTGGCAGGTGCTCAACCGACGCATTGCGCTGAAAGAGCTGGCTGTCTCGGGAGCTGAATTCAACCCTTCCATTCGCGATAAAAAAGTGATGGCCTTCCTGCGCGACATCCTGCTCGGCAACCGTTGGCTGGTCGATGACCTGACGCAAAACTGCCAGGACTTTGTGGTGGCCCAGACCCTGCCCGAACTGGTCGAAAAAATGAACGCGCTGCAAGGCGATGCTTCTGTTCAGTTGCGTTCCGTGACCGATGCGGTGGAGAACTACGATGCCACCATTGCCCGCGGCCGCAGTCTGATGAATGATGAACAGTTGCGTCGCATTGCCGGGCTGAGGCAATACCGCGGCGACCGGGTCAGGCTGTGCAAATTCCAGCGCATCCAGGATGACAAAGCGCTGCCGCTGATGGCGATTCGCGAGTTCATCACGAGCCGCAAAAGCCTGGGAGGCATCCAAACCGACTTGCAAAGCCGCGTGCTGAGCCTGTCGGGCCAGCCGATTCCCGGCCTCTACGCGGTGGGCGAGGCAGCGGGTTTTGGCGGCGGTGGGGTGCATGGCCTGCGTGCGCTGGAAGGCACGTTTTTGGGCGGATGCATACTGTCGGGGCGCATCGCGGCCCAGGCCATTGCTGAAAAGCTTTGATGCGGTGCCGGTTGAACGGGAGACAACACGATGAAAAAATCAGGGGCCTGGCTGGCGACCTACGCTCTGGAGCAGATCGGTGCGCGCTTTACGTTTGGAATTCCCGGCGTTCACACCACCGAGCTCTATGATGAGCTCAACAACTCGAAGCAGATCACTCCGGTGCTGGTCACGCACGAGGGCGGTGGCGCCTTCATGGCCGACGCGGTCAGCCGCCTTTCCGACTCAATTGGCGTTCTCACCGTGGTGCCCGCCGCCGGGCTGACACATGCTAGCAGCGGCATTGGCGAAGCCTTTCTGGATGGTGTGCCGATGCTGGTTATTTGCGGCGGCCCGCGCACCGATTCCGATTACCGTTTCCAGTTGCACCAGATGGACCTGCACAAGTTCATGAGCGGGCTGACCAAGGCAACCTTCAGGGTCACCAGCCACGAGGAGGTGGTGCCTACCCTGTTTGAGGCCTATGCGATTGCCACCGGCGGCGAGCCGGGGCCAGTGTTTGTTGAATTGCCGGTGAATATTTTGCTCTACACCGGCGCGGTAAGCGACTTGCCGCGCTATGCCGCGGCGCCACCTGAACCGCCAGGCTTCGAGACGGAAATCGTGCGTGCGGCCGGGTTGCTGCGCAGCGCCAAACATCCCTGCCTGTTCGTCGGTTGGGGCACGCGCGACGCGTTCGATCAGGTCAAGGAGGTTGCCGAATGGTTGCAGGCGCCGGTGGCTACTACGCTGCAGGGGCTGTCGGCCTTTCCCGGCAACCACCCCTTGCACGTGGGTTTTGGTTTTGGCGCGTCGGCGGTACCGGCTGCGCGTAATGCCTTCAAGGACTGCGACTGCCTGCTGGCCGTTGGCACGCGGTTTTCCGAAATTGCCACTGGTAGCTACGGCATAGAGGTGCCTGAAAACCTGATTCACATCGATATCAACCCCGACACCATTGACGCCAATTACCCGTCCAAGGTTGGCATTCCGGGCGATGCCGCTCAGGTGCTGGGCCAGTTGCTCAAGGCTCTGGAAGCGGGTGGAACGCGGCGTGCCGTGAATGCGCCATTGCACGCTCAAATCCAGGGCGACAAGGTGGCTTATCGCCAGAGCTGGTACAAGAGTGACGCGCCTGATCGCGTCAATCCAGCCCGGTTTTTCGACCAGTTGCGCCGGCAGACCCCAGGCGACGGAATCATCGTGATTGACGACGGCAACCATACCTTTCTGACCGCCGAGCTGATGCCGATTCACGCGCCCAAAAGCGTCATTTTGCCGACCGATTTCAACTGCATGGGTTATGCCGTTCCCGCGGCCATCGGGGCCAAGCTGGCGCATCCCGGGCGGCTGGTGCAAACCATTGTGGGTGACGGCGCTTTTTTAATGACCTGCATGGAAATATTGACGGCCACGTCGCACCAGTTGGGCATCATTTACTACGTGTTCCACGATGGCGAACTCTCGCAGATCGCGCAAGCCCAGGAGATTCCCTACAACCGCAAGCCCTGCACCGCGATCGGGCCGGTCAACCTGGAAGGTGTTGCGTTGGCTACCGGCGCGGCCTTCGTTAGCATGCCTGGCAACGATTCCATTGAGGCTGCCGTTCGTCAGGCGATTGAAATTTCGCGCAGCGGGCGTCCGGTCATTGTGGATGTGAAGATCGACTATGCAAAACGGACAGCCTTCACTGAAGGCGCGGTCAAGACCAATTTCCAGCGCTTTCCACTGAACCAGAAAGTGCGCACGCTGGCGCGGGCCTTGACCCGGCGAGTCACCGGGTAGCAGTCCGCCGGAGGGCCAGCTCTGGCTGAGCAGGCGCACTGATGGACTTATAGTGGTTTCTCATCATTTTCCGGCCATGTGGCAACAGCACGGCGCTATGGCCGTTATTCAAGGGGAATTTTTTGACAACGCAAACCCACCCCACACGCTTTGGCAGTGGCCAGGCCGTTCGCCGCCTGGAGGACGACGCGCTGCTGGCCGGTGCCGGACGCTACACCGATGACGTGACGTTACCCGGGCAGACTCATCTGGTTTTTGCGCGTTCTGTCTATCCGCATGCCCGCCTGGTGTCGGTGGACGCTGCCGCAGCGCGGGCAATGCCGGGCGTGCTGCAGGTGGTCACCGGCGCTGATCTGGTGGCAGCCGGGGTGAAATTGATTCCTGGCTCCAGCAATTTTTTTCGTGCCGACGGTTGCCCCGCCATCACGCCGCCGCGACGCGCTTTGGCGCATGAGCGTGTGCGTTTTGTTGGCGAGGCGGTCGCCGCTGTGGTGGCGCTGACCCTGCAGCAGGCCCGCGATGCGGCGGAAGCCATTGCCATCGACTACCAGGAACTTCCCATAGTGGTGGACCTGAACGACGCCACCGCCCCGGATGCCCCGCTGCTCTGCGCCGAAGCCCCCGACAACATCGCCGCCGAAACCCGTTACGGCAGCGTCGAGGACACGGCCACGGCGTTCGCCAAGGCCCGCCATGTGGTGAAACTGGATGTGGTCAACCAGCGTCTGGCGGCGCTCACGCTGGAGCCGCGCTCGGTGCTGGCCGAATTTGATACCGCAACGCAGCGCCTGATCATCCGCATGAGCACGCAGATGCCGACTGGCGTGCGCAACTCGGTGAGCGATGCGCTGGGCATGGCGGCCGAGCAGGTGCGCGTGGTGGTGGGCGATGTGGGTGGCGGTTTTGGCATGAAGACATCGGCGTACCCGGAAGACATTGTGGTTGCGTTCTGTGCCAGGGCACTGCAGCGCCCGGTCAAATGGGTGGCCGAGCGCAGCGAGGAATTCATCTCCAGCAGCCACGGTCGAGACCTGCAAAGCCGTGCTGAACTGGCGCTTGACGCGAATGGCAAGATCCTGGCCTTGCGCCTGGCTTCACTGGCCAACGTGGGTGCCTACGCCACCGGGACCGGCGTAGCCATTCAATTGCTGATCGGCCCATGGGTGCAGACCAGCGTGTATGACATTCAAACCATCGACTTTCATTTCAAGGCGGTGCTCACCAACACCTCGCCGACCGGTGCCTATCGGGGCGCCGGTCGGCCCGAAGCCATCTTCACCACGGAGCGGCTGATGGACGAGGCGGCTCGCCAGACCGGCATCGACCGCATTGAGCTGCGCCGCCGCAACCTGATCCAGCCTGCGCAAATGCCCTACAAAAACCCCATGGGCCAGACCTACGACAGTGGCAATTTCGAGTCGGTGATGAACCAGGCGCTGGTGCTGGCCGACTGGTCCGGCTTTGCCGCCCGCGCGACCGCCTCGGCGCAGCGCGGGCTGATGCGCGGCCAGGGCATTGCCACCTTTCTGGAGTGGACGGGCGGCAACGTATTTGAAGAACGCGTCACCGTCGAAATCAAGGCTTCTACGCCCGGCACCGATGGCATGATCGAAGTCTTTTCGGCAGTCAATGCCATGGGGCAGGGGATTGCCACAACGCTGGCGCAATTGGTAGTCGATGCGTTTGGCGTGCCGATCAACCGGGTGCGCGTGGTGATGGGCGATACCGACCGGGGCAATGGCTTTGGCAGCGCGGGTTCGCGCTCACTGTTTACTGGCGGATCGGCCGTGCGCACCGGTGCCGACCGCGCGATCGCCACGGCCAGGCAACTCGCTGCCAGGGAGCTTGAAGCGGCCGAACATGACATCGACTACGCCAATGGCAGCTTCAGCGTGGTTGGCACTGATTTGCGCATTGATTTGTTTGATCTGGCGGCACGCCAGAGCGATCAGCGCATTTTCGTGGACTCCACCAGCTCCGTGGCCGGGCCCACCTGGCCCAACGGCTGCCATATCAGCGAGGTCGAGATTGATCCGCAGACCGGTCATGTTGCGGTGGTGGCCTACGCGTCGGTCAACGACGTGGGCCGCGTCATCAACCCCATGATCGTGCGCGGACAGCTTGATGGCGGCGCAGTGCAAGGCATCGGTCAGGCGCTGTGCGAGCGTGTGGTGTATGACCGTGAAACTGGCCAGCCCCTGACCGGCAGCCTGATGGACTACGCCGCGCCACGTGCCGACAACGCGCCCGACTTCAGGACCGAAATGGACGAGTCCACACCCTGCCTGAACAATCCGCTGGGTGTCAAGGGCGTGGGCGAGCTCGGCACCATAGGCGCCAGTCCCACGGTGGTCAATGCCGTGGCCGATGCGCTGGCACGCAACGGCATGGCTGCGCAGGCCCGCCAGTTGCAGATGCCGCTGTCACCGTCGCGGCTCTGGCATTGGATGCAGGCCGAGGTTTGATTTATGGGCGAGAGTAAGGTATGTTTGAACCATCTCAATTTCTGGAGCAACACTGATGCGGTCAAATCACCTGAAAGAAATGTGTCAAAAGCAGCAAGCCGTGGTCAATGGCTGGCTGACCATTCCATCGTCTTACGCTGCTGAAGTCATGGGGCATCAGGGTTTTGATGCCGTTACCGTCGATCTGCAGCACGGCATGGTTGGCTTTGAGCAGGCGGTGGGCATGTTCCAGGCGCTTTCGGCCACGCCAGCGTTGCCGCTGGCGCGCGTTTCCTGGAACGATCCGGCGTTGGTGATGCAACTGCTTGATGCCGGCGCCTGCGGCATTATTTGCCCCATGATTTCATCGGTTGAGGAGGCGCGCTCATTCGTGTCGGCATGCCGTTATCCGCCCGTCGGTACGCGCTCCTTCGGGCCGGCACGCGGGCTGCTTTATGGCGGACCGGATTATTTTGAGCACGCCAACGATGAAATTCTGACCTTCGCCATGATCGAAACGCGCCAGGGGCTGGATGCCCTCGATGCCATCCTGGCCGTCGAAGGTCTGGACGGTATTTTTGTCGGCCCCAACGATCTTTCGCTGGCGATGGGCAAGGCACCAAAGTCAGAGCCCGATGATCCGCAAGTGCGCGCGGCCATCGCCCATATTTGCGCGCGAACCCGCGCACGCGGGAAAATCCCGGGAATTTTCTGCTCTGGCGGAGCGGCCGCAGCCCGGCGCATTGCCGAGGGATTTTTGCTGGTCACTCCGGGCAATGACGTGGCGCTGCTGTCGCAGGCTGCCCGCAGCGCGGTGGAAGCGACAAGAGGTACGCCTTCTTCCGCAAAGCCGGGCGCAGGCTCGGGCTACTGATCACTTTGAATCAACCGCCAGCCCTTCAAAATGTCACTGCTGGGCCCGTTGGCGCCTGAGACCATACCCGACTTCGCACTGCTTGAATCGGTTTGACTGCCGACGACGAATACAATCTCATGAAACTCGTCCGGATTTTTCCATGCTCCATGCTTTGCCAGATATCGAACTGTCAGAAGAACTGATTCGCAAGTTCGACAAATCAGGTCCACGTTACACGTCCTACCCGACGGCGGACCGTTTTAATAGTGTCTTTACCGAGCAGTCGTACCTGACTTATCTCGGACAACGCGCGAAAAACGCCAGCAATTCGCCCTTGTCTATTTATGTGCATTTGCCGTTTTGCGAATCGCTGTGCTATTTTTGCGCCTGCAACAAGATCATCACCAAGGACCATGACCGGATCGCTGAGTACCTGCGTTACCTGGACAAGGAAATGGCACTCGTGGCTTCGCATATCGGCCGTGATCGCAAAACGGTGCAGTTGCATCTGGGCGGCGGCACGCCGACCTTTTTGAACCCTGACGAACTGCGCCAGCTGATGGCGTTGCTGCGCAGTCACTTTGACTTTTCGCCAGATGCTGAACTGGGCATTGAAATCGATCCACGTACCGTCCATGAAGGCACACTTTCCCTGCTGGCCGGACTCGGCTTTAATCGCAACAGCTTCGGCGTGCAGGACTTCGACCCTGCGGTGCAGCAGTCCGTCAACCGCATCCAGCCGCTGGAGATGGTTGAAAAGGCGGTGGAAGAAAGCCGCCGGGCCAAGTTCCAGTCCATCAACGCGGACCTGATCTACGGTTTGCCCAAGCAGACGCTGGAGAGCTTCGGTCGCACCCTGGACAATCTCATACGGATTTCGCCCGACCGCATCGCGCTGTACAACTACGCGCATCTGCCCAGGCGCTTCAAGGCGCAACGCCTGATTGTTGAGGCTGAGCTGCCTTCGGCCGAACTTCGTCTGCAGATTTTCCTGATGTCGATGCGCCGGCTGCTCGACGCCGGGTATGTGTATATCGGACTGGATCATTTTTCCAAGCCCGATGACGAATTGAACAAAGCGCGGCTGAACAAAAGCCTGCACCGCAATTTTCAGGGCTACACCACGCGCGCCGAGTGCGACCTGATCGGCTTTGGTGTTTCCGCCATCGGCAAGGTCGGCAACTCCTACAACCAGTCGGTGCGAACTGTCAACGCCTATTACCAGCACCTTGATGCAGGCCGGCTTCCAATCGAAAAAGGCTTTGAACTCAGCAGCGACGATGTGATGCGGCGCCAGATCATCATGACGCTGATGTGCAGTGCGCCGGTTGAATTCGAAGCCATCAACAGCGCCTATGGCATCGATTTCAAGTCGTATTTTGCGCGGGAAATTTCGCGCCTGAAAGAGTACGAGGAGGCCGGGCTGATCACCATCGATCCAGACGCGATCCGGGTGACGGCAAAAGGCCGGCTTTTCGTGCGTGCCAGCGGCATGGTGTTTGACAAATACCTCAATCAGCCCACCACCTCGACCTACTCCAAGCTGATTTGAAATCGGGCCGGGAGGCTAACGCTGGGTGGCTTTAGCGCCGGTTTCGCCAAAGGCCGCTTTGGCGCATTGTTGCCTGAGTGGCAGGACTATTTTTTGGTTTTCGCTTGCGCATGGAACCGCAGGGGCTTGACCGTCCCGCGATTGCCGGCCCGATTCCCGCTCTTTTTGATCAGATCTTCCAGCGTCACGTCATCGAGCACGCCAAGGTAGGCGTTCGTGGCGGAGCTCAGTACGTCCTTGAGCACGCAGGAGGAACTGTAAAGGCATTCGTTGCTGCCCTGATTAAAGCACTCGGCCATGAAAAAATCCGGTTCGGTATTGCGCACGAGTGCACCGATGTTGATCTGCGCCGGTTCCTTGCCCAGCTTGATGCCACCATTGCGCCCGCGCACAGTTTCGATCACACCCAGAAGGCCGAGCTGATGCACCACCTTGGTCAAGTGGTTTTTTGCGATGCCATGCAGATCCGCGATGTCCTGGATGGTCACCAACCGATCCCGATTGATGGCAAGCTGCATCAAGGTGCGCAGCGCGAAATCGGTGTAGGTGGTTAGTCTCATTGGGCAGTCAAAGTCGGGTAAATCAAAAGCTGACGGGTCATTGCATGCCTGTTTAATGCAGACATCCATTTTATAGGTTTGGCGTGATGTCGTGAGTGCGTGTTTTCTGCAGTGGCGGGGAATCCTTTGAAAATGCATATAAGTTGCATGTTTTAATTGATGCATATAGAATCCAGCTTTGATTGGATTCCATCCGTCAAATTTTCATCAACTCCCACAAAGAATATTTGCCATGCACGCTACACGCAAACTCTGGACTTGGCTCGCTGTCATCTGCGCTCTGTCTTTTGCCGTTTTGGGTTGGGTCGGAACAGAAATTTATCTGGCGGCTCCGCCGATTCCAAAACAGGTCATCAGCACCCAGGGCACGGTGCTTTTCTCGGAAGGACAGGTTCAACGCGGTCAGGAAGCCTGGCTTTCCGCTGGTGGACAGCAGTTGGGTTCGGTATGGGGGCATGGTAGCTATGTCGCGCCGGACTGGTCGGCCGACTGGCTGCACCGCGAGGCCCTGGCCTTGCGAGCGGTGTGGGCGCAGCACGACTTCGGCAAGCCCTTTGAGCAACTGGGCGTTGGCCAGCAAGGCGAATTGAACGCCCGGCTCAAGAGCGAGATGCGGCGCAACACCTATGACACCGCCACCGGCACCATCACGTTGTCGCCGGAGCGCGCCGAGGCTGTCCAGCAAGTGGCAAAGCATTACACCGACCTGTTCGGCGATGCGCCATCGCTGGACAAACTGCGGGAACAATACGCGATGAATGCCGGTTCCCTGCCCGACCCGGTGGATCTGAAGGCATTGCCAGCTTTTATTTTTTGGTCCGCATGGTCGGCCGGCACTGATCGTCCCGGAGAAACTGACCTGAGCTACACCAGCAACTGGCCACACGATGCACTGGTCGACAACACGCCGACCTCCAGTGCCGGCATCTGGTCGATCGCCAGCGTCATTTTGATGATTGCCGCCATTGCCGGCATGATTTTCTACCACTCGACAGCCAAGGAGGAGGGCGATCCAACGCCGCCTAAAGCCGATCCCTTGTTCGACCTGAAGCCGACACCGTCGATGAAGGCAACCAAAAAATACTTTTATGTGGTGATCGGCCTGATCCTGACGCAAGTGGCTATGGGTGTCATTACGGCCCATTATTCGGTCGAGGGCCATACCTTCTTCGGATTCCCGCTGGCGCAGTTCCTGCCCTATACCATCAGCCGCACCATCCATACCCAGTTCGCCGTGTTGTGGATTGCGACCGCGTGGCTGGCGACTGGCCTGTATATCGCGCCAGCGATCTCGGGAGTGGAGCCGAAATACCAGAAACTTGGTGTCGACGTACTGTTCTATGCATTGCTCTTCATCGTGGTCGGCTCCACCGCCTTTGGCTGGATCGGTAGTTTGCAGCACCTGGGAAATAATTTCAGCTTCTGGATCGGGAATCAAGGTCTGGCTTACACCACCATGGGCCGCATCTGGCAGATCCTGTTGTTTATCGGCTTGCTGTTCTGGGTCACATTGTTGGGCCGCGGACTGCTGCCGGCCTTGAAAAAACCATCCGAAAGCCGTGCTCTGATTGCGATGGTATTCCTGTCGGCACTGTGCATCGGCGGCTTCTATGCGACATCCCTGGCCTGGGGTCAGCACACGCATTACTCGATGATCGAGTACTGGCGCTGGTGGCTGGTGCATCTATGGGTGGAAGGCTTCTTCGAAGTATTCGCCACGGCGGTCATTGCCCTGTTGTTCACGCGTCTTGGCCTGATTCGCGCCGCCACCGCCAACAGCGCGATCGTGCTGGAAACCATCGTTTTCCTGTTCGGCGGCATCCTGGGCACCTTGCATCATCTGTACTTCACCGGCACGCCGACCTTCGTGATTGCGATTGGCGCCATGTTCTCGGCGCTGGAGGTGGTGCCGTTGGCGATGATCGGCGTCGAAGCCTGGCGCAACTATCAACGCTCCAAGGCTGCACCCTGGGTGCAAGCCTACAAGTGGTCCATCCTGTGTTTCATCGCCGTCGGCTTCTGGAACGTCGTCGGTGCAGGTTTGCTCGGTTTCTCGGTCAATACGCCGATCGCGTTGTATTACCTGCAAGGGCTTAACCTGACGGCCGCCCATGGCCATGCGGCCCTGTTCGGGGTCTATGGCATGCTGGGTATCGGCCTGCTGCTGTTTTGCCTGCGCGGTCTGTCGGATCGAGCCGCATGGTCTGACAAGCTGCTGCAACCGATGTTCTGGTCGCTCAATATCGGGCTGGCCATGATGGTGTTCATCTCGCTGGTGCCGGCCGGCATCTACCAGGCCTGGGCCAGCGTTAGCAAGGGCATGTGGTTTGCACGCTCACCGGAAGTGGTGCATTCGAAGCTGATGGAAACCCTGGTATGGATGCGGGTTCCGGGCGATGTGGTTTTCGCAATGGGCACGCTTTTACTGGCCTTGTTTGCGATACGTCTGCTCGCCGTCGGCAAACGCAAACAGTCGGCGCGGGTTCCGGTGGGGCGTGCTGCCGAGGCTTGATCAGGGTTTAATCAACCGCTCCTTGAGGAGGCTGGTCACAGCCAGTCTCCTTGATTCGCGATATATTCCCCAACTGTTGCTGCGGATGACCCCATGACGCACGACGCAATAATTCTTCAGACCCGCTGTGAACTACCTCGCGATCAAATACCTTCACATCACCAGCGTTGCGCTGAGCGGGAGTTTTTTTTTATTGCGCGGGCTCTGGATGCTGCGTGAATCAGACTTGCTGCAGCAACGCTGGGTCAAGGTTTTGCCGCACATCATTGATACGCTGCTGCTCGGCAGTGCATTGGTCATGGTGTTATGGAGCCACCAGTACCCTTTTGTTCAACCCTGGCTGACCGCCAAGGTTCTTGCTCTGGTTGTGTATATCGGACTTGGAACCGTGGCCCTGAAACGCGGTAAAACCAGGGCGGCGAGAAGCTCGGCATTCGTTGCTGCGCTGGCCACATTTGTCTACATTGTGGCGGTCGCGCTCACGCGGCAGGTCATGATCCCGTTAGCATTTTTGGGTCTTGCGAACTAGGGTGTCGATAACTGCTTGCCGCGTCGCCAGAAACGCCCCATGAGCGGTTTGACGCTGATGCCGTGCAGAAGAATGGAAAGCGTCACCACAATCAGCGTCAGTTGTATCAGCTGCAGGGCCAGCGCTTCAGGTAGCCCGTGTTGTATGGCGTACATCAGATAGTAGAGTGAGCCGATCCCGCGCACGCCAAACCAGCCGGTCATGCCGCGTAAGCGCCAGAGGGTGCGCGTGCCCAGCAGTCCGACGAAGACACTTGCCGGTCGCACAAGCACAAACACAAACAGCGCCAGTCCGACTGCTTCCCAAGTCCATGAACTCAGAAACAGGGTGCCACCGATCAGCAGAATCAGCATCAGCTCTGAAAGCCTTTCCAGATGTTCCTTGAAGATCAGCGATCCCTCGCTGACCGTTGGCAATGGCTCGGCATCAAGGCCTTCAGTTGAACTGGCTGGCGCGGTTTCCGGGGGCGTGCATTGTTCAACACGATCCCGGGCAGCTTTGGCCAGCTTCAGTTCGGTCTGACGCAGCGCCACTGCGGCGGCAAAAACCGCCAGAAACCCCCAGGCATGAAGCATCACCGTCAGTCCATAAACGACACCAATCAGCCCCAGACCAAGAAAATCGTCCAGCAGTTCATGGTTGTGTGGTTCACGACGCAGTGTCCAGCCCAGACGAGCCAGCGCAATACCCGCGACGATGCCAATGGCAATGCCGCCCACTGTGGCCCACAGCACATCCACAACGAGCCATCTCATAGCAAAATCGCCGATTTCATGCAGGCCCAGCAAGCCCATCCCCAGCATGACAAACGGAAAGGCGCTACCGTCGTTCATGCCGGCCTCGCAGGTCAGGGTAAAGCGCAACTGGTCTCGGTCTCCGGGGTGGCGGATCTGTACTTCGGTGGCCAGCACCGGATCGGTCGGTGCCACAATCGCGCCGAGCAGCACGGCGGCGCCCAGCGGCAGGCCCAGCACGTAACTGGCAAAGGCAGCAACCATCGCGACGGTAGCGGCCATGGAAACGGTTGCCAGCAAAATTGGCGCGCGCCAGCGCGCAAAACTGAACGGGACCGGCATTTTGACGCCGGCGGAAAACAGCGAAATCAATACCGCCACTTCAGTCAGCGCTTCCAGAAGCGCCGACTGCTTGAGTGGGTTGAAATGAAACAAATTGAGCCCGCTGGGCCCGACCACCATCCCCACCGCCAGATAAATGATGGCTGCCGTGATTGGCGAGCGCTTGAGGACGGTGAACGAGAGGCCCATCACAAGCAACAGCCCGCCCACCAATAAAAACCATTGGGCATTAGTCATCGACAGGTCTCAGGTGCATCGGTCAAAGTCAATTTTGACAGATTGGGTGGTTGTCATAAAGCAATGCTGCCATTGTCGGCGCATTGCGGGTGGCCGGTGGATGGAAGTGGCTCACGGGCCCGAAATGGCTGCATTTTTCAACCGACACATGAATACCGGAATGAATAAAAAATTGCCATAAAAAGTGTCTGTAGCCCATGCTGGCGGCAGAGCCGTCTGGTGCGGCTGCAGATATCTGTTTCAGGGAGGTACGCACGCGGTAAAGCGGCCTTGGCCTACATCGGACTGCCGTGGATGGGGAAACAATGAAATTTCGTCCATTACAAAGGAAATGCCATGAAAAAGCATGTTTTGTTATCAGTTCTCGCCGCCACAACATTGGCTTTCAGTGGACTTGCCCTTGCCCAAGAAGGTGGTCATCAGGATCGCAATGACCAGCAGCAACGCGCCGGCCGAGGTGGCGACCAAGGTCCGCGTGGCCATCAGAATGCAAAAAGGCCTGGTCCGCCCGAACAATCGCACGCTGGCGGACGCGGCGCGGGCCCCGAACACAATTTTTACAAGGGTAACCGTTTGCCAAGCGAGTATCGCAATCGGTCCTATATAGTCAATGACTGGCGCGACCACCATCTGAACGCGCCTCCGCGGGGCTACCACTGGGTTCAAACCGGCGGCGATTATGTGTTGGTCGGTACTACGAGCGGCATTATTTTTCAAATCAATTTAGGCCAATAAGACAGGCCTGTTCCGCCAAACCGTCTCCGGGCGGCGGTTTCGCCAGGTGCGGCGTCGCCAGCGATTAAAAACAGCAGCATCATGCCGGAACGCTCAGGCCCGCTGTCTCAGCCCACGAAATTCATGCCCCGCGCAGCCAGTCGGTCAGGCGTGCGGCAAAGAGGGCATAGCCTTGCGCATTCGGATGAATCTGGTCAAGCGCAGCTCCGGGCGCGACTGCACATAAGCCCAACCGTCGGCAAACAGCGCCACGCCGGTTTCAATGGCTACCTCGGCATACACCGGGTAGTCTTCAGCGAATCAGTGGCTGCTGCCAGCAACGCGGGCTTGGGCTGTGCAATCAGCATCACCTGCGTGTTGCTGGCGGCGGTTTGCCCTTGGGCTTGACTGTTTTGGAGCAGTCACTGGCCAAAAGCAGCGTGCCGACGCGGCTGCCGATCTTATCCGCCCCGCAACGCTGCGAGGCGACAATTCATGCATCCATGAAAACCATTCTCCCACTGCAACTTCAGGTTGCCCCCGACAAAAATGATCCCCGGCCGCTGGTGATCTACCACGGTCGCAGTTGCCCCGATGGCTTTGCGGCGGCGCTGGCAGCCTGGCTTTATTACAAGGGCCAGGCCGAATTTCTGGGACTGGACCATGGTGACATCCGCTCGGTGGAAGATCTGCCCGCGCTTGGCGGCCGCGCCGTGTATCTCCTCGACTTTGCGTTTTTGCCTGAACTGCTGCGTGCCATTGAGGCGCGTGCCGCCAAACTGGTACTGCTCGACCATCACCAGAGCGCAGCGCAAAAGCTCACCGGTTTTGCCTGCCGTTGCGGTGTGGTCCACTTTGACATGTCCAAGTCGGGTGCCAGGCTGGCGTGGGAGTTTTTTCACCCCGTTACGCCATTACCCGACCTGGTGCGTTTCATTGAAGACCGCGACATCTGGGTCTGGCGCTACCCCGAAAGTGCAGGCTTTCTGGCGGCGCTCGACATGGAAGCGTTTGACTTTTCCCGCTGGGCCGAGATCGCCGCGTTCAGCCCAGCGCAACTCGCCGCTTTCATGGTACGCGGCCAGGCCATGGACGAAAAATTCAGCAAACTCGCCGCCGACATCGCCGAGGGCGCGCAGCCGATTGTCTTTAACGGCCAGCATGGGTTGATGGTCAACGCTCCAGGTGTGTTTCATAGTCTGGTGGGCAACCTGCTTTCGCTTCAAAGTGGCTCGTTTGCGCTGATGTGGGTGGCAGTCAAGGGCGGCGTCATCAAGATCGGACTGCGCTCGCAACCTGGCTTTGACTGCATCCCTCTGGCCGAGAGCATGGGCGGCGGCGGTCACGCGCAAGCTTGCGGCTTCAAGATGGACACCGGGCGTTTGCCCGAGTTGCTCAGTGGTGCATTCGACGCGGCCGTCACGCCAGCGCAAAGGTAGGCCAATAGCTACAAGCCAACCTGCGACTCAAACCGGCAGCGCCTCACCCCAGTAGTGAAAGGTGAAGGGTCGCGGGCCTGGCAGGTAGCGGGTGTGCAGGTCGGGCAATTGAAAACCCGCCTCCTGCAGCAACGCTGGAATGTCGCGCCCCAGGTGGCAGCCCCCCGCAAGCGGGCCCCACAGCGGCTGCAGCCGGTTTTGCCAGCGTCGCACCGATTCATCGGGCGCGCGGCCATGCTCGCAAAACAGCAGCCGCCCGCCCGGTGTCAGCACACGGCGCATTTCCCGCAGCGCCGCCAGCACATCGGGAATGGTGCACAGCGTGTAGGTGACCAGCACCGTGTCAAAGCTGGCATTGGTCCGCGGAATTTGTTCGGCCGACAGGTCCAGCAGCTCCACGTCAAGTCCGGCTTGCGCAATGCGCTCACGCGCCAGCGGGTGCAGTTGCAGGGCCGGGTCCAGCCCGGTGATTTTGCTCACGCGGGTCTTGTCGTACCAAGGCATGTTCAGCCCCGTGCCAATGCCGACCTCCAGCACCCGGCCCTGTGCCAGTGGCACCACCAGCTGGCGTTGCCGGCTGATCATGGGCAGGCCACAGGCAAAGTCCAGGGCCGGGGGCAGGATGTGGCGCTCGTACCAGGAAGGATTCATGTTATTTCGGCCAGTTGTCCGCGCGAGCCCATGCGGGCGCAGCGGTGTCGTCGGATTGGCACAGCGTACCCTGACAGCCGCAAGGCGGCAAGTGCATCCTGTTAACGTTGACGCATTGTCGCCGTCACCGCATGCGGTCGTGGCGATTGAACGGTTTGTGCCTGAAGTTCTCGCTGCCTTCACCTGATACTATTTAGTGTTCAATGATATAGATGTTATCCATTTGAACCCGGTAAGGCTCTGCATCCGTTCGTGGTCTGATTCGAGTGATTGCAAGCCTTTGCTGAGCGCTTTATCTGCAGCCTCCAGGTTGGCGAACACGGTGTTGCCGATACAGTCTTCGCGCAGTGCATCCCAGATGTGCTCGGCTGGGTTGATCTCCGGGCTGTAGGGCGGCAGCAAGACCAGACGCATATTCTTTGGAACCTCAAGTTCCTGGGCGATGTGCCAGCCCGCTTGGTCCATCACCATGACGATGTACTCATCGGGGTGGCGTTGCGAGACAGTAGACAAGAACATGGACATCGTGTGCGCGTTTCACCCACGGCAGAATCAGGCTACTCGGTGTGCCTGCTGGCTCGCTTGAGCCGATCTGCCAAAGCAGCAATCGCTGGTTTGTCGCAAGAGATCAGATTCTTCATGCTCAACTCCTGAAAGTCTGAACATAATCATAATATCTAATTCATTGAACGCAAGATGGTATAAGCGCCGGTACTGAAGCGGGGGTGCCGCGTGAACTTGCAGTCTGGCGGCGCAGACGCAAATGGGATTGCACCCTGAATCATTGCATTCATCAAGCTTACAGTTCGAAACGCGGCATGCCAAGCGGCATGTTAACGTGCTGCAATGCAACATTTGATACATACAGAATTTTGGCAGTGGGCCTTGGTAGCGATCGCGGCGGCATCGCTTGGCGCATGTGGTGGCGGGGGTGAGAGCGCTGGCACCGTAGGAACGTCCGTACCCATGGATTCTGTCGGCCTCCTCGCCGCACCAACGCCATCGCCAATAGCGCTTGTCAGCAACCTCAACGCGGCATCAACCTGTGGCATTCCGGATTTTCAGAACCTGATCCTGCAGCGCGTGAATGCCTTGCGCACAGCAGGCGCTACCTGCAGTGGGCGGCCAGCACCCGCTGTACCCGCCGTGCAGTGGAGCAGTCCGTTGTTCAGCGCAGCCTGGGTGCATTCCGAAGATATGGTCAGCAACAATTTCTTTGGACACACCGGCTCAGACGGAAAAGACGCCAGTCAACGGGTCAGCGATCAGGGCTACCAGTGGAGTTTTGTTGCTGAAAATATCGCCGCCGGTCAAAATGATGTTCAATCCGTGGTGGATAAATGGATGGAAAGCACTGCGGGCCATTGTGAAAATATCATGAACGTCACCGCGCAAGACATCGGTGTCGCATGCGTCATCAGTCCCAACGACCCGAATGGCTACGGCACTTACTGGACCATGGTGCTGGCCAGCCATTAGCGCTAAATCACATCGTCACAACGCAACGCATTGGCGCAACTGTTTGACGCGCATGTCGATGGCATGGCTGGCGGCATAAGCACCGAGAACCATGTGAATCTGACTGGCGTATCTCGCGCTACTGCCTGCGGCGAAAGCAGCTGCTGATTGATATGTGCAGGTTTCTTTGCCTGCCGCATTCGGACCGACAAGGATCACAACCCTGTTGGTGGCTTGGGTTGGTTTGGGCAGGCAGCTATCCCGCACGCGGGGAATTCACCACTGAAGTCTGATCTGGGCAAAGCCGCGTGGAGCTGCTGCCCGCTTTGTTCTTGGCCCTTGCACCAGAGCGCCCAGCGCAATATCGGCTAGAGCCCACAGCAGGTTCCAGTTGCCTGCACCCAGGCCGTGCCAGTCAACCACCGTGCCAAAAACATCAAAGGTCATCACCTTGACGTCATTTTGTTGAAACCGCAACAGGTCCGCGCAAAACATTACGCTTTGAGACACCGACGCGCTAAACTTGCTTCGAGCGTTGCGTTGATCAATTGAACCCACGAACGTCTGGCAAGTGCAGGTATGTTCTCGCGCGGGGCAGCGGGAGACTCATGAAAGAGCTATCTTATGCAGGCTTCCTACCAGAGGATTTTCTTGTCCAGGAGCGATGAGACCATTGTTGGTGATACGGGAAAGTTGATAACCCTGATACGCTCAGGACAAGCCAGCTCCTGGAGAAGGCTCAGCGCATGAGCGAAGCACAGCTTCGCCTGCTGACAGACGCGATGCCGCAGATCGCCTGGATGATGCAAGCGGGTGGCCGGTACACCTGGTTCAATCAACGGTGGTTTGACTACACAGGCTTGTCCATGGAGGAAAGCCTGACCCACGGCTGGGACGGTCTTATTCATTCCGATGACAGCCTGCGGACTTCCAGGCTTTGGGAGCAGGCCTTGGGCCGTGATGCGCCCTGTGAGATCGAATGCCGGTTGCGTCGGGCAGACGGTGTCTTTCGCTGGATGCTGGGCCGTGCACTTCCGCAGTGTGATGCAACGGGTCAGACGACCCAATGGCTGGGTACCTTGACCGATATTGATGACCTGAAAAAGGCCACGGAGCTTCTGGACAAAAACCTCTCTATGCAACGGGTCGCCGGCAGGGTTGCACGCCTGGGTGGATGGACGATTGAACTGCCGGACCGCACGCTCACCTGGTCGGATGAAAACTGCGTTATTCACGACGTACCGACAGGTTATAAACCGACCCTTGAGGAGGGGATTGGCTACTTTTTTCCAGAAGATCGGGCGACCGTCACCAGTCATGTGGAGGCTTGTGTGCAATACGGCACGCCTTACGAGTTTGTGCTTCCCAAGTTGACCGCCAAGGGCCGGCGCATCTGGGTGCGCTCGATGGGCGAGGCGGTGCGTGATGCCGCTGGAAAAATTGTCCGCATTCAGGGTGCGTTTCAGGACATCTCGGAGCAGAAGGCAGCTGAAGCGCACGCGCACGCTCTGGAGACGCAGCTCAGCACCACGATGGAAAGCATCACCGACGGCTTTTATCTGATGGACAAGGACTGGAAGTTCACCTTCCTGAACGAACCGGCAGAGCGCATGCTCAAGCGTCGCCGGCAGGACCTTCTGGGCAAGAACATATGGCAGGAATTTCCCGAGACAGCAGGCACGAATATCGAGCGGGAATATCGCCTAACGGTTGAAGAGCAACGCACGACCCACTTTGAGGCCTTTTATCTGCCGCTAAAGACCTGGTTTGATGTCCACGTCTATCCCACTGAGGCAGGGCTTGCGGTTTACTTCCAGGACATCACCCAGAGACGCTCGGAACAGGCGCAGTTGCGACTGCTGGAAACGGCAGTGTCCCGCTTAAACGACATTGTGGTCATTACGGAATTCGAGCCCTTCGACGAGCCGGGTCCGCGAATTGTTTTTGTGAACGATGCCTTCGAGCGCCAGACCGGCTATAGCCGGGAGGAAGCCATCGGAAAGACCCCAAGGTTTCTCCGGGGACCCAAAACCCAGCGTGCCGAGCTGGACAGGATGGGTGAGGCCATGAAAAAGTGGCAACCTGTGCGCGCGGAAATTGTCAACTTCACCAAGGCTGGCAAGGAGCTCTGGCTGGAAATCGACATTACGCCCATCGCCGACGAATCTGGCAGATACACCCATTGGGTGGCTGTCGAGCGCGACATCACGGAGCGCAGGCGGCAACAGGAAGAGATTCTCAGCCTCAATAGCAAACTCGAAGAACGGGTGCAGCTGCGCACCGCCCAGCTGGCAGCGGTGAACAAGGAGCTGGAGTCTTTTTCCTATTCTGTATCACATGACCTGCGCTCGCCTCTGAATACCATCGCCGGATTTAGTCAGTTGCTGACGAAAATCGATGGACATAACGTCAGCGAAAAGGGCAAGCACTACCTGAATCGAATCGGGATTGGGGTCATGCAGATGAGCGAGTTGATTGAGGGCATGCTGACCCTTGCGCACATGTCCCGCGAACAGATCAAGTCAGAGCAGGTTGACATTTCGGTAATCGCCCGGCGGATCGAAAATGACTACCGGGAGCAGGAGCCGCAGCGCCAGGCGAAGGTGCACATTCAGGAGGGTCTGAACGCGCATGGCGATCCTCGCTTGCTGTTGGCCGTCTTCCAAAACTTGCTGGCGAACGCATGGAAATTCACCTCCAAGAAGCCGCTGGCACGGATAGATGTTGGCAGTGAGTTGGGAGCCGATGGTGAGACCATCTTTTTTGTCAAGGACAACGGTGCGGGGTTTGATATGGCCTTCGCACACAAACTTTTTGGCACTTTCGAACGCCTTCATTCGCCAGGGGATTTCCCTGGAACCGGCATCGGGCTGGCCACCGTGAAGCGCGTCATTGAACGTCATGGCGGCCGTGTCTGGGCTGAAAGCAACTTGAACGAGGGTGCCACCTTCTATTTCACTTTAAGCCGGCCGATGATCAAATCGGCTACTGAAAGGCAGTCTGGGTAGCCAAGTCACTGCCTTGGAAAAATGCGATTTGCAGCGTGAGTAGTACGCTGTAGCCCCAAAAAGTCACGCAGCTTTTTGGGACTTTTAATTAATGGAATCTGACCTGCAATTCCTGTAGCACATAACGCGACAAAACCTTCCTTGGCATTGAAGAGCCCGCACTGTTCAGCGAGTCTGGTCTCTTCATCGTGCAGTTGCGGTTGGTCACTTCGCTCTTAGCCCTTGCATCAGTGCGCCCAGCGCAATGCCTGCCAGTGCCCACAACAGGCTCCAGTTGCCCGCGCCCAGGCCGGCAATGGCCGGTCCCGGGCATACGCCGCACAGACCCCAGCCCACGCCGAATAGCGCCGCGCCTGCGGCGGTGTCACGGTTCCAGACGCTCGGGTGCGTGTGGAAATGGTCGTCCAGTAATGGCCGGGCGAGCAAACGGGGCACCAGCTTGTAGGCCAGCACGACCACCACCACCGCACCGCCCATCACCAGCATGAGGCCGAAGTCCTGAAAGCGCAGAAAGCTCAGCACCACTTCGGGCCGGATCATGGTGGAGTACGACAGGCCAAAGCCGAACAGCGCGCCCGCCAGCAGCGTTGCCAATAGGCGTGCCGCGCTCATGCCAGCCACCTTGCAGCCAGGTTGGCCGTCAGGAACGCGGTCGCCATGAAGGTCAGTACCGCCAGCAGCGAAGGCCACTGTAGCGAGCCCAGCCCGCAAATGCCATGACCCGACGTGCAGCCGTTGCCCAGCCGCGCTCCGTAGCCGACAAAAAAGCCGCCCACCAGCAGTTGCCATACTGGCACCGCCGTGGCTTCGGGCTTGCCGCCCGCAAAGCCCAGCCACCATACCAGCGCACCCAGGATCAGTCCCAGCGCATACACCAGCCGCCAGCTGCGCGAGTCAACAAATCGTCGCTGCTGAAAAAACGGCCGCCGCACCACGTAAGACCAGGTGCTTGAGAATACCGTGCTCATGCCGCCGATGCGGCCCGTCAGCACGAACAGCAGTGCCGCACCCGCGCCAATGGTCAGTCCGCCCAGCAAATAGTGCTGCCAGCCGTGGGGAAAGAGAGAAAGAGAAATATTCATGACTTTGGATTATCTGTGAGCGGGCCAATTGAAATATGACCCCGATTCCCGCAGGGTCCACACCAGCAAGAGCCTGTTTGCCGGCATGGCGTGCCAACAGTTGCAGGGCATGTGGTTATCCACAATTGATCTAAGTGCCTTGCAATCCTAGACTGCTTTCCATTCAATTTTACCGGGCCACCCCATGACCTCACCCCTACTTGCCAAAAAGCATCCTCTCTATCGTTCCCTGTATTTTCAGGTTCTGACAGCCGTGGCCTTGGGCATCCTGCTCGGGCACTTCTACCCACAACTTGGCGCCGACATGAAGCCGCTGGGTGATGGTTTCATCAAGCTGATCAAGATGATCATCGCACCCATCATTTTCTGCACGGTCGTTATTGGTATTGCCGGCATGGAAGATATGAAAAAGGTCGGTAAAACAGGTGGCCTGGCCTTGCTGTACTTTGAGGTGGTCAGCAGCGTGGCTTTGATCGTGGGTCTGATCGTTATCAACCTGGTGCAGCCGGGCGCTGGCATGAACGTCAACGCGGCATCGCTGGACACCAAAAGCATTGCAGCGTATACCGGCCCTGGCAAGATGGTGGGCACGGTTGACTTCCTGCTGAACGTGATCCCCACCTCGGTAGTTGACGCCTTTGCCAAAGGCGAAATCCTGCAGGTGCTGCTGTTTTCCGTGCTATTTGGTTTTGCGTTGCACCGGTTCGGCGGGCGCGGAACCATGGTGTTTGATTTCATCGAAAAAACCTCCCATGTGCTGTTTGACATTGTGGGCATCATCATGAAAGTGGCGCCTATAGGGGCTTTTGGCGCGATGGCTTTCACCATTGGCAAGTACGGCATTGGTTCGCTGTTTTCTCTGGGCAAGCTCATGGGCACCTTCTATCTGACCTGCCTGATCTTTGTCTTTGTCGTGTTGGGCATCATTTCCAGGCTGCATGGCTTCAGCATCTGGAAGTTTGTCAAATACATCAAGGAAGAACTGCTGATTGTGTTGGGTACGTCGTCGTCGGAGTCGGTGCTGCCGCGCATGATGGAGAAGATGGAAAACCTTGGCGCCAAAAAAACATGCGTTGGACTGGTTATTCCCACCGGCTATTCCTTCAACCTGGACGGCACGTCCATCTACCTGACCATGGCAGCGGTCTTCATTGCCCAGGCGACCAACACCTCCATGACACTGATGCAAGAGGTCACGTTGCTGGCGGTGCTGGTGCTTACATCCAAGGGCGCGGCAGGCGTTACAGGCAGTGGTTTCATTGTGCTGGCGGCCACGCTGTCGGCGGTGGGTACCGTGCCGGTGGCGGGGCTGACGCTGATTCTGGGCATTGACCGATTCATGTCTGAAGCACGGGCGCTGACCAATTTGGTTGGAAATGGCGTTGCCACGATTGTTATTGCCAAGTGGACAGGTGAACTCGACACCAAACGTCTTGATGCGGGTTTAAACAACGAGACCTGGGTTGAGGCAGAAGCGCCCGAAGCGCTGCTGGACCAAAAGGTGGAGCATATGGCCGATAGAAAGCGCTAGGATTCCAGCCTGCCGTTGGCAGAGCGCATCCCCATCACCGGACCAACCCGGGATAGAGCTTGGTTGCGATGGCCAGCAGCAACAGAAAAACCGCTGACATCACACCAAAGCTCATGGCCAGAGGGTACATGCCGTGGCCGCCGACGATCATCGAGTCCCGCAGGGCGTCGACCAGATAGGTCAGCGGATTCACGACGGCAATCGCTTTGAGCCAGCTTGGCATCAGTTCGATCGGATAAATGGCGTTCGACGCGAAAAACAAAGGCATCGTCAACACCTGGCCAATGCCCATGAACCTCTCCCGTGTCTTGACGACGCAGGCAATCACCAAGGAGAACGTCGCAAAGATGCACGAGCCCAAAAACACGGCAAGCGCCACGCTCACCATGGCCCAAAAATTCCATCGGATTCCCACGCTCAGCCCCATGGCAACCCCATAAACCACGATCGCCTGAACCAGACCCCGCAAGCCCGCCGCGATCGCCTTTCCCAGGACCAGCGCGGTGCGGGGCGCCGGGGTGACCAGCAGCTTATGAACAATTCCCAGATCGCGTTCCCAGATGATGGCGATGCCGTAGAAGATGGCGCTAAACAGAATGCTTTGCGCCAGAATGCCCGGCGCCATGAAATCAAGGTAACTGAGGTTGCCGGTCGGAATGCCGCGCACCTTGCTGAAGACCTGACCAAACACGGCCAGCCAGAGCACGGGCTGGATCGCCCGTGACAATAATTCGGTCGGGTCGCGCATCAGCTTGCGGATTTCGGCCTGCGCCACCGCCGCCGTTGCGTAAACAAGGTTTTTCATGGTCTATCCCAATCGTTTCGCAGTGCCCCGGGCTTCCCGAACCTCGCGGTACTGGCCGCTCTGCTCGATCTCCACGCCACTGTGCGCCACAAAGACATCGCTCAGGGTTGCTTCCGGACCGACCTGACTCTTGAGATCGGCGGGTCGGCCCACTACCGCCAGGCGCCCCTGATGAAGAATCGCCAGCTCGTCGCACAGATAGTCGGCCTCTTCCATGTCATGCGTCGTGATGAGAATGGTCATGCCGGTGGCGGCCTTCAGCTCCAGCAGACGCTCCCAGACCGTTCGCCGTGCGACGGGGTCCAGTCCGATGGTTGGCTCGTCCAGAAAAAGCACTTCGGGTCGATGCATCGTTGCTTGGGCGATTTCCAGGCGCCGGATCATGCCGCCGGAATAGGTTTTGACCAGGTTGCCGGCCACGGACTCCAGACCAGAAAAAATCAATGCCTCGTGAATGCGGGCATCTCGCTCGGCGCCCCGCAAGCCATACAGGCCGGCTGACAAAATGAGATTTTCAGTCGCCGTCAGCGCACCATCCGCCGACAGCATTTGCGGCACATAGCCGATGCGGCGGCGTACTTCAATGGGCTTGCTCGCCAGATCGAATCCCGCGACGGTCGCTGAACCGGATGTGGCATCCAGCAGGGTCGTCAGGATTTTGATGGCGGTGCTTTTACCGGCGCCGTTAGGGCCGAGCAAGCCGAAGATGCATTGATCAGGAATTTTTAAATCAAGGTGATCCAGCGCGCAATTTTCACCAAAATTTTTGGTCAGAGCCCTCGTTTCGATCGAGTACGTCGGGTTGGTGTTGTTCATGGCCCTCTTTTTATTACGCAAAGTTGCACGCCCATTCAGAAGCTGCCCCGATTTCCATCAATTGACAAATAGAGTTTGCTTACCGATAAAAGGCTTCGACCTTGCCCTTCAACTTGATCAGCAGCGGATTGCCCTTGCGATCCAGCGTCTTGCCTGCGGGAACCTTCAGCCAGCCCTCGCTGATGCAGTATTCTGCGACATCCAGACGCTCCTTGTTATTCAATCGAATGCCAACGTCGTGTTCGAACACGGCCGCGACGTGAAAGGGACTGCGCGGGTCAATGGACAGATGGTCGGGCAGAGGGGGAAATAGAGTGGCTTCGTTCATGGGTATCGATTTTCCATGATTTGGCCATTGCCTGGTCTGCAACAGACCCTGTGCTAGAGTAGATTTCAATCACAGGAGTCCCCAATGAGTACCCACCCAGCACAAACAGGGCTGCAACTTCGCTCCCTGGTCAAACCCAATGGCCAGTTGGAAATATCGCTGCTCAGCGTCGCGACCCCCAAGCCCGCACCAGACGAAGTGGTGGTGCGGATTGAAGCCACGCCGATCAACCCTTCTGACATCGGACTCCTCTTTGGTGCGGCTGACATCAGCACGGCCAAGGTGTCCGGAACGCCAGCCAACCCGGTCGTCACAGCCCAAATTCCTGAGCGGCTGATGAAAAGCATGGCCGGCCGGCTGGGTCAGTCCCTGCCGGTGGGCAATGAAGGTGCGGGCGTGGTCGTCGCGGCGGGATCGCTAGAGGCGGCACAGGCCCTGCTGGGCAAGACGGTGGCCGTGCTGGGCGGGGCGATGTACGCGCAGTACCGCTGCATCAAGGCCGACCAATGCATGGTATTGCCAGAAGGCACCACGCCGGCCGAGGGTGCCTCCTGCTTCGTCAACCCACTCACCGCGCTTGGCATGGTGGAAACCATGCGGCGCGAGGGCCACAAAGCCCTGGTTCACACGGCTGCGGCCTCCAATCTTGGCCAGATGCTTAACAGGATCTGCCTCAAGGACCAGATCGATCTGGTGAACATCGTGCGCAAGCCTGAGCAGGCGGCGCTGCTCAAGCGCATCGGCGCCAAGCATGTTTGCGACGCATCAACGCCGACGTTCATGGAGGACCTGACACAGGCGCTGGTGGACACCGGTGCCACCATTGCCTTCGATGCCACCGGCGGCGGCAAGCTGGCCGGGCAAATCCTGAGCTGCATGGAAGCGGCGCTGAACCGCAACGCGAAGGAATACAGCCGCTACGGCTCAAGCACCCACAAGCAGGTCTACCTCTACGGTAGTCTCGACACCGGCCCGACAGAATTCAACCGCAACTTCGGCATGGCCTGGGGGATCGGTGGCTGGCTGTTGTTTCCGTTCCTGCAGCGTATTGGTGTGGCGGCCGCGCAGGCACTGCGGCAACGGGTGGCGGCGGAACTGAAAACTACCTTTGCCAGCAGCTATTCGAAGGAAATTTCCCTGGCCGAGGCACTGCAACCGGAAGCCATCGCCGTTTATGGCCAGCGTGCTACCGGCACCAAATACCTGATCAATCCCAACAAGGCAGTAAGCACCTGAAGTTCAGTGCCCCATGACGACCGAAGAAAAGCCCGGCTTTAACGGCCGCCTGTGGCGACGCTTCATCACCATCGCGCGGCCTTACTGGCTCTCGGATGAACGCTGGCGTGCCAGAGGCATGCTGGCGCTGCTGGTCTTGCTGCTGCTGGGGCAGACCGCCTTCAGCGTGCTGTTCAACCAGGAAACGGGCGAATTCACTTCAGCCCTGGCCGCACGCGATACCGGTCGCTTCTGGGCCTCGATCTGGCGTTACATCGCCATCCTCGTAACGGCGGTGCCCATCTATGCCCTCTACTACTATGTGCGCGACACGCTCGGGCTGCGCTGGCGCCGCTGGCTGACGCACAGCTTCCTGGCGCGCTATTTCAGCCAGCGCGCCTACTATCGGCTCAACACCACCACCAGCATCGACAATCCCGACCAGCGCATCGCCGAGGACATCAACAGCTTCACCCAGCAGTCGCTGTACTTCTCGATGATCGTGCTGGGCTCGGTAATCGATCTGGTCGCTTTTGCCAGCGTGCTGTGGACCATCTCTCAGGGGCTGGTTTACTTCCTGCTCGGCTATGCGGCGTTCAGCACCGTGTTCACGGGCACCGTATTCGGCAAACGGCTGATCGGCCTGAACTTTCGCCAGTTGCAGCGCGAGGCAAACTTTCGCTTCAGCCTGGTGCGGGTGCGCGAACACGCAGAGCCGATCGCGTTTTACGACGGTGAGGCGCGCGAGATGTCGGCGCTGCAGAGTGTCTTTGCGGCGGTCTATGCCAATTACCAAAAAGTGTTGCGCTGGCAGTTCAAGCTCAACCTCTTCCAGTACGCCCATAGTTTCCTGACCATCGTGCTGCCCACCGTCATTATCGCGAACGATGTCCTGTCGGGGCGGCTGGAGGTCGGTCGGGCGATCCAGGCCGCTGGCGCCTTCGCTGCCATCCTGAGCGCACTGTCGGTGATCGTTGAACACTTCGAGGGCCTTAGCCGCTTTTCCGCCGGTGTTGACCGGCTGCATGCTTTCTCGCTGGCCCTGGATGTTGAGGCTGACCCACTCGCCAACGCCCTCGACGGCGCCCCTCAGCAGATTCACACCACGCATGGCTTTGAGCTCGCGCTTGAGCGGCTGACGGTGCTCACGCCCAACCGCGAGCACTTGCTGCTTCAAGATGCCACGCTGGCCGTCAGAGCAGGCCAGGGACTGCTGATTGTCGGCCCCAGCGGCACGGGCAAGAGCTCGTTGCTGCGGGTGATCGCTGGGCTGTGGAACACGGGCTCGGGAGAGGTGACACGTCCGGCCAGCGCGGACATGCTGTTTCTGCCCCAGCAGCCTTATTTGCCGCTGGGCGACTTGCGTTGCCAGCTGACCTATCCCCACACAGAGCGCAACATCTCCGACGAAGAACTGCTGTACTGGCTTGAGCGGGTGAACTTGCCGACGCTGGCTGAGCGCTTCGGCGGCCTGTGCGCCGAACTGGACTGGGCCAGGGTGCTGTCCGTTGGCGAACAGCAGCGGTTGGCCTTCGCCCGGGCCTTGCTCGCCAAACCCCGCTACCTGCTGCTCGACGAGTCCACCAGCGCGCTCGATGCGAGCAATGAGGATCGCCTGTACGGCCAGCTTGCTGGCCTGTCCATCACACCGGTCAGCGTGAGCCATCACCATGCCATCGTGAAGTACCACTACCGGGTGCTGGAACTGCCTGGTAACGGCAGCTGGACGCTGCACGAGGCGGCAGGCTACCAATGGGTCCCGTAATCGATGGACTACCTGGGTCGTAATGGCGATAAGGGTACGCGTGGACTGTGAGTGTGAGCAACTGGTTCGACAGCGAGGTGGTCAAAAAACGATTTTTGAACCATCCCTTGGGGTGCCTGAATGGTGAACAAGTTTTTCAGGGTTGACCACATAAAAAATAGCAGCTGCCAGTCCACCATTTCCCCGAACCTCCGCGTCAACGCGCCACCGCTAACATCGGCAAGCGCGACTTGCAGCGCGGGTAGTTGCTGCAGCCCCAAAATGCGGCGCCGCCTTTGGCTGGTGTGCGCTCCACCAGCTTGATGCCGCAATTCGCGCAGGTGGGGCGCCAGTACTCGCCTTCATGCGCCACGGCCAACAGGGCCTGCTGTAGCTCCGGCGTGCGCGTGGCAATCAAGCCCAGCAGGGCAGGGCCGTCCATGGCGTTGATGCCGTTGGCTTTGGCGAACTGCTGCGCGTCCGTCGTGTAGGTGGATGTGGTGGCGTAGGTGCCACGCTTGAGTTGGTGCGAGGCCATCACACCAAAGAACTCGCGAATCTCTTTCACCCCTACCGCCTTGCCCTGCCAGTGCTTGCACTGCACCACGGCCACCGGGCCATGTGCATTGCGTGAGTGCAACCAGATGTCCACGCCGCCGTCTGCGCCGTGCGATTGCGAGCGCGTTTCAAACCCGGCTTGGGCAAACAGCGCTTCACACACGGCCTCAAAGCGGCGCCACTCAATGGCGGCGAATACGGCGGGGCTCCAGGGGGGAGCGGGGTNNAGGGGCTCCAGGTGGTAGCGGGTTGGGGTCGTGCTGTTGGTTTGGTGGCAGGCGCGCGGCGCGCCTCGGCATCAGCGCCGCCGGGAGCAGGCGGCGGAAAATTGCCAAATGCGTCCTGCCGGTTCGTTGGCTCACGCCTGATGGGAACGGTCGTTGGCAACGCGCTAGCTTTTTCAGTCTTGCTTTTCAATGCAAAGTGAAGCCCCAGCAGCACCAGGCCAAGGCCCAATGCCAGCCAGCCCGGTATGCGTAAACCGGTTGCGACAGGTTTGAGGATGGGTGAGGTGCCAAAAAATAACGGCGCCATCAGAAAGGCGACGCCCATCCCGGTGGCAATAATGCCTTTTTCCAGCAGGGTGTTGAGCGCGCGCTTCTGCCGTTTGTTGGTCTTTGACCTTGTCATCTTCTTTTCTCCCTGTGTCGCTCGTTGCGGTCGAAGTGGTGCCCAAGTGCGAGCTGGCGGTGATGCTGGCCTATCACGCTGGGCCAGTCACGACCTTCGCCCGTCTCTTGGCGCCCTTGGTGTCTGTTGGCAGCAGGCTGGTGTACCTTTGGTACAGCTCAAACAGAAAAGCCACGCGCTCGGCGTCGCTTTTGTAACTTTTCTTGCCACCACTGCGCTCATAGGCCTTGTCCACCGCTGCGTCCAGCTTCTGGTGCGCCTTGAGCAACTCGGGCGGCATGCTCAAAGGGTCGTAAAGGTCGGCCAGCGTGGCGGGTTGGTCGCCAGACTGGAATTTGGCACGCACATCGAGCACTGACTGTGCTGCAGTTTCGATAGCTATCTGTGCTTTATCGACGGGGGCTGGAGGCTTATTTAGCTTAGAACTCTGGGGGGAGTCGGGCCAAGGGAAGTTGTTGTAGACGATCGTGTTGGAATAACGAAAATCACTTTTCAAGCGCCCACAGGTGTAGCGCATCCAGGCGTTGTGCATGCTGGAGGTCAGAATGCCGAAGTGGTACAGGGAGGCATTGGGCAGCATGAAGACCAGGTTGCTAGCAATCACGTCAGGCTGCATGTGGCCAATCGGTATGTAGGCCCTGTTTTCTGAGCTGACACTGGGAATCAGCAGGTACGGTTGGTCGGTTTGACGGTCTTCACCAAACAAGGTTGGCGTGTTGGCAAGCGCTACCGTCACTGCTTTGGTACTTGCCAGCCGCATCCGCTTGACGGCTTGCACGCGCTGCAGCACGACGGGCATGGCGCGTAACTCGGCTGGCGAAATATCCTTGAGCCACAAGCACCAGCGCGGGATGGCGTTGATAAATTCATCGGCCCCCACGAAAGGATGAATCCACTTCTTTGCTTGGGGTTCAGCGAGTAGCAAGGCCTCTCTCTCGGCATCGCTGAGCAACAGATGACCGCCATCGGTGGGCTGGCTACCTTTGGTCATTTCAGGTGCCTGACCAATCGGCCTGCGGCGTTTTTCCAGAAACACATCAGGCGCATCAACCAGGTAAGGGTTGATGTTGACAGCCGGGACAGCGTGTGGCTCTCCTTTGATGTCGTCGTACTCATAAATCACTTTGCCGGGGCGGTCTTCCAGACCGAAACCGATGATGACGCAATGCACGGCAGCCTTGCCGCGCGCCTCATTGGTCCAACTGAAAGTGCGGTGCGCAAAATGGATGTGGATGCCTTGGGATAGCAGCCAGCCCCACAACACACCCACTTGCTCGCCTTGCGTGATGCTGTTGGTGGAGACAAAAGCCACTCGAATCGGGCTGAGATAGTTGGGCTCACTTTCGCGCACCCAGTGTGGTGACTGTTCTGAATGGGTAGGTGCCAGGCCGCGAATGTAGTTGGCAGCCTTGATGTACCAAGCCGCCACATAGTCCAGCACGCCACCGCCTTTGAGCGGTGAGAAAAGCACTTCAACATCCGCTTTTTGTTGGTCACTTTGATAGCTGTAACCCACAAATGGCGGGTTGCCCACCAGAAAACTGCAGCGCGGCGCGGGCAGCACGTCGTTCCAGTCGAGTCGTAGCGCGTTGTTATGGGCAATGTGCGGGCTGATGCGTAGCGGAATTCGGGCGAAGTACAGCCCAAACTCCTCGCTCACCTGCAAGTTCATTTGATGGTCCATCAGCCAAAGTGCCACCTGCGCAATCTGCGCCGGAAACTCTTCAATTTCGATGCCGTAAAACTGGTCCACGTTGACACCAATCAAACTGTGAACGTCCACACTTTGCTGCCCGGTATGTCCACTCAAGCCGTGGCTGGCGCGCAGCACGGCCAATTCAAGTAGACGCAGTTCGCGGTAGCTGATCACCAGAAAGTTGCCACAGCCACAGGCGGGGTCAAAAAACGTGAGCATGCGCAGCTTTTTGTGGAACTCAAACAGCCGGTTCTTGTTGTTTTTGACCTTCTCAAACTCTGCCCACAGATCGTCCAGAAACAAGGGCTTGATCACCTTGAGAATGTTTTCCTCGCTGGTGAAGTGCGCACCCAGCGTGCGGCGCAGCTTCACATCCATGATGCTCTGGAACAAGCTGCCAAAAATGGCGGGGCTGATGGCCGACCAGTCCAGCGCGCAGGCGTCCAGCAGCGCCTCGCGCATCAGGCCGGTGAAGTCTGCCATGGGCAATTGCTCGGTAAACAGTTGGCCGTTGATGTAGGGGAAGGCGGCGACTTGTTCGTCCAATGCCTTGCTGCGTTTGAGCTCATCCGTGTTGAGCACCTGGAACAACTGCGCCAGACGAGGCCCAAGGTCAGAGCCGTCAATCGAAGTGCGCTCTTCGATAAAGGTGCGAAACGATTGCGCGGGCTGAAAGATGCCGGTGTCGTCCGCAAACAGGCAAAACAGCAGGCGCACCAACAGCACCTCCAGCGGGTGCTCGGTGTAGCCGCTGGCCTTGAGCGCGTCGTGCAGCCGTCCCATGCGCTCGGCGGCCTTGATATTGACGGGGTCTTGCGGCTTGATCTCCAGCGCCTTGTAGCCCGCGATGAAGCCAAAAATCTTGATGTTTTTGTGCAGGTCTTTCAGGGCAAATTCAATCGTCTCGCCGGTGGTGAGCCGGTGCACCCGAAAACGCGCAAAGTCGCACACGATGATGAGCTGCGGCAAGTCGCGCTCGGCAATGCCGGGAAAGTAAGCCAGGGCCTGCGTCAGCGCCGCATCGAGATTTTTGCCGCGCGACTTTTGCTCCACCAGCAACATGCCGGGCCAGAACAGATCGACAAAGCCGTCCACTCGGGCTTTCTCACCCAGCAATTTTTTGACGGCGTGCTCGAAGGTGGCGACGCGCTTGTCGGTGATGCCAAAGATTTCAAAGAAATCAATCCAGAATGGTTTGCCCTGACTGTCTTCATTGGCGGCGTCAGCCCAGGTGCGGCTGAAAGTCAGCGCGCGGGATTTGATTTCGTTCCAGCTTAATGGCATGCGGAACCGGAAAGTTTGTACTTGGCCAATACTTCAGACAGCGGCACGGCGCGAATTTCTCCACGACGATAGGCCGCCAGACGGTCATCTGCTTCCCGTGCCCATAGCGCAGCATCCATGGAAGGGTCGGGCTCGTCCAGGCTGTCCAGAATGTGCTCCACCAGCGCCATGCGCTCTACTGGCGGCAGTTGAACAGCTTGTTCACTCAAGGCTTTGGCGGTTTGCTGCATGACTGGCTCCAATGAAAAACGGTTGTGACAGCTTGGGAATATACCGCCATGAACGGCTTTGGTTGGTGAATGTCTGAATTTATACGTTTTAGGCCTATAGCCACCGTCAAATAAGCGCAGGCAGCTATGTAAAGAATAGCAAAAAAATGCGTCAGGATAAGGCCAGGATTTGACTTTTTAGCTTTGGCAGATCCTGTTGGATGGTCTGCCAAACGATGGCATGGTCTACCGTGAAATAGCCGTGCGAAAGTGCGTTACGCATTTCGTAGGCGAAGCCCCAAGGTACCGCCGAGTGTTGCCGATGGCTTCAAGAATATGTTGCAGGTAGTCTGCAATGCGCAGCGGGTCCGCACGACTCATACGGGCATTGCCTCGCGCAATACCTGGTCTCGAAACTTGGCTGGTAGGCCGTTGGGGGTGAGTACATCCACCTCCAGCCCCAGCAGGTTCTTCAGCTCGAACCGGATTGCGCCAATATCCATCATCGTTGTCTGAGCGGTGGGCTCCACCAGAAGGTCGAGGTCACTACCCGAAACATCGTCACCGTGAAGTGCCGAGCCAAACACCTGCACGCCGCTGACGCGGTGGCTCAGCGCAATCTCGCGGATGCGAGTGCGGTGCAGAGAAAGGGCTTCGGAGGGGCGCATGGGGCCAAGTGTACAGCGACCGGCTATTTCCACCTACCATGGCGCCAAGTGGGAGCGCCCACTCAATTCGTAAGAAAAAAGTGCCTATAGCCCCCGTGGAATAGGCGCAAAAAGCTATACAAAAGATAGCAATTATCAGTTCGCCACGTTCACTGACTGGAGCAAGAGCGCCATACCGTCCGTTAAGACCATCGTTAGGCTGGCAGATGCGTGCCCCGCCGCGACAAATCAGGCTGCCCTGCCAGCAAACCGGCTACTGAGATGTCTTCGTCCAGCGCATCCCAATGCAAGCCGTTTTTACTTAGCTCGACTTGCGCTCTCAGCTTGGGCGTGGCTTCCAGCAGGCGGGGGAACCAGGCCAGGGGTGCGGCAATGGTGCGGCCGTCCGACAGGCTCACCCACAAGGTGTCGTCGTCGAAGCGAACTGCTTTAGGCGAAGTGTTCATCCCAAGTCCTTTCAAAAAGCTCTTTGTTAGCAGTGACAACACCTTGCAACTCTCGCAGAAAGCTTTGTAGCGAAACACGACAGGCATGTGGTTGGGCCTTTTACAGATATGGCGAAGTACTGGTGGAGGTGTTTTTGAATCAACGACCAGTTACACCAGTTTCCCACATATCAACCCGCACCCGTCACCGACTGCCGCTTCACCTCATCCAGCGTCTTGCCTTGCGGGCTCTTCCACTCCAGCCAGCCGTTAGCCGAGCGGCCCATGAGCGCCATGGCCGCCATGCTGGGGCTGGCGAACAGATGGTCACGGGTAAAGACAAGCATGCCGTCCCGCACCGTCATGATGCCCTCTGTCACCAGTTGGTCGCGGAAGCGCTGGTTAGACGTGCCCTGAATCGACGCCACGTTGTCCACGCGACCGCGTGAGCCTTTGAGCACCACAAACCCCTCGGTCGTGTACTCGCCCACACCGTCGGCGCCCGAGCCCTTGCAATAGAACAGTTCTTTGTCGCCCCGGGCGGGTTGGCGCGTTCGTCAGCGGCTCAAAAATGGGCTGGCCCAGCGTGGCCAGCAGGGTGGCTGCGGTTTCATGAATTTCATGGCAGTCCGCCTGCAGCGGCGCGGGCGTGTGGGGCCGTGCGCCGGTATTGCTGTTCTCCAGGCTGTAGCGCCCGGCTTTGGTTGCCTCTGAAATAGCAAACCACTCCAGAAACAGCGCGTGCGTCTGCGTCATGCTGTTGGTGAGCGAAATCACCACCAGCGCCCGGTTCCAGAAGTCTTTGTTCTGGTTGTGTTGCACGAGTCGGCTGCCGACGTTGCCAGACTGGCCGATATACACGCGCGGTAACCCGGCCTCAGACAGCTCGCCCATCAAAAAGTACACGCCCACCTGTTGCGCCTCGGGGGTCTTGAGAAACTCGCCCAGTTGGCTGCGCGGCACTTCGATGACGCGAACAATGCGCGTCGTAATTTCGGCCACGCGCATGCCGCGTGGGTCACCGGCGGGGAGGAATATCTGGATGGTTTGGGGGCGGGACATTCAATAGGATCGGTAACTGGTGCCAGATATCAGTTAGTTGGAATCAGACCCGTAACTCTTCGAGAAAAGGCTATCGGCTCATCCGAGGTTGCAGCGTAAAAGGCAGAAAGGTCAAGAATCGCTCGCCGTAGTGACCGATAGTCAGTTTGCGGGACTTCCACAAATTTTGTCGATGAAGTTGCGACATCCTCTTCAACCTCAAATAACCCTCTTGGTGCCACGGCAGTATTGAATAGCTCAACGTAGCAGCCGTAGTCCAAAACCCACGCGTTGAATTTCCTCCCACCGTCCTCTCGGTCTTTAGATGAAATCCCTTTTTTAATTATGTGTAGAACTCGACTGTCGAAGAGGTAGTCAATAAGCACGTCACGGGCTTTGACATCCAAAAGGAACCCACGGGCTCTACGTTGTCCAATCACTTGACTTTTGATCCAATCCATAAGCGCATTTGCCCGTGGACGACTGTTTATATCGCTTTGTTTTGACGTTGAGTACCAAGCTCTCGCAGCCTCTCGTACTATGGGCATTGAAATCTTATCGTTGTGTGCTCTTAGCGCGCACTTCGAAAGAATGTTAATGGCGTCTCGCGGGACACCCTCTGAAGCGCGGACGAACTCCGTAAATGAGTCGCGCTGAGTAAACATTAGTCGAGTTAAATCGTCTGCTTGAATAATGTTGAAATCGAGTTTTTCGGTTTGCGCAATAGACCTCATGTGACGGAATAGCATTTGGGAGAAGAATTGGCTTGCCGCAGCTGAGTCATTCTCAAACACCATGTGATCGTCCAGGTTGACGCTCATCGCGACGTCTGCCCCAATCTCAATTCCCACGCTCTGCCCCGTCGCTTCGTTGACTAGTCGAAGCGCAGTTCTATGTTCAATTGCTGCGATTTTCGCGGTAACGCCGCGCACAGCCAAGAAGCCTCTCCGGAGCATGTCTGCAAGATAGGGCTGCAAATCAAGAGGCACCTCACTCCATTCGTCAAGAAGTATCCAAAGGCGCTTGGTTGGTAGACTTCTTACAACTCTTTCTAGCGCTGAAGTTAGGCCATTGAAATTAATCCGAATGGTGGGCCTACCCGATACGGATTGTTTTTGAGCGTCGGTAAGGCCTGTCTTGATGCTGTCGGTGAATGATCCTGAGAATTGTCCACCGGTTGGAGAAAACTGAAATCCCGCTTGTGCCGAATTATTGGTGTCTATGGAGCTTTGAAACGCCTCTTCCCGTGTCAGTGCACCATCAATGACCAATGAGTTAGCAGCATCTAGAAGTTGATCGAGACCACTTGTTATGTCTTGACCGTAAACCGCATCACTTGGCTCGGTATAGGCCTCCAAAATGCGTTCATGGATTGCGTTCGCTGTATCGCGGAGTAGTCTGGTTGCGCGCTCGCTTAGCAGTAGGCCAGGATCTGCGTAAAGCCCTGACGAGGAGCCGATAGTGCGCATATCAATCGATACGACGACGCCCCCACCTTCCTTTAACAGGGAGGCTAGGTAGGAGAGAAGATGTGTTTTGCCGGTGCCTCGCCGTCCAAATATGATGGCCGAGTCGTTATTTCGAAGCAGTGTCGGGACATTGCCGATTTCTACAAATGAACTCGCCAAGTGACTTGCATCGTAGCTCTCCGCACGTTTACTGAGCCCAAGAGCCAGTCTCATCAGATCATTTGTATTCATTTTTCTCTCTGATCTTAAGTAATAAGTTGTTTGCCACAAAAAATGTAGGAGGTCAGTTTCTGCAGCGGCTTAGAGGAAGTCCCTGGCCGTTATTTCCCCCAAGAATCCTTCAACTCCACCGCCAGATTAAACACCGGCTTGCCCTGCGCGTGATCCACCCGATCCGCCACAAAGTACCCATGCTGTTCAAACTGCAACTTGTCGTCCGCCTTGGTGCTGGCCCGTGATGGCTCCACCACCGCCTGCACCACTTTCAGGCAACGGGATTGCGCACGGCAGACCCTGCCCAATTTTGGGTAGGCAACTTCAGCCCCTGCGCTGCGAGTTGTTTTTTGGCCTGGCTGGATGCGAGCTTCAGGGCTTGGGTAATCTTGTCCTGCGTCGTTGCCGGGCGGGTTGCTGCGGCGCTCTTTACTGAGCGAGCTGTTTTAGATTGAGCCATTTTTCTGATTCCTCCACATAAGTGCGATGTGCCGTGCGGTGGGCAATGGGCTCCGAAAAGCCCAAGTCGCGAAAGACTTTGTTGCTGCCGGCGTAAATCGAAAGGCAGCCCGTCATGCAGCCTTCCTGAACTCAACTGGCAGCAGTCCTACCTTTTTGGCATCAAGCAGCACGATCTCAACAATCGTGCCGTCTTCGGCATAGCTGATGTTGGTATGCCAGTCTTGCGACACTTCGCGCACGATGGGCTTGTCCGATACGCGGATTTGCAGAATGTCGTCGTTTTCAAAATAGATGCTTTTCATGGTCGGGGCTCCCAGTGGTGCATGATGGTTTTGACCACCACGGCATTGTCAATCCGAAGTCGGGCATGTTCTGTCAAAACGACCGGCAAGCCAAAGCGCGTGCTGTGCATCACTTCCCCCAACTATCCTTCAACCCCACCGCCAAATTAAACACCGGCTTGCCTGCGGCGTGGTCCACCCGATCCGCCACAAAGTAGCCATGCCGCTCAAACTGAAACTTGTCATCTGCCTTGGCGCTGGCCAGTGACGGCTCCACCACTGCTTGCACCACTTTCAGGCTGTTCGGGTTCAGGCTTTCGATGAAGTCTTTGCCGCCGGCGTCGGGCTGGGCGTCGGTGAACAGGCGGTCGTACAGGCGCACTTCGGCGCTCAGGCCATCGGCCACGGCGACCCAGGTGATGACGCCTTTGACCTTGACGCTGTCGCTGCCTGGCGTGCCGCTTTTGGTGTCGTGGATGAGGGTGGCATGCACTTCGGTGATCTTGCCCGCAGCGTCTTTGGTGCAGCCGGTGCACTCGATGACGTGACCATATTTCAGGCGCACCTTGCTTCCTGGAAGCGCAGTCCCCGATGGGTCCGTTCGCGGGGGGAACAAGCGGAAGAAGCCTTTGGGCGGCGCCTCTTCAAAGTCGCTGCGATCAATCCACACCTCTTTGCCGATTTTGAAGCTGCGTTTGCCCAATTCGGGGTGATGCGGGTGAATCGGTGCGCTGCATTCGTCGAGCTTGCCCGCGCCCATCACCTCATCCCAGTTGCTCAGCACCAGTTTCACCGGGTCCAGCACGGCCATGGCGCGGGGTGCGGACACGTCCAGCGTTTCGCGCAGGCAGCCCTCCAAGGTGCTGTAGTCAATCCAGCTGTCGCTCTTGGTCACGCCGATGCGCTCGGCAAACAACTGAATCGCCTCGGGCGTGTAGCCCCGCCGGCGCAGGCCGACGATGGTGGGCATGCGCGGGTCGTCCCAGCCCTTGACCTTGTGGTCGTACACCAGTTGCGCCAGCTTGCGCTTGCTGGTGACCACGTAGGTCAGGTTCAGGCGCGCAAATTCGTACTGGTGCGGCGGCGGGCTGGCAAGCAGGCCGCCTTCTATCAGGCGCTCCATCAGCCAGTCGTAAAACGGGCGCTGGTCTTCAAATTCGAGCGTGCAGATGCTGTGGGTGATGTTCTCCAGCGCGTCCTCAATCGGGTGCGCAAAGGTGTACATCGGGTAGATGCACCAGGTGTCGCCGGTGTTGTGGTGCGTGGCGCGGCGGATGCGGTAGATGGCGGGGTCGCGCAGGTTGATGTTGGGGCTGGCCATGTCGATCCTGGCGCGCAGCACCATGGCGCCGTCTTCGTGCAGGCCGTCGCGCATTTCCCTGAACCGGGCCAGGTTCAGGGCCGGGGTGCGGGCTCTGAACTTGCTGTTGACGCCGGGCTTGCCAAAGTCGCCGCGGTTGATGCGGATCTGCTCGACGGTTTGCTCGTCCACATAGGCGTGGCCGGACTCGATCAGGTATTCCGCCGAGCGGTACATGAAGTCGAAGTAGTCGCTGGCCTGGTACAGATGCGAGGTGCCGTTGGCCTGCCAGTCAAAGCCCAGCCACTTGACGGCGTCGATGATGCTGTTGACGTACTCGACATCTTCCTTCTCGGGGTTGGTGTCGTCAAAGCGCAGGTGGCACACGCCGCCGTAGTCGCGCGCCAGGCCAAAGTTCAGGCAGATGCTTTTGGCGTGGCCAATGTGCAGGTAGCCATTGGGCTCGGGCGGAAAGCGGGTGCGGATTTTGGCCGGGTCTGACTGGCCCTGTGCATGGTGCGCCGCGTCGCCCGGGCTGCCACCCCAGTGGCGCGTGGCGTAGGTGCCGGCTGCCAGGTCGTGCTCGATGATCTGGCGCAGAAAGTTGCTGGGTTTGTTTTCGGGCGTTGTGGCTTTGCTGGGTGTGGGTGAGCTCATGCGTTGATTTTAGACGGGTAGCAGCACCAGTTCGAAGGTGACCAACACCGGATTGGCGCCGCGCCGGAGCCGGCCTGCTGCCATGTTGCCGGTGAAGTCCACCAGGCTGACGTCGATCTCCGCGCGCGGCGCGCCGTGCGGGTCTGCACGTACCCGGCCCGAGCGGATCAGGACCTCGGTCACGAACGGCTCGACGCTGCGGCCATCGTCGAATACCGCGCCGACGGTGCTGCCGACGCCCCCCTGGATCGTCGCGTTGGTGATTCCGTGTGCCAGGCAAATGTCTTCGATCGCCGTGCACACGTCTATGTTGGGGCTCAGGCGGATCGCAAGGGAATCCTGGGCTGAAGGTTCGCTCATGCGCCGTGCCGTTGTTTCGGGTTTGAACAAGGAAAAATTGGTTTCTGCGTCGGGTCGGGTGTGGAATTCGGCACCGTCCAGCAGGCACACCGAGGCTCGCAGTGTTTCGGTAATGAGGGCGGCCTCGGGCAGCACATGGCCGCAGCGACGGGTGCCGTCGGCATCCACCCAGGTGGCGTGGCAATGCAGCCAGGGCCGACCGTCGCGCTGCCCGTAGGTGACAGTGGCGAACTCCAGGCGCACCGGCCCCGCGGCGTCAAAGCGTTCGCTGAAGTACACCGCGTGCTCGGGCGTTTTCGACAGCGCCGGCATCACGTAGGCGAACGGAAAGAAGGCGCCGCCCTCAAGATTGAGCACCGCACTGGTGGCACTATGCGGTGCCAGCGCATCGGCCAGTGCCGCCAGCAGGGAATGCCCCGGTGCCAGCGCAAGCTCGGCCTTCTGCGTGGCGGTCGGTACCACCTGCACGCGCTCTGCCGCGACCTCGCCCGGATGCAGGATGCTGCGCATGCTTGCTTGCGGTTAGCGTCAGGCGGCGGCGTTTTTGCGCAAGGTGGGCAGGCCAACGCCAGCCGCATCAAAGCCACCGTCCACCGCCAAGACCTGTCCGGTCACAAAGCTGGCGGCCGGGCTGCAGAGAAAACCTGCGACTGAGGCAATTTCGTCGGTGGTGCCGTAGCGGTTCAGGGGAATGGCATCGTAGTAGTCGGAACGAATGGCCACGCTGTGCACCAGCTTGGCCATCTCGGTATCGACCGGGCCCGGTGCGATGGCGTTGACGCGGATGCCGATATGACCCAGCTCAACCGCCTGCTGCTTGGTGAGGTGGATGAGGGCGGCCTTGCTGGTGCCATAGGCAACGCGCAGCGTGCTGGCGCGCAGGCCCGAGATGGACGCGATATTGACAATGCTGCCACCACCGGTCTGGCGCATGACCGGTGCAAAGGCCTGAGTACAAAGAAACGCACCGTCAAGATTTGTCCCCAGGACGTGGCGCCACTCTTCAAAAGAGGTTTCCAAAATCGGTTTGAACACTGCCACGCCGGCATTGTTGACCAGGGCGTTAACCCGACCGAAAGCGGCAGTCACCTGCTGCACGGCAGCCTGGACCTGCTGCGGCTTGGACACGTCACACAGCACAGCCAGCACGTGCTCGGGATCATTGAGCGTGGCGGCAGTCTTGCTCAGCGTGTCGCCATCAATGTCGAGCAACACGACCCGGTGCCCGTGAGCCAGGAACCACTGGCCAATCGCCAGGCCGATGCCGCGCGCGCCGCCGGTGACCACGGCCACGGGTGTTGATGAACTGTTGGATGTCATGATTTACTCCATTAAAAAGATGATTGATATTTATGGCTTGCCGGTTGGCAGCCATTCTTCCAGCGTGACCTCGAAAGTCATGCAGATCGGGTTGACGCCAGCCACAAAGGGTCCGCCATAGACGTTGCCCTCGGTATCTGCAACCACACCCGAGAGGGAGGCCTTGAGTGAACCGTCGTTTTGTGAACGTACTTCGCCGGCCAGGCTGACGATCTCGACAGCCGGCCCCGTGATCTGCTGGCATGTTCCGTCCTGCTTGCCCAGGCACGCATCAACCAGGCTGCCCAGGGCGCCTCGTACAAAGGCATTCTTGAAGCCTTCGGACAGGCACAGCTTTTCGACGCTCTGGATCAGATCTTCGTTGGGGGCGATGCGCCCGTAGGCGACCCGACCCATGATGCCGTTCTCGACCAGGCTGGCGTTATTCATCACAGGTCTCCTCATGGGGTTGCATCAGGGCCATCTTGGTCTCCGGGTCAAAGGCCACCCGCAACTCGAAGTCGTCGAGCGAGGTAACCAGCACCGGGATAGGCGCCGGCCCGACGATGCTTTGTTCCGTCAGAATGTGTCCGCCCTTGATCAGTCCGCTGTCAGTACGGATCGCAGCATGGCAATGCACCAGCGGCGTACCCTGCGCGCTCTTGCCCAGCGTTGCATTGCCGAAAATCATGCAGGCGCTCCCCGCATTGATCGGCTGGGTATAGGCGATAACCGCCCGGCCCGATGGGTCGGGTAGTGCAACGCAGTACTGCAGGTGGGCAAAAAAACCGCCGAGGATAGTGGTCGATGCGCTCTTCACGCCCATCGCATAAAGTGGCTCCACCAGGGCGTCGAAGAGGCTCAGACCTGGCTGCAGCCGCAACCGGATGTGTCTGGCGCCATGGGAATGCATGCTGCGTATCCGTACCGGATCAAAGGGGCCCGGATGAGTCAGTGTGCGCGGACGGGGTAACTGTATGGATGTTCGTGGCATGGTCAAAAGTCTCCTGCATGCTTGTGGCACAAAATACCGATTTGAGGCGAGGATCGCTCGCACAACGGTTTGTTTTTCGCAAAGTGTACGCACTACGTTATATTTGGAAAAGTATTATTTTTGTATCAATTGATTTAAAATTCAGAACAATGGAACTACGGCACCTTCGCTGCCTGATCGCCGTCGCGGAAGAATTGCACTTCGGACGCGCGGCGAAACGCTTGCACCTGTCACAGCCCCCCGTCAGCCTGGCGATCAAGGAGCTTGAGGCTGAACTCGGCCTGCGTCTGTTCGAGCGGACGTCACGCCACATCACATTGACGCGAGGCGGTGAGGAGGTTTTGCGTGATGCGCGCGCGGTGCTCGCCCGCACCGAATCCTTGCGCCAGCACGCGCATGGCGCTTCGCGTGGCCATGGAGGGACGCTGTCCATCGGTTTCATCAGTCTGGCCGCCTACTCCTTCCTGCCGGACGTATTGCGCAGGTTTACAGGCGACTTTCCGGATGTACGGACTTCCTTGCATGAGTCAACAACAGACCAGATGCTGGGCGACCTGGAGACCGGGACACTGGATGTTGGCTGTATTTTTGCATCGCCATTGCTGCCAGCCACCCTGACCTACCAAGCGACCAACCGCGACCCACTCATCGTTGCGCTACCGGAGAAGCACCCGCTGGCACACATGGCCCGTGTTCCACTGGAACGCCTTGCTGGCGAGCAGTTCCTGACGTTTGAACGCCATTTCGGACCCATGATGTTTGATACCGTGGTGAGCACCTGCATGCGCCACGGCTTCAGCCCAAAAATTTTTCCTGCACGGCAAATGCACACCATCGTCAGCCTGGTCTCTGGCGGCATCGGTGTCGCACTGGTCCCCGCCTGCGTACAGGTGCTGCATCGCGAGGGCGTGGTTTACCGCCCGCTGCGGGGCGACCGAACACCGGTGGAGACAGGCGCCGCCTGGCGCACCGAGGACGATTCATCCATCGTCCGGGAATTCATTCGTTACTTACCCAACCTGCGCTGAGTTGTCGGCCTGCAGCAATGTCAATGCCTGACTGGCTTGCATCAAGCGGTTTCCCAGGGTGGCACTGCGCGCGGCGCCCATCCGGGATTTGATCGCTGCAATGCTGATCGATGCCACGGGGCTGCCGCCGGCATCGTGAACAACCACGCCGATCGCCCAGCTGTCCTCGATGACCAATCCTGGTTGCACGCAGTAGCCCCGATCCCGCGTTCCCTGAATCAGACGTTTGACCGCTGCGTCCGTGCAGCGTGGAAATCGCTCGGCCCGCAAGGCCGCGTTGCGCTTTAATACATCTTCAATTCCCTTGTCCAGGAAGGCGGCCAGCACGGCACAACTACCGGCACCGACACCCAGTGGCAACCGGTCACCAGCCTTGAGGAGCTGGTTGCGAATGGGAAAGTCCCCTTCGTCACGCGACAGGCAAATACTCTCGTAGCCGTGCAACACGCTGAAGAAAACGGTATCACCCGATTCAAGCGCCAGCGCGCGCAGGGTGGGAGCGGCCAGCCGCTGCAGTTCGTAGCTTGGCTCGGCGGCCAGTCCGACGGCGAATGCCTCTGGGCCCAGGCGATAGCGGCCAGATCCGTGGTCGTGCAGGACAAATCCCTCATCGACCAGGGTCCGCGTCAGCCGAACGGCGGTTGCCTTGTTGAGATCGAGGCGTCGGCCGATGTCGCCCATGCGTAAACCGCCTGGCCCGATGCGGGTGAGCAGGCGCAAAACCGATAGGCCCCGGCGCAAAGTCTGTGCCCCGGCCATTTCTGTTTTTTCAGCGGGTTTGGCTAGCATGGCCATGTACATATGGGTTCATATTTTGGACCTGTGATCAGTAATTACCCGAATTAAGGTGATCACATAGTGGACCATTTTCTTCAAATTCAAGTGAAAACTCAAGTCGGTCAGTTGGCCGCCCTCATAGAATTCAATCACGGGACGCAAGCAGAGACGACAAGCTGGTTCACATATCAAACCAAACCTATCAAACGTGCACATCATGAATACACCACACATCATCGGCTGGGGCCACACCCAGTTCGGCAAACTCGACAACCTTGACCTCGAACAGCTCCTGCGTGACGCCGCACTGCCAGCGATCGCCAGCGCCGGGCTGGAACCCGCGGACATTGACGGCATCTTCATCGGCCACTTCAACGGCGGCTTTGTGCGCCAGGACTTCAGCGCTGCGCTGGCGGCGGTGGCCATCCCTGAGTTTCGCCACACGCCGGCGGTGCGCATGGAAAACGCCTGCGCCACCGGCTCGGCCGCGATCTGGGCCGCGCTCGATGCGCTGGCCAGTGGCCGGGTCAAGCGCGCCTTGGTAGTGGGCATGGAAAAGATGAATACCCTGCCCAACGTGCAGATCGGAGAGACGCTACTGCGCTGCTCCTACGTGAAGGAAGAAGGCGACACGCCTGGTGGCTTTGCCGGTGTGTTCGGCCAGATTGCCGCCGGCTACTTCGAGCGCTTCGGTGACCAGTCCGACGCACTGGCCGCGATCTCAGCGAAGAACCATGCCAACGGGGTGCATAACCCCTATGCCCACATGCGGCGCGACCTGGGTTTCGATTTTTGTCGCCAGCCCTCGGAGAAGAACCCGTTCGTCGCCGGCCCACTCAAGCGCTCAGACTGTTCGCTGGTCTCTGATGGCGCCGCCGCGCTGGTGCTGTCCAGTGAACCCGTGTCGGGGGCCGCCGTGCCCGCCGTGCGCTGGCGCTCGCGCACGCAGGTCAATGAATTCCTGCCGCTGTCGCGGCGCGATCCAACCCGTTTTGAGGGTGCCGCGCTGGCCTGGAGCCGGGGCCTGCACGCCGCCAATGCATCGCTGGCCGACCTGCACTTCGTCGAGACGCACGACTGTTTCACGATTGCCGAGCTGCTCGAATACGAGGCCATGGGCCTGGCGCCACACGGCCAGGGCGCGCGTGTGATCCTCGACGGCGTGACACGCAAGGACGGCAAGCTGCCCGTCAACCCATCGGGCGGCCTCAAGTCGCGTGGCCACCCGATCGGCGCCACCGGTGTGTCGCAACATGTGATGGCGGCCATGCAACTGTCTGGCCAGGCTGGCGCAATGCAGATCGAAGGGGCCCGCCTGGGCGCGGTGTTCAACATGGGTGGGGCGGCAGTAGCCAACTACCTGAGCGTGCTGGAAGCGGCATGAACGATGCGCCGGTGATGAATCTCGGGCGGCTGCTCAGGCACACCGCCCGCCTGTATCCCGGGCATGCCGCGCTCATCCAGGGTGACCAGCAGTGGACCTGGGGCGAGATCGACCGCCGTGTCGACGCCATGGCCAGTGCCCTGCGTCAGCTCGGTTTGAAGAAGGGTGACAGGATACTCGCGCAGTCGCGCAACAACCTGCAGATGTTCGAGAGCTGCTGGGTGGCGTTTCGACTCGGCTGCGTCTGGGTGCCCACCAACTTCCGGCTGACGCCGCTTGAAGTAGCCTACCTCGGTGTATCGAGCGGCGCGGTGGCCATGATTGTCGAAGCGGACTTTGCTGCGCATGCCGATGCGCTGCGCGAGGCATCGCCGCAACTGAAGCACATCATCTGCATCGGCGAGCCTCGTGCGGGCGAGCACTCGTATGAAGCGCTGGTTGAGCAGCACCTGGGCCAAGTGGCTGTTGAACTGCCGCCTGATGTGGCGGTGGTTTACGACGACCCGCTGTGGTTCTTCTACACGTCGGGCACGACCGGCAGGCCCAAGGCCGCTGTGCTCACGCATGGACAAATGGCCTTCATTGTGGCCAACCACCTGGCCGACCTGATCCCCGGCACGACGGAGCGGGACCGCTCAATCGCCGTGGCGCCGCTGTCGCACGGCGCCGGCATCCATGCGCTGATCAACGTCGCGCGCGGCGCCGCCACGGTATTGCTGCCCAGCGAGAAGCTGGACCCCGAGGTGTTTTGGCAACTCGTGGAGCGGCACCGCGTCAGCAACTTGTTCACCGTGCCGACCATCGTAAAAATGCTGGTTGAGCATCCGGCGGTTGACCGCTGTGACCACAGCTCACTGCGTTACATGATTTATGCCGGCGCGCCAATGTACCGTGCGGACCAGAAACTCGCGCTGCAAAAACTCGGTAAAGTGCTGGTGCAGTACTTCGGCCTCGGTGAGGTGACCGGCTGCATCACGGTGCTGCCGACCGACATGCATTCGGCCGATGATCAGGACGCGAACGCCAACATCGGCTCCTGTGGCCGCCCGCGCACCGGCATGGAGGTGGCCATCCTCGACGCCAATCTGCAGACAGTGAAAATGGGCGAGGTCGGCGAGATCTGCTGTCGTGGCCCGGCTGTGTTCAACGGCTATTACGCCAACCCCGAAGCCACCGAAAAAGCCATGCGTGGCGGCTGGTTCCACACCGGCGACTTGGGCCGGATGGACAAGCGCGGGCTGCTCTACATCACCGGACGCGAGTCCGACATGTACATCTCGGGCGGCTCCAACGTCTACCCGCGCGAGGTCGAAGAGGTGCTGCTCACGCACCCCGGCGTGGCCGAGGTGGCGATCCTGGGCGTGCCCGATGCAAAGTGGGGCGAGATCGGCGTGGCGGTGGTGGTGCGGCGCGAAGGTGCGGCAGCGCTGGACGAAGCCGCGCTGCTGGCCTACCTGGAGGGCCGCTGCGCCCGCTACCGCTGGCCGCGGCAGGTATTTTTCTGGAATGCGCTGCCCAAGTCGGGCTATGGAAAGATTACAAAAAAGGATGTCAAGCGCCTGCTCATCGAACGCGGTGAAGTGAAGGAGCTGGCAACATGCTGATGGCCGCCAATCTTGGCGTGGAAGACGATGTTTCTATCCTAGAATGTTTACGAGAAGCGGTTTGCCTTCGCTGAAACACCTCGATAGCTGTGCAGCCGGTGCTGCCTTGCAAATGCCGGAGTCAACCAAGAAGTCCGAATTATTTATTTTTAACCACTGTAAAGGAGACAAATCATGCAAATCACTCGACGTACCCTTCTCGCTGGGGCCAGCGCCACGGCTCTCGCATTGCCGATGGGCCGCGCGTTCGCCCAAAAGGCAGAGTTTGCCTACAAGTATGCCAACAACCTCCCGGTGATGCACCCGATGAACATCCGCGCCAAAGAGATGGCGGACGCGATTCGCGCGGAGACCAAGGGCCGCGTCGACATCCAGATTTTTCCGAACAGCCAGCTCGGCTCGGACACCGACATGCTGAGCCAGGTGCGCTCTGGCGGCGTCGAGTTCTTCACGCTCTCCGGGCTGATCCTCTCGACGCTGGTACCGGCGGCGGCGATCACCGGCATCGGTTTCGCGTTCCCGGACTATGACACGGTATGGAAAGCGCTGGACGGCGAACTTGGTGCCCATGTCCGGGCACAGATCGCCAAGTCCGGCCTGATCGCGATGGACAAGATATGGGACAACGGTTTCCGGCAGATCACTTCGTCAACCAAGCCGATCGTGACCGCGGACGACTTGAAGGGCATGAAGATTCGCGTACCGCCGTCGCCGCTGTGGACGTCGATGTTCGAGGCGTTCGGCGCCGCCCCCACGTCGATCAACTTCAGCGAGGTGTATTCGGCGCTACAGACCAAGGTTGTCGAAGGGCAGGAGAACCCGCTCGCGATCATCTCGACGGCCAAGTTGTACGAGGTGCAGAAATACTGCTCGCTCACGAACCACATGTGGGATGGTTTCTGGTTCCTGGCCAACAAGAAAGCCTGGGAACGCCTGCCCCAAGACTTGCGCACGATTGTTGCCAGGCACATCAACGCCGCGGGCGTAAAGGAACGCGTCGACGTCGCAGCGCTGAATGCCACGGTGCAAAAAGAGCTCACCGACAAAGGCCTGGTGTTCAACCAGCCCAAGACAGACAGCTTCCGCGAGCGCATGCGCAAGGCCGGCTTCTATGCCGAATGGAAAGCCAAGTTTGGCGACGAAGCCTGGACTCTTCTTGAACGCAGCACCGGCAAACTGGGATGAGCGCTGTCGCTCATCCAGGGTTCGGGAACCGATTCGCGGGACGGGGTGCCCATGCATGATGCGTCTGACGTGAATGCATCGGGGCGGCCATGGCTGGCCCGCCTTGATGCCGCGCTCGGCTTGCTGGTCGAAGTGCCCGCCGCGCTGCTGGTGGTGGCTGACATCAGCGTGCTGTTCTGGGGCGTGGTTGCGCGCTTCGTCCTGCACCGTCCGCTGGTGTGGTCGGACGAACTGGCGTCTCTCCTGTTTCTGTGGCTGGCGATGATGGGCGCGGTGGTGGCCTTGCGTCGCGGCGAGCACATGCGCATGACGGCGCTGGTCAGCAAGGTGGGGCCACGGCAGCGGGCCCTGCTGGAGGCCGTGGCCACGAGCGCCTGCCTGGCATTCCTGGGACTGGTGGCTTGGCCGGCCTGGGAATACGCCGCGGATGAACGGGCCATCACCACGTCCGCGCTCGAGATTTCCAATGTATGGCGCGCGGCGGCGTTGCCGGTGGGCATTGCGCTGATGGCCGCCTTTGCCGCACTGCGTTTGTTAAGGGTATCGAGCCTCAAGCAGTCGCTGCAAGCGCTAGCTATCGTGGCAGCCATCGTTGGTGCGTTCTGGATCGCCGGGCCCTTGTTTGAGAACCTCGGTCGTCTGAACCTGCTGATCTTTTTTGTCGGTGTGGCCGCCGGCTGCGTGTTTACCGGCATTCCGATCGCGTTCGCCTTTGGCCTGGCCACCTTCGGCTACCTGGCGCTCACCACGAGTACGCCGCTGCCGGTGATCGTCGGCCGCATGGATGAAGGCATGTCGCACATCATTCTGCTGGCGGTGCCGCTGTTTGTCTTTCTCGGCCTGCTGATCGAAATGACCGGCATGGCGCGCGTCATGGTGGCCTTTCTGGCTGGCTTGCTCGGGCATGTCCGGGGTGGTTTATCGTACGTCTTGGTGGGTGCCATGTACCTGGTCTCAGGCATCTCCGGCTCCAAGGCGGCCGACATGGCGGCCATCGCTCCGGCGCTGTTCCCCGAGATGAAAAAGCGCGGTGCGAAGGAGGGTGACCTGGTGGCCTTGCTCGCGGCCACCGGCGCGCAGACCGAGACCGTGCCGCCCAGCCTGGTGCTGATCACGATCGGCTCGGTCACCGGCGTGTCGATCTCGGCGCTGTTCACTGGCGGCTTGCTGCCGGCGGTGGTGCTTGGCCTGGTGCTGTGCATCGTGGTCCGGTTCCGCTACCGCCATGAAGACCTGAGCCAGGTGCAGCGCACACCTTGGAAGGAGGTGGGCCGATTGTTTGTGATTGCCTTGCCGGCGTTGGCTTTGCCTTTCGTCATCCGGGCAGCAGTCGTCGAAGGCGTAGCCACGGCAACCGAGGTATCGACCATCGGCATCGCTTACGCCATACTCGCTGGTCTTTTCGTTTACCGTCAGTTTGACTGGAAACGCCTCGGACCAATGCTGGTGAATACCGCATCGCTGTCGGGTGCGATCCTGCTGATCATCGGCACAGCCACGGCGATGGCCTGGGGGCTTACACAGTCAGGTTTTTCACGCTGGCTGGCCGAGACCATGGGTGCTTTGCCCGGCGGGGCGCCAATGTTTCTTGCGGTTTCGGTGCTGGCCTTCGTGGTGCTCGGCTCGGTGCTCGAGGGCATTCCGGCCATCGTGCTGTTCGGTCCGTTGCTGTTTCCAATTGCGCGCCAGCTCGGCGTGCACGAGGTGCACTATGCGATGGTTGTGGTGCTGTCGATGGGTTTGGGGCTGTTCGCGCCGCCGCTCGGCGTGGGCTATTACGCAGCCTGTGCGATTGGACGCGTGAACCCCGATGCGGGCATCCGCCCCATCGTCGGCTACATGGTGGCGCTGCTGATTGGCACCATCGTCGTGGCGGCAGTGCCGTGGCTCTCCATCGGCTTTCTCTGACAGGACTGCGCGGCTAAAGCCATGCCTTGATTCCATGCGGTGCTGCGCGCGGGTTACGTTTCGCTACCCTCTTCACTGTGCATGCGGTAGGCGGTTACGTGTATCACGCGTTTAATAAACACATGGGCCGTTTGCGCCCTGTCAAGGAGAAACGTATGAAGACAGCCATCAAGTCAAATCGCTCCGTCGCTCTGGCGGGGGCGACAGCCGCGCTGGCGCTTGCCGCCATGGGCTTTGCCGGAGCTGCCCAGGCACGGGACAACGTGTACTGGTCGGTGGGCGTGGGCTCGCCGGGTGTGTCGGTCAATCTGGGCAATGGTTTTCCGGTGTATGTGGAGCCACAGCCTGTGTATGTCCAGCCGCCACCCGTCTATGTGCAGCCCGCGTCAGTTTATTATCAGCCGCAGCCGGTTTACTACAATCCCTCTTACGGCTGGCAGGCGCGTCATGGTGGCCGCTACGTGCAGGCGCGGCCCATGTATGGCCATGGTTATGCGCCGGTGTATTACCAGCAGCGGGGTGATCGGCGCGACAACCGGCATGAAGATCGCCACGATGACCGGCGCGACAACAGACACGAAGACCGGCGTTAACCTGGCCTGAAAAAAAGCCCGCATCATGCGGGCTTTTTTGTGGCTGGACCCCCAGAGCCTGGGTTGGCGGAAACTGCAGCGATAATCACGCCATATTTTTTGGAGCGCGAATGGATGCAGTACTGTTGATCAAGGCCGCCGTCATGGGAATCGTCGAGGGGTTGACCGAGTTTTTGCCCGTTTCCTCCACTGGCCACCTGATCCTGGCGGGCTCGCTGATGGGTTTCGACGATGACAAGGCCAAGGTCTTTGACATCGCCATCCAGACTGGCGCCATCTTTGCCGTCATTCTGGTTTACTGGCACAAAATCCGCGACACATTGGTGGCCTTGCCCACTGACAAGCAGGCGCAGCGCTTTGCCCTGAATGTACTGATTGGCTTCCTGCCTGCCGCCGTTCTGGGCTTGCTCGTCTACAAGACCATCAAGACCTATTTATTCAATCCTCCTGTGGTGGCAGGCGCATTCATCGTTGGGGCCTTCATCATCTTGTGGGCTGAAAAAAAAGCCCGGCTTGTCCCACGTATCCAGAACATTGATGACATGAGCCCGATGGACGCGCTCAAGGTCGGCATGGTGCAATGCCTTGGCATGATCCCCGGCACCAGCCGAAGCGGCGCCACCATCATTGGCGGCATGCTGCTGGGGCTGTCGCGCAAGGCGGCGACTGAGTTTTCTTTTTTCCTGGCCATCCCTACACTGATTGGCGCCGGCGTCTATAGCCTGTACAAAGAGCGTGCCTTGCTGTCGCTGAGTGACCTGCCGCTGTTCTCGTTGGGTCTGGTGGTGTCGTTCATCAGCGCGTGGTTGTGCATCCGCTGGCTGCTGCGCTACATCGCCACCCACAGCTTTGTGGGTTTTGCGTATTACCGCATTGTCTTTGGCGTGGTGGTGCTGGTCACGGCATGGAGCGGCCTGGTAACCTGGGCGGAGTGAGGTCGGGCGCTCAGCTTTCCATATTAAGCAGTGCTGCTTCAATGGCCGCCGCCGTGGCCAGCGGTTTTTCCATCGGAAACAGATGGCTGCCGTCGAGCATCATGATGCGGCCCTTGGTAATTTTTTCGGTCATGGCCATGCCCACCTGTTTCATCTCGGACGACTGGCGCGCGCCGATAAACGCGACCGGGCACTTGAGTGGATGCTGCCGGAGCAGGCGATCCAGGTTGTCGGGCAGGGTGTTGTAAATGGCGGTTTCCACGTCGCGGTCAAAGCTCAGCAGGCGCTGGCCTTGTCCGTTGGTGGCGTCGTGCGTGCCGTGTTCGATGTAGTCGCGCAGAACTTCTTCGTCCCAATGGGCAAAGGCCTTCTTGCTGCGGAAATACGTCAGCACTTCATCCCGGCTCAGCCACTGCTGCCGGCGTTTGCGGCTGATCGCGCCGGGTGTGATGGTGCCTATCATTTGCGCGCGCTTGGCGACGCTCAGCGCGGTGGCGCGCCAGCCGCCCAGAACCGGTGAATCGATCAGGAGGGCTCCCCGCACGGGCTGCCCGCCAAGCAAGGGGTGCTCGGCGGCGCACATCAGGCTCAGGAATCCGCCCAGCGAATGGCCCACCAAAAAAGCCGGCTGGCCAGATTTTTCAATTTCCTGGCTGGTGAAGTCGGCGAGTTGCTGCACCAGATGCGGCCAGTTGCTGGTGACCGGATAGCGCGGGTCATGGCCAAATTTTTCAATCGCCTTGACCTGAAAGCCGCGCGCCTTCAGGCTCCGGAACAGTACGCCATAAGTGCTGGCCGGAAAGCTGTTGCCGTGGGAAAAAATAATGAGGGGTTTGGCGTGGGGAGGCACAGATTTTGGGGCGCGGTAGCGCGTGGGTGGTGGGGTCGGCTCGGGAGCGAGGGGTGAATAAGTCAAATCAGTTTTTCCTCGGACGTGCTGATTTTCTTGAGCGTTTCGTGGCGGGCTGCGGGCATTTTTAGCGGAATGTCGGTGTGCGCGTCGTCCCACACCGGGTCTTCAATGCTGTCGAACACCTCGCGCAGCTTTTGGCCCCAACTGTTGTGCATCATCCGGTAGTAGGGGTTGTCGTGGTCAATGCAGACGATCTTGTCACTCTTGAACGTGTTCGCTTCATAGACCACCAGGTCCAGCGGCAGGCCGACCGTCAGGTTGGACTTGATGGTCGAGTCCATGGACACCAGCACGCATTTGGCGGCTTCGTCCAGTGGTGTTTCCGGGGTCAGCACGCGGTCGAGCACGGGCTTGCCGTATTTCGATTCGCCGAGCTGAAAGTAGGGTGTCTCGTCGGTGGCCTCAATGAAGTTGCCGGCTGAGTAGACCTGGAACAGGCGCATGCCTTCGCCGCGAATTTGCCCGCCCAACACCAGCGATACATTGAATTCCACATCGGCCTTTTTCAGTGCTTCGGCGTCGCGCTGGTAAACGCGGCGAACGCTGGCACCCAGCACGCGGGCGGCGTCAAACATGCTTTTGGCATTCCAGATCGTGAGCGGTTCAGCGTTCTCGGAGTCCTTGCGGTCCTTGAGCTGCTCCACCTGCAAAATCTCGCGAATCGATTGCGAGATCGACAGGTTGCCGGCCGACAGCAGCACCATGAAACGGTCGCCAGGCCTTTCATAGACGATCATCTTGCGGAAGGTGCTGATGTTGTCAAGTCCTGCGTTGGTGCGGGAGTCTGACAAAAACACCAGGCCGGCATTGAGTTTGGCAGCGACGCAATAAGTCATGGGCGATTGGTGAAATGTGTAAGAAGAGTTTGAAAGTTCAGGAGGAAGCGGACAGCTTTTTCAGCTGGTAGAGCGCATCCAGCGCTTCGCGCGGACTCAACGCGTCAGGGTCCATGGTACCCAATATCTTTGTCCACGGGGCTTTGCTCGGCAGCCAGCGCTTGCGGCGGTGCGGCAAACAGGTCCACCTGGGCGCGCGATTGGCTCTGCTGGGTTTCCAGCGCATGGAGCGCATGGCGTGCATGGTTGACCACTGCCGCAGGCACGCCAGCGAGTTTGGCCACTGCGATGCCATAGCTCTTGCTGGCGGGCCCGGGCTCGATGTGGTGCAAAAAGACAATGTCGGCGCCGGATTCGACCGCGCTGACATGCACATTGATCGCACCGTGGTGTTCGGCCGGAAACTCGGTCAACTCAAAGTAATGCGTGGCAAACAGCGTGAACGCCTGTGATTTGTTGTGCAGGTAGGCGGCAATGCCGCCAGCCAGCGCCAGACCGTCGAAGGTCGAGGTGCCGCGGCCGATTTCGTCCATCAGCACCAGAGAATGTGGCGTGGCGGCGTGCAGGATCTGCGCGGCTTCGAGCATCTCCAGCATGAAGGTGGATTGCGCGTTGGCCACATCGTCGGCCGCGCCGATGCGGGTGTGGATGGCGTCAATCGGCCCCAGCCGACAACTGCTGGCGGGCACATAAGAGCCGACGCTGGCCAGCAGCACGATGAGCGCGACCTGGCGCATGTAGGTGGACTTGCCGCCCATGTTGGGGCCGGTGATCACCTGCATGCGGCTTTTGCCGGTAAGGCTGCAGTCGTTGGCAATGAAAGCGCCGCCGCCGGTTTCCGCCAGTCGTGCCTCGACCACCGGGTGGCGGCCCTGGGCGATGTCGATGCAGGGTTCCTTGACAAACACTGGCGCGCACCAGTTGAGCGTGAGCGAGCGCTCGGCCAGCGCGCAGAGCGCATCGAGCGAAGCCAGCGCGCGCGCCAGCCGGCTCAAGGCGGGAATGAAGTCCTGCAGCTGGTCGAGCAACTGCTCGTACAGCCACTTCTCGCGCGCCAGCGCCCGCTCCTGCGCCGACAGGGCCTTGTCTTCAAAAGTTTTGAGTTCGGGCGTGATGTAGCGCTCGGCATTTTTCAGGGTTTGGCGGCGGCGGTAGTCGTCGGGTACCTTGTCCAGCTGGCCCTGCGTGACCTCGATGTAAAAGCCATGCACCTTGTTGAACTGCACGCGCAGGTTGGCAATGCCTGTGCGGGCTTTTTCGCGGCCTTCCAGGTCAAGCAGAAATGCATCGCAGTTGGTCTGGATGGCGCGCAATTCGTCCAGCTCGGCGTCGCAGCCGTGGTTGATGACGCCGCCGTCGCGAATCAGCGCCGCCGGTTCGTCGAGTACATAGCGCCCCAGCAGCGCGGCACAGCCGGGTGGTGGCTGTAAATCTTCAAAAATAGTGGTTAAAAGTGCTGCTATCCCAATATTCACGGGTGCAAGCAACTCTGCCTTTTGTAGCGTTCCCTGCAGCGCTACCAGCTCGCGTGGCCTCACCTGGCGCAGCGCAATGCGGGCGGTGATGCGCTCGACATCGCTGCAGCCCTTGAGCTGGGCGCGCAGGGTTTGCTGCGCACCCTGTCGCAGCTGCGCAATTGCTTCGAGCCGTGTGGCGGCCTGGGCGCGGTCGCGGCGCGGGCTGAACAGCCAGCTTTTCAGCGCGCGGCTGCCCATGCCGGTGGTGCAGGTGTCGAGCAGTGAAAACAGCGTGGGTGAGTCTTCGCCGCGCAGGGTTTGGGTGAGTTCCAGGTTGCGCCGCGTAGTGGGCGGCAGCTCAATCAACTCGCCCGAGCGCACCACCTGCAGGCCCTGCACATGGGGCAGGGCGCGGCCTTGCGTGTGTTCGGCATAACCGAGCAGCGCCGACGCGGCTGCGTGGGCTTCATTCAGGTCTTCTGCGTTCCAGGCCGCCAGCGAGACTGCCTTGAGCTGCTCCAGCAGACGGCGTGCGCCGAGTGCCGCATCAAACTGCCAGGCCGGGCGGGCGCTGGCCGCGCAGCGCTGCGCTTTCAGGCGCTGCTCAAAGGCGGGCGTGGCGTCCACGTTGTACAGCAGCTCGCTGGGGTTGACGCGGGCCAGCCAGGTTTCCAGCTCATCATTGGTGCATTGGGCCAGATGAATCTCGCCCTGCGTCACGCTGAGCCAGGCCAGGCCGCAGGTATTGCGGCTGCCCTGGTGTACGGCCAGCAGGATGGATTCGGTTTTGTCGTCGAGCAGTTCGGCATCTAGCAGCGTGCCCGGCGTGACCACACGCACCACCTTGCGCTCGACCGGCCCCTTGGCAGTGGCCACGTCGCCCACCTGTTCGCAAATGGCCACCGACTCACCGAGCTTGATGAGTTTGGCCAGATAGCCCTCAAGGGAATGAAAGGGAACGCCGGCCATGACCACCGGCTCACCGGCCGACTGGCCGCGCCGTGTCAGCGTGATGCCGAGCAGGCGCGCGGCTTTTTCGGCGTCGGCAAAGAAGACTTCATAGAAATCGCCCATGCGGTAGAGCACCAGCGTGTCGGGATACTCAGCCTTGATGGCGAGGTACTGCTGCATACCGGGGCTATGTGGTTTTATCATGTCAGTCATTGTTTGAAGTCTATCAACTTCAGATACGAAATATCGTTGCGCTGCATTCAAGCGCGAACCACTTCGCACTGGTTAACCTCATCACTTCAAAAGAGGGTAGGTGGACTACCGAATTACTGACGCCGGACTGGTTGGCACCGCTGCAACGAGTAACGTCTTATTGCTTATAGTTGTTTGACAATTGTCAGATGTGACAATACAATTCACACCTGTAAATTACAGTGTAAATGACAAAACCACCTAAAGAGATCTTGCTTGAGCAGGAGCGATTCGAACTTAAACCGAAGTCAGGTGGTGGGTTGCTGAGTTATGAAGTTTGGGGCTATCAGGTGAAGGGGGCGACGGTGGTGACCCGGTACAACTTGGCTTATATCAACCATTCAATTTGCCAAGTAGACAACAGTCGAGTGCTTGGTTTTGACAACGCGCACGACTACCACCACCGACATTACATGGGTGAAGTTCAAGCAGTCGAATTCACAAGTTACGAAGCGACCTTAGAGAAATTCCAGCAAGAGTGGTTCGAAATCATTAAGGTAATACGGGGAAAGAGATCATGACCAAAGTTGTTGTTCGCACCGATGATGTGGACGGTTTTTTCTTGCGTGCCAAAGATGGAGCGCGTAGGGCCGATCAAGGCCAAGCGTTTGAAGGCAAGGTCACTTTGTCGTTTGAAGATCCACAGCGCATGTTTACGGTTTTGTCGGAGGCTCGCCGTCGCCTGATGAGTGAAGTAATGCATGAGCCCAAGACCATCAAAGAGTTGACGAATCGTTTGCGCCGCAACCGATCGTCCATCACCAAGGATGTAGGGATGTTGGAGAAAATGGGGCTAATCGTTTCGAGTCGACAATCCAATCCTGGACACGGTTTTCAAAAGGTCGTGCAGTCCATCGCACCGAAAATTGAAATGATTGCAACGCTGGGTTAGAGCTTCTAGCGGCAAGCGAGATGGTTACAAAGAAGATTGCTCCGACTTGGGCGGATGTCAAAAACAAATTGGCTGCCTTCGATGAAAAGGGGGTGCTATCGCTGGTGCAAGACCTGTACGCCGCCAGCAAAGACAACCAGACTTTCCTGCACGCCCGCCTGGGTGACGATGTGCTCAAGCCCTACAAGGCAACGATTGACCGGTGGTTGTGGCCTGACCTGTTGAAGAACCAGGACACCTCCGTTTCAAAGGCCAAGAAGGCCATTGCAGATTACAAGAAGGCCGTTGGTCAGGCAGATGATCTGGCTGAGCTGATGGTGTTCTATTGTGAGCGTGCATCGGGCTTCAGCAATGATGTCGGTTTGCAAGACGAAGGATACTTCGATGCGTTGGTGCGAATGTTCGAACAGGCGCTGAAAGCCATCTCCAGCCTGCCTGAGGCCCGACGCCAGTCACTCCGGAAAAGGCTTGAAGCCCTTCACCAAATCAGTCGAAATTTTGGCTATGGCGTCAGCGACGACATGGGTGACTTGCTTGCCGAGGTTTCTGTCGTTGGTTGAGCGCAATCACCTGACTGAACTGCAGGCTGAGACTGCGCGCCTCGTTGCATTGCTGGAGTTGCATGGCATCGAGTGGCGATTGCCACCGGTTCCAAGTTCACGGCCTGCTGCGGCAACAGAGGTGGAATCCACCACACTGTCCACCGCCCAAAAGGTGGCATTGTTTCGCCACTTGTTTCGTGGCCGAACCGATGTATTCCCCATTCGATGGGAGGGCAAGTCAAGCGGTAAGTCAGGCTACGCACCAGCGTGTGCCAACGAATGGCTGGCGGGTGTTTGCGAAAAGCCGCGCATCAAATGCGCTGACTGCGGGAACCGGGAACCGGGAACTGATCCCGCTGTCGGATTCAGTTCTGTTTGATCACCTGGTTGGCAAACGCACCATCGGCGTTTATCCGCTGCTGGCCGATGACACCTGCAACTTTCTGGCGGTCGATTTTGACGAGGCCGAGTGGAGAGATGATGCATTGGCTTTCCGCCAGTCATGCGATGAGTTGGGCGTGCCGGTTGCACTGGAAATTTCCAGGTCTGGCAACGGTGCGCATATCTGGATATTTTTTTCTGGACGTGTGTCAGCGCGTGATGCCCGGCGACTGGGCACTGCCATCATCAGCCATACCTGTGCGCGCACCCGGCAATTGAAGCTTGCGTCCTACAACCGGCTGTTCCCCAACCAGGACACGATGCCAAAGGGCGGCTTCGGCAATCTGATTGCCTTGCCTTTGCAGAAGCATCCGCGTGAAAACGGATGTAGCGTGTTCGTGGATGCCGGTGTGCTGTGCCACGAGACTATTAATTATTTGGTGCCGCAGCACGTCACTGGTTTCCATAAAAAATATCAAGAGACGTTCATTCAATGGCGTTGATGGTATGCACCAAGCTTACTAAAGGTTCAGTGTAAAGCATTCAGCAGATCAGGCGCGGTATAAGCGTCTCCGTCTCCTTGAGCGACGAAAGCTCCCTCAAGCAACGCCGTTGGTCAGATCCTTCGAGTTGGGCAACTTTATTCTGCTTATGTGCGCCAGCGTACAAAGGCAGAACAAAACAATGCGTATCCTCTGGGCTGTCGTGCACTGCGATGGTTTCCTTGCTGCACGCGGGGGATTTTTTGATGCCAGTTCGTCAAGCGAGTTTCCCTTTCAGATATTTATCCGCTTTTTATAAAAATAGACAATGTCAAAAACAAGAAAAAGTCAGACCCTCGAAAACCTTATCGCCAAGGCGGATGGAGTTACTGAAGCACAACACCAGGAAGCATTGCTCAAGACCGGTGCTTTGCAGAGCGCGATTTTCAACAGCGCCAATTTCTCCAGTATCGCCACCGACGCCAAGGGCGTGATCCAGATTTTCAACGTCGGCGCTGAGCGCATGCTGGGCTACACCGCCGCCGAAGTGATGAACAAGATCACGCCGGCCGATATTTCCGATCCGCAGGAAGTGATCGTGCGTGCCAAGGCGTTGAGCGTCGAACTCGAAACCCAGATTGAGCCGGGCTTTGAGGCCCTGGTGTTCAAGGCCTCACGCGGCATCGAGGACATTTACGAGCTGACCTACATCCGCAAGGATGGCAGCCGCTTCCCGGCGGTGGTGTCGGTCACGGCCCTGCGCGACGCTCAAAACGCCATCATCGGCTACCTGCTGATCGGCACCGACAACACCGCGCGCCAGCAGGTCGAAGAGGAACGGAAGAAGCTCGACCAGCGGCTGCGCGACCAGCAGTTCTACACCCGGTCCCTGATCGAGTCCAACATCGACGCATTGATAACGACCGATCCGTCCGGCATCATCACCGACGTCAACAAGCAGATGGAGGCGCTCACCGGTTGTACCCGTGACGAACTGATCGGCGCGCCGTTCAAGAATTATTTCACCGATCCGGAGCGGGCCGAGGCGAGCATCAAACGGGTGCTGAGCGAAAAGAAGATCACCGACTATGAGCTCACCGCGCGCGCCAGGGACAGCAAGGAAACTGTGGTTTCCTACAATGCGACCACCTTTTACGACCGCGACAGAACTCTGCAAGGCGTGGTTGCCGTTGCGCGCGACGTCACTGAACGAAAACGCCTGGATCAGGTGCTGCAGGAAAATAACATTGAACTGGAGAACGCCCGGTCTGTGGCGGAAAAAGCCAACCGCGCCAAATCGGATTTCCTGTCCAGCATGAGCCATGAGTTGCGGTCCCCGCTCAATGCGATCCTCGGTTTTGCCCAACTCATGGAGTCGGGCTCACCGCTGCCAACCCCCACCCAAAAGGGCAGCATCGACCAGATTCTCCATGCGGGATGGTATCTGCTGGAATTGATTAATGAAATTCTCGATCTCGCGTTGATCGAGTCCGGCAAGCTGTCGCTGTCGATGGAACCCACCTCGCTGTCCGAAGTGCTGCTCGAATGCCAAGCCATGATTGAACCGCAGGCACAAAAAAGAGATCTGCGCATGAGCTTTCCTCAGTTTGATGGCCCTTGCTTTATCCAGGCTGACCGGACCCGGTTAAAGCAGGTGCTCGTCAATCTGCTTTCCAACGCGATCAAATACAACCGCGCGGGTGGAACGATCGAGGTGAGGTGCCGCGCAATCACGGCGCAGCGCATACGCATCAGTGTGCAGGACAGCGGCGAAGGCTTGTCCTCAGAAAAACTGGCACAGTTGTTCCAGCTGTTCAATCGTCTCGGACAAGAGGCCAGCGCCGAGGAAGGCACCGGCATCGGCCTGGTGGTGAGCAAGCGGCTGGTCGAGTTGATGGAAGGTGAGATCGGCGCGCAAAGCACGGTTGGGGTGGGTAGTGTGTTCTGGATAGATCTGAATTTGGCGAGCGCACCACAACTTGCCATCAGTGCGAACGAACCGCTTGCGCCGCCTCACGCGCCAGTTCAGCCAAGCGTAGCGCTGCGCACCCTGCTGTATGTAGAAGACAACCGGGCCAATTTGGAGCTGGTCGCGCAACTGATCGCGCGTCGTCCCGACATGCGCTTGTTGAGTGCGGGGGATGGCATGCGCGGCATCACGCTGGCGCGCATCCATCAGCCGGACGTGATCCTGATGGACATCAATCTGCCTGGCATCAGCGGCATCCAGGCGCTGAAAATCCTGCGGGAAGATCCGGTCACGGCGCACATCCCGGTGCTGGCACTCAGCGCCAATGCCATGCCACGTGATATCGAGAAAGGCTTGGCGGCAGGGTTCTTCCGTTATCTCACCAAGCCGATCAAACTCGATGAGTTCATGGAGGCATTGGACACGGGGCTGGAATTTGCGCAAGCAGGATCAGAAGACGCAGTTCTGCCATGATTCCCATGATTCCCATGATTGTGAGTGCCATCGATGGTCTGGATGCCAATGCTGTTGACGCTGGCGCAGTTGAAGTAAGCATGTCCTCATGAAACTTAAGTTTCAGGGAAAATGAAAGAAAGAAAATTTTATGGTAAGCACCGCCGATATTCTTAATGCCAGTATTTTGATCGTTGACGATCAGGAAGCCAACGTGCAGTTGCTGGAGCAAATGCTGCGTGGCACCGGCTACCAGTGCTTGACATCGACGATGGATCCGTTTGCCGTCTGCGCGCTGCATCACGCCAACCACTATGATCTGATCCTGCTCGATCTGCAGATGCCCGGCATGGACGGTTTTCAGGTGATGGAAGGCCTGAGGGAAATGGATCCCGATGGCTATGTACCGATCCTCGTGATCACGGCGCAGCCGGGCCACAAGCTGCGGGCACTGGCCTCCGGCGCGAAGGATTTCGTCGCCAAACCGTTTGATCTGGTCGAAGTCAAGACGCGCATCCACAACATGCTGGAAGTGCGGCTGCTGTATAAAAATCTCGAGGACTACAACAAGGTTCTGGAACAAACGGTGCAGGAACGGACAGCCAAGCTGCGCGAGAGCGAAGCCCGCTTTCGCAGCCTGACAGAGCTGGCCTCCGACTGGTACTGGGAGCAGAACGCGACCGGGGACTTCACCACGGTGTCTGGGCCGGTTCTGGAGATTCTGGGAATCCGGGTGACCGCGTTTTTTGGTGACCAGACCGATGAAGAGATAACCGGCTGGAATGAGACGGAACGAGAAATGCTTCAGGCAAAGATTGCAGGCCGGCAACCGTTCCTTGATTTTCCGTTCAGCCGCGTCAACACCGACGGATCGGTGCAGCAGTTTCGGGTGAGCGGAGAGCCAATGTTTGACAACGTCTGCCGCTTCATTGGCTTCCGCGGCATCGGCGTGGAAACCACCGCCAAGGCATAACACGCAAAGGAAAGCAGTCACGCAGCGTTCAGCAATGTCATTACCCGTTTCATCTCCCCACAGCCCGAGGCAGAATCATCTGCTGGCGGCCCTGCCGACGGCGCAATTTGAGCCCCTGGTTGCGCATCTGGAATTGGTTCCAATGCTGCTCGGTGATATTCTTTACGAGCCTGGGGAACAGTTGCTGCACGCCTACTTCCCCACCACCGCCATCGTGTCGCTGCACTACGTCATGGCATCAGGCGCGACGGCCGAAGCCGCAGGCGTGGGCAATGAAGGCGTCGTCGGCGTTTCACTGTTCCTGGGGGGAGACACCACGCCCAGCACGGCCGTGGTGCAGACCGCAGGCCACGCCTACCGGCTGGATCGCAAACTGCTGGCGCAGGAATTCAGTCGCGATGGTGTGATGCAGCGTTTGTTGTTGCGCTATACCCAGGCGCTCCTGACTCAGGTGATGCAGAACGCCGCCTGCAATCGGCATCATGTAGTGGAGCAGCAGGTCTGCCGCTGGCTGCTCATGACCCTTGATAGAGTCGGCTCCCGCGAGTTGATCGTGACGCAGGAACAGGTCGCCAGCACGCTCGGTGTGCGCCGAGAAGGCGTGACAGAGGCCGCCGGGAAGCTGCGGAATGCCGGTCTTATCAATTACCGGCGTGGCCACATTACGGTGCTTGATCGGGCAGGACTTGAGGCCAACGCGTGCGAATGCTATGCCGTGGTTAAAGAGGAATTGAATCGCCTGCTGTGCGATATGCGCTACCGCCAAGGCACTTCTACCGTCATCCGATAATCGCCTCCGGCCAACGGACTCATCGCCTTCATGGTTTTTGCGAATGCTGCAAGGCACAAGCTCAAGCCAATCGCCGAAGATATTGAGCCACGGTTTAGAAGAAACGGCAGGTCGACTGGCGGACTAAGCCCGGGTGGCAGATCTGTGAGATCGCCTTACCGGCGCTGCCCAGCGATAGAAGCCCTGCTTGACCAGTTCAACAATGAAAAGATAGGCAAGCACCATGGCCCCGAGGATGAAATAAAACTTGGCTGGCGGTGGCACAAATCCGAAATACGTTCCTATCGGCGTAAACGGCAACAGTGCCGCGATAACGACAACTGTCAGCGAGGTTACAGTCAACAGGGGATGGGCGTGACTTTTTAGCGGATTGCCACGGGTACGGATGATGAAGATTACTAGCACCTGGGTGAAGAAATAAAACAGGGCAACGCTGCTGAACAGCGTGTCAAACGAATGAAGGCCAATGCGAAGTCGGCTAAAGACAGAGCGAAGCAGTTGAAGGTGCAAGCGGACACGAACGCCGAACAGTTGAAGATGCGGCAGTCGCGTGAAAAGCTGGCCCAGTTGCATCGGTCAAATGTCGGTACAACAATCAAGCCGTACTCTGAGTGTCCATCCCGGTGGCGAGAGAGGACAACGCTTGACGGACCGTGGCGTTATCGTTGCGGAAATTGATGAATTTCGCGCACGGAGCCTGGTGCCCGGAGCCGGACTCGAACCGGCACTTCTTTCGAAACTTGATTTTGAGTCAAGCGCGTCTACCAATTTCGCCACCCGCGCGCCTGAAATAAAAACGGGAATCCCAAACTATTCAGAATTCCGCCTGAAATCGGTTAACTTTCTATTTTAGCCTGTATCGGGGTCAGGATATTATTCCGATCAACCCTGATTTCAGGGCGACTGGAGTCCGGAAAGAATTGCTGCTGCATCTGGCTCATGCCTGCAATGCCCAGCGCGAAGAGCAGCACCGTGGTGACAGCAATAGGACCGCGAATAGGCAATTGACAACTCAAATTCAGTTAATGACTGATTGATTATTAATCTATGGTCAGCAAAAAGCCTGCCAAGCGACAATGCACCGCATGCCTCCAGATCCCTCATCACTTGATCCTGCTCCTCTTGATGAGGCAGACCACCTCCAGGGTATCCGCCACTACGAAAATTTTCCAGTAGCGTCAAGGCTGTGCCCGCCGCATCTGCGCCCGGCGATCACCGCCATTTACGGGTTCGCTCGTACTGCTGACGACATCGCTGACGAGGGTGATGCCGAACCGTCAACGCGCCTGAAAGATATTGCGGCCTTTCGCGCCGACCTGATGGCCACAGTCCGCGGCCTGCCGCCCTCGACACGCTGGGCTGCCGCATTTCAGCGTCTGGACCCGGTGATCACGCAATTCGTCCTGCCCGTGAATTTGCTGGCCGATCTGCTCAGTGCCTTTGAGCAGGACGTGGTCAAGCAGCGCTACGCCAACGAGGCCGAACTGCTGGACTACTGCGGGCGCTCAGCCAATCCGGTGGGCCGATTACTGCTGCATCTGTACGGTATTCAAGACACGCGCTCGCTGCAGCAAAGTGACTGCATCTGCACTGCCCTGCAGCTCATCAACTTCTGGCAAGACCTGAGCGTGGATATTCCGCGCGGCCGGATTTACCTGCCTGCCGATGCCCGGCATGCGCACGGCGTTGACGAAACGCAGTTGCTGGCGTTGGAAAGCAACCTGAATACCATGAATTTGATAGCTGATTGCGTCCGTTTAGCAAGGGCTACCATGCAGGAAGGCTCACAACTTGTAAAGAAGTTGCCGGGCCGCGGCGGCTGGGAATTACGGTTGGTGGTGCAAGGCGGCCTGCGCATTCTCGAAAAAATCGAGACGCAGAAATTCAACACTCTGCGGCAGCGCCCCAAGCTCGGTGCCTGGGACATTGTGGTGATGGGCTGGCGCGCATTATGGATGTGAATGTGGCCCCCACGCTTTTCAACACGCGCCCTGCACCGCCTCTCCAGTGCGGCCCCGACGGAAAAATGCCAGAGCGTCTAAACAGACACCCTGCTGCGCCCCGAATTAATCTTGACACCATGCAACAATCGCCGCATGAAGCCTGAGCAATATGTCCAGCAAAAAGCCGCTGCGTCCGGCAGCAGCTTTTATTACGCCTTTCTGTTTTTGCCCCAAGAGCGGCGCGGCGCCATCACCGCCTTTTACGCCTTCTGCCGCGAAATCGACGATGTGGTCGATGACGTTACAGACCCCGGCGTGGCACACACCAAGCTCGCCTGGTGGCGAAGCGAGGTCGCCAGGTCTTTCGACGGCGGCCCCACCCACCCCGTCATGAAGGCGCTGATACCACTGGCTGCCACTTACCGCATCGAGGAACGGCACTTGCAGGCCGTTATTGACGGCTGCCAGATGGACTTGGCACAAAACCGCTACCTTGATTTTCCCGGCCTCACGCAGTACTGCCACCTTGTAGCGGGCATCGTAGGCGAAGTGGCCGCGCATATTTTTGGCCAGACCGAAGCAGCCACTACCGCCTACGCCCACAAGCTGGGGCTGGCGTTTCAGCTCACCAACATCATCCGCGATGTGGGCGAAGACGCGCTGCGCGGCCGCATCTACCTGCCAGTCTGTGAGTTGCAGCAGTTCGACGTGAAGGCGCACGAGCTTTTGAAGCGCCAGTATTCCGAGCGCTTTACTGCGCTGATGCAATTCCAGACCGAGCGTGCGCTGGCTCTTTACGACGAAGCCCTGGCAATGCTGCCCGAAGTCGACCGCCGCACCCAAAAGCCCGGCCTCATGATGGCCAGTATTTACCGCACGCTGCTGCGCGAAATTGCCGCCGATGGCTACCAGGTGCTGCACCAGCGCGTCAGCCTCACACCACTACGCAAATTCTGGCTAGCCTGGAAAACGCAGGCCTTCGGTCGCGTGGCTTGATGGCCCCCACGCTTGTCACTGCGTCTACTGAACTGTCCCCCGAGGGGGCTGTGCTTGCTTGGGGCGGACCGGCGGAAAAATGCACGGCGCTCAAGCCGTGAGAGTCGCCATTGTTGGGGCTGGCTGGGCGGGTTGCGCTGCCGCTGTAGGGGTCACACGCCTGGGCCACCAGGTCACCCTGTTTGAGGCGTCCCGCACGGCCGGCGGACGCGCCCGCCGTGTGGCTGCCAGTGGTTCCGGCCAGCCTCTTGCCCTTGACAACGGCCAGCACATCCTGATTGGCGCCTATTCGGAAACCCTGCGCCTGATGGCCGACCTGGGCGTGGACGTGAACGCCTGCCTGCGTCGCCTGCCTCTGAACTTGCAGTTTCCCGATGGCAGCGGCCTGAAGCTGCCCCATCTGCCCACGCCGCTGGATGCCTTCGTTGGCATACTCGGCGCACCCGGCTGGTCGTGGGCCGACAAACTGTCGCTGCTCAAGCTGGCGGTAAGCTGGCAACGCAAAGGGTTTCAGTGCGCTCCCGGGCTGTCGGTCACCGATTTATGCCGGGGTCTTGCGCCCACCGCCATGACCTCGCTGATCGAGCCGCTGTGCGTGTCGGCACTGAACACGCCAGCGCATCGCGCCTGCGGGCAGGTGTTCTTGCGCGTGCTGCGCGATGCGCTGTTTTCGGCTGGCGGCAGCTCCAACCTGTTGCTGCCGCGCGTGGACCTGAGCGCTCTGCTGCCCGATGCGGTACTGGCCTGGCTGGCAGATCAAGGCAGCCCCGCACGGCTGGGCTGCCGCGTGCAAAGAATTGCACCCACCGCCTCCGGCTGGCAGGTCACCACAGATACCGATGCTGCCTTTGACCGCGTGCTGCTGGCCTGCCCATCACACGAAGCGGCGCGCCTGGTAGAAGACAGCGGCGTGGCGGCCGACAGCTGGCTGGCGCAAGCGCGCGGCCTGCAGCATGAGGCCTTGACCACCGTTTATGCCCATGCGCCACGGGCGCGGCTGCGTCAACCCATGCTGGCGCTGCATTCCGGCGCCGCTGAACCGGCGCAGTTCGTATTCGACCGCGGGCAACTGGGCGGCCCCACAGGATTGCTGGCGTTCGTCATCAGTGCCAGCCAAGGCGATAGCGCCACGCTGACGCGTCAGGTGCTGGCGCAAGCAGCCCGGCAATTGGGGCTAACCACCCTGAAATCCGTGCAGACCATTGTGGAAAAGCGCGCCACCTTTGCCTGCACACCGAGCCTGCAGCGACCGGCCATTGAAGTGGCCGTCGGCCTGCTGGCGTGCGGCGACTACATCGACGGTCCCTACCCGGCAACCCTGGAAGGCGCCGTGCGTTCAGGGCAGGCAGCGGCGCTTGCCATCGGATAAATGACGCTCAGACACCAGACAACTCACGCATCGCCATGCTGCCGCCGACCGGTTCAGTAGCCTGAAGCCGGCTTCCGCTACACTTGCCACTGTCAGGAGAGAGTTTTCATACGAAAACCGCCGAAGGCGCATGCAAAACCCGTAAAACGGTGTGCTGAACGCTCAGGCAAAAGGACTGGCAACCGTTTTGCAGCAAGTAGCGGCTGAAGAACGTTCCCTACTGGAGAGAGGCCATTTTCAAAGTGACCCACCGAAGGAGCAAACCTGCATTGCCAGGCGAATCTCTCAGGTAAAGTGGACAGCAGGGGCAGCGCATGACCGATGGTCATGAATTCATGTTTGCCCCCGGAGAATACCGTGTCCGATACCTCATCCAGTACCTCTTCTGCCACCCCAGCGCGCCTTCTTGAAACCCCGCTGCATGACTTGCACGTCGAACTCGGCGCGCGCATGGTGCCGTTTGCCGGCTATTCCATGCCGGTGCAATACCCGGCGGGGCTGATAGCCGAGCATCACCACACACGCAACGCGGCCGGCCTGTTTGACGTGTCCCATATGGGCCAGTTGCGTCTGGTGGGGCCGGACTCGGCGGCCGCCCTCGAAAGCCTGATCCCGGTGGACGTGATCGACCTGCCCATCGGCAAGCAGCGCTACGGCCTGCTGCTCAATGACGACGGCGGGATCATCGACGACCTGATGTTTTTCAACCGTGATTACGCCAATCCCGCAAACGGCGGAGATCTATTCATCATCGTCAATGGTGCCTGCAAGGCGGGCGACATTACCCGTATCCAGCACAAAATCGGCTCACGCTGTGAAGTCATTCCCATGCCCGAGAGGGCGCTGCTGGCGCTGCAGGGGCCGCAGGCCGTCACCGCCTTGCAGCGTCTGGCGCCTGGCGTCGAAAAGCTGGTATTCATGACCGGCGGCCGCTTCACGGTGCAAGCCGGAAAACAAACGATCGACGTCTTCCTGACCCGCAGCGGTTACACCGGTGAAGACGGGTTTGAAATTTCGGTCCTCGACTCCCAGGCCGAAGCCCTGGCCAGAGCCCTGCTGGAGCAACCCGAAGTCAAACCCATCGGCCTGGGTGCCCGCAACTCGCTGCGCCTGGAAGCCGGGCTGTGCCTGTATGGCAACGACATCGACACCAGCACCACGCCAGTCGAGGCGAGTCTGAATTGGGCAATTCAAAAAGTCCGGCGTAGCGGCGGCGCAAGGGCTGGCGGTTTCCCAGGTGCCGATAAAATTCTCGCCCAACTGGCCAGCCCGGCCACCACCATCGCGAAAAAGCGCGTTGGACTCATGGCGCTGGAACGCATTCCGGTGCGTGAGCACAGCGCATTGCAAAGCCTGGATGGCGCGCTGATTGGCGAAGTCACCAGCGGGCTGCCTGGCCCCACCATCAACCAGCCGGTTGCCATGGGTTACGTCAAGCCGCAATTCGCGGCTCTGGGCACACGGGTCAATGCCATCGTGCGCGGCAAGCCGGTGCCGATGGAAGTTTCGAGCATGCCTTTTGTACCTACCCATTACTGGCGCGGCTGATTTTTCTTTTGTTTTTCTGTTCCTGCATTTAGTTTTTTTTACCTGTTGATTCCTTTCACTGAACCTCTGGAGAATCCCATGACTGTCAAATTTACCGAAGACCACGAATGGCTCAAGATTGAAGGCGACATTGCCACCGTCGGCATCACCGTTCATGCACAGGACGCACTGGGCGATGTGGTATTCGTGGACCTGCCTGCCGTAGGCAACGATTACGCCAAAAAAGAAGCCGCCGCCGTGGTGGAATCGGTCAAGGCCGCAGCCGACGTGTATATGCCGGTCGGCGGTGAAGTGATTGAGGTCAACGAGGCCCTGCGCGATAACCCCTCGCTGGCCAACAGCGACCCGCTGGGTGTCGGCTGGTTCTTCAAGGTCAGGATGTCCGACCCCTCCCAACTGGATGGTCTGATGGATGAAGCGGGCTATACAGCTTTTTCAGCCCATCCTTAATAAATATAAGGCCCCCACGCTTGCCGCTACGCGTACTGCACTGCCAGGGGGCTGTTCTTGCTTGGGGCGGCCCGGCGCTGCACACGTTGGGCCATGACCGTTCCTACACCACCCGTTTCCAGGACTCCTATGTTGATGCCATCCGCCAAGCCGCTCGGCGCGCTTGAAAATCCTTCCGAATTCATTGCGCGCCACATCGGCATTGATGCGGCTGATGAAGCCCATATGCTCAGCGTGGTGGGCGCGGCCTCGCGTCAGGCGCTGATTGCCGGGATTGTTCCGCGCTCGATTGCGCGCGGCAGCGCCATGAATATTCCAGCGCCCGTCACGGAGGCCGTCGCCCTCAGGCAGCTCAAGGCGATTGCCGCCAAGAACCAGGTCTTCAAGAGCCATATCGGCCAAGGCTACTATGGCACCTACCTGCCAGGTGTCATCCTGCGCAACATCCTGGAAAACCCCGCCTGGTACACCGCCTACACGCCCTACCAGCCCGAAATTTCACAGGGGCGCCTGGAGGCGCTGATCAACTTCCAGACCATGGTGGCCGACCTGACCGGCCTGTCCATTGCCAATGCTTCGATGCTCGACGAAGCCACCGCTGCTGCCGAGGCCATGACATTGACCAGGCGCAGCGTGAAAAGCAAAAGCAATGTCTTCATCGTGGCAGGCGACTGCCATCCGCAGACCATTGAGGTGATCCAGACCCGGGCCAGGCCGCTGGGCATCGATGTCATGGTCAGCAGCGCCACCGAAACCCTGCCGCAACTCATGGCAGGGGGAAATTACTTCGGCGTGCTGGCCCAATACCCCGCCACCACCGGCAGCATTCATGACCTGCGGCCGCTGGCCAGCCAGGTGCACGCCAATGGCGCCATCCTGTGCGTTGCCGCCGACCTGCTGGCACTGACCCTGCTCACGCCCCCAGGCGAATGGGGCGCCGACATCGCGCTGGGCACCACGCAGCGCTTTGGCATGCCCATGGGCAATGGCGGCCCGCATGCAGCCTATCTGGCTTGCCGGGACGAAATCAAACGCTCGCTGCCGGGCCGTCTGGTCGGCGTCAGCGTTGATGTCCATGGCAACCCCACTTATCGCCTGGCGCTGCAAACGCGCGAGCAGCATATTCGACGCGAAAAGGCCACCTCCAATATCTGCACCGCGCAAGTGCTGCCCGCCGTGATCGCCAGCATGTATGCGGTCTATCATGGCCCGCAGGGATTGACACGCATTGCCCAGCGCATCGCCGCCTACACCGCCATTTTTGTGCGCGGCCTGCAACAACTGGGCTACAGCATCACCAACACAGGTGCCTTTGACTCGGTGACGGTCAAGACCGGTGACGCTACTCATTCGATTGCTGAACGTGCCCGTCAGGCACGGGTGAACCTGCGCTTTCGCTTGAACAATCATCTGGGCGTGTCGCTTGACGAAACCACCAGCCGCAGCGACATCGAACGGCTCTGGTCGTTCTTTGCCCAGCCCGGCCAAAACCTGCCGGTCGTCAGCGCATTTGAAAAAGGCATCGACTCGCTGATCCCGGCTGACTTGCGCCGCACCAGCCCCTTTCTGACGCATCCGGTGTTCAATACCTACCACAGCGAAACTGCCATGCTGCGCTATATCCGCATGCTGGGCGACAAGGATCTGGCACTGGACCGCAGCATGATTCCGCTGGGCAGTTGCACCATGAAGCTCAACGCAACCAGCGAGATGATTCCCATCACCTGGCCCGAGTTTGCCAACATTCACCCGTTCGCGCCGCCCGAGCAGCTGCGAGGCTATGCCGAACTGGACCAGCAACTGCGTGACTGGCTGTGCCAGGCCACCGGCTACGCGGGCATCAGCCTGCAGCCCAATGCCGGTTCGCAGGGTGAATATGCCGGCATGCTGGTCATACGAGCGTTCCATGAAGCCAGCGGCCAGGGCCACCGCAACATTTGCCTGATTCCCTCGTCGGCGCATGGCACCAACCCGGCCAGCGCCCACCTGGCGGGCATGAACGTGGTGGTGACCGCCTGCGATGCGCAGGGCAACGTCGATCTGGCCGACCTCAAGGCCAAGTGCGAGCAGCACGCGGCCAACCTCGCCGCCGTGATGATCACCTACCCCAGCACCCACGGCGTGTTTGAAACACAGGTAAAAGAACTCTGCCAGCTGGTTCATTCCTATGGCGGCCGGGTCTACGTGGACGGCGCCAACATGAACGCGCTGGTCGGCGTGGCGGCACCAGGCGAATTCGGCGGTGACGTGAGCCACCTCAACCTGCACAAGACCTTCTGCATTCCGCATGGCGGCGGCGGACCCGGCGTCGGCCCGGTCTGCGTGGTGAAAGACCTCGTGCCCTACCTGCCTGGCCATGCCACCGCTGGCATTCCGGTCAATGGGGTCGGTGCAGTGTCAGCAGCGCCATTGGGTAACGCAGGCGTGCTGCCGATCAGCTGGATGTATTGCCGCATGATGGGCCCCGAAGGCTTGAGGCAGGCCACCGAGACCGCCATTTTGAGCGCCAACTACATCAGCGCACGACTCAAAGACCATTACCCCACGCTCTACGCCAGTGAAAACGGCCATGTGGCACATGAGTGCATCCTGGACTTGCGTCCCCTCAAGGTGAGCAGCAGCGTGACGGCCGAAGATGTTGCCAAACGCCTGATGGACTACGGCTTTCATGCGCCGACGCTAAGTTTTCCCGTGCCCGGCACGCTGATGGTAGAGCCCACCGAAAGCGAAACCCTGGCCGAGCTGGAGCGCTTCATTAACGCCATGATCGCCATCCGCGAAGAGATCCGCAAAGTTGAAAACGGTCAATGGCCGCAAGACAACAACCCGCTCAAGCATGCGCCGCACACCGCGGCCAGCCTGATGGGTGCCGACTGGGACCGCCCCTATTCGCGCGAAACCGGCGCTTTTCCAGTGGCCACGCTCAAACAGGTCAAATACTGGCCGCCGGTGGGCCGCGTGGACAACGTGTATGGCGACCGCAACCTGGTTTGCAACTGCCCGCCAGTCAGCGACAACGCCTGAGGAAGCCGCCGCGCCGGGCTGCTGCAGGCCGGTTGCGGATTCATCTTGGGCCTCTCCATCGGACAATCTCCGTTGGATTGCTGGACAAATAGAGAATCGTACTGTACATTAACACGTACATATTCGGAGCCCTATCATGGATGCAATGACCTATACCACCGTCCGCGCAAACCTCGCCAGCACCATGGATCGAGTTTGCAACGACCATGAAGCCTTGATCATTACACGTAATGGCCAGCAGGCCGTTGTGATGCTCTCGCTCGAAGACTTCAAAGCGCTTGAAGAAACTGCCTATCTGTTGCGCACGCCTGCCAACGCTAAGCGCCTTCTCTCGGCGGTCGCGCAACTGAATACCGGCAAAGGCGTTGAGCGGAAGCTGACCAAGTGAAGCTGATTTTTGCGGACGAGGCATGGGAAGACTACCTTTACTGGCAAAAACAAGATAAGCGCATGGTCGAGCGAATCAATAAGCTGATACAAGAAACCCGACGCGAGCCTTTCGTCGGCGTAGGAAAACCCGAAGCGCTGAAGCACGCGCTATCAGGATACTGGTCACGCCGCATAACCGATGAACACCGCATGGTGTATCGCATCGAAGGTGATGCGCTGCTGATTGCTCAATTGCGCTTCCATTACTGAGGTTCCCAACGTTTGAATTCAGCGGCCGCCGCAGGCGGTCATGTAAGCCTGACTTAACCCAACCGGCCTCCACGAAACCCAGTGCGATTCAAACCGGCCCACCCTGCGGCCGTTAGCTGAACGAAGTTGTGAACGACGGGACAAAAGAGAGGAAAGCAGGTAGTGCAGGTTGGGTCCGAGTTGAGCGGCAGTTTGCCTGCCGTTCGTAGCGACTGGCGCACCAGTGACGCAGATTCCATGTCGG
>DHWX01000114.1 GCA_002413395.1 Polaromonas sp. UBA5171 | reverse complement strand
GACACCGACACCGACGCCGACGCCGACGCCTGAGACGCTGCTGCTTGTAGTGCCCCCCTTCACACCGCCGGAGATCGTCCCGCCCGTGACGCCGGTCGCCTGGCCCACCGTAGTACTGGCTCAGACGCCGCCCAAGCTGCTGACCCTTGTACCAGCCGCAGTGCCAGTTGAAACGCCGGTTGTCGTGCCCGAGCAAACGCCGATTGTCGTGCCACCTGCCAAGACGCCGCCAATGATCTACGTGGTGCCCCCTGGTCCGCGCAAACAAGGCCGCAACTGAGAGCCGCAGGCCCTACTGCGCCGATGGATGAAACATACGCGCCGGGGCCACTTGCAGTCATGTGCCAAGGCAATCCTATGACAAGCAATAGAAAAAGGATCGGGCTGCGCGTTTCGGTGACGATGCGGTGCGCAAGGCGCTCAGGGAGCGTGCGCTTGATCGCGGCGATCCTGACCAAAGGAATTTATTTGGGCCTGCTGGCCGCCAGTTTTAGCGCGCACCCAGCGTTCGCGGCAAACGACGTTGCGCCATTGGCCAACCCGAGCCGCTCATTGTCCGCGCATCAAGGCGCAGCAGCCCCCGCCACGACCGCGTCGGAATATCGTGCCAAACGGGCGAACTTCGAGCGGGAGCGCGCGTCCCAGGACGCTCGGCACGTGGCAGACTGGGTCGTCGATTCGGGCGACAACCGCGGCTTGCCGTTCGTGATTGTCGACAAAACAGACGCGAAAGTGTTTGTATTCCATGCGGACGGTCGCCTCCGCGGCGCAGCCCCCGCGCTGCTCGGCCTGGCGGTGGGCGACGACTCCGTCCCCGGCATCGGCGACCGAAAGTTAGCAACCATTCGCCCCGAAGAGCGCACGACGCCGGCGGGCCGCTTTGTGGCCGCGCTGAACCCCGATCTCCACGGAGAGGAAGTGCTCTGGGTCGACTACAAAGTCGCGATTTCTCTGCATCCGGTGATCACGAGCAACGTTCAGGAGCGCCGTCTGCAGCGTCTGGACAGTCCGGCGCCGCTGGACCACCGTATTTCCTATGGATGCATCAATGTTCCGGCGGAATTCTTCAAGAGCGTAGTGCACCCGGCTTTTACCGGGACGAACGGTTTTACCGGGAAGTACGGCATTGTCTACGTGCTGCCGGAAACCCGCTCGGCGCAAAAAGTCTTCGCGTCGTATGACGTCGACGAGCGCGAGCGGCTGCAGACTGCGAGCCCGCCTTTGTCCGCGCTGGTTGTATCTCAATCTGGCACCCATATTGCGAAGTGATGACGGACCTGACGCCCCGTCTCTCGAACGCGTAAGTTTCCGCTCATGGGCCGTCGCGCCCAGACGCGCGCCCTTCCGGACGCCAGAAAAATTCGGATAGGTTCAATTTTTCAGGCTTCTCCAGCCGTTTTCACCGGATCGCAGACCGGATTTTTCAAATTCTGGTCCGGCAGAAGCGCCGCCCAAGGGGCTAAAAGTTTGTGATGGGTGCGGGAAAATATCAAAATTTTTCCACCAGGGCCATTCCCCAGCCAGCATGGCTACAATGACAGGACCCTTCAAGCAGCAAGATTCGTGCCTTATGAGACATCCCTTTTTTTCCCTGATTGTTATGGCCGCCCTGGCGGCGGGGACGGTGTTTCCGGTCGCGGCTGAAACAGCCGATCGCGACAAGCCCATGAACGCCGAAGCCGATGCCTTGCGCTACGACGACCTGAAGCAGACCAGCGTGTTCACTGGCAACGTGGTGATTACCAAAGGCACGACGATCATCCGTGGCGGGCGCGTGGATGTGAGCCAGAACCCTGAGGGCTACCAGCAGGCCGTGGTGATTGCCGCGCCGGGCAAGCTTGCCTTCTACCGCAAAAAGCGCGATGGAGTCGATGAGTACATTGAAGGGGAGGGCGAACGCATCGAATATGACAGTCGGCCGGATATCGTCAAGTTCATCGGTCGCGCCGTGGTTCGCCGCTTGAATGGCGCGACTTTGGTTGATGAAACCACTGGCGCGCTGATTGTCTATGACAATCTGACCGATGTGTTTACCGTCGATGGAGGCGTTAAGAACCGCTCGGCCGTCAACCCCTCTGGACGAATTCGCGCCATGCTGGCGCCTCGCACCGCCGCATCCGCACCGGACAGCACCCCGCCAGCGCCGCCCGCTGGCCCCACGCCCAGCCTGCGCCCCAGCACCACGCTGGGAACTCCAAAAAACTAGAAAGAACCGGCAACAGATGAATCAGGTGCCTGACACAGCAGTGGCAGATACTGCAACGCCCAGTCGCCTGGTCGTGCAGGGGCTGCAGAAGTCCTATGGCAGCCGCAAGGTGGTTCAGGATGTCTCTCTGGCCGTACAAAAAGGCGAGGTGGTGGGGCTGCTGGGTCCCAATGGGGCGGGCAAAACCACCTCGTTTTACATGATTGTGGGCTTGGTACGGGCCGATGCAGGCGAAATTTCCATCGACGGACAACCGGTAGAGCACATGCCGATTCACCGGCGTGCCCGCCTGGGGCTGAGTTACTTGCCGCAGGAGGCCTCGATTTTTCGCAATCTGACCGTGGAAGAAAATGTGCGTGCCGTGCTGGAGTTACAGCGCGACGACGCAGGCAGGCCACTGGGTCATGTGGACATCGAGACGCGGCTCGATGCCCTGCTGCGGGATTTACGGGTTGACCATCTGCGCGACTCGCCAGCACCCGCGCTGTCGGGTGGTGAGCGCCGCCGCGTCGAGATTGCGCGGGCCCTGGCGACCCAGCCGCGGTTCATTTTGCTTGATGAGCCGTTTGCCGGAATTGACCCAATTGCCGTGATTGAAATTCAGCGCATCATCAGTTTCCTGAAATCGCGCGGCATTGGCGTGTTGATCACCGACCACAATGTGCGCGAAACACTGGGTATTTGCGATCACGCCTACATCATCAACGACGGTCATGTGCTGGCGGCGGGTGCGCCGTCAGAGATCGTCAACAATGCCGATGTGCGTCGCGTCTATCTCGGCGAACACTTCAAGATGTAGTGATATGGCCCCCACGCTTGTCGCTGCGCGTCCTTTGCTGCCCCCGAAGGAACTGAACTTGCTTGGGGCGGCTCGGTGCTGCGTTCTATGGCCTCCATGCTGGTTGCGCGCGCGTGCTTCGTCACACTTCCGGGCAGGGTCTTGGCCGGCTGATCGGTTGTTGAGATGAAGCAAGGTCTCTCTCTTCGCGTTTCGCAGCATTTGGCACTCACGCCTCAGTTGCAGCAGTCAATCCGCCTGCTGCAACTGTCCACCCTGGAACTGAGCCAGGAAGTCGGGCAGATGCTTGATGAAAATCCGTTTCTGGAACTGTCCGAAGAGGCCGCTGTGCGCGAAGAGTTCGGCCTGGAGCAGGCCAACACGCCAGTCAATCAGGACATCCGGGAGTCAGAGGAAACTACTGATTCAATAGCTGATGGTTCAGGTGAATCAGTATCTGCAGGCCAAAATGACCCTGAAATAAGCCCCGAAGCGAGGCTTGAAGAGAATTGGGACGGCGATGGTTCGGTCGAGTCCGCACCCAATGATAGTGAATGGGGTGGCGACGCGCCAGCCCGCAAAAACAACCTCGACGACGGCGACGCCGAAGCTTCTGACCTGACGAGTGCCCATGAGTCACTGCAAGACCATTTGCACCAGCAGGCGCTGGGTCTGCGCCTGTCCGAAGAAGATCGCGCGGCCCTGTATTTCCTGATTGAGTCGCTCAATGACGATGGCTACCTGGAAGACAGCCTGGCCGCGCTCGCAGCCGGCCTGGCGGGTAATGACCTGGAAGAGACCGAAGAGCTGGAGCAGCGCTTTGCCATGGCGCTCAAATTGCTGCAGCACATGGAGCCCGCCGGAGTCGGCGCACGCACCCTGGCCGAGTGCCTGAGCCTGCAGCTGCTCGATTGCAAGGATTGCGACGCAACCCGGGCCGCCATGGCCATGTGCCAACAGTCCATGGAATTGCTGGCCAAACGCGATGTCAGGCGCCTGTCGCACCTGTGCGGCTTTCCGGAAGCGGTCATCAAGGGCGCGATTGCGGTGATTGCGCGGCTGGACCCCAAGCCCGGGCGCCGTTTTGCCAATGTCGAGCGCAACCTTGTTGTGCCGGACGTCATCGTCGTCAAATCAGGCCGGGGCTTCAAGGTGTCGCTCAATAGTGATGTCATGCCGCGTTTGCGCATCCATGACATGTATGCCAACGCGCTGAAGCAGCACAGCGGCAAGGGTGCGGGTCAAAACGGTCAGGCGTTGCAGCAGCGGCTGCAGGAAGCGCGCTGGTTCATCAAGAACATTCAGCAGCGTTTTGATACCATCCTGCGCGTCAGCAGCGCGATTGTGGAGCGGCAGAAAAACTTCTTCACCCACGGCGAGCTGGCGATGCGACCGCTGGTCCTGCGCGAAATTGCCGACGAGCTGGGCCTGCACGAATCCACCATCTCGCGGGTCACCACGGCTAAATACATGAGTACGCCTTTCGGAACCTTTGAACTGAAATACTTCTTTGGCTCGGCGCTGGGCACCGAAACCGGTGGCAACGCCTCCAGCACGGCGGTACGTGCGCTCATCAAGCAGTTTGTTGCGTCCGAGAGCCCCAAAAAACCGCTCAGCGACCACCAGATTTCCGAAATGCTCAAGGAGCAGGGCATTGAATGCGCGCGCCGCACTGTGGCCAAGTACCGCGAAGCCCTGCGCATCGCGCCCACCAGCCTGCGCAAATCACTGTAAACCGTTTCATTGCGCCGTAAGAGTTACTTATGAACCAACTTCAATTATTTTTACCCTGTGCCGCTGGAGTGGAAACCCTGTTGGACACTGAGGTTCAGCGCATTACCGGCACCCAGGGTAAAGCCTGGCGCGCCGGTGTCCAGTTGCAGGGCTCGTGGCGCGACGCCTTGGAACTCAACCTGCACAGCCGGCTGGCCCAGCGCGTACTGATTGAACTGCAGCACAACCAATACCGGAGCGAGCAAGACCTCTACAACGCTGCGGCCAACGTGGCGTGGGAAATATGGTTCACCCCCAGGCAGACCTTCAAGGTCGAGATCACGGCGCAGCACAGCCCGCTGACCAGTCTGAACTTTGCCGCGCTCAAGATCAAGGATGCGATTGCCGACCGCTTTCGCGCCAAATTGGATGTGCGTCCCGACGTCGATACCCACTGGCCCGACGTGCGGGTGTACGCGCACCTGACTACCGATACGGTCACCATTTACATCGACACCTCGGGTGAGCCGCTGTTCAAACGCGGCTGGCGCGAAGACAAGGGTGATGCCCCGCTGAAGGAAACCCTGGCTGCGGCCATGATTGCCGCCAGCGGCTGGGATCAGCTTTGCAAGGAGGGCGTGCCGCTGTATGACCCCTGCTGTGGTTCGGGCACCATCGTGATCGAGGCCGCGCAGATCGCCTGCAACATCGCCCCGGGCATCAATCGCCGCTTTGCCTTCCAGAAATACCTGCCGTTCCAGGCCCATGTGTGGGAAGGTTTGCTGGATCAGGCCGAGGCCGCCATCACCGAGCCCCTAGCCCCGGTATTTGGCAGCGACGTGTCCTTCCGGATGGTTGATTTTGCCGAGCGCAATGCCGAACGCGCGGGTGTCGCTCACGCCGTGCAGCTGCGCGGCGGCGATGCGCTGCAGCGTATGCCACCAGCGCCCACCGGCGTCATGCTGGTCAACCCACCGTATGGCGAGCGGATTGACGTGGCAGGTGTGGCCGGGATTTCGGGTGTTCAGAGCCGCCATCAAAGGGATGAGCGGCGCCAGGGTGTTGACGAGTTTGGCCAGCCGCTGCGCCCTAACGAGGCTGTGGCCGCCATCCCGCGAGACCGCTCCGCCAACCCCGGGCGCGAGCAGGCGCAGACCGACAGCGGCGAAGAAGCGTCTGATTTCTTTCCGCGGCTGGCGGCGCACTGGAAGAAAAATTATGCTGGCTGGACTGCCTATATCCTGACGCCTGACCTGAAACTGCCCGGTAAGATGCGTCTCAAGGAGTCGCGCCGCGTGCCGATGTGGAATGGCCCGATTGAATGCAGATTGTTCCGTTTTGATATGGTGGCTGGCTCGGCGCGGGGCAAATCGGTGGATCAGGCCCCCGGAAAAAATGAGGTCGGATAACCGGGGAACGCAGTGAGCGCGTGCACAGACTCCATTTTTTCCCTTCCCGCTTTCTCGCCCGTACTCAAAGGGCGTGGAATCCCCGTCGTTCTCGACACCAACATCGTTCTCGATGTGTTTGTCTTCAGCGCTGTGGCGTCACGCCCGTTAAAGAACGCGCTGCAAGCCGGCGAAGTCGACTGGGTGGCAACGCAAGCCATGCGCGACGAACTGGCGCGTGTGCTGACCTACCCGAAAATTGTCGCGCGCCTCGACTTTTACCAATTGAGCGCGCTGCATGTGTTGGATGGGTTTGATCAGCATGCCCGCCTGACGGAAGTCGCCGCCAAAGCCAGCGCGATCTGCAGCGATCCGGATGACCAGAAATTCATCGATTTGGCAGTGGCCCAGCGCGCATTGTTGCTCAGCAAGGATCAGGCCATCATTTCAATGAAAAAACGGCTCATGAACCTTGGATTGCGGGTGCAGGTAGCTATATAATTAATAGCATTAAGCGTAGATGCACCCCCAAAGCGCTTGATGCAGCAACCCTATTCATCACCATGATTTCTTCCCCTCATGTCCCCTCATCATTGGAAACCGGGATTTTCGATGAACTGGAGGCCATCCTTGACGACCTGCGCACCCGTTACGATGAAACGCCGCAATGGGAGTTTTGTGAGGGCTTCATGGCCGCCATGATTTGTTCGCGCCGCCCCATCGATGCCGCTGAATACCTGCAGGTGCTGCTGGGCACGCCCACCGACGGGGATGAACCTGATGCTGAAAGCGGCTCATTTGCCAGCGAAACGCAGCGTGAGCGCTTTCTCACACTCTGGAACCAGCGCTGGAACGAGGTCGGCATGGCGCTCGATGCTGAAGTGGACTCTCTGGAAGACGCACTCTGCTACTGCCCAGAAGTCATGGACATTCGCGGTGCCGTGGCCGAGATGCCCGCGCAAGAACAAGCCGCTTTCAAAGGCGAGGACCTGCCCGCGTTTGCTCAGGTGTGGGCGCTGGGCTTCATGTTTGCCGTGGAGAGCTGGCCCGAGGAATGGACTCCACCGCGCGACAAGGACGCTGCCAAATGGCTGGACGGCGCATTGCAGGCCGTGGTGACCATGACCGAAGACGACGCCGTTGCGCCTGAATTGTCGCCCTTCAGCGAAGGCGGTGCACCCAGCGTCAGCATAGCCCGGCTGAACGCTTTTGGCGAGGCGATCTGGGCGGTGTATGACCTGCGCGAGCTCTGGCGGGCGCTGGGACCGCGAGTAGAGATGGTGCGCAAGGCGGCGGTGCCCGGACGTAATGACCTGTGCCCATGCGGTAGTGGCAAGAAGTACAAAAAGTGCCACGGTGCAACTCAATTGCCCAAGTCTGGATGAGGTCTGGGCACCTTCCTGGATATCCTGCTTCCAAAGAATGTGGCTATAATGCTAAGTTCGCTGGGAAAGAGCAGGGATTCATGTGTTTGGGCCGGATACGGCGAAAAATACAAGCAGGGCGCAAGCCAGGTTTCCAGGCAGGCGCATTTGGTGACGAATTGCGCTTGCCTTGGTGAGAAGGATGGGTGCCCGAGTGGCTAAAGGGGGCAGACTGTAAATCTGTTGGCTAACGCCTACGCTGGTTCGAATCCAGCCCCATCCACCAGATTTTGGTTGATTTTTTGGTAAGTCGGACAGCGTAAGACAAAAACGATAAGGTGATTGACCGCAAGTTTGTTTTGGGTTGCAAGGTCATCGAGTGCGATGTCATGGTGTGAATTGAATAAGCAGAGCTGCGCGGGAGTAGTTCAATGGTAGAACCCTAGCCTTCCAAGCTAATGACGCGGGTTCGATTCCCGTCTCCCGCTCCATGAAGTTGCGTCGTGGCGCGTTGATCATGGAGTTTTGCTGGTTGAATTTGCGCCAGGCAATGATGAGTAAGTTTGAATTTAGCCCATTTGGCTCAGTGGCAGAGCACTCCCTTGGGAAGGGAGAGGTCGC
>DHWX01000086.1 GCA_002413395.1 Polaromonas sp. UBA5171 | reverse complement strand
GTGCGGATAGCTGGGAGGCTCAGATGCTGTTCCTGGCCTCCAACGGCTATCGCTGCATTGCCCATGACCGTCGCGGTCATGGCCGGTCGAGCCAGACCTGGAATGGCAACGACATGGACACCTATGCCGACGACCTCTCGGCGCTCATCGAAAAGCTCGATCTGAAAGGTGTCATCCTCGTCGGCTTCTCCGCGGGCGGCGGCGAAGTTGCCCGTTATATCGGCCGCCACGGCACGAAACGGGTGGCCAAGGCCGCGCTGATCTCCGCCGTCCCGCCGCTGATGTTGAAAACGGCGGCCAATTCTGGCGGCTTGCCGATTGAGAAGTTTGATGAGATTCGCCAAGGCTCCCTCGCCGACCGCTCGCAACTCTACAAGGATCTCGCCAGCGGCCCGTTCTTCGGAGCCAACCGCCCTGGCGCCAAGGTCTCGCAGGGCATGATCGACACGTTCTGGCACCAGGGAATAATGGCCGGTCACAAAAACACCTTCGACTGCATCAAGGCGTTCTCCGAAACTGATTTCACCGAAGACCTCAAGAAGTTCGACGTGCCGACGCTGATTATCCACGGCGACGATGACCAGATCGTGCCGATCGGCGCCTCGGCTCTTTGCTCATCTAAGCTGGTCAAGAACGCGACCCTGAAGATTTACGCGGGCGCACCCCACGGCCTCCCGATCACGCACACAGACCAGCTCAACGCCGACCTGCTGGCATTCCTCAAGACCTGATCTGACTTTGAACCAAGGAGAAACGATATGAAAGGCTTTGTGAAAGACATCGAGGGTCTCGCCGTCAAGAATGAAGAATTTCGCCGAGTGCTTTACACGGCAAAGCACTGCCAGCTCGTCGTGATGGCTTTAAAGCCCAAGGAAGACATTGGGGCTGAAGTCCACAAGCTCGACCAGTTCTTTCGCGTCGAGGAAGGGACTGGTGAAGCGGTTCTCGATGGCGTTCGGACGGCGATCAGCGCCGGCTTCGCGGTAGTCGTCCCGGCCGGGACGAATCACAACATCGTCAATACCGGCAGTGTTCCAATGAAGCTTTACACGCTCTATGCGCCGCCGAATCATCGGGACGGCGTCGTCCACCCTACCCGCGCCGACGCGCAGGCCGACAACGAACACTTCGATGGCAAAACGACGGAATAATGAGCCGACTGCGCGCCAGGCTGACGTTAACCACTAAGAGATCGATCAGGGGCAACAAAATGACGACGAGTACATCAGGAAAACGCAAACAGAAAAAAGACTCGGCCCCGACCGGAGACTCACAACCGGCTGCTGGCGGCGAATTGCACCAGATAGCTGGTGCCCAGCACCCCGCGCTCACTACCAACCAGGGCCTCGCGATATCCGACAATCAAAACTCGCTCAGGTCGAATCCGCGCGGCCCTACGCTGCTGGAGGATTTCATCCTGCGCGAAAAAATCACCCATTTCGATCACGAGCGTATTCCCGAGCGTATCGTTCACGCGCGGGCGACGGGCGTCCATGGCTTCTTCGAGCTCACAGCGTCCTTGAAGCAATACACCAGCGCCAGGATACTCACCGAGGTAGGCGAGAAGACACCTGTATTCACGCGCCTGTCGACCGTTGCAGGCGGCGCGGGTTCGGTCGATACGCCGCGTGACATACGCGGGTTCGCCGTCAAGTTTTATACCAAGGAAGGCAACTGGGACCTGGTCGGCAACAACATCCCGGTTTTTTTCATTCAGGACGCCATCAAATTCCCCGACCTCATCCATGCCGTCAAGATGGAACCCGACCGCGGCTTTCCGCAGTCGGCGACCGCGCACGACACGTTCTGGGATTTCATTTCGCTCACGCCTGAATCCATGCATACGGTGATGTGGATCATGTCGGACCGCACGCTACCGCGTTCGCTGCGCATGATCGAAGGTTTTGGTGTGCATAGTTTCCGCCTGATTAACGACGCAGGAAAATCGACCTTCGTCAAATTCCACTGGCGTCCCAAGCTCGGCTTGCAGTCCACCATTTGGGACGAGGCCGTCAAGATCTCGGGCGCTGATCAAGACTTCCACCGCCGCGATATGTTTGAAGCCATCGAAGCCGGAGATTTCCCCGAGTGGGAATTCGCGGTGCAACTTTTCACGCAGGAAGAGGCAGACAGATTCCCGTTCGATCATCTGGACGCGACCAAGCTGATTCCCGAAGAACTGGTGCCACTGAGAGTGATCGGCCGCATGGTGCTTGATCGCTGGCCGAACAATTTCTTCGCTGAAACCGAACAGGTGGCTTACTGTCCTTCTCATGTCGTGCCAGGCATCGATTTCTCGAATGACCCGCTGTTGCAAGGCCGTTTATTCTCCTATCTCGACACGCAGCTTTCGCGCCTGGGTTCGCACAATTTTCACCAGATCCCGGTCAACGCGCCCAAGTGCCCGTTCGCCAACCAGCAACGCGACGGGCACATGCAGATGGCGCAATCGACGGGCCGGGTTGCGTATGAGCCCAACTCCTTGTCTGACAACTCGCCACGTGAAATGCCGACCAAGGGCTTTCATAGCGCCGCAGTCACTGAATCCGGCGAAAAAGGCCGCATCCGTGCCGAGAGCTTCGCCGACCACTACAGCCAGGCGCGGCAGTTCTATCTCAGCCAAACCGCGTATGAGCAGGCGCACATCGCCTCGGCGTTAGTGTTTGAACTTTCCAAGGTCGGCCAGGTGCACGTGCGTGAGGCGATGGTCGGCCACCTGCGACATATCGAAGAAGACCTCGCCAACCGGGTCGCCGCGGGTCTTGGGTTCGACAAAATCCCCGATGCGCCAGTAGCCGCAGCGCCAGTGCAGGAAATGGTGTCTTCGCCAGCATTGCGGACCATCGGCAAGATGAAAGACACGCTCATGGGGCGCGCGATTGGCATCCTGATCGCGGATGGTTCGGACGGCGTTGTCATCAAGAAGATTAAAAAGGCCGCGACCGATTCGGGTGCTACCGTGAAGGTCGTCGCTCCCAAAGTGGGCGGCGCGAAGCTTGCCGATGGCTCGATGCTGGCGGCTGACGGACAACTGGCTGGTACCCCTTCTGTGTTATTTGACGCAGTCGCCGTCATCCTCTCCGACGAAGGTGCAAAAGCACTGTCGATGGAAAGCGCCGCCATCGATTTCGTGCGCGATGCGTTCGCTCATCTCAAGGCCATTGCCGTTGACCAGGGCGGCCAGGCGCTTTTGAGAATAGCGCATGTCGGACAAGACGCGGGCATTGTGGATACAAACGACAAAGACGCATTTATTACTGCGGCAAAGACGCGCCAATGGGAGCGGGAAAAACTTGTTCGAACCGTGGCATAACACGCGCGGGCTGAGTCGCAACTGGCCGTTGCGTGCGAATCGTTGGGAAATTGGCTCAGATCGCCTTGGTGGCCTTCAACGATTATCGATTTATTTTCCACGACCGTAGCGGCATGACTGAGTTGGGTGCGGTATCGAACAGATTGCACGGTGTCACGCATCTATTGTTCTGATGGGGCGTAAGTCAATCAGTATGGCGCTCCCGCTTTTATTCAAATTAACCTATGAATGGAGATTCAAATGAATTACGAAGAACGCGACAGCTACGGCATGTACAAAGGCACTTTAAGAACAGGACCCGGTCCCGCGCTGATGGGGGCCGACACACTTGTGGGCAATGACGTCTACAACGGGCAGGGCGAAGATCTTGGGGATGTCAAGGAAATCATGCTCGACATGGGTACCGGCAGAGTTAGTTATGCCGTTTTATCTTTTGGCGGCATTCTCGGAATGGGCGAAAAGCTGTTCGCTGTGCCGTGGGATGCGTTGACGCTGGATACGGTGAACAAACGCTTTACGCTGAACGTGAAGAAGGATCGCCTGGAGAACGCCCCTGGATTTGACAGTGGCAGTTGGCCCAATATGGCGGATCAGACCTGGGCCAAGGGCATTCATGACTACTACGGGACAAAACCGTATTCAGCCATCGCCAGCGCTTAGGTTTTGATTTCACTTCATCTTCGCCCGGTCACCTGACCAGAATGGATGTGGACCCACGGCGCAGGCGGAGTTCTCTTTGCCGAGTTGATGGCGTGAGTCAACGTTCAAGCAAAGGTGGGGCGAGAGCCTAGCCTTCTACGACTGAACTGGCGTAAAGGTAGACCTTGAGGTGAGGTATTTCAGCAGCCTGTTAAGGAAACTCTGCAAAACCCTGCCAACCATTGGGAATTGGGAAACGTTTAATCATCGACAAACTCATGATCTCGTTGCTGCTGTTTCATGCCTTTGGTTTCACGTGTGGCGGCTCATGCTGCTGCTGCTTGGCCTGGATCCAGACTGGAAAACGTGCCCGGCATCATTCAGGGCGGTCTGCTCAGTGTGCGTGACGAACCGCCGCCATTTTCTGGGCGCTCTGGGCGTGTTCGGCCTCGGCGCAGTTGGCGTGGGCGGATGGAAATACTGGCCGGAACAGGGCTTGATCAATCCCTGCCTCTCCAACCTGCCGCGAACCGCTATACGCCACCCGCTGATGCAGTCGGTATGGGCAGGGTTGGATCCGGCACAAGTGTGGGACAGCCATGTGCACCTGGCAGGCGGCGGGGATTCCAGCAATGGGACATGGTTCAGCCCGGACATGGACAGCCTGTGGCACCCATTGCTGCGATTGCAGAAATTGTTCTATATGAACGCAGCCTGCGTGAATGAGACGCCTCACAAGCTCGATGCAAGCTATGTTGCCAGAATGCTCAACCTGATTGAAAGCATGCCAGCGGGCTTCAAAGCCCTGCTATTCGCTTTCGATCTGTTTCATGACGAAGCCGGCAAAGCCGACAAGAATCGTTCCATTTTTTACATTCCCAACCAATATGCGGCGCAGGTGGCGCATGCCCATCCTGCAGCTTTTGAGTGGGCGGCATCGATCCATCCGTACCGAGCTGACTGTGTGGAGGCATTGCAATTGGCGGTGCGTGAAGGCGCGCGTGCTGTCAAATGGCTACCTTCGGCCATGGGCATTGATCCACTCTCGTCACGATGCGACCTATTTTACGAAGCATTGGCGGCGGCGGATGTACCCATCATCAGCCATGCCGGCCGTGAACTGGCGGTGCAGGGCGGGAATCGGGATTTCGGCAATCCCTTGCGTCTACGGCGAGCAATGGATCACGGCGTGCGGGTGGTCATCGCCCACTGCGCCTCGGACGGCGATGACCGGGATATTGACCAAGGCCCGAACGGCCCGCGTGTGCGCAGCTACAAGCTTTTTGCCCGCATGATGGACGAGCCACGTTACGCGGACAAGCTCCATGCCGATATTTCTGCGCTGACCCAGTTCAACAGGGCCTGGGCACTCAAGGCCGTACTGCAACGTGACGACTGGCATCCGCGCCTGCTCAATGGTTCCGATTATCCCTTGCCCGGCGTCATGCCGTTGTTCTCGGCTACGGACATGGCGAACATGGGATTGCTTGACCCCGCCGCAGTGCCGCTACTGCAGGAAATCAGGACGCACAATCCGCTGTTGTTCGATTTTTCACTGAAACGCCTGCTGCGTTTTGACCAACACCAATTCCCGTCCAGCGTATTCGAGACACGCCGATTTTTCGAGCGAAAAATCACTCGTCACCAGGGAATACTTTGATCGAAGTCGACCTCCGGTTGAGCTTGGGCCGACAGATCCCATTGCGGGTCGTTGCCAGCCCGCCGGTGGTCGTCTGCTGCCTCCCAAAGTGACGGTCCGCGTGCTGGGGCGATCCTCGGCGGCTGAGTCGATTCCCCGTGTGATCCAGAGGCAGCACGATACCTGTGATATAGCCTGAACAAACCGGTGCGGCAAGAAATACATAGGCTGGCGAAATTTCTTCGGGCTGGGCCGGGCGTTTCATGTCGGTGTCTTTGCCGAAGGTCTGGATATCTTCAGCTGACTTGTCCGCCGGGTTCAGCGACGTCCACACCGGGCCGGGCGCGACGGCGTTGACCCGGATGCCTTTGTCGATCAGGTTGCTGGCCAGCGATTTGGTGAAAGCGTGGATGGCGCCTTTGGTGGCCGAGTAGTCGAGCAGTTTGGCGCTGCCTTCCAGCCCGGTCACCGAGCCGGTGTTGATGATGCAGGCGCCCTTGCCCAGATGCGGCAAGGCGGCTTTGGCCATGTGGAAGTAGCCGAAGATGTTGGTTCGGAAGGTTTCTTCAAAGCGTTTTTCGCTCAGGTCTTCCAGTCCGTCGGCATGCTCCTGGAAANNCGGGTTGATGCCGGCGTTGTTGACGAGGATGTCGAGCTGGCCGAATTTCTTGAGCTCGAGGGTTGTTTTCGCAACAATTCGACCCTGGCTTGACGCCGCGCAACACCCAGCGCGCCGCGCGGCATATATTGAGATGGTGAATCGATTGGGGAACTGATTTGGCATCCACACTTGATCGCAGGCGCCACGCGCTGCGCTGCAGTGACCACCGCCTTGGCCGTTGGTCAGCAAAGCTGCTGGCTGACCCTGTTCGCCGCTATGGCACTGGCCAACGCTGGCCCCGTTGCAGTGAACGAACGGCGCCGATGAGAGACACGGTACGCCGCCGCGTTAAATTCAGTTATTTGGAAGGTGAACATCATGCATAGCGTCAACACCACCCTGGTCCCTCGCGAAGTCCGTATTCCCGTCGGTGACCTCTGGCTCTACGGCGACTTGGTGATGCCCTCTGGGTTCCAGGGCCTGGTGCTGTTCGCGCACGGCAGCGGCAGCGGGCGCCACAGCGCCCGCAATCGGCAGGTGGCCCAGCACCTTCAGCACGCCGGCATCGCCACTCTGCTGTTTGATCTGCTGACCGCGCAGGAAGAGCAGATCGACCTGCACACGCGTGAGCACCGCTTCAACATCCCCTTGCTGACCCGGCGGATGCAGGACGCCACCGCCTGGGCCGCTGCTCAACCCGAGTTGCAGCAGGCCGCCATCGGGTATTTCGGCGCCAGCACCGGTAGCGCGGCCGCACTCATCGCGGCAGCCCGGCAGGGCGACCAAATCGCTGCCGTGGTCTCCCGCGGTGGCCGGCCGGACTTGGCCGGGCCGGTGGCGCTGGCGGCTGTGACAGCACCCACGCTGCTCATCGTCGGCGGTGCCGACTACGGGGTGATCGAACTCAACCAGCAGGCCCTCGAGCACCTGCGCTGCAAAAAAAGGTTGGCCATAGTGCCCGGCGCCACCCACCTGTTCGAGGAAGCGGGCGCGCTGGAGCAGGTCGCGCAACTGGCCTCATCCTGGTTCACCACCCACCTGACTTCTCTACAGTACACAACATGACGGCCGTCAATTTGCCCTTTCGCGACCGGCGGCACGCTGGTCGGATACTGGCCACCCACCTGGAGCAGTACCGCGGCCGGGCAGGCTTGCTGGTGCTGGCCCTGCCGCGCGGCGGCGTTGCCGTGGGGTTCGAGGTGGCCCGCGAGCTACGGGCGCCGTTGGACATCTTTGTGGTGCGCAAGCTCGGTATACCCGGCCACGAGGAGTATGCCATGGGCGCCATCGCCAGCGGCGGTGTGAAGTTCCTGAATCCAATGCCGGGCCTCACCGTCAGGCCCGAGGCAATTGCGGCAGTGGTCGAGCGCGAGCAGGCCGAGCTGGTACGGCGCGAACAACTCTATCGCAAGCAGCGTCCGGCAGTTCCCCTTCAGGGCCGCACGGTCATTGTGGTCGATGACGGGCTGGCCACGGGCTCGACCATGCAGGCTGCCGTGTTGGCGATTCACCAGCAGCATCCCCTGCATCTAGCCGTGGCGGTGCCGGTGGGCGCGCTAGACACCTGCGCCGCGCTGCGCCAGCAGGCCGATGACGTGATTTGCGCCGCGACGCCCGAGCCGTTTCGCGCTGTCGGGCTGTGGTACCAAGATTTTCCGCAAGCCACGGACGACGAGGTGTGTGCGTTGCTGGAGGAAGCGCGGCGAGAGCATGCTATTGCCACCCGCCTCTGCGGCCATTGACTGTTCAAAGAAAGGAATCGCAGAGATTACAGAGGAAGAGGACTCACAATGACCACGCAACAAACCCAGCACGACCTCAGCAATAGCGCCTTGCTGGAAGGCCTGCGCGCGCACCTGCAGCCGTTGGCCGGCGATGCGCGCCAGTATGACGGGCTGCTGGCTCTGATCGGCCCGGCGCGCTTTGCCCTGTTGGGCGAAGCGTCGCACGGCACCCATGAGTTTTACTTCGAGCGGGCAGAGATCACCAAGCGACTGATCACCGAAAAAGGCTTTACTGCCGTTGCCGTGGAAGCCGACTGGCCGGACGCCTGGCGCGTCAACCGCTACGTACGCGGCCTGTCAGATGACGCCGACGCCGATGCCGCCCTGTCGGGCTTCCAGCGCTTTCCCGCCTGGATGTGGCGCAACACCGTCGTGCGCGACTTCGTCGAGTGGCTACGCGACTACAACACCGGCCTCAGCTCCCTGCGCCAGGTGGGCTTCTACGGGCTTGACCTCTACAGCCTGTTCGCCTCCATCCAGGCAGTGCTGACCTACCTCGACAAGGTGGACCCGCAAGCCGCGCGCCGTGCACGGTACCGCTATGCCTGCTTCGACCATGCAGCAGAAGACACCCAAGCGTATGGCTATGCCGCCAGCTTTGGCCTCAAGGGGAGTTGCGAGGACGAGGTGGTGCAACAACTACGCGAAATGAACCGCCGCGCCGCCGAAGTGCCACTGACGCCCGGACTGGAGCGTGATGAAGCCTTCTACGCCCAGCAGAACGCGCGTCTGGTGCGCAACGCCGAAGAGTACTACCGCACCATGTTTCACGGGCGCGTGTCATCCTGGAATCTGCGTGACAGCCACATGGTGGAGACGCTGCATGCGCTGGACCGCCACTTGACCACAGGCGGCGCGGCGCCACGCATCGCCCTGTGGGCGCACAACTCGCACCTGGGCGATGCCTCGGCCACCGAAATGGGCGAGCTGGGTGAATGGAATGTGGGTCAGCTGGTGCGCGACCGCTACGCGGACGATGCGGTGCTGGTGGGTTTCAGCACCCACCGCGGCTGGGTCACGGCTGCTTCGAACTGGGACGAGCCGCCCCAGCGCAAGCGCGTGCGCGAGGGTTTGCCTGGTAGTTGGGAGGACGTGTTCCATCACACCGGAACCACCCGTTTCCTGCTGAACCTGCGCGACGACGCGGCGCTGCGCTCGCTCGTGGCGTTACAGCGGCTGCAGCGTGCCATCGGCGTGATCTACCGGCCCGACACAGAACGCCAGAGCCACTATTTCTACACCCGCTTGGCCCAGCAGTTCGATGCAGTGATACACATCGACGAAACCAGCGCACTGGAGCCGCTGGACATGGGCCAGGTGTGGAGCGACGGCGAGGTGCCGGAGACGTTTCCGTCAGGCATTTAGCTATTAAGGAAGAGCGCAGGGGCAACATACTTCCCGGCGCAATGCTCGGCAGCTCTGAATCAGGGCCAAACCTTCGCCATTCGCAAATTGTCTTGAAATGACGCACCGTACGTGCGCCAGCGCACAGACCGCGACCCGCAGGAAGAAGACGATGATTGCACTAGCGGGTACCCGTTCAAAGGAGATTGACATGGCGAAATGCGACGCGTGCGGCAATGACTACGACAAATCCTTTCAGGTGGTGGCGCAAGGCAAGACCTACACGTTCGACAGCTTCGAATGCGCGATCCATAGACTCGCGCCTGCCTGCGCGCATTGCGGCGTACGCATCATCGGCCACGGCCTGGAGAAAAGTGGCCGGATGTTCTGCTGTGATCACTGCGCCGAACAGTCGGGCGTGAAGGAACTGCGCGACCGCGCCTGATGCAATGACATACGCTTCAATCGTGAAGACTTTATACAAGGAGAATGGATATGCAACAGCTTAAAGACCTGATGAGCCGCGACGTGAAGGTGATCAGTCCTGATATGAGCATCGGGGACGCCGCAAGAAAGATGCGCGATGGGGACTTCGGAATGCTGCCGGTCGGAGAGGATGAGCGCATGATAGGAACGATCTCGGATCGCGACATCGCGATTCGCGCCGTCGCCGAGGGCAAGGACAGCGCCACCAAAGTCCGCGACGTGATGTCCGAAGGCATCGCCTGGGCCTTCGAGGACGACTCGGTCGAAGAGGCCGCCAAGATCATGAGCAAACGTCAAGTGCGGCGTTTGCCGGTCGTGGATCGTGACAAACGGCTGGTCGGCATCGTTGCACTGGGTGATTTTGCCGTCGAAAGTTCGGAGATCCGGCCGGTTGCCGAAGCGCTTTCGGAAATCTCGAAGCCATCCTAGTGCGCTAAATCACCAACCTGGGGTCATCATGAAACAGCCAAAAAGCTCAACCAACGCGCAAGTGCCAGGCAAGCCTCTGAACCCGCAGCAGTTCCCGTTGCACGCGCAGACAGATGCGACCGCAGGTCGTGACAAAGTTCGGGAAGTAGTGCCGGTGCATGCACCGCGGCAATCGAAGCGCCCGGTGGAAAGAACAGCCAAAAGCCGGACTGGCACCTGATCTCACCGTGTGCGAGTGCCAGAAAGGGGGCTCGGGCCGCCTGTCTTTTTGACCCGCTCTCCGTCTTCTCAGTCCAGCTTCGCACCGCTCTCCTTGACGAGCTTGGCCCACTTGACGAGATCGGCGAGCATGTACTGGCGGAATTCCGCGGGGAAGTTGCCGACCGGTTCCGACCGTCCGCTACTGGCCCGATTGACAGGGGAATCCAGGGTCCGTGCAAAAACAACTGTGCTAGGCGGACTGCGGCGTGCCGATTCGCACCGGCAAGTCGATAGCGTCGTACGATGTGTGCTTTGAGTCGCCTGCCGGCGCAACCGGAACCTACGATGACCACTCGCCCCGACGCCCCCTGGCTGATTCGCGAGCGCCTGTTGATGCTGGTGCTGTTGGGCGCGAGTGTCGTCGTCGGCTGGCTTTGTTGGCGGCTCGTGAAGCCCTTCGTTCCGGCGATCACCTGGGCGCTGGTGCTGACCGTGCTGGCCCATCCGCTGCACGAGCGCCTCCTCGCAATGTTCAAGAAGTGGCCTTCGATCTCCGCCGCACTGGCCGCGATCGCGGTCACACTGGCGATCGCTCTGCCGGCGACGCTCCTCGTTCGGCAGATCGGCAGCGAGGCGGTCGCCCAGCATCGAGACCGCACGCTAGCTCTTCGACACCGATCGCTGGAAGCTCGCGATCGAACGGTTTCCACAACTCGCAAAAGTGAGCAAATGGATCAAGCGAGAGGTCGATCTTGACAAACAGGTGCAGCAGTTCACCGGCGAGGTGGCCAAGGGCGTGCGCGGGGCGTTGCAACGAACGTTGGACATCGCGATCACGGCGCTGGTCACGCTTTTCCTGCTGTTCTACTTCATTCGCGACAAGTACCGGATCCTGCGCGTCCTGGATCAGCTGGTTCCGCTTTCGCCGGGTGAGAACGAGCAGGTTCGCGACAACATCCGCAACACGCTCGCCGCGGTCGTGTTCGGCACGCTCGCCGTCGCGGTCGTGCAGGGGACACTCGGCGGGCTGATGTTCTGGTGGCTGGACCTTCCGGCACCGATTCTCTGGGGTGCGGTGATGGCGATACTCGCGATCCTTCCCTTGTTCGGAGCAGCGCTGATCTGGGTCCCCGCGGCCGCCTACCTGGCGATCGATGGCGATTGGAACAAGGCGCTGCTGCTCACGGCGTGGGGCACGTTGGTCGTCGGCCTGATCGACAACCTGCTCTATCCGCTGCTGGTCAAGAACAGGCTGCGCATCCACACGGTGCCCGTCTTCATCAGTGTGCTCGGCGGCGTCTTTGCCTTCGGCGCGACCGGCTTCGTGCTGGGGCCGCTGGTACTCTCCGTGGCGATGGCGCTGATCGACATCTGGCGCCGCCGCATGGCGCTCGGCGAAATCGAGGAAGGCGTCAATGAGCCGCGCACGAAGAAATGATCGGGCGGCTCGTCGTCGCGCGCATCTACTTTCTATAAGCCAGCCTTTGGTTCAGCGGGTTTGGGCGTTAAGGGCTTCGCGCCCGGTGTCCCCTCGGCTGCGGCAACGCGGCCCCACGCGCGACCGACCAGCTTGCGCAGTTCGCTGTACCACACCACCACGCTGGCCATTGCAGCGCACAGCAGCCACTGGTTGAACTCCAGCGGCACGGTGCCGAAGGCGAGGTTGAGGAATTCGAGGTTGACGACCGCCACCTGCAACAGCACTGACAGTGCGATAGCGCCCCAAAGCCACGGGTTGACGAACAGCTGCGCGAACGCACTCGTGGTCTCCGAGCGCGCGTTGAAGGCGTTAAACAAGTGAGCGAAGACGAGCACCGTGAGGCCTGCGGTGCGCGCGTTGGCGAGGTCGTGGGTGCCCTCGATCAGCCCGCCCGGCAGGTAAATGTCGATCGTCAGCAGCGTCGCCACGGCTATCACCGCGCCGATCTCGATCACCCCCGCCCACATGCGGGCGTCGATCACCCGCTCGCTCAGCCGCCGCGGCTTGCGGGCCATGACATCGTCGGTTGGCGGGTCCACGCCCATTGCCAGGGCCGGCCAGGAGTCGGTGACCAGGTTGATCCACAGAATCTGCGTGGCGAGCAACGGCAGCACCACTGCGCCGCGGGTGCCCTCTGTTGTGCCTGTCAACCCGATCACTCCCGCCCCGACGACACCCAGGAACACGGTCAGCACCTCGCCCATGTTCCCGGACAGAAGGTAGCGCAGGAACTTGCGGATATTGTCGAAGATGCCGCGACCCTCGCGCACAGCCTCGACGATCGTGGCGAAGTTGTCGTTGACGAGGATCATCTTGGCCGCTTCCTTCGTCACCTCGGTACCGGTCACCCCCATCGCGACACCGATGTCGGCCGACTTCAGCGCGGGTGCATCGTTGACGCCGTCACCGGTCATCGCGACGACGTTGCCGTCGGCTTGCAGCGCGTCGACAATGCGCAGCTTGTGCTTGGGCGCTACCCGTGCGTAAACGGACGTCTTGCGCACCGCCTCGGCGAAGGCCGCATCGTCCAGCGCATCGAGCTCGAGCCCCGTCAGCGCGGTGGCACCGGCTTCCGCGATCCCGAGATCTGCGGCGATGCGCGCGGCCGTGCGCGGGTGGTCACCGGTGATCATGATCACCCGGATGCCGGCCCGGCTCGCCTCGCGGATGGCCACCGCCGCCTCCTCGCGCGGCGGGTCGATGATGCCCACGGTGCCCACGAACACGAGGTCGCGTTCGAGCGATTCCGTGACTTGCGGGTCCTCGCCCGGAGCGAGGGGGCGGTAGGCCACGGCCAGCGTGCGCAACGCCGCGTCGGAAAGCGTGTCGACATCCGCCAATATCCGTGCCCGCCGCGCGTCATCGAGGTCGACCAGATCCATCCCCACCCGCACCCGGGTGCACCGGTCGAGCAGGACGTCCGGGGCACCCTTGGTGATCACCACGACTTTGTCGCCGTGTTCGTGGTCGATCTCGATGGTCGACATCATCTTGCGCTCGGACGTGAACGGGATTTCCCCGATGCGCTCGAAACGCCGCTCGCGCCGCTCGGTGACGCCCAGCTTGCGCTCAGCCACCAGGAACGCCGCCTCGGTGGGGTCGCCGTGAATCTCCCACTCGCCGTTAGCCCCCTGGCGCAGGTCGGCGTCGCCGGCCACGCTGCCGCCGCTGAGCACCACGATGTTCTCATCACGCAACGGTCCGGCTGGCAGTTCGGTGCCTTCCTGTTCCACCCGTCCCTGAGGCGCGTACCCCACCCCGGTCACGTGGGCGCTGCCCGAGGCAGTCATCACCTGCACGATGGTCATTTCCGCGCGGGTCAGGGTGCCGGTCTTGTCCGAGGCGATAACCGAGGCGGAGCCCAGCGTCTCCGCGGATGAAAGCTTCTTGACGATCGCGTTGTGCTTCGCCATCCGCTGCACCCCCAGGGCGAGGACCACCGAAAGGATCGCCGGCAACCCTTCGGGCACGGCCGCCACCGCCAGGGACACGCCGAGCAGCAAGACGTGAATCACGTCGGCGGCGCCCCGGATATCGGACATCAGCAGGATGGTTCCCACCACGACGGCAGCAATGATGACGACCGCGATACCGAGCATGCGCCCGATGCGTCCAATTTCTTTTTCCAGTGGTGTTGGCTCCTCTTGGGTAGCCTCGAGCATTTCTGCAATCGAGCCCATCTCGGTGTCCATCCCGGTCGCCGTCACCACGGCGCGACCGGTGCCCTGCGCGACGGCAGTGCCCTTGAAGACCATGTCGAGCCGGTCGCCGAGCGGCGCCGGTTCAGGCAGCGTGGTGGCATCCTTGAGCACCGCTTCGCTCTCGCCCGTCAGCGAGGCCTCCTGCACGCGCAGTGACGTCGCTGCAATCAGGCGCGCATCCGCCCCGACGGCGTCACCCTCGCCGAGCACGAGCAGGTCCCCACGCACCAGCTCGGCGCTGGGCACGCGCCGCACCTGAGCGTCACGCAGAACGGCGGAGGTCGCTGCGGTCATTCGGGCCAATGCGGCGACGGCGTCCTGAGCCTTGGCTTCCTGTAAATAGCCCAGCACCCCGTTGAGCAGGACGACGATCGCAATCACAATCGCGTCCACCGGCCAGCCGACTCCTCCCTCGACCACCCAGGCGACGAGTGCAACGGCGACGGCGGCCAGCAACAGGTAGACCAGGGGATCATGGAAGTGCGACACGAAGCGGCGCCACGCGGGTATTGGCGGGGCCGAGCGGAGTTCGTTCGGGCCGTCTTGCGCGAGCCGGCGCGACGCCTCCTGCACCGAGAGCCCGTTGTTGGCATCTGCTCCCAGAGCGCTCACTACTTCGTCAGCATCCCTGACGGAGGGATCATCAAGGCTGCCTGCCTTCGCCATGGCGGGTGGCGGGACCGGCGCAGCCGTGGCAGCGGTCGTCGCATTGGCTTCGGGTGGTGCAGCGGGGACCGGCGTCGCTTGCAGCGTTGGCACTGTAGCGCGCTTGGGTGCGGGTTTGTAATTACGTGCTTGCCTGGGTCGGGATTGGCCGGCCGATCGATACCCGGATTGGTGCACAGCCGCTTTGATATCGGCGATTTCGAGAAGGGTTTCGTCGTAACGCACCGTGGCGCTTGCAGCAGCATGATTCACGGTAACGCTATGGACACCAGGCACCTTGCCAATTCGCTGTTCCACAGCGCGCGCAGTCAGCGCCGAGAGCATGGCGCGCACGTCAATGACGCTCGTTTTCATCGCTCCTTCTTAATGGGCTTCATGCTCATTGTGGGTATCCCGATCCGGCGCCATGACGTCATCTCAGTGCAGCCTCTTGCTCCAGAATTCAGATACGATTCCATGAAGTGCGCCGAGCACCAAACCAGCGACGGTGAACAGCGCAAATCCCGTCAGAAAACCCAGCGCGCTGCCGGAAATCGGCAACGGACTGACCGGCGCAAGTGCCGCAAGCAGACCGAAGGGCGGAAACAGAAGATCAAAAATGGCACATGCGCTATAGGTCACACCCAGCGTCGTCGCCAGCGAAAGTGCACGTACTTTCCATGAGTCAGCTTTTGGTTCAACGGTTGCAGGCAATGAAGATTTCGCGGTCGGAGCGGGTGTGGCGGCGGAGGCAAGGGGTGCCGTTTTTGGCGCAATTGGCGCGGGCGCTGCAGGCTTGACGTCCGGTGCCGCTTCGCCTGCTGCGGGTGCGCCTGACGCTGTGTGGCCCGCGTGGCCGCCTGCTCCTGCGGCTGTCGGCGTAGCTGCCGAAGCTGACGGGGGCGCGCTCGGCACCGCTTTGTCCTGCGGTGCGCCTCCCGCAGCAGCGGGCACTGGAGCAGCGGGCACGGCAGCAGAGGTTTTCGGCACAACCGGTACGGGCGTTAGAGCCGGGGCCGGGGCTGGCGCAGCCTGCGACGTTGGCGCGGCCACGCGCTTGCCTGCCGGCTTGTGCTCGCTCACATGCTTGGGTTCGGATTCGCCCGCAGTTTGATACTCGGATTGGTGCACAGCCGCTTTGATATCGGCGATATCGAGAAGCGTTTCGTCATAGCGCACTGCGGCGTTCCCCGCCACGTCATTCACGGTCACGCTCTCAACACCCGGCACCTTGCGAATCCGCTTTTCGACTGCGTCCGCGCTCAACGCCAACAGCATGCCGTGTACTTCAATAACGCTCGTTTTCATCTTGTATCCTTGATGTTTTCATCTGTTGGCGCAGGCCGACCTGGTAACTCTCTTTCGAGAGGCGTGTGCGCGAGCTAGCCACAGTAACCCCCTTGCCCTGAGATTTTTGAACACTGTTGGTGCAATGCGATAACTGCGGCGTTCGATGCAATCGGATGCCAAGATATGAAGCACTCCACTAACTTCCTTTTGGCATCTTATGTTTGGTGTAGTACTGCCCGATCTTTCTTCCGAAACCATTTCGCAAAAAGCCGAGAGTGTCGATGCACCGGCACGCCAAAACCATCCGACCGGGAAGAAGCGATCGGTCTGGTTTACGATTTCGTTCGTTCGTTGGTTGGAAGGACACTTCCAAACCAGATTCCACCTGCGTGACTTCATCGGGAAGCGACTTGAATTCACCCGTTTTTCCGTCATGCATGTGTGGCATGAAGATGCCGAGTTTGTAGTCCGCCAGTCTGCGCAGCATCTGCTGGACTTCTGGAAGATGGATTGCCTCCTGAGCAGTCCTCAACGCTTGTGGCAAACTTGCGCCGCTTGCCAATGAAACATTCGCTACTGTCATGATGCTCTCCCTGTGGATGTTAATGACCAAGTCAAAATGGTTAGGCCAAGCTTTGAAACTTATACCCCGACGACGCAGAACGCTCTGTGCGGGAACACACACCAAATAAAGTGACTGTCATAGCCACCCTCCCGTGAAACCCGCCCGGTGTAGTCCATCCACGATGTACTGGCACTTTCGGGTGAGCTGCCACAACATGCCGGTACGATAATTTTCGACCATCAAAACGATGGGTCCCTGATTCAACCCGAAATGCCATGGCGAGACCCACCAACCATAGGGATTGCCTGGCTCTCCCGGGTGGGAGGGGTTAAAAGATGCTTTGAAGCCGTAGGAGTTGAACTCGGTCAATTTTGCCTGGTATATGCAATAGCCCAGTGCCGGCAATACGATTTCTGGTGCGAACGGCAGTGACGCCACCAATGCCCACGGCGCGAGGGTGCCGTCGTCCGACGCTGGCACTGCCCCATGTCCCCCGCTGCACGTCCAGCGTAACAGCACTCGCATCCGCAGGCGGGTGCGCTTGCCAGCGCCAAACCCAAGCTCTACAACCCGCGTCACCCCGAGCACACCCTGCTGTACCGCACAGTGGTCGAGCATTTCGAGGCATGGCTTGACTTGGCCAGTTACGGCCAGTTCAACGGCCAGGGCGATCACCATACGCCACGTTCCTGCGTCCGCCAGTCGTTTCGCAAATACCTCGAATGCGGCATCTTTGCGCATGGCTTTGCACGCGCCCGCTGCGGCACACCTGACCGATCACGTTTTCCCCCGCCTGCCCGTGCGTCAGTGGGTGCTGTCGGTACCAAAGAGGCTGCGCTACTTCATGCAGCGCGATGGCGCTGTGCTGAACATGGTGCTGCGCATTTTCCTGCGGGTCATCGAGCAAAGCCTATCTGCCCACTGCCCCGGTGCGGCGCGGGTGGATAAGGCAGCCTTGCACATCGGCGCAGTCGCCTTCATCCACCGCTTCGGATCGAGCCTGAACGCGCATGTGCACTTCCATGTTTGCGTGGTTGACGAGGTGTTTGAGGTTGTGCCGGGCGAAGCTGATGCCGATGCCCAAGCCACAGCGCCGAGCGTCATCTTCCACCCGGCCAGTGGAGTCGATGAGACTACCGTGGCCCAGGTGCAGGCTGATTTGCGTCGCCGCATCCTGCGCGCCTTTGTCGGGCGTGGCCTGATCGAGCGCGTCGATGCCAAAGAGATGCTGGCCTACCAGCACAGCGGCTTCTCGGTGAATGCGAGTGTCTGCATTGAGGCACACGACCGCGCCGCCCAAGCGCTCACCCGTGCATTATCTGTGGGCAGTTTTGATCGCTCGCATTTACGAGGTTTTTCCGCTGGTGTGCCCAATATGCGGCGGGCAGATGCGCCTGATCGCGTTCATTACCGAGGGTGCGCAGATAAGGCAGATCCTGAACCACATCGGTGTCGACTCACAAGCCCCGCGCATATCCCCGGCGCGGGCCACCGCTTTGGCAGGATTGTGATGCGCAGATGGGCAAGGGTGTCGAAATCGAGCTGGACTGGGATCTGGCGGCGCCTGCACCTGACTGCGAGGTCGATCAGCGCATCAATTGGTGAATGGGCAAACCGGCGATTCAGACTCGCTGCGGGGTAGCTCTGCGTGTGGTGTACTCGGTGCACCGCAAATCACTCTCACGGCCAAGGCTTTCCAGGGAAAACCTGTCAATCAGCGTGTCAAATTACGGGTTTCCACGCCGGTTGATGGCTGTTCCACGGTGCCATAATGGCACTTATGCGGTTGAAATGCCTATCCGTCCTGGCGGTTCCGTACGACCTGTCCCAGGTTCTGTTCATTGCCACGGCCAATGTGCTGGACCCCGTGCCCGGCCCGCTGCGCGACCGCATGGAGGTGCTGCAACTGGCAGGCTACACCCGGGAGGAAAAGCTCCAGATCGCCCGCAAGTACCTGGTGACGCGCCAGCTCGATGAAAGTGGTCTCAAACCCGAGCAACTGGAAATCACGGACGGCGCGCTGGCTGCCATCATTCGCGACTACACGTGCGAAGCCGGCGTGCGCAATCTGGAGCGTCAAATTGGCGCTGTGTGCCGCCGTGTGGCGGTGCGCATCGCCGAGGATCAGGCCCAAACCGTGTGCGTGGATGTGCCTGATCTGGCCGAAGTCCTGGGTCCCGTCAAATTCGAGAATGAACTGGCTTTACGCGCCGGAATGCCGGGCGTCGCCACCGGACTGGCATGGACACCGGTGGGGGGCGACATCCTGTTCATCGAAGCCAGCCGGACCCCCGGTAGCGGTCGCCTGATCCTGACCGGGCAGCTGGGTGACGTGATGAAGGAGTCGGCACAGGCCGCACTGACGCTGGTGAAATCCAGAGCGCAGGCGCTCAAGCTGGACGCGGCGGCTTTCGAGAAGACGGACGTGCATATTCACGTTCCGGCAGGCGCCATTCCCACGGACGGTCCCAGTGCCGGCGTGGCCATGTTTATTGCACTGTCCTCACTTTTCATGGACCAACCGGTGCGCAACGACCTGGCGATGACCGGCGAAATCAGTCTGCGCGGGCTGGTGTTACCGGTCAGAGGAATCAAGGGAAAGATCCTTGCCGCAGTGGCCGCCGGCATCAAGTCAGTGATGTTGCCCGCGCGCAATCGCAATGATCTGGAGGAGGTGCCGGAGACCGCCAGACAGCAATTGGAATTCGTATTTCTGGATGACGTCGAACAGGCCGCGCGAGTGGCAATCAGGCCCGATGGCGTTACCCGAACGCAGCAGTCAGAGCCCATCTGCAACGCGGATGCGAGCAGCAGTTTTCAACCACAGTAGGAACATCATGACAAAAACCTGGATTCTTGTGGCCAATGCCAGCCGTGCGCGCTGCTTTGAGCGCGATGCTTTGAGCGCCCCGCTCAACGAGTTGGCCGACTTTGTCTTTCCCCACACCAGACTCGGCGGCGAGGCCACCGGCGAGGCCACCGACGGAGACATTAGCGGGGACGCGGGGAAGGGACATGGACGTACCGGGCACGCTGGTACGCAATTCGAGCCAAGAACCGAAGCCAGTGCCAAAGATCTCAACAGCTTTGCCCGGCAGCTGGCGGATTTTCTGAACAAGGGCGTGGCCGCGCAGCGCTGCGACAAGCTGGTACTGATTGCCGCCAGCCGGATGCTGGGCGAACTCAAGCCATTCCTGAGTTCAGCCGCCGAAAAGATGTTGCAGCGCAGCGTTGCAGTCGACCTGACCTACTATCAAGGCGCGGAGTTGAGGCAGCGGGTGAATGAAGCTTTGAGTCTGCCCGGTTGAGCGGTGAGCCAGCTCTGGAGCGATGATGGAGCCGGCCTTACGCCCTGTCTTTGCCCCATGAAACAGGACACCCCGCGCTCAAACTTCACCGGCAAGCTCGTGATGCTGGGCTTTGGCAGCATCGGGCAGGCAATCCTGCCCCTGGTGTTCCGCCATCTCGGCGTCAAGGCCGCCGGGGTCAGGATCGTCAAGACCAGCGAGGACCGGTCCGGCATTGCCAAAGAGTTTGGCGTGGAGGTGATCGCCACCGCGATCCATGAAAGCAACTGGGAGAGCGTGCTGGAGCCGCTGCTCGAAGAAGGCGACTTCCTGCTGAATCTGTCGGTGGACGTATCCAGCCTGGCGCTGATCGAACTGTGCCATAGGCGCCGCGCACTTTACCTGGATACCTGCAACGAGCCGTGGCGTGGGCGTTACGACAACCCGTCCTTGCCGCCCTCGCAGCGTTCCAACTATGCGCTGCGCGAGGAAATGCTGGCCTTCGGGCTGAACCACCCGTCCGGCCCGACAGCGGTGGTTACCCAGGGGGCCAATCCGGGGCTCGTTTCCTCGCTGCTGAAACAGGCGCTGCTCAACATGGCCGCTGACGAGCGGCTCGGTGCGCCGACACCCGGGTGCGGCCAGGAGTGGGCCGAGCTGGCCAGGCGCCTGAACGTCAAGGTAATCCACGTGGCCGAGCGCGATACGCAGGTTTGCGCGCGGCGCAAGAACCGCGACGAGTTCGCCAATACCTGGTCAACCGATGCTTTCATCGACGAGGGCCTGCAGCCGGCTGAATTGGGCTGGGGCAGTCACGAAAAGCACTGGCCCGGTGACGCCAGTCGCCATGGCTTCGGCTGCGACGCAGCGATCTATCTGAACCGCCCCGGCTTCGGCACCCGGGTGCGAAGCTGGACCCCGCTGGAGGGGCCATACCACGGCTTGCTGGTGACGCATGCCGAATCCATCTCCATCGCCGACCACCTGACGCTGCGCAAGAACGGCGCGATTGCATACCGGCCCACAGTGCTCTACGCCTACCACCCCTGCGACGATGCCGTGCTGTCGGTGTTTGAGATTGCCGGCAAGAACTGGAAGCCGCAGCACCAGCGACGCATTCTGCGCGACGAGATCAGCAGCGGTATCGACGAGTTGGGCGTGCTGCTGATGGGCAACGCCAAAGGCGCGTACTGGTATGGCTCGCGCCTGTCCATCGAGCAGGCGCGCGAACTCGCACCCTACAACAACGCCACCAGCCTGCAGGTAGCCGCTGGCATTCTGGGCGGCATGGTCTGGGCTTTGCGCCATCCTGAGGCGGGCCTTGTGGAGCCCGACGACATCGACCACGAAACCGTGCTGCAGGTGGCCGCGCCCTACCTTGGCGAGGTGATCGGCGTGTATGGCGACTGGACGCCGCTGCAGGGCCGCAGTTCGTTGTTCGGCGAAGAGGTGGATAGGGACGATCCCTGGCAGTTCATCAATTTTCGGGTGACCTGAAATGCTGCTCAAAAAAGAACTCGGCGTCGTCGAGAACTCGTACTACGAAGCCAGCGTGGCGCGCCCGCCGCCCAGCCCCCCGCTGGCCGAGCGCGTCACAGCCGACGTGTGCGTTGTCGGTGGCGGCTATGCCGGCCTGTCGGCGGCGCTGGGGCTGGCCGAGCGCGGCTACGCGGTGACGCTGCTGGAAGCGCAGCGCATCGGCTGGGGCGCATCGGGACGCAACGGCGGGCAGGTCATCGTGGGCTTCGGCTCTGACGGCGAACACGCCATCGAGAAGCAGTTCTCGTCGCAGGATGCGCGGCGCGCCTGGGATGTCTCGGTGGAAGGCTTGCAGCTGCTGCAGGACCGCATCCGGCGCCACGGCATCGACTGCGACTACGCGCCGGGTTGCCTGAGTCTGGCCGTCAGGCCGCGCAAGTCGGCTGAATTGCACAGGTGGATGGAGCATGTCATGCGGGCGTACGAGTACCCGTTGCAGTGGGTCAGCCCGCAGGAGATCGGCAGCCGGATCGCCAGCAGTCGCTTCCATTCCGCCGTATTCGATGGCCGCTCGGGGCACTTCCATCCGCTGAAGTACTGCCTCGGTCTGGGCGCAGCAGCTCTTGCGACCGGCGTGCGCATCCATGAAAACTCAGCGGTGTTCGTGGTCGAACGCGGCCACCAGTTGCTGGTCAAGACGGCCCAAGGCGAGGTGCGATGCCACTTCCTCGTGCTGGCGGGCAACGTGTATCTGGGCGAATACGGTGACGAGGTGGCGCCCGAGGTGACGGCCCGCATCATGCCGGTGGGAACCTACATGATTGCCACCGAATCCATGGGTCGCGAGCGCGCCGATGCCTTGATGCGCGGTCGGCCCGCTGCTTCGGATACCAATTTCGTGCTTGATTACTTTCGCCTCAGCGCCGACCACCGGCTGCTGTTCGGCTCCGGTGACAGCTACAGCGCAACCACGCCGCGAAATCTGATCGCCGGCATTCGCAAGAGCATGCTGGCCGTCTTCCCTCAGTTGGCCGACCTGGCCATCCCCCATGCCTGGGGCGGCTTCGTCGACATCACCATGAACAAGGCTCCCAACTTTGGCCGACTGGGTAGCAACATCTACTACCTGCAGGGCTTCTCGGGCCATGGCGTGGCGCTGGCCGGCATGGCGGGCCAACTGGCCGCCGAATCGATCGCAGGTCAGGCCGAGCGCTTCGATTTGTTCGCGCGCATCAAGCATCATCGGTTTCCCGGCGGCGCGCTGATGCGAACACCGGCACTGGTGCTGGGGATGATGTACTACCGGCTGCGGGATATGTTGTAAGGCAGTGGGCGCCCAACCATCGATCATGCGGACACGCGATAGCCACGCGCTCATGGCTGGGTAGAGCCTGTCGATGTCGTCGCCGCTTTTCCTCCGGAGATAGCCTTAGATGCACAGGGAAAATCGGCGATCGATAGGCTCATCGCCAGCCCCGAAGGGCGCTCGGCGCCCTTCCGGGTGAGGACTCAAGTAACAGCCGCTCAGGCGTCGTGCTGACGCTCTGCCGAGCCAGTCTGCCTGCCGACCTGAAAACCGTTGGTCATGGGGAGGGTGGCTTGAAAGGCCTCCAGCGCCGACTTCACACCACCGTCCGCTTCACTATGGAGCATGCGGTTCGTGGTGGCCATCATTTCGGTCTGCGCCTGCAGCGCCGCCGTCATGACTTGCTGCCAGTATTGGCTGGTCTCTTGCAGATCGAAGCGTAGCAGTTCGGACTGGATCGCCAGCAAGTCAGCAGGCTGGCAAGCGCCGTGCAACTTTTTGGTGGCTGCGGCATAGTGCTCTGACGCCTGGTGCGCCGCTTGCTCCTGGACCTTACGCATGGCTTCGCTGCTGCGAAATATCGCTGAGGTGCTTTGAGTGACCATGGCAAGCTGTTGACGGCCATGCACTTTTAAAGCGTCGCCAACCGACCCGGGCCTGGTGCACCACTTCCGGATCATCCGAGCTGCGTAGCGCATTCAGGTTGGCGGTCAACTGGCAGAACATTTCGCGGAGCACGCACCCTGCGGCATCAAGCAATGGCAGGCCGGACGTCAGCGTTGGGGGCTGGGCGAGTAATGGCTTGTCGAGGGAGTCCTGCGCCAAGGCATAGCCACGCTCCACCTTGCTCATGTTCGCCGGCAGCACGGCAATGGTGCGGGCAATCTTCTGAGCGATGTCGAACAGTGCTGCCGGCGCGCCCGCCAGTAGTTCGAGTTCCAGCTCGCAAATGGGGGCAATTTTGTCGCCGACCGCTATCTGGCCGACGTCCAGCGCCACCTCGACTACTCTGCCATCACGCCGGCGAACCAGCCAGCTTGTCCGCTCGAAGGTCGTCACAAAGATCGGCGCCAGCACCCGAAATACGGCGCCGTCAGGATCGATATCTGACCAAGGCGTGGCTTCAAGTACCGACAACGCCAACGCGGCGCCGGGCACGGGAGTTTCCCATTCGCCACGCCGGCTCAATGCCGAGTTGCCACGACCGCCCATCTTCAGGGTTTGCAGCCACTGCGGCTTCGCGTCGCTGCCCATGCGCCGCAATCTTAAGGCGATACGCTCCCGGCGCAATTTCTGCTCTGGCGTATCGTAGTAGACGTTATGCAAAAGCAGGCGGGTCGCCTTGCGACGCGCCAACAGTGGCGTCCGGGCCAGTCGGTTTGCCAGGTTCGACGGATCAGACGTTGGCAGCGCCAACTTGAGTTCAATTTCCTCCGAACGAAGGATGAGTAGATCTGGCTTCATAGGTTTCCTCAGGCTAACATGTATAAGCATGCCTCAATGGCGCCACAAAGTCGAGCCCGCCTGGTTCGAGAAATGTCGAGCGGAACCATGACCAATCGGATCGACCGGCTCGTCGAGCGCGGCCTCGTCACCCGCCGCACCGACCCCAACGACGGGCGCGGCATCTTCGTCGTGATGAACCCCGACGGGCTGATCCGGGTCGACGCCGCGATCACGCGACTCGTCGACGCCGAGCTGCTCTCGACGCTCACTGCGAGCGAGCGCGAGCGCCTCGCCTCGCTGCTCCGCAAGCTCAGCCTCGACTTCGACTGAGCTGCGCGGCGCATTCAGAGCACGGACTTGGGGAAGCTCTTCCACGCCGACCGGAACCGGCTCTCGAGGTGCGCGCTGCGGAACTGTTCGGTCGCGTGCAGGCGGCCGTAGGTGAAGGAGTTCTCGTTGTCGACGTAGGCCTGCATCCCAAGGGTGAGCAGCACCCCGCGGGCAACGACGCTGTCGTGGTGCTCGCCGAGGATGTCCTGGACGAGCCGGGCGGCGCTGACGAGCCGGGCGGCACGCTTGGGCCGCAGCGGAAGCGCCGATTCGGCGGTGTAGCGCAGGCGCTTGGCGATCTTGCGCACCTCGTGCAGTGCCACGTCGTGGTCGCTGCCCTGCCGGGCCGTGCGCACCGCGCGGACCGCCTTCCGCAAGCGGGCGCCGTCACGCTTCACGAGCTCGGGCACCACGGACCGGGTCGGTTTCTTCGCGAGCGCGGTGAACGGGGGCTCCGCGATGAGGGCGTCGAGTGCGTCGAGCAGGCGGAAGTAGCGCGGGCTGTCGAGCACGACATCCGCTGCCTGCTGCGCCGTGGCGAGGTCGGCGGCGAAGTGCGCGTCGAGGCGCTGCCCCACCCGTCCGACGACGAGGTTCGCCGGCTCTGAGGACAGCGACCGGGCGAGGTTGTGGTGCAGGACCTCGTTGTCGCGGGCGGCGCCGAGCACGCGGGCGATCCACTGGAGTTCATCCCCGAGGGTGTTGGCCAGCCCGTTCGGGAGCAGGTCGCGATAGGTGGCCAGCACCGAACGCATCCGCCGGGTCGCGACACGCATCTGGTGCACGGCCTCGGCGTCGTCGCGGCGCACGAGCGGGTCCTGGCGGCCGAGCGCACGCATCTGGATGTCGAGGTAGGCGAGCAGCAGGGCGCCGGTCGTGCTCGACTTGGTCGGCGTGGGTGGTGCGGCGGGGGCGGCGGCGGGGGGGGGGTCGCCGAGGGCGCGGCCGAGCTTCGAGGGATAGCCGGCGCGGCTGACTCCCCCGACGGCGAAAGCGTCCGCGACGGCGTCGAGCAGCTCGGGGGTGCCTTCGACGAGTTCGATTTCCCATTCCCGCCACTCCTGGCTGAGCGGGCCGGGGGCGAGGCGGTCGGCCTGGACGCTGTCGTCGCAGACCTCGGCGAGCACGGCGCCGTTGTCGCCGCGGAGCACGTGCACGATCCGGTGATTGCGCAGCCGCACGATAGGCACGAGCACCCGGTCGCGCACGTAGATGCGTACCCGCTGCTGGAGGCCGGCCGGCACGAGCTCGGGGTCGGTGCCGAGCGGCTCGTGCACCTCGCGGCGTTCGTCCGGGCCGCGACCCTCGACCCCGGACGGGAGCTTCAGGTGCCAGCCGGCGTCGTCCCCGCCGGTGCGGCGCCGCAGGGTGATCCGGTGTGCGGCAAGGGTGAGGTCGGCCGTGTCGAAGTAGACGGCGTCGAGCGATTGTTCGACGGGGGCGTCCACCCAGGTCACGCCGGGCAGGTCCTGCAGCGACGGCAGAACGGATGCCGCGTCGACTTCGTATTTGCGTTCGATCTCTGCGAAATCCACGGCATTCATGCCCGACAGTGTACGCCAGGGCGTCGGTCGGCCCCGGCCACCGCAGTGCCTGTCGGGGCTCCCGAGGACGTACTTACCCGCTTTGTCAATGCGCAGGGCGATGCACTTGGCCGCCCCGTAGGCGTGGCGTTGGACCGGGCAGGCGCTCTGCTCGTCGCGGACGATGTCGGTAATGTCATCTGGCGCGTGAAGCCGGCCGCGTCAAAGCAGTGATTTCCCCCGCCTTGTGTAGGCTAGCGAACAGAACATTGCGCTGGAGGGAGGAACATCGTGCATGATTGCGAGGTTGCGCGCGGAAGGCGCCGGGCGCGCTCGAACAGGTGGCGCGCCTCGCCGCGGAGTGGTTCGGGCGGCACTTGCCGCCTCGTTCGAATGTTTCCACGGGTTGACGCCTGACGTGCAGCCGGACCAGGGCGACAACCGATTCAACAGAGGAGAGACTTATGGCTAAATGCGATGGATGCGGAAATGAGTACGATAAATCTTTTCAGGTGATGGCCCTGGGTAAAGCCTATGCTTTTGATAGTTTCGAATGCGCGATCCACGCACTTGCGCCCACCTGCGCGCATTGCGGTATCCGCATCGTCGGGCATGGCTTGGAGAAGGGCGGCCGGATGTTTTGCTGTAATCACTGTGCCGCGAAGGAGGGCGTGACGGAACTGCGCGATCGTTCATAAGTCGCGCTTTTTGCTAATGATTGAGACAAGGAGATTGGAAGAACTCAGGCTCATTCCCAGAGTGGGTGACGACGTGCGGGCCATCGAGTATGCCAGATGATTTCTGAACACTTATCTCGAATTCTCCGGCGACTATGGCGGCTTGCGCCTTGGCGTTCGGTTCGGCGCGGTTTTATCGAAACGAGCGATGAATTGCACGCCAAAGTTCCGCCAGGGTCATCGTTTCTTTTAATCACGGGTCAAGACTTCTCAATATCGCCTCGCAGGTGCGTCCGTGTTAATCCCTGTTCATCCCTTGGTTGAAAAATGAAAACACTGCTGCGCTTTTTGCTTCGGCTGCTGTTCGGCTTCCGCGCCTACAACGAGGAAGTATTGAAGACGCCAGGACCGGTGCTGTTGCTCCCCAATCACGTGTCGTGGCTCGATTGGTTGTTTCTGCTCGTCTGCACAGATAAGGATTGGAAGGGCGTCGTCTCCGAGCGTACGGCGCACATGTCGTGGCTGCACCGCAAGATCATGATCAACCGCCGCACGCTCCCGATCGATACCGATTCGCCTTACGCCGTGAAATACATGGCGGAATTTTTGACGAAAGGCGGCCGACTCGCGCTCTTCCCTGAAGGACGGCTTTCCCGCACCGGCACGNNTTCAGCGATGTGCTTATCGCGCCGCATGTCGAGCACCTCAGCACTTCGCAAACGCGCGCGCTGTTCACAAACTGGCTGCGCGATCAGATGGTGCGACAGCAGTTCGAAGTTGAGATGCAGTTCGGCCCGCAAACACTGGCCGAAGCTGTGGTCGAGGCCGCCGCGCGTTTTCCAGGACACGTCGTGTTGCAGGACGTGAATGCGGCGCTCACTTACAAGAAACTGCTCGTGAGCGCGGACTTGATGGCCCGACAACTCGACAAGGCGTTGTCGAGAGACGTGATGAGGGTGGGCGTCTTGCTGCCGAACGAGAACGCCACGCCGGTCGTGTTGCTGAGTCTGTGGACGCTCGGCAAGGAGGCGGCGATTTTTAACTACTCCACAGGGCCGACGATCCTGCTTTCGTGCGCGCAACTCGCAACTGTGAAGCAAATCATCACGTCACGCGCATTTCTCGAGCGCGCGAAGCTCGATGTGAGCGCTTTAAGCGAAGTAGGCATTGACTTCGTTTATCTCGAAGACATTCGCGCGCGAATCACCGGCAGCGCAAAACTGCGCGCGTTATTGAAGCAAAATTTTTCGGCCGGACTGTCATGCGCGCGGGTGGACACAAATTCAGCCGCCGTCGTTTTGTTCACGAGCGGTTCCGAAGGCGTGCCGAAAGGCGTTGAGCTGACGCACCGCAACATTCTCGCGAACGTACGACAGATGCTAGCCGTGACCGACCTCACGGACAACGACCGGATCTTCAATGCCATGCCACTCTTCCACAGCTTCGCGCTAACGGTCGGAACGTTGCTGCCGCTCGTGCGCGGGTTGTTCGTGTTCATTTATCCATCGCCGTTGCACTACCGCGTGGTGCCAACGGTGTTTTACGACGCCGATTGCACCATCATGCTCGGCACCAACACATCCCTGAACGGTTACGCGCGCAAGGCCAACCCTTATGACTTCCGCAGCCTGCGCTACATGTTCTCCGCGGCGGAGAAGTTGCAGGAAACGACCGCAACGACGTGGGCACAACGTTTCGGTGTACGCGTCCTCGAAGGCTACGGCACGACCGAGTGCGCTGCGTGCGTGAGCGGGAACACGCCGCTGCAAGCAAAATATGGCTCGGTGGGGCGGCTCATGCCGGGCATGGAATATAAACTCGAAGGCGTCGAAGGCGTCGCGGAAGGCGGGCGCTTGTTCGTGCGCGGTCCCAACGTGATGAAGGGCTATCTCAACGCGGACGCGAACGCGAAGTTCCAATCGCTCGGCGGCTGGTACGACACTGGCGATATCGTACGCGTGGATCAAGAAGGCTACTTGTTCATTCTAGGCCGGCTGAAGCGCTTCGCCAAAATCAGCGGTGAAATGGTGAGCCTCACTGCGGTCGAAGACGCGCTGGCCGGGGCATTTCCGCATTACGGATTGCGTTGCCAGACAGCGGTGGTTTCTCGCCCTGACGAAGATAAAGGCGAGAAACTCATCGCGATTTCCAATGAAACGAAGCTGACACTCGACGAGGTACGCGCCGCGATCAAAGCGAAAGGTTTGCCTAACATCGCCGTCCCGCGCGAAGTGAAGCTCATCCACGAGATTCCCAAGCTCGGCAGCGGCAAGGTGAACTATCGCGAACTGGATAAGATGATTTGACCGGAGCGCGGATCGCCGAGTCCACGAGTTGATGGAGAAGTGTCCGCACGGACTCGGCAGTCCGCGCTTCATCGGAGTGAACGAGTCCGAACGAATCCAAATGCGTGTTCATGGCGAATATGATTCGCCCACGCTCATCTATTTGCCCGGACTGCACGGCGACTGGACGCTGGTCTCCAGCTTCATTCCGGCTTCAGCGCACAACGAGGTGAGGTACCGGCTATGTCCTGCCGCTTCAAGCCTTGCGCTTGCCTGCCTTCTTGACAAGGTTCGCGAGCAGTTCGCCGATCAGGTCCTTGGTCTGCTGGTCGGTCAGGTTGCCCTGATCGTCGAAGTTTTTCGACGTATTGATCATCACTTCCGGCTGGTTGCGCAAGGAAGGAAATGCGGAAGTCGTCGTTATCGCATGACGGCTTTCGCACAGGTTTCCAACCCTTGCTGTTCATGCGTCATGCTCGGTGCGCTTCTTATGGCATGAGTATCGGCCGCGCCGTATCTTGCCGAAGAGCGGCCTGCATCGCCGGCATGCGCTTTCGCAGCGGCCGCAAGATGGACATGGTCAGCTCGCGGCCGATGGTGTCCGACTGTAGCCACCACCCGCGCGTGTGACCATCACGTGGCAGCTGCCGTTCGACAGCAAATGCACTTCCGGTGAACCGGTACTAGTCATATCGCCCGTGTGGCGGACCAGAGAGTCTCAGTTGCTGGAGTCGGGGATCGGTTTTGCGGCCCAATATCCGAGTCGCCCGTAGTGTGCATACAGGCCCGATTCCAACTCCCGATTCAACTCCGCTGTCGAGTCGTAAGGCGGGGCTCCCTTGATTGACGCACGAGTCAAATCGACAGAAACGCTTTGGTCGGACCAACTCATGTCCTTGATCCACTGCGGGGCGATCAGCACTTTGTGCCCGACCCACCAATTGCTCGTGTTGACGACGATGTACCTTATGGCCCAGGTTTCCTCGTCGATGAGCAGGCCCTCGACATGCCCGATGTCGCCGTCGGTAGCGTGAATGTGATAACCGATGACCGCCTTGCAACTGCGCAGATTTGGATCGTCATCGCGGTGCCGCGCTTGCTCGGCCTTCACATACTCGGCGTTCGCTTTTTCCCGCTCGATGCGGCCCGACCCAAAGTCTGCGTAGCCCGGGTTCATCAAGTAGGGATACATGCCCCCACCCCATATCCCGGCATCACCCCAGTAGTACGGATAACCGTAGTAACCGTAATATTGCAGTTCGTGTTGCCGCGACACCGGTTTGTCGGTGTCGATGTCAGGGCTGTTACGAACCTGCTCTTTGGTGATCGAGACCGGCAGCGTCCTTAGCGCCCAATTCGGGTCGTGGATGGCAATCGGCGAGATCAACACCTTTCGGCTGGCAAGCCAGGAGCCGGTGTCGACCACAAAATAGCGAATGACCCACGCGTGATCATCAAAATAGAAATCCTCCACTTGGCCGATGTCGCCGTCCGTGGCGCCAATGGTGTAGTTCTCCAGGTCGTTCATGCCGCGTAACATAAGTTTGTCCTTTAAGAGTGCCGTGCAACGCGCATCGGCGGATCGAATGGCCGCCACTGCGGCCCCACAACAAAGGCCACCACCACGCTGTTGGCGATGCGCCCTGCTTAATTCTGTTGGCGGGTTGAATCAACGTCTGTGCGCTGGCGCACAGACCGCGACCCGCCCGGAGAAGTTAATGATAATAACAACGGGTAGCCGTTCAATTCAAAGGGGTTCGTCATGGCTAAATGCGACGCGTGCGGAAACGACTACGACAAATCCTTTCAGGTCGTGGCGCGAGGCAAGACCTATACGTTCGACAGCTTCGAATGCGCGATCCATACACTCGCGCCCACCTGCGAGCATTGCGGCGTGCGCATCATCGGCCACGGGCTGGAGAAGAGCGGCCGAATGTTCTGCTGCGATCACTGCGCCGAGCAGGCGGGCGTGAAGGAACTGCGCGACCGCGCCTGATTCAATGACATACGTTTCAATTATGAAGACCTGAACCAAGGAGAATGAACATGCAACAGCTCAAAGACCTGATGAGCCGCGATGTGCAAGTAATCAGCCCGGACGCAACCATCAGAGAAGCCGCGGAACATATGCGCGAAGGTGATTTCGGAATGATGCCGGTCGGAGAGGATGATCGCATGATAGGAACGATCTCGGATCGCGACATCGCGATTCGCGCCGTCGCCGAGGGCAAGGACGCCGGCACCAAGGTTCGTGACGTGATGTCCGAAGGCATCGCCTGGGCCTACGAGGACGACTCGGTCGAACAGGCCGCCATGATCATGAGCGAGCGCCAGGTGCGGCGTTTGCCGGTCGTGGATCGGGACAAGCGGCTGGTCGGCATCGTGGCGCTGGGCGATTTTGCCGTCGAAAGTTCGGAAATCCGGCCGGCTGCGCAGGCGCTTTCGGAAATCTCGAGGCCATCCTAGTCCATTACGCTGCCAACCTGAAGCCAACATGAAACAGCCAAAAAGCTCCACCAAGGCGTGTGTGCCGCACACGCCTCTGGATCCGCGGCGATTCCCGTTGAGTGCGCAGGCGGATGCGACGCCAAGTCGTGAAAAAGTTCGCGAGGTGGCGCATCCCGTGCATGCCCTCGACCCGCTGTCCAAAGATCTGACGGAGCAGAATTCATCTGCAACGCAACCAAGAGGAGATTCATCATGCCCAAAGCAATCGCATTGAAACGGGCGCGCCGTGATGCGCGCGCTGGCAAGAAACCTTCCACGCAGGCCAGCGAGTTCATCCGCGAGGAGATGCATGCCCTGCACCAAGGCAGTGGCAACGTGCGTTCGCGTCAGCAGGCCATCGCCATCGGCCTGTCGGAAGCGCGCCGCGTCGGCATCAAGCTCGGGGTGCCGCAGAAGGGATCAAAAACCATTCGTCAGAAAGCCGCGCACGATACCGCCGTCGGCCAAGGCCAGGTCAAACCGGATGCCGCGCGATCCCGTGGCGCCAAAAAAGCCGCGCGCACGCGGGACGAACGCTACGGTCGCAGCTGAGCGGGGTGGGTTGCACGCGGAGGTGGGACCCTGCGGGCCTATTGATATGCCATTTGCACGCCAGCGCACAGACCGCGACCCGCCCGGAGAAGATAATTGTGGCAGCAATGGACAGCCGTTCAAAGAAGAGTTCGCCATGGCTAAATGCGACGCGTGCGGAAACGACTACGACAAATCCTTTCAGGTCGTGGCGCGAGGCAAGACCCATACGTTCGACAGCTTCGAAT
>DHWX01000083.1 GCA_002413395.1 Polaromonas sp. UBA5171 | reverse complement strand
GAGGCATCCATAGCATCTCCTTCAAATGGTTTCCACGTCAATCTGGTCGTACTGCCGGTGTGTCCCGATGAATCGGACAAAAATCAATCCACGGTCATATCTCACCATCACCACCAGCCGGTAATCATTGCCCTTGAGGTTAAAAATAACGCGCCTGTTTGCCGTGAAACTGGCATTGCGATAGGCCTCCTTGATGTCAGACGGGGTTTGCCAGTCTGCCCGACTCGCCAAGGCATACCAAGCGCGCAACGGAGTTTCTGCATCTGGGTGCTTGGTCCAGAAAGACCGTAGAGTTGCAAGAGCAATAATTCGCACACCGGCATTATGCTACCAAATTGGTATCAAATATCTGTCTGTGTCAAAATATGGTTATCCATAATTTGCAGGGCCAAGGCCATGAAATTCTTTGCGATATTTGAAGCCAAGAATCGGTTTTCCGAGTTGCTTGCTGCCGTGGCAAAGGCGAAGGCCGCGTCTAATGTTTGGGCAGGTTGCCTGAACAAGGCTTGTGCCTGATCTTGCCGAACAAACCTAGAATACGTCCATGCGCATTTGCGAGCCCTTTGTCCATGTCCACTATCAAATCCACGCTGCCACAGGCTTTGCCTAACATCGACACCCTGTTGAGGGAAGTGTTGGCTCGCTTTCCGGCGCTGGTGCTGGCGCTTGTGTTCGGCTCGGTCGCGCAGGGGCGACAGCGTGCAGACAGTGACTTGGACATTGCAGTAGCAGCCAACCAGGCACTGACGGCGACTGAGAAAATGGACATCATTGAAGCCTTGGCCGAGCGAACTGGGCGCCCCGTTGACCTGATTGATTTAACGGTAGCGACCGAACCCTTGTTGGGCCAGATCCTGCGCCATGGTCGCCGCCTGCTGGGCAGCGATGGTGCCTATGGGCACCTGATCAGCCGCCACTTGTTTGAACAGGCAGATTTCATGCCATATCGCACCAGGGTGCTGTCAGAAAGGCGGGCGGCATGGATCGGGAAGTAGTCGAGCAAAAATTGGAGTCGCTGCGTCGCTGTTTGCAGCGCATTGAAACCAAGTGCCCTGCGGCTGCTGAGACCTTGGCCACGGATTTTGATTTGCAAGACATTGTCTCGCTCAACCTTAGCCGTGCTGTGCAGTTATGTGTGGACATTGGCGCGCACATGATTTCAGGCATGGACGTGCCGCCGCCCGACACGATGGGGCAAACGTTCGACATACTCGCGCAAGCTGGGGTGCTAGATGCGGAGCTGGCACACAGCCTGAAAAAAGCCGTCGGATTTCGCAATATTGCCGTGCATAGTTACGAAGCCATCAACTGGCACATTGTTCACAGTATTGTGAAAAACCACTTGGCAGACTTTTCGGCATTTGCAAAAGTGGTGGCGATAAAACTGGATACATAGGAAATGCATTAATTGGGGGTCAGATTCCAATTAATTGAATTGGCCAACATCTCCGCTGGTACTCCCTCTGAATGCTTATGCAGCTTGCAGCTGCTCAATGCATTCATAAGTTCGCGCGCATCTTCTCCATCAAAACGAAACGTGACCGCCAGCACATGATTTTAGGTGCATGGATTGCTGCGCTACTCTCGCAATGACGGCTCTCCTGGTCATCGCGAGGCCGCAGGCCGTGGCGATCCATGTTGAGGAAGTGGCGTGATACCTTGCCCGTGCCAGCTTGGCTGCTGGGTTTGGCTTTACCAGCCGACACTTCCAGGCGCATCTCCCCCTGATAAAATTGCAGCTGTTCGCACCGGGGCTTCCTATGAAAATGCACGTTGGCTTCGATATTTCACAAACCGGGGCCAACAAGGCTGGCTGCGGGTTTTTTGCCCATGCCATGATCCAGTCCATGCTGGCGCTGGCGCCGGAGCATCGCTATTCCCTTTTCCCCAGTTTTGGTGATTTTTATCTGGATGCAAACATGCCGCTCCAGTGTCCGTATGTTGGCCGTGACGTGCACTACGGGCCAAGGCATCTGTCGCAAGAAATGGCCGGGCGGTTCTGGTCGGGGCCTGAGGCAGAAGCTGCGCTGGGCAAGCCAGACATCGTGCATGCCAACAATTTCTGGTGCCCGACGCAGTTCGTGTCGAGCCGCCTGATTTACACCTTCTACGATATGAGCTTTGCCGTTGATCCAGCCTGGACCACCGAGCTCAACCGGGCGGCCTGTTTTGACGGCGTTTTCCGGTCAGCGGTGGCAGCGGATTGGGTGGTGGCTATTTCAGAGGCTTCACGCACGCATTATTTGAGCGTGTTCCCCCACTTTTCGCCGGAGCGCATTCGGGTGATTTACCCGTGTTCACGGTTTGCGGATTCCTCAGCACAAGGGCAGCGGCCCAAGGCGCTAGACCACCTAGCCATTGGAGGCTATTGGCTCAGCGTTGGCACCATTGAACCCAGAAAAAACCAACGTCGTCTTGCGGAGGCCTATGCCCGCTATCTTGCGCTGGGCGGCTCGCCCATGCCGCTGGTGTTGGCAGGGGGCAATGGCTGGCTGATGGAAGACTTTCAGAACCATTTAAGCGCCTTGGGCGTTGCGGCTCAAGTGGTGCTGACCGGCTATGTGTCGGATGACGAGTTGATCTGGCTGTACCGCAACTGCTACGCCAACCTCTACCCCTCGCTGTTTGAAGGGTTTGGTTTGCCGGTGCTGGAAGGCATGCAGTTTGGTGCGCCGACACTGGCATCGAATGCCTCTTCGATCCCGGAAGTGGCGGGGGATGCCGCGATCCTGCTCGCGCCGGAGGATACCGAAGGCTGGGCGCTAGCGATGCTGCGGCTGGCAGCAAACAGGAATGAGCAAGAGCAGCTAAGTTTGGCGTCGCTCAAGCAAGCCGCGCGGTTTGACTGGAAGCACAGTGCGGCTGCGCTGTTGCAACTTTACGAAGAGGCGCTGGCTTCGCCTAAACGGCGGGGAATGGGATAATTAGGTATATACTTCTGCGCTATCCCAGCGAAATTTGGAGCATCAAATCATGACTGCCAGCACCGTTTTCATCAACAATCGCAGCCAAGCAATCAGGCTTCCTGCGGCACTGCGTCTGCCAGACAATGTCAAGCGGGTGGATGTGCGCTCGCGCGGCTGTGAACGCATCATTGCGCCATTGGGACAGACCTGGGACAGCTTTTTTTTGAACGGCCCGCCGGTGGCAGATGACTTTATGCACACGCGTGCCAGCCAGGATCAGACAGAGCGCGAGGCGCTGTGATGCTGCGCTACTTGCTCGACACCAACATTGTTATTTACGTGATCAAGCGAAAGCCCTTGTCGGCTTTGCAAGTGTTCAATGAACAGGCTGGCCACATGGCCATCTCAAGCATCACCTTGGCCGAGTTGCTGCATGGGGCTGAAAAGAGCAACGCCCCAGCGCAATCATTGGCCGCAGTGGAAGATTTTTGTAGCCGTTTGGAGGTGTTGCCTTACGGACCCAAGGCCGCGCAGCATTACGGCAGTATTCGCAGCGCTCTGGAAAAACAAGGAAAGACAATCGGCGTCAACGACTTGCACATTGCCGCCCATGCCCGCAGCGAAGGGCTCACGCTGGTGTCCAACAACCTGCGCGAGTTCGAGCGTGTGGAGGCCTTGCAGTTGGCCAATTGGGCAGAGGAGTGAAATGAAACGAGCTTTAATTACCGGCCTGACCGGGCAGGATGGATCGTTTCTGGCCGAGTTTTTGCTGGAGCGCGGCTACGAAGTATTTGGGCTGGTGCGGCGCGAGACCTGGTTCCGCGCCAACAATGCCAGCCACCTGGCCGACAAGGTGCAGGTGCTGTTTGGCGACATGGCAGAAGGGGTTGATATTTCTTCTGCTTTGCAGGACACCAAGCCGGACGAGGTTTACAACCTGGCATCTCAATCGCGCCCCGGTGAATCCTGGGCGCGGGCACCCGAGACGCTGATGATCAACGGCATGGGGACGCTGCGGCTGTTTGAGGCCGTGCGCCATGCCTGCCCGTTGGCGCGGGTTTATCACGCCTCGTCTTCAGAAATGTTTGGCCAGGCCAGGACCTTTCCACAAAATGAAGACACCCCCTTCAATCCGTCCAACCCGTATGCGGCCACCAAAGCCTTTGCACACCAGATGGTGCGCATTTACCGCGAGAGCTACGGCATGTTTATCGCCAGCGGGATTTTGTTCAATCACGAAAGCGAGCGCCGGCCGCTGCACTTTGTGACGCAAAAGATTGCCTACGGCGCGGCGTGCGCGGCCCTGGGAATCAAGGAGTCGCTTGACCTGAATGAGCGCGGCCACCCAATTGTTGCCGGCGGTCAGCTATCGCTAGGCAATCTGGACATTGCCCGCGATTGGGGTCATGCCACAGATTTTGTGCGCGCCATGTGGTTGATACTGCAGCAAGAGCAGCCCGATGATTTTGTGGTGGGCACGGGCAAGCTTCATACCCTGCGCCAATTGTGCGAGGCTGCCTATGGTCGTGTGGGTCTGAGCTGGCAAGATCATGTGGTGAGCGACCCGGCCCTGGTGCGCCCATTGGAAACCGGGCAGACCCTGGCGGATGCCTCCAAGGCGCGCAAAGTGCTGAACTGGGAGCCGACCATCAGTTTTGATGAAATGGTTGGCAAGATGGTTGATGCGCAAATCGCCCGGCTTGAGCCCAGGCCGGATAGTGGAAAATCAGCAGGTTTGATTTAGTTGTTAACTCAGGGAATTGGGAAATGAAAAAAGCGTTGATTACCGGCATCACTGGTCAGGATGGTTCTTATCTGGCTGAATTCTTGTTGGCCAAAGGCTACGAAGTGCATGGCATCAAGCGCCGCGCCTCAACGTTCAATACACAGCGGATTGATCATATTTACCAGGATCCGCATGCCGGCCACACCATGCTCAAGCTGCACTACGGCGATTTGACGGACACGTCGAACCTGCACCGTATTTTGCAGGAAGTGCAACCCGATGAAGTCTATAACCTTGGAGCGCAATCGCACGTTGCCGTGAGCTTTGAATCGCCCGAGTACACGGCCGATGTCGATGGCACCGGCGCCCTGCGGCTGCTGGAGGGCATCCGCTTTCTGGGCCTGGAGAAGAAAACACGCTACTACCAGGCCAGCACCTCCGAGTTGTATGGCTTGGTGCAAGAAACGCCGCAGACAGAAACCACACCTTTCTACCCCCGCTCTCCGTATGCGGTGGCCAAGCTCTATGCCTACTGGATCACCGTCAACTACCGCGAAGCCTATGGCCTGTATGCCTGCAATGGCATTCTGTTTAACCATGAATCGCCGCGCCGCGGCGAAACCTTTGTCACGCGCAAGATTACCCGCGGCCTGGCCAATATTGCACAGGGGCTTGAGCGTTGCCTGTTCCTGGGCAACATTGATTCCCTGCGGGACTGGGGTCACGCCAAGGATTACGTTGAAATGCAGTGGCTGATGCTGCAACAGGAAAAGCCGGACGATTTTGTAATTGCCACCGGCGTGCAATACAGCGTGCGCAGCTTCATCAACAAAGCCGCCGGGCAACTGGGTATTGAGTTGGCATGGGAGGGCGAAGGCATCAATGAACAGGGCCGAGTGGCGTCAATCACCGGCGACAAGGCCCCGGCGGCCAAAATTGGCGATGTGATCGTCAAGATTGACCCGCGCTACTTTCGCCCGACTGAGGTGGAAACCCTGCTCGGCGACCCGACCAAGGCCAAACAAAAACTCGGCTGGGTGCCGAAAATCACCTTGGACGAGATGGTGCAGGAAATGGTGGCGCATGATCTCGACCAGGCGCGGCAGCATGCCTTGCTCAAGAGCCAGGGTTTCAAGGTTGCGGTGGGGCGTGAGTAATGTTGGGCATGGTCAAAGACGCAAAGATTTACGTTGCTGGCCATCTGGGCTTGGTAGGTTCGGCGTTGGTGCGAAACCTGCAAGCCAAAGGCTACACCAACATTATTAGGCGTACCCGATCCGAACTGGATCTGCTTGATCAGCAGGCTGTTCATGCTTTTTTGAAGTTTGAAAAGCCCGCCTATATTTTTATGGCGGCAGCTAAAGTGGGCGGTATCTATGCCAACAACACTTATCGAGCCGACTTCATTTATGAGAATTTGGTGGTTGAAGCGAACATCATCCACGGTGCCCACTTGGCGGGCATTGGGCGGCTGTGTTTTCTGGGCTCGAGTTGTATCTATCCGCGCGATTGCCCACAGCCGATCAAGGAGGAGTATCTGTTGACCGGCCCGCTGGAGCCAACCAATGAGCCCTACGCCATTGCCAAGATAGCCGGCATCAAACTTTGCGAAAGCTATAACCGCCAGTACGGCAGCCAGTATGTCTCGGTGATGCCAACCAATCTGTACGGCCCCAATGACAATTACGACCTGAACAACAGCCATGTGCTGCCAGCGTTGATGCGCAAGGCGCATGAAGCCAAGGTTCGTGGTGATAAAGAACTGGTGGTGTGGGGTTCCGGCAAGCCAATGCGGGAATTTTTGTATGTGGATGACATGGCCGATGCCTGTGTGTTTTTGATGGAGCGTGGCGTTAAAGAGGGGATGGTCAACGTGGGCACCGGCCAGGATGTGACGATCCGCGAGCTGGCCGAGACGGTCATGAGCGTGGTCGGCTTTAAGGGCGAGATTGTGTTCGATGCCAGCAAGCCGGACGGCATGCCGCGCAAGCTGTTGAATGTGGACCGCATGCGCGCACTCGGTTGGCAGGCGCAAACCCCGCTGCGCGACGGTATTGCCAAGGCCTACGCGGATTTTCTGAGCAATTGATGAACATCTTGTTCGTACTGTATGGTGATCTGACCAGCAATAGTGCGAACCCGTTGGCGCTTTACGCGCGTGAGTTTGCTGTGCAGGGGCACAGTTGCGCCGTCGCCATTCCGGATAACCTGGAAAGCATACGTGAACACGCCAACCCGGCTTTTCGTCCGGTGCTCTATGCCGATGCGTTAAATAACCCCGATGCGGTCTTTCCTGATGGACGGCCTGCCGATGTGGTTCACGCATGGACACCGCGTGAGAACGTTAGGCATTTTGTGACGTCATACATGGCAAAACGACCTACGCCCTTGGTGGTCTACCTGGAAGACCATGAGTTCTGGATTTCATGCCGGGCTTTAGGGCTCGAAGAAGAAGCGTTAGTTAGGCAGACGGAGCAAAGCATTGTCGACAGGTTGCCGGGGGCTTTGTCACACCCATTTCGTTATGGCAGTTTCATCGGCATGGCCGATGTCGCTGTCGTTATTCAAGAAAAACTCAATGTCGAGGTGCCCCCATGGGTGCGCTGTGAAACGGTGATGCCCGGGGTTGATCTGGATTTCTTTTTCCCAAGAGTTGCAGACAGTGTTTTGCGCAAGCGATATGGTGTTGCAGAAAATGAGCGAGTCATTGTTTATCCCGGCGGGATCAATGGATTTACCAGGCCCGGCATAGAAACCTTGTGCCGGGCAGTGGGGTTGATTAACCGGCTGGGTTATCCCTGCAAGCTTTTGCGCACTGGGCCGTTTGCGTTGGATTTCATGGATGAGTTGCCGCAGGAAGCGGCGCACGCCGTAGTCGATCTTGGCGTGATTCCCAGAAGTGATTTGCCTGATCTTCTCGCTCTGGCTGACGTTTTTGTTCAGCCCGGCAAGATCGATCCATTTGAAGACCTGAGATTGCCCGGAAAGCTTCCTGAGATATTGGCGATGGGGCGACCGGTGGTGACTCCCGATGTCAATATTGCGCACTTGTTCAGCGATGGGGTTGACGCTGTTCTTACCCGTACTGGAACGGCTGAAGAGATCGCTGCAAAGTGCGTTGCCCTTTTCTCCGATCCGCAGCATGCTGAGAGAATGGGCCAAGCGGGGCGTCGGTTTGCAGAAAAGAATTTCGATATCAAGACGCAAGCCATTTGCATGGAGGCAGCGTATAACACTGCATGCACCCATTTTGATGCGTCGATGGCAGCGGAAGTTTGGCAACGCCAAGTGGACGATGATTCGGTTGATCTATTGCTGGCACGCAAGCTGAATTTCTTGGCTGATTCATATGACGCCAAATCGGGTTTGGAAGTGCCGAGTTTGTTGAGGGAGCACGCACGTCTGATTGAGGCGAAAAAGTCCAGGGTGAATGGACTTGAGGCGGCAATGGCTGAGCGAGACGCGCAGATCGCCGGACTCAGCCAAGCCGTGGTTGAACGCGACAGGCAGATCGCCAGCCTCAATCAAGCAGTGGCTGGGAGGCAAGAGCAGATCATTGGTTTGCACCAGGAAGTGAGTGTCTTGCAGCAATCCGCAAGCTGGCGGATCACCTCACCACTGCGTTGGCTTGGGCGTCAGGTCAAAAGGGTAAGGTAGGTCGTGCAGGATACCCACCTGTGGTGCTCAAAGCGATGCAAGAACCCGTCAGTCTGCCCCGCGTAGGCAATACGCTGGTGTTGCGACTGGTAGCGCAAGAAACCCTGGCTGACATCGGCGAGATATTTGCCATGTTCAGCCCCAGCTTCATGGCCGATGGGCGCGAGTTCCATCAAGAGCGTGAGCGCGATTGGCGCGCTTCGGGGTACTGATTTGTATGCCAATGTCGCAAAAGACCGCCTCATTGCCGCCCATGCTGTGAGTACTGGCATCATCCTCGTGACCAACAACGAAGCTGACTTCAAGGATTACCCCGGCCTCAAAGTTGAAAACTGGGCGCTAAACCCATGATGGTCCCGCGTGAAGCCATGGCATCAAATGGTCATCGTTTACACTTGATCAAGGATGCGCTGCCCAGTCAGAAACGAGTTGCCTGTTGGCTAATTCCGGGAGCCGCTTGGATAGTTGACGTTCTGGGTGACTTTTCTGGGCTCAAATAATCCAATCTTGCCGTTAGCTTTTGAGAGGGCTGTCAATGGCATTATTTCCAATTTTTTTGTCGGTTGTGTTCGTCGTCCGCAACCAGTCTGCCAATATTAAAAAAATACTGTCAGACGCCACGACAGAAATTTCTTCACTCGTGAGCGATTATGAGTTGATCGTTATCGACAACTCATCAGATGACGACAGCATTTCTGTCCTCAGAACTCTGACGGAAGAGAATGGATTGCCCAATTTGCAGGTCTATGCACTAACCAAAGAAGTGGATGCCGACACGGCGTCATGGGTTGGGTTGGAAAATGCCTTGGGTGACTTCGTTGCCGTCATCGATCCTTTGGCAGATGACATTGGCTTTCTGCCGGCAATGCTCGACAAGGCGGTCAGTGGCGCCGACGTGGTATTTGCCAGCAATGAGCAAAAAGCCCCTCAGAGCCTTGCTTATCGGGCGGCTTACATTGTTTTTGATGCGCTTTACAAGCGTTTCAACGGCATTCATCTGGCCAATGAAGCGCCCCAGTATCGGGTTCTGAGCAAGAGTGTTGTCAATTTCATTCTTCAGCATCCGCAGCCTGCGATGAGCTATCGCCACCTACCCGCCACCGGGGGATTTGCACGCGTCAATCTCAGCTACAGTGCAACGCCCAAGATTTCTCATACGAAGCGGCTGGGAGAAAGTACCGACCGGGGTATGCGGTTGCTGGTTTCGACCACCCGCGCGCCGATGCGTCTGGTTACCTCGCTGTCTTTGTTTGGTGCTGCTGCCAACCTGGTGTACTCCATCTATGTCATCGCCATCGGTTTTCTGAAGGCGGATGTTGCACCGGGCTGGATCAGCCTGTCGCTCCAGCAATCGGGCATGTTCTTCCTGATCTCGCTCGTCCTTCTGGTCCTGGGTGAGTACATCCTGCACATGGTCAGCCTGTCGAATGAGGGCCCGCTTTATCATGTTGGGCAAGAGTTCACCAGCGCCCGCATGACCCGGCGTGAAAAGTTGAATATCGAAGAGGCGGCGGCACAGCCGGCGCAGGCACCGGGCAGGCACCCTGAGCGAGTCGGCTGATGTCCACTGCGGATACAAGCCAGGACGCAGTCATCATCGGAGGTGGTTTTTATGGCGCCGCCATTGCGATTTACCTGGCCAGGCAGCGAGGCCTCAGGCGCATCCTCCTTGTAGAGCGTGCGCCGGCACTGCTTACCCGTGCTTCGTACAACAACCAGGCCCGTGTGCACAACGGCTATCACTATCCACGCAGCTTCACGACAGCGTATCGCAGTCGGGTCAATCTGCCCCGGTTCTTGCGTGACTGGCCGGATGCAGTCAAGCAGGATTTCACCAAGCTCTACGCGATTGCACGGCGTAACTCCAAGGTCACGGCCAAGCAGTTTGAACGCTTCTGCCGGGAGATTGGCGCCAGAATTCAACCGGCATACCCTACGCTGCAAGCGCTATTTGAGCCGCGCCTGATCGAGGATGTGTTTCTGGTCGAAGAATATGCTTTCGACGCGACAAAGCTGGCAAGCTGGGCTGAGCGTGAGCTGAAAGAATGTGGCGTGCAGATCCGCTTTGAAACGCGCGTTACTGCGATTTCGAACGGGTCAAACGGGACATTGCTGGCTACCTTGCAGCCCGATCGCGGGGCTGAGGAATTGATCACCAGCAGATACGTATTCAACTGTACCTACAGCGGGCTTAATCAGTTCAAGGGTGATTTTGCCGGGACCCGGACCGGCCTCAAGCAGGAGATCACTGAAATGGCACTGATGCAGGTACCGCCCGCGCTCCAGGGCCTGGGCATCACCGTGATGGATGGTCCATTTTTCTCGATAATGCCGTTTCCTGCGCGCGGGCTGCACACGGTTTCCCATGTGCGCTACACCCCACATATGCACTGGAATGATGAGCAAGGCATTGATCCCAGCGAAAAACTCAGGCAATACCATCGTGAGACCCGCGTCGACCGCATGCTCCGGGATGTGGGTCGGTATCTCCCGGCAGTGCGTGATGCCAAGTATGTGGACTCGTTATTCGAGGTCAAAACCGTTCTGATGAAGAACGAAAATGACGACGGAAGGCCTATCCTGTTTGAGAAACACCCGGAGCTACCCGGTTGTTACTCGGTCTTGGGTGGAAAAATAGACAACATATATGATGTTCTGGAAAAGCTGGATGCAGAACAATTTGTGGCCCCAGGAACTCGCTAAATTTTGAGCAATGAATGGCTAATGCACTCATAGGATTTTCAGGGTTCGTAGGAAGCACGCTGCTTAAGCAGGCAAGCTTTGAATCGCTCTTTCGCTCAACAAATATCAGCAATATCGAGGGTCAATCGTTCGATACCGTTGTCTGCGCTGGCGCACCAGCACAGAAGTGGATTGCCAACCGCAAACCCGATGAAGACCGAAAAAAGATTGATGGCCTGATCGCACACCTGAAAACCATCCAGTGCAAAACCTTTGTTCTGATCAGCACCGTCGATGTCTTCAAAAGTCCGATCGGGGTGGATGAAAATACGCCGGTCGATGAAGCAGGACTTCAGGCTTACGGCCTGCATCGCCGCCTGCTGGAAAAATTTGTTGAAAGCCATTTCACCAACCATCTGATCGTTCGCCTGCCTGGGCTTGTTGGCCCTGGACTGCGCAAGAACGTCATCTTCGATTTCTTGAATGAAAACAATCTCGACAAGATTGACAGCCGCGGGGTGTTCCAGTTTTACCCGATGGTCAGCCTCTGGTATGACATTCAAACCGCGCTCAACGCCGGTTTGAAGTTGGTGCACCTCACAGCAGAACCGATCAGCGTGGGCGATGTTTCTGAACAAGGTTTTGGCAAATCCTTCGACAACGCCTTGGCTAACAGCCCGGCCAGCTATGACCTGCGGACCTGCCACGCTCAGGTTTTTGGTGCTTCGGGACATTACCAGTACAGCGCGCGTGAAGCCATCCAGGCCATCAGGACCTATGCGCAGTCTGAGCCGCTCACGATCAAGCCTGACTCTGGGGCGAAACCATGAGGCTGGCGATTTCAAACATTGCCTGGGATACCGCTGAAGATGAAACGATCGCCACCTTGCTTCATCGCTTTGGTGTCGATGCGATTGATGTCGCTCCAGGTAAGTATTTCCCGGATCCAGCCAGGGCCACTGAAGAAGACATCATGCGGGTCAAGAACTGGTGGTCGCAGCGTGGTATCGAAATCACCGGTATGCAGGCGCTGTTGTTTGGCACAACCGGCTTGAACGTCTTTGGTCCCCCGGCGGTGCAAGACGCGATGCTGCACCACCTGACTGCGGTGTGCCGCATCGGCGCCGGGCTGGGCGCGACGCGGCTGGTGTTTGGCTCACCAAAAAATCGGGATCGCACCGGGTTAAGCGATCAGCAAGCCATGGCTGTGGCGGTTCCTTTTTTTCGACGTCTTGCGGACATCGCTGAATCCTGTGGCGTGGTGATCTGTCTCGAACCCAACCCCATCTGCTATGGCGCCAACTTCATGACGACCAGCGCTGAAACCGTGCAGGTGGTGGCGCAAATCGCCCACCCGGCAATTCGCATGCAACTGGACACAGGTGCGCTCACCATCAACGGCGAAGACCCTGCCCGCGTGTTGCAAGACTGGGCGAGTCTGATTGGGCACGTCCACGCCAGTGAGCCGGACCTGCTTCCGCTAGGGGACGGCGGAACCGACCACGGCAAGGTGATAGCGGCGCTGCAGCAGCATCTACCCAATCATGTGGTTTCCATCGAGATGCTGGCAACCAGGAATGAACCGCATCCAGTGTCGATTGAGCGCGCACTGAACGTGGCGATTCGGCACTACCGCCATAACGGAGTTGGGGCTAACTTATGAAATGGCTCATTCTGATTCTCGGCATTGCCTCCAACGCCTCGGCCAGCGTCCTGGTGAAGATGGCCATGATGCCGCCCCGAAAGTTTCCGTCCCTCAGCGAACCGATGGCGGCATTGAGTAACTGGCCATTCTGGCTGGGTCTGGGTCTTTATGGTGCGGCGTTCCTGCTCTACGCCGCGGCCTTGGCGCGCTTACCGCTGAATGTGGCCCATCCGGTACTGACCGGTGGCGCGGTGGCGACTGTTGCCCTGTGTTCGGTGCTGATTCTTCGTGAGCCTTTCTACTGGACAACGGCTGCCGGGATCGTACTGGTAATCGCTGGTGTCGCACTGATTACGGCCCGAGTGGTCTGAGTGGCTAAAAGAAGAAGATGACAATGACGCCTGATATTGCCCCTGCGGTTCGCGCCAGTTGGCAGGTCCCCACCTTTGAGCCGCCGCTCTGGCTGGGCCGACAGCACCCGTACTGCATCGTGATACCGGTCATTAACGAAGGCGAACGTATCAAGAGTCTGCTTGCCAGAATGGCGGCGCTCAAGATCGACGGCGTCGCCGACATCATCATCGTGGATGGTGGCAGTACCGATGGCTCGCTGGATCGGGAGTCCCTGCAACAGCAAGGCGTGCGCGGCTTGTTGGTCAAGACCGGTCCGGGTAAATTGAGCGCCCAGCTGCGCTGCGCCTATGCCTTTGCACTCGACCAGGGCTATGAAGGAATCGTGACCATCGACGGGAACGACAAGGATGACCCGGAAGCGATCCCGCGTTTCATTGAGGCAATTCAACAGGGCGTGGACTTCGTACAGGCATCGCGTTTCATCGCAGGCGGGGCAGCCGAGAACACACCCAAATCCCGGGACTTCGCGATCCGTTTCATTCATGCGCCCATGCTGAGTCTGTTTTCCGGCTTTAAGTGGACTGACACCACCCAGGGCTTTCGCGCCTACAGCCGGAAAATGCTGCTGGACCCAAAAATTGCACCGTTTCGTGATGTGTTTAGCACCTACGAGTTGCTTGCGTATCTCTCCTATCGCGCCCCGCAACTTGGCTACCGCTGCGTCGAGCTGCCGACTATTCGGCGCTACCCTAAAGGCGAAGTGCCAACCAAGATCAGCAGCTTTAAAGGTAATCTGGCAGTGCTGCAGGTGCTTTTACGGGCCTGCCGTGGTGCTTACAACCAAAATGGGGATTCGAAATGAACAGCATCGACAGCGCGGAACCGGCCATAAAAAGGGTCGGGCGCATGGACAGAGAACAGTTGCTGAAAATGATGATCCGAATAATGATCGTCATTTTTGTGCTGCTGGCCATCCGATATCAGATCAAGCTACTGACTTATATCGAATGGGGTGACGAGTATGAAACCATTGTCACGGCGAAAATGCTCGCCAATGGCAGCATTCTTTACTCAGAGGTTTTTAATCATCATGGCCCGCTCACCTTTCTCACAGGCTACATCATTGAGAAAACAGGTGATTTTGGAGTTGCGGCGCATCGCATTCCAATAGCGATTCTGCAGTGGATTGCGCTTGCTGCCATCTATTTTTCGCCGCTACTGAAAAACAGGAACGTCAGCATAATTTATACAGGCATGACAGCGTCTGTGATGCTGCTTTATCTACCCGGTACTTTTGGCCACATGTACCTGTATCAGGTGATAGCGGGCCTGCTGCTGATTATCAGCCTCGCGCAATACTCGCTTCCTGCCATTTCCTGCCCGGAACGGCTGAACCCCAGGGGACTTGCCATCGGCAACCTGCTGCTGGGTTCGCTGCCGTTTCTGGCGATCACCTACCTTCCAATTTCGCTGCTGATCTTTGCCGCCTCCCTCCGGAAGGAATTTTTCTGGAAGTCCCTGGCGTGGCTGCTGGCCGGAGTTGGACTCAATATCCTGTTCCTGCTCCATATCGGCTCCATTCCCGGCTATCTGGCCTACCACCTGTACATGAACTCGCAGGTTCTCGCTCTGTACGATGGGGGCCACACGATATCGTCGTTGCTTGGCGCCGTTATCTCGAATGTCACGCAACCCTATAAAAGGACCGTGCTACTCGCCGCGATTGCCTTGTCTATAGGCAAACTTGCGTTCGATGAAAAAGGATTTCCCTGGCGTTCCCTGCTGGTTGGCATCGGGTTTGCGAGCCTGCTTATCCGCGGTGGTCACTTTTTCCATGGATTACCTTATTACTATGCCGGCTTGGCATTTCCGCTGATTTTCTTTGGCAGCCCTTGGCAAATGAAGTGGCGCGACCAATCATTCTTGGTGGCGGGGGCCATGGCGATGATTTTCTTCTCGGTAAGGCTTTCCCTGGTCATTCCGGCCGACAGGGAGGAGCTCAAATCGCGGCAAACACCGGAAACCACCGAGTTCTCGCAGCTGGCGCAAATTTTCACTTCCAAGGGCGACAAGATAATTGCGTATTCGTTTGAAAATTTTCAGTACATTGCCGCAGACCGGCTTCCCGCCTCGGGCTACTTCTTTTATCTTCCTTGGCAGGAAAAATACAATGAAAATCCGAAATTCGGCATAAAAATCGATGCCTGCCGACAAATAGATAGTTATCGACCCAAGATCATGCTGATCGACAAATGGAAAGTATGGGGTGCATACCCATGGGAATCGTACGCGGGATGCATCCAAAACATCATTGACCAGCATTACCGACAGATACCTGACAGGCCCTACTATGTGAGAAAAGATCTTCTGCCCGAAGACATGGGTATTGCGACGGCGCAGGAGTCCTACAAAATGCTGCCCAGCGCTCCACTTGGCGCGCCTTCATCCATCAAGATTCTCATGACACCGAGCCACCAAAATGATCCGTCGGGCACCAAACGCATCGGGGTGCTGTTCGGAACCTACATGAGGCGCAACCCGGGCGAGGCCGAGCTGCGTTTGAGGGGGCTGGATGGCACTGAGTTTGTTCAACGATTCCCCTTGTCGGACCTGTCTGACAACAAATATCGTTATTTTGAGCTCGATTCAAAACGCTATACGTCAGGTAAAATTTTGTCTGTGACGGGCGGCGGTGTCAGCACTTGGGAAAGCCATGACGAAANNAGCTATGAATACAACAACGGAAAACGACGCTTCACCCCGGGCTGCCCGCTGTTCTGACGTGCAATAGAAGACCTCATTGACTCGGCCGGTTGAAGCACCCACCCAGCCCTTTCCCACACATGATTGGAGTGAATGGGGCGGCATCATTCGCGCATGCAAGAAGGAATCCTGAATGAAAAATGTATTTTTCTGGCTGGCTGTAGTCGCAGGCAGTTTGTTCGCATCGACCTCGTCCATTGCGGCAACATTCACATTGAACCCTGGTGACAATTTAACAGCGGCAGTCGAAACAGCCGCTGATGGCGACACCCTGCAGTTGAACCCTGGCGTCTATACGCCAATCGCAACCGGCGCATTCCCAGCCTCTTCCGGGGGGAACGTTGGGTTCGCCGTCACCAAGAGGGTGCGGATTGTTGGAATGGGTTCTACCCCAGCAGCAGTGACATTAAGTGCCCCGGCAACGACTTCCTATGCGGTCAGGATTTTTTCATACACATACGCATACGATTACTCATCTGGCACTCAAATAGCCAAAGTTGGCAACCCCAGTGGCGCGACGCTGGAAAATTTGACCATTTCGTCAGCGGCAGGTGGCGCAAGTATTTCCGAGACGACCTTTCGCTTGAGTGATATCACACTGAAGAATGTTGTTATTAACGCGACGGCCAATACGCCGACCTCATTCGGTGTTCTATTGGATCAGGTTGACCGGGTTGCCCTGGATGGCGTGCAAGTTACATCCTATTCGACCGGTTTCAATATCAGGAATTCAACAGAAACGCTGCTGATGAATTCAACGGTGATCAGCACCACTGCCAGCGGCAACAACGCGCTCGCAGTTGACGGGGGGTCTCACAATGTCATCACCAACAACATACTGGGCACTCCGGCAGTAGCCCCGGCGACAGTCACTGTCAATGGCGGTGCCGTTGTTTTTTATAACACCCAAAACAATCGATTTGAATTGAATACCGTCCAGGGACACCGGGACGACGGGGTTGATTTTCACAACAACAGTCTTGCGGGTGGGTCAACGCTACAGACGCTGGACAACTATGCCGGCAAGAATTCTATTATTTCCAATGGCTGGGCTGCTGGCCGTACTGCTGGAACCGGCATGTGGGTGAACTGCAGTGCCAACAACACATGGCTCTACGGCAATGACGTTCAGGGCGGGCCGGAAGCCGGCATGACCATATGGTTGTCCAACAGTAATATGCTGCTTGGAAATTTGACCCATAACAATAAAGACGCCGGATTGTTCCTCAGCGGTGCCAGTGACACATTCACCTTTTGTCCTGTGCCTGCCTACCAAGTCAAACCTGCGAAAAATCATCTGCAGAGCAACTCTGTTTTTTACAATGGAACAGACAATATTATTGTCAGGACATCGGACAATACCGACGTCGTCATGAACTACGTTTCGCCCAAAACCGGGTTCAGTGGAGCCAGCCAACCGTGCACCCCTTCCCCGGTATGTCAAAGCGCGTTTGACTTTGAGGGCTCCGTTACCGGAAGCAGGGTTTTAGGCAATACCTCGGACACCATGAATCGAGGACTGTGGGTGAATGATGGAACGATTACCGGGCTCGAGTTTTTCGGCAACCGGATGCTCGGCTCGACACTGAACCGTCTCGTTCAACCCTCCAGTTCGCCCAATCTTGACTGGGGCGGCAATCTTGGGGGCAACTACTGGAGCCAGTGGCCCGTTGTAGGCAACCCCAGCAATACACCTTTCACCGCCATCAGTTATGACCTCGCGAATGATATCAACGGGCCGGTCGCTGACCGCTACCCGTTCCAGTCAGCCGCGTTTGGTGCCGCCCAATTGACCGTCTCCGAACCGGTGAGCGGTGAATACGCACAGGGAAGTGCCCGTACCGTCAGGTGGTATGCCCCTGGCTGCACTTATGTGGACATTACCCTGGACGGCTCCACCGCGCTCAACGCGCTGGACGGCACCACCCCACTGCCGGCGAATCTTCCCAACACTGGTTATGCCGTAGTGAGAATTCCGGCAGGCACCAGCCTTGGCAGTCATCACATGGCGGTCTCTTGCAAAAACAGTGCTGGCGCAGCAACCGGCCTTCAGACCAGCAGTCCGTCGTTTACCGTCATGAGCGCTGATCTGACCTTGCTCAGCCCGGGACGGGACGACGTTTTCAATGCCGGGCAGAGCATCTGGGCCAGCTGGATGAGGAGCAGCACGTTTACCGGCGCAGTAACAGTTGAGTTATCTACTGACGGGGGAACAAGCTATCCGACGACACTTGCGTCCGGACTCACGGGGGATTTTGCAAGGGTGACATTGCCGTCGACGATACCCAGTACGGCCCATGCCATGCTCAGAATCAGTTCCGGCTCGGCCGCTGATACCACGGATGGGATCTTCGCAATCCGGGGCGCGTCTGGTGCCGGGTTCACGAACATACCTGACGGCCGGTCGTTGACCCTGGGGCGGATGGAGCGGCTGGAGTGGGCCTCGCCACAGGGTTCGCGTCTGGTCAGTATCAGCTACACCGCTGGCAGCACGGCCGGATCAGTCGTGACGGATCTCCCTGACCGTGGCTACTTCGACTGGATCGTTCCTGACATCCCCACTACCAATCTGATCTTGACGATAACGTTCAAAGACAGCCTTGGCACGACAATTTCTTCCTCCGCCACGGTCAGTGGAACAGCATCCACCGCCTATCCATCGGTGGCGGGCATATTTTCCTTGTCAGTCAGCAAGGTTGGCAGTGGTACCGTGACGGCGCCAGGAATTTCCTGCGGCACCGCTTGCAGCCAGAGCTATTCAAGCGGAACGCCAGTAGCACTAACGGCAACAGCAGACCCTGCCTGGACTTTTTCGGGCTGGTCAGGCGCTTGCAGCGGAAACGCATCCACCTGCAACCTGACTATGGATGCAGCCAAGAGTGCTGCGGCCACGTTTACGGCTAACTACACAGGAACGCTGATCACGCGCT
>DHWX01000079.1 GCA_002413395.1 Polaromonas sp. UBA5171 | reverse complement strand
CCATGACATTGACCACCCCCACCACTTTCTAGGCACGATGGCAATAAACCTGACCAGTCTCTGGCTCAAAAATATCAAACGCATGGGCAAGGCCCAGCAGACGCAGGGCCGCAAGCTGCTGCAAAGCCTGCTGCTCAAGGCCGTCCGTACCTCAACGGCGCGCCGCGCCAATCCTGTCAAGGCGGCGAGCGCCAAAGCCGTCAAGCGTAGCGGCCAGTCGTCCACAACGCAGGCGCGCTTTGTTACCGGCTTACCCGGTTCCTGGCGAAAGGCTTGTTTCCCCCCGACGAATGCCGGGCAACTGGCACCGGTGCAGCGCATGCTGTACTGGCTGTACCTGCCCAGTGGCGCAAGTGCCGTGGCAGCCGTGCCGCGTCCGCTCGTGGTCATGCTGCACGGCTGCCAGCAGACCGCCGCTGACTTTGCTACGGCAACGCGCATGAACGAGCTGGCCGAACGTAAGGGTTTTGCGGTGCTGTACCCGCAGCAATCGGCGGCAGCCGATTCCCACCGTTGCTGGCCCTGGTACCAGCGGGCGACGCAGCAGGGGCTGGGTGACGCCAGCCGGATTGCCGACATGATTGCCCAAGTGCAACGCAAGCACGGGCTTGACGCGTCGCGCACTTATGTGGCGGGCTTGTCTGCTGGCGCCGCCATGGCGATGATCGTGGCTTGGCACCACCCGGAGCTGATTACCGCGGTCGGCCTGCATTCGGCGCCTGTTTTTGGCACCAGCGACTCTCCCATGAGTGCTTACCGGACCATGCAGCACGGCTCTGGCATGACGTACCGCGAAGCGGCGCGCAAATTTTCTCAAGCCTCGCCGCTGTTCCCCGGCATGCCCGCGTTGCTGATTCACGGCAAGCGCGATCCGGTGGTGCAGCGCATTAATGTGGAGCAACTGGCCGAGCAGTTCCTGATTCTTAACGCGGCGTTGATCGGTCAGGCCGAGCCGGTATTGCGCAGCTATGCGGCACGCCTTGGTGGGCGCCGCCCTCGTCACGCTTACAAAACTGCGACTTACTATGTCGGCAGGAAACCAGAACTGGTGCGTTGCGAGGTTGACGCGCTTGGCCACGCCTGGAGCGGCGGGGACGCCAGCGTCGCCTTCAGCGCACCTGAAGGCCCCGATGCGACGCTGATGATGTGGAATTTCTTTGCGCAGCATCAACGCGCTTCGGTGCCGTTGAAGTCCTGAGCGTTCCTCCCTGGAGCGCCATTAGCTGCTAAAAATACAAGTAAAAATGCTTGCATCACAATAAATATTGGTAACCGCGACGAGCATGCGCCCGTCCCCTAAAGGGCTATCATGTTTTCCCCTTCCGCCCCACTGCGAGCCTGCCATGACCAGCCCCCAGCTTCGTCAAAAGCCCAACCATTCCATGAAGGTCGCAGTGATGGGCGCAGGTGCCGTGGGCTGCTACTACGGGGGCATGCTGGCGCGCGCCGGATACGAGGTGGTGCTGATCGCCCGGCCGCAGCATGTGGATGCCATCGTCCGCGGCGGCCTGCGCATGGAGACCATGTCCTTCGACGAGCGCGTGCAGCTGACCGCAAGCACGGACCCCAGCGCCGTGCAAGGCGCGAAGCTGGTGCTGTTTTGCGTCAAATCCACTGATACCGAATCGGCCGGTGCTCTGATACTGCCTCACTTGGCGCTCAATGCGCTGGTGCTGTGCCTGCAAAACGGTGTGGACAACGCCGACCGGCTGCGCACCGTGCTGCCACAGTGCGCGGTGGCCGCTGCCGTGGTGTACGTCGCCACCGAAATGGTCAGCCCCGGCCACGTCAAACACCACGGCCGTGGCGAGCTGGTGATTGAGCCGTCCAGTGCCAGTGAGGCCGTGGCACGGGCCCTGATCGCTGCCGACGTGCCCACCGAAATTTCAAACAACGTGCGCGGCGCGCTGTGGGCCAAGCTCATCCTCAACTGCGCCTACAACACCGTCTCCGCCATCACCCAGCTGCCGTATGGCAAGACGGTGGCGGGTGAAGGCATCAAGGACGTGATGCGCGACGTGGTGGCCGAATGCCTGGCCGTTGCCCAGGCCGAAGGCGTGCAGGTGGCGGGTGATGTGCATGCAGCCGTGGATAAGCTCGCGGCCAGCATGCCCAGCCAGTTTTCATCCACTGCGCAAGACCTGGCGCGCGGCAAGCGCAGTGAGATTGACTATCTCAATGGCCTGATCGTGCGGCGCGGCGAGGCGCTGGGCGTGGCGACGCCGGCGAATCGGGTGTTGTGGGCGTTGGTGAAGTTGATGGAGGGTAAGGGGCGTACCTGCGCGATTCACTGCGGCTCANNTTTCTGGGCTTTACCGTCAGCAAGGGCGATGCAAGGATCAAGGTGGCCGACAAGGCCATCGAGAAACTTAAAGTCACCATTCGCGCGCTGACCCGTCGTACACGCGGTCACCGTTTGATTGACATCGTGCAAAAATTGAAGGCCGCCCTGGCCGGGTGGAAAGCTTATTTTGGAATTGCCGAAGTGTTGAGCCCTCTGTGCGAGATCGACAAATGGGTGCGACGGCGGTTACGATGCTACGCATGGAAACAATGGGGCAGCGCGGGCTACCGCGAACTCAGAAAGCGTGGGGTCACGGTGCGCGAGGCTTGGAATACAAGCAAGAGCGCGTATGGCCCATGGCGGCTGAGTCAAACGCCAGCACTGAGTCTGGCACTCCCGGCAAGACTGTTTCGTCAGACGGGGCTGCCCGAGTTGGCACTGGCCAGGGCAGCATGAAATCAACGCAGGTTCAAGGAACCGCCGGATAAGTGACTCGTATGTCCGGTGGTGTGGGGAGGGAGGGGCCGGGAGGCTTCTTCCTATCCCGATTCGGCGTCATCAAGGAGAGATCATGGTCGTTCGTGTTGTTCGCCTAGGAACTGCCAGGGCCGTTGACGAAGGCACGCGCATCGGGACAGTCCGTCGTCCCCCGAGGGGTGTTCCCAAGGCTGAGTTCGCTTCGCATAACTGGTACGACGTATGGTTTCCCAACCTTGCTCCTGACGTCGCGACCATGAAGTTGGGGCAGGAGGCCAAGACTCCAGGTCAATGGGCTGCGTTCATCAGGAAGTACCGCGCCGAGATGGAGCGTCCAGAGAACTCGCATGTCATCGAGCTCCTTGCCACGTTATCGCACCAAACGAACTTCTCTGTCGGTTGCTACTGCGAGCATGAAGAACGCTGTCATCGTTCGGCGCTGCGGGCGCTGCTGCACGAGAAGGGCGCCAAGTTCTAGGCAGGGCGGCGCGGCTCCGCTTGACTCAAACGTTCGACGGCAAAAAGGTCGCAAACCTCGGTTACCGGGCATGCTTTGCGAGCATCTCCCTGTACCATGGAAAGGTTCACACGCGTATCATGGTCCGATTGATGCTTGCCTTCTCATTCATGAACCCATTATTTCCAATCAAGCTTGCGTTTCTGGCTGTCATGTTTTGCGGCTGTGCTTCAGCCAGAGCGGAGGAGATTGCTCAGCCCGTTGCGGGCGCACCACCGTCTGTCGTTGTAAAGGTAGAGAAGGCAATAGGGCGTGGTGCAAAGGCCGCTGCTAGCGGTATCAAAAAAGGCGTGACAGCAGGTGCACATGGGGTCGAGCGTGGCGCGCACGCTGCTACCAGTGGTGTTGAACGCGGTGCAAAGGCTGCCGCAAGAGGCATCGAACGCGGGGCGACGGCAACCGCCCGCGCTGCCAAAACTGTTTCAAGGAAAGTGGGTGCATCACCGGCGTCTTCTTCAGTGGCAAGTCATTGAGCTTGCTCGGTATTAGGGAAGCGCGGATCAAAT
>DHWX01000105.1:33270-35247 GCA_002413395.1 Polaromonas sp. UBA5171 | reverse complement strand
GGGGTCACCCGGGTCCGACAGTTGAGAGCGTAAGTCATTGATTCATATAGTGGCGCAAGTCAAGCGTGCCACTACAAGAGGGTCAACTGAGTATTTAGGCTTGGTTTTTTGATGGTCAGCGCCGCCAGAATGGCGGTGTGTTCCTGGTTGATGGTGGAGAGTCCAGCCACCGGCTGCGTGTCATTGACGACCACCTGATGGTGCTGAATGCGACGCAATTTATCGAGCGCGCGCTCCGGCGAGAGCTGGGTATCGCTACTGCGTAACCTCATCCTCATCACCCGATACAGAATCAACGCCATAAAACAAATGGCTGCATGCGCCCTGATACGGTTTGGCAGACGATGGTATATCGGTCCAATTTCGATTTCGGATTTCAGAACCCGAAACCCACGCTCAATATCAGCCAAAGACTTGTAGCGTCTAACCGCCTCCTCTGGCGTCAAGTCTGGGGTGTTGGTCACCAGCAGTAACTTGCCATCCATCAGCCGAGCATGCGTAAGCGCTCTGTCGTCAATATCGTAGGTGAACAACTCACTTTGCAGGTCCACCTTGATGATGCGCGACAGATGGGCATCGCACACCTCACGGTAAAAGCGCGCACGGGCGCAGCCATCCGAGAGCTTGCGCCCACGCGCCTTTTTGCCGGTGTCTTGATCATCAAGTTTGCCGCTCCACTGCGCAGCCTGCTTTTGCAATTCTGCAATGCGTGTGTCACGCTTAGTAGTCGCCTCCTTTGCGACCAACGGGTCATGCGCCACGATCAGGCGAAGCTTGTTCCAGGCGGTCTCACCCAACACTTCTTTTTCGGCCTTGGCACACTGCTGCGAGTGGATCGGCTCCAAGAGTTCAACGAAGTCGCCGTAGCGCCTTCCCGGCACCGCCAGAATGAATTCCAGCACTCCCCCACCGGGCAACGTGATGGTCTGCAAATCGGCCAGGTTATCGGTAGACAACAGGCCGCGGTCCGCCACCGCGATGATGCGTTTGATAGGGAACTGCTTGACGATTCTTTGGATGACGCCCTTGAGGGTGGTGACCTCTGCCGTATTGCCGTCAAACACCTCGTGGTAAAGAGGCAAACCTTCAGCGGTTTGCACCACGCCCAACATGACCTGACGTGCCACCACGCCTTCCTTGGACATGCCGAATTTGCGCACATCATCTTCCTGCTCAGAGAGCCCCGCAGTGCGAATGGTGGTCATGTCGTAGAACACCACCGCCAGGTCTTGATCGACCAAGGGGCGTAGCAAGCGGGCCATCACGCCATCCACCGCATCCTTGTGCTCCACCAAAGCATCCATGGCACGCAGCAGGTGCTGGTGATCAATCGACTCCAAGGTGACGCCCGGCAAGGTCACCGTCTGCAACCAGCGCAGCACTCCGAGCTTGGAGTCTGGATCGCACAAGCGGTTGAGCACCATGACGCGAATCAGGGCCTCCACGTCAATGGCGTGGCGGGTGCGCCTAAACACCTGGCGCAAGCGATCAAAGCCCAGCGAGTTCCACAGTTCGGTAAGTGTCCAGACATCACCAAAGTCGCGTGCCGCCTCGAAGCTCACGGTGGGCGCGGGTGGTGGTGCAACGGGGGTTTGGCCGGTAACACGCAGCAGCCCAGAGATTACTGAATTGAGCTCAGTGTTGATCTGATCAAGACGCCCCAGAGAGGCCACCGTGCGTTGCTTGGGGCGTCCGGCGGCGTCGCGGTAGGCCTCTACGAGTTGGACGTATTCGTTGGGGCCGCGGCGGGTTAGTTTAATAAACACGCCACTACTATATCACTGCTATTTGTTGGAGAAAAATGCGACACGTTTCAACAACTCGCGCCATTACACAAACTTGCTAATTCGACTGCTAAGTGCTTGATTTCATTGGAACTGTCGCGGGTTTTACCGCTACAACTGTCGAACCCGGGGGGTCAAGCTGATCCAGTCTTTCGTCTTCCTGTTCTTGATGGCGGATGTAATTTCGGATCAA
>DHWX01000105.1:0-33131 GCA_002413395.1 Polaromonas sp. UBA5171 | reverse complement strand
GGGTTTACCTGTTTTAATTAAAGTGAATAAGGGTTAATCTCAATTGGCCAAGTGGTAAGGCCAATCAATAATTGCACGATCTGCAATATTCAACATCCGGGAAAACCCTATCGTGGGTGGTCCGGGCTCGATTTCTTAATCAATGGAGAAGCCATGAGACTCAAAGGAAAAACAGCACTGGTCACAGCTGCCGGCCAGGGCATTGGTCGCGCCAGTGTATTGGCGATGGCCGCCGAGGGCGCGCAGGTGCTGGCCACCGATGTCAACGCCCAGCTGCTGGAGAGTTATGCCGACGTGGCCAATGTCACCACGGCCCGGCTGGACGTGATGGACAAGGCCGCCATCCAGGACCTGGTGGCGCGCATCGCGCCGGTCAATGTACTTTTCAACTGCGCAGGGGTTGTGCACAACGGCAGCATTTTGCAGGCCACGGATGACGAGTGGAGCTTCGCCTTTAACCTGAACGTGCGCGCGCAGTATTGGATGATCCAGGCGGCGCTGCCCAAGATGCTTGAGGCGGGCGGTGGCAGCATCATCAACATGGCCAGCGTGTGTAGCAGCCTCAAGGGGCTGCCCAACCGCTTCACCTACGGCACCAGCAAGGCTGCCGTGGTGGGTCTGACCAAATCGGTCGCCGCCGATTTTGTGGGACAGGGCATTCGCTGCAATGCCATTGCCCCGGGCACCGTGGATACACCCTCACTGGGTGACCGCATCAACAGCTACGCAGATCCGATTGAGGCGCGCAAGAATTTCATCGCGCGCCAGCCCATGGGACGCTTGGCCCAAGCCCATGAAATTGCACCCATCGTGGTGTACTTGGCCAGCGACGAATCGGTGTTTGCCACCGGGCAGCTGTTCTCGGTGGACGGAGGCATGACCATATGAACCAGCCCAATCTGGCCGGATACCTCAACTGATAATCCAACAATCAACTCAAAGGAAACAACCATGAAACTCGTTCGTTATGGCAACCCGGGCAAAGAAAAACCCGGCCTCATTGATGCCGAAGGCAAGCTGCGCGACTTGAGCGGAGTGATCAAGGACATAGGCCCCGATCAACTCGGGGATGCCGCACTGGCCAGGCTACGCAAGCTCAAGACGGCAAATTTGCCGCTCGTCAAAGGCTCGCCGCGCATGGGCAGTCCGGTTAACGGCATCGGCAAGTTCATTGCCATCGGCCTGAACTACGCCGACCATGCAGCCGAGTCGGGACTGCCGATTCCGAAAGAACCCATTGTTTTTATGAAGGCCACCACCTGCATTCAGGGGCCCAATGACCCGGTCATGCTGCCCAAGGGTTCCAAGAAGACCGATTGGGAAGTAGAGTTAGGAGTGGTGATCGGCACGAAAGCGCAGTACGTGTCGCAAAAAGATGCCTTGAGCTTTGTTGCGGGTTACTGCACCGTCAACGATATCAGCGAGCGCGAGTACCAGATTGAGCGCGGCGGCACCTGGGACAAGGGCAAAGGCTGCGACACCTTCGGCCCGCTCGGCCCCTGGCTGGTGACGCGCGATGATGTGCCCAATCCGCAAAAACTCGGCATGTGGCTGGATCTCAATGGCAAACGCATGCAAATCGGCTCGACCCGAACCATGATTTTTAGTATTGCCAAGTTGATCAGCTACGTGAGCCAGTTCATGACCTTGATGCCCGGGGACGTAATTACCACGGGCACGCCGCCCGGTGTGGGCCTGGGCATGAAGCCACCGCTGTATCTAAAGAAGGGCGACGTGATCGCCTTGGGCATTGAGGGCTTGGGCGAGCAGCACCAGCTGGTCGTGCCGTTCACGCGCTGAGGTCTTAGTGTGCGCAGGTGCTGCCTGGCGGCCGACTAGAGCAAACCTCGCTTAGCCAGATTGCGCATCAAATGGGAGCTGCCAAATGTCCACGGCGGACACTTGTCAGTGCGCGTCATCCGGTTGACGAGTGCGCCAAGTTTCGGGGCCGAGATGGTGACGATGTCTCCTTCTNNAGCTGGTGACGATGTCTCCTTCCTTGTGAGTAAAGCCGCCGCCCACGGCATCCCTGTCCTGCACCGGCGCGAACATGCAACCCAAAAAAAGCATGGCGCCGTCGGGATATTGGTGATGCGGGCCCATCATCTGTCCCACCAGATCCACTGGGTCGCGACTGATCTGCGACATCGATGAAAATCCTTCGAGCGTGAAGCCGTCTTCACCCACAACCGTCAATGAAATGGTGGTTTGACGCACGTCATCAAGCGAGAAAGTAGAGTCAAAAAAGCGCAAACAGGGACCGATAGTTGCGGATGCGTTGTTGTCTTTGGCCTTGCCCAGCAGCAAAGCCGAGCGGCCTTCCACATCGCGCAGGTTGACGTCATTGCCCAGGGTAGCCGCCACAATTTCACCATGGGAGTTCACCGCTAGCACAAGCTCGGGCTCGGGATTGTTCCAGGATGAAGAGGGATGTAGGCCGGCATCAAAACCTGTGCCCACTGCGGCCATGGGCGGCGCCTTGGTAAAAATTTCTGCGTCCGGCCCAATACCAACCTCCAGATATTGGCTCCAGGCGCCCTGGGCAATCAGCACCTTTTTGAGCGCCATGGCCTGCGGCGACCCAGGCCTCAATTTGGATAGATCATCTCCGACCAGCGCCACGATTTGCTCGCGAATGGCTGCGGCCGCCGCTGGGTTACCACGTGCCCTCTCTTCAATCACCCGCTCAAGCATCGACACTGCGAATGTGACGCCCGCCGCCTTGATAACCTGCAGGTCAACCGGTGCCAACAACCAAGGCCGCGCCGGGTTGCGTGTGTCGGGTGGTGTATTCCCAAATAGTTCGGCCAGTGAACCGATCCGCTGGCCACTGGCTTCCTTCAAAGCGGCTGCAGGATCTGACGCTTCGCAAAGATCCCGCATGGTGGGGAAGATGTGTGTGATGTCGATTGCGCCGTCACCACGCACGGCAACTATGGAAGGGCCGTCAACATCGGGGCGCCAGACACGCGCCGCCAAGGTACCGGATGTGCCGTCGTGTGGTAGACATGTCTGGTCAGTGAGTTGCATGGAAAGTACCTCCTTAGATAATTGAAAAGATTGCGCATATTGTGATCGATGCTATCTAGACGGTGGAAAGTCAAAGACAGCGGGTGGCCGCTCGCCCGCCAAGGCCNNAAACGTCGCTGAGCCGATATGTGGCAGCGCGGTGACTTTGGGGCGCGTGCGCAAGGGTGAGTCCATGGGCAGGGGCTCGGTGGCAAACACGTCCAACCCGGCGGCGCGCAGGGCGCCATGGTCTAGCGCATGCAGCAGGGCGTCTTCCTGCACGATGGCACCGCCGGCAGACTGCTCTGAGCGCGGGACACGTCTACGGGCATCGTCTGCGTCGCCCGCGGTACGGGTGCTTGGATCTGCACCGGGACAAAAGCATGTGAGGCTTCTACCCCCTTCGCTGGCACAGCCTGTTGCGCGCTAATGGCACTTCGCCCCCTGGGACTTCGTAATCCACGACCGAAGCAAATTCGCATTGATACCGTGCTGCATTGCCATGCGTACCACCAATACGCCAGGCTTCAAGCACTCACGAACCAACTCCAGCTTTGCCTCAGGATCATATTGGCACCGTCCGTCTCGCTTGCGTCCCGTTACCAGTCAGCCCAACAACTCTGAGTTCATTTCCATCATACGTGTCCATGTTGATCTACATGGACACATAGCATCTCTCATTTGGAACGCCGCCGATAGACGTAGTTAATTGAGCGCTTACGTTGAAAGAGCAGTCGCGCGGGGATGCTGAATCGATTCAAGGAACCGAAAGACAACTGTGGCGGGATGCTGCCAACAGACAGCGTATTTCCAATCAACGCCAAGCCTCTCCTGGAGAACGCCCACTCACGCCAGCAAGCGTGAGGTCTTGGGCACATGCGCCATCAAAAACTCCATCTGGTCGGCAAGAATGCGGCGATTACGCAGGATAAAATCTTCCCACAGACTGGGCACATAAGGCGTATACAGCAATGGCATGTGGGCCTGCTCAGGCGTACGGCTGCTTTTTCGGTGGTTGCAGGCGCGGCAGGCGGTGACCACGTTCATCCAGGTGTCGATGCCGTTTTGTGCAAACGGAATGATGTGTTCGCGCGTCAGGTCTTCCTCGTGAAAGTGGTCCCCACAGTAAGCGCACAGATTGCGGTCGCGCGCAAACAGCTTGCCGTTGGTCAGGCCGGGCTTGAGTTCAAACGGGTTGATACCCGGAATGCCCTTGGTGCCGATGATGCTGTTGACGGTGATGATGGACTGCTCGCCCGTGATCGCATTGTGCCCACCGTGAAACGTGACCACCCGTGCGCCAATCTCCCAGCGCACTTCATCGGCCGCGTAATGCAACACGGCCTCCTCAAGGCTGATCCACGACTGTGGCAATCCCTGGGCTGAGAGTTTCAAGACCTTCAAAACGAACCTCCATGAACATGGAAACACGGTATCTGACTATCTATCTATTAATATACATTGAAAACATGACAAAAAACATGACAAACTCCGCCTGGTTCCCAATTAGCCACGTCCAGACCTCACCCAAGCTGGCTTTGCCGCTATAAAAACGATAATCGGCCTCATGAAAATTTTTCGTGGCTACCTTCATCCTGATCTGGCACCCCATTGCGCCCTGACCATTGGCAATTTTGACGGCGTGCACCGCGGCCACCAGGCCATGCTGGCGCTGCTAAAAAATGAGGCCGAGCATCGCGGCGTGCCGAGTTGCGTCATGAGCTTTGAGCCGCATCCACGTGACTATTTTGCCGCGCTCGCCCGCAAACCCGAGCTGGCACCGGCGCGCATTGCCACGCTGCGCGACAAGCTCATCGAACTGGCGCGTTGCGGCATCGACCAATGCGTGATCCTGCGCTTTGATGCGAAGCTGGCGGCGCAGCCACCCGACGCCTTCATCCAGGAGGTACTGGTGCGCGGCCTGGGGGTCCAATATGTGCTGGTGGGCGATGATTTCCGCTTTGGCGCCAAACGCGCGGGCGACTATGCCATGCTGGATGCAGCCGGTGAGCGCCTGGGTTTTGACGTTGCGCGCATGAACAGCTATGAAATCCATGAAACGCGGGTGTCCAGCTCGGCGGTGCGCGACGCGCTGACGCACGGCGAACTGACACGTGTGGCAAGTTTACTGGGGCGGCCTTACAGTATTTCAGGCCATGTGGTGAAGGGCCGCAAACTCGGCCGCGAGCTGGGTTTTCGCACACTCAACCTGCGCTTTACCCACTGGAACCCGGCCGCCAGCGGAATTTTTGCGGTAAGGGTGGCAGGCTTGGCCGCGCAACCGCTGCCCGGGGTTGCCAACCTGGGCATCCGGCCTTCGCTGGACCCGAATGACGTCAACGGCGGGCGCGTGCTGCTGGAGACCCATTGCCTTGAATGGCCGGCCAGTCTGGGCCCAGAAGGGGCATACGGTAAAATCATCCGCGTGGAACTGCTACACAAACTGCACGACGAATTGAAATACGCATCTCTGGACAGCCTGAAGGCGGGCATTGCCAAAGACTGCAACGATGCGCGGGTGTTTTTTGCCCAAACTCCTGAAGCATTTCCGGCCCCCATGCACACGGAAACCAGTCGCCAGACTACGCGCGACCGAATTTAACGCTGCGTTTCAGGTGCTCCGCCCCCTTCGACAGGCTCAGGCGAGCGGCTATTTTTTACGTTCCGATCTGACCCCGTTCGGGATGAGCCTGTCGAAGCTCCTTCCCGAATTGACCATGTCCGACAACAAAACCGATTACCGCAGCACCCTCAACCTGCCCGACACCCATTTCCCCATGCGTGGTGATCTACCCAGGCGCGAAGCCGACTGGGTCCGGGAATGGGAGGAGAAAGGCATTTACAAAAAGCTGCGTGCCGCACGCTATGGCGCACCCAAATTTGTACTCCACGATGGCCCACCCTATGCCAACGGCCAGATCCACATCGGGCACGCTGTCAACAAAATCCTGAAAGACATGATCGTCAAGGCGCGCCAGCTCAAGGGGCTGGACGCCATTTATGTGCCGGGCTGGGACTGTCATGGCCTGCCGATTGAAAACGCCATTGAAAAACTGCATGGGCGCAACCTGCCGCGCGATGAAGTGCAAGCCAAGAGCCGCGCCTTTGCCACCGAGCAAATTGCCGGGCAGATGGCCGACTTCAAACGCCTGGGCGTGCTGGGCGAATGGGACAACCCCTACCGCACCATGGATTTCGGCAATGAAGCCAATGAGATCCGCGCGCTCAAACGCATCATGGAACGCGGCTTTGTCTACCGTGGTCTGAAACCCGTGTACTGGTGTTTCGACTGCGGCTCGTCGCTGGCCGAATTCGAGATCGAATACGCCGACAAAAAATCCCAGACGCTGGACGTCGGCTTCAAATGCGCCGAGCCCGAAAAGCTGGCAGCAGCTTTTGGATTGCCCAGCCTTGCCAAAGACGTCTTTGCCGTGATCTGGACCACTACCGCGTGGACCATTCCGGCCAACCAGGCGCTTAACCTCAATCCCGAACTTGAGTATGCACTGGTCGATACCGAACGCGGCCTGCTTCTACTGGCGGCCGTGCTGCTGGACAAGTGCCTGGAACGCTATCAACTCACCGGCACGGTACTGGCGACGACGCAAGGAAAAAACCTGGCGCTGCTGAACTTCATGCATCCGCTATATGACGCAGATGCCGGTTATCGGCGCTTCAGCCCGGTGTTCCTGGCCGACTATGCCACCGCCGACGACGGCACGGGTATCGTGCACTCCTCGCCCGCCTATGGGGTGGAAGACTTTAACTCCTGCGTGGCCAATGGCATGGCCTATGACGACATCCTGAACCCGGTGCAGGGCAATGGCCGCTATGTCGACGACTTGCCGCTGTTTGGTGGCATGAACATCTGGAAAGCCTGCCCCGTCGTCATTGAGACGCTGCGCGAGCACGGGCGCCTGTTTGCCACCGAAAACATCCTCCACAGCTACCCGCACTGCTGGCGTCACAAGACGCCGGTGATCTACCGTGCAGCCGCCCAGTGGTTCATCCGCATGGACGAAGAAACATCGGGTACCCAGGGCGTGTTCCCCAAGGACAAGGCCGGCAAAACGCTGCGCCAGTTGGCTTTGGCCGCGATCGAGGAAACCCGCTTTTATCCCGAAAACGGCAAAGTGCGCTTGCAGGGCATGATCGCCGGCCGACCCGACTGGTGCATCAGCCGCCAGCGCAACTGGGGCGTGCCACTGCCCTTCTTCATCCACACCGCCACGGGCGAATTGCATCCGCGCACCATGGAAATCATGGACCAGGCGGCCGGCATGGTCGAAGCTGGCGGCATTGAGGCCTGGAGCAAGGCGAGCGCTGAATCCATTATTGGCGCGGATGCCCCCGACTACATCAAGAGCAACGATATTCTCGACGTATGGTTTGACTCCGGTACCACGCATGACCACGTCCTTCGGCACAGCCATGCGGCGCAGTCGACCTGGCCGGCTGACCTGTACCTGGAAGGCCATGACCAGCATCGCGGCTGGTTTCACTCGTCACTGTTGACGGCCTGCGCCATGTATGACCATGCGCCTTACAAAGGCCTGCTCACGCACGGCTTCACTGTTGACGGCAAAGGCCGCAAGATGAGCAAAAGCGAGGGCAACGTGGTGGCCCCGCAAGAGGTCTCCGGCAAACTGGGCGCCGAAATTATTCGCCTCTGGTGCGCCTCCACCGATTACTCGGGCGACCTCGCGATTGATGACAAAATTCTGGCGCGCGTAGTGGACGCCTATCGCCGCATCCGCAACACACTGCGTTTTCTGATGGCCAACGTGAGCGACTTCGACCCCATAAAAGATACGCTGCCGTTTGACGAGCTGATCGAGATCGACCGCTACGCGCTGAGCCGCGCAGCGCAGTTGCAGGCCGATATCCTGGCGCACTACGAGGTCTATGAGTTCCACCCGGTGGTTTCCAAACTGCAAATCTACTGCAGTGAAGACCTGGGCGCCTTTTACCTCGACATCCTGAAAGACCGGCTGTACGCCACAGCGCCCACATCGCTGGCACGGCGCAGCGCGCAAACCGCGTTGTGGCAGATCACGCACGCCATGCTGCGCTGGATGGCGCCGTTCCTGAGCTTTACCGCTGAAGAAGCCTGGAAAATATTCGGCGAGTCGGAATCCATCTTTCTGGAAACCTACACCGAGCTTCCCGCACCCGACGTTTCCATGCTGACCAAGTGGTCGCGCATTCGCGAGATTCGCAATGCGGTGAACAAGGATATTGAAGCCTTGAGAGCTGAAGGCAAGGTGGGATCGTCCTTGCAGGCGAATGTGTCGCTTGGATTGCCTGCCATCGACCTGTTGCCCTTGGCGTCTCTCGGAGAAGACCTGAAGTTCGTGTTCATCACCTCCGCCGTAGCGCTCTTTGCAGAAGATCAGTTGACAGTTCAAGTCACTTCCTCTACCGCCCAGAAATGCGAGCGCTGCTGGCACTATGAGGCCGACGTCGGTCAGGACGTGGCCCATCCGACCCTCTGTGGCCGTTGCATCACCAACCTGTACGGCCCGGGTGAAGACAGGAAGTTTGCATAATGGCCCGAGCCGCCATTGGCCGGCGCTCCGGCACCATGCTGCCCTGGCTGGGCTTGGCGCTGCTGCTGCTGATTGCCGACCAGCTCACCAAGTTGCTGATCCTGGGTTATTACCAATTGGGTGAAGCCACCTACGTGACCAGCTTTTTCAATATCGTGCGGGTGCACAACACCGGGGCTGCGTTTTCTTTTCTGGCCGGAGCCTCGGGCTGGCAGCGCTGGTTTTTTACTGCCATCGGGATGGTGGCAGCGCTCCTTATTGTGTGGCTGCTCAAGTCGCATGCTGGGCAAAGACTGTTCTCGTTTGCCCTGGCCTGTATTTTGGCCGGAGCGCTAGGCAATGTGATTGACCGCAGCCTGCACGGTTATGTAGTGGACTTTCTGGATTTTTACTATGGCCGTTGGCATTTTCCCGCCTTCAACCTGGCAGACAGCGCCATCACCGTCGGCGCTGCCTGCCTGATCCTTGACGAATTGCTGCGCGTTAGAAAGGCCAGATAAGCTCCTTCTTTGTTCAGCAGTCTTCGTCCAGAATGAGTGAGATCAACCTTTGAACGAATACCGGCCAGGGTTCAGCTCATTGAGCTTGCGGCCAGACTCGCCGTCCATGAGATCCCCGGTGCGCTGGGCTTCGCGCAAGTCAGCCCGCACTTCACCACGAGTAAGGCCTTGCGCTACGGCGTGGGCTGGATACTGAGCAGGATTGATTTCGTTGAGTTTCTGGCCTGACTCACCAAACATGATGTCACCGGTACGCTGGGCTTCACGCAGTTCAGCCTGGACCGCAGCCCGAGTGCGACTCTGTGCGACCGCTTGGGTCGGGTATTGACCGGGGTTGATCTCATTGAGCTTTCTGCCCGACTCGTCGCCTATGACGTTACCGGTGCGCTGGGCGTCGAAGAGTTCCGTTTGGACTTGAGTACGTGTTTTGGCAACGGCTGGGTCCGCGGCCAGCGCGTTGCCTGCGGCCAAGGTGACCAATGCGAGAGTGATGGCTGATGCGAACTTGGTATTCATGATGAATTTCCTGTAAAAGTTGAATGACATTTCTGGGCACGGCAGGAAACGAGTTTCTCGTCTGTCCAGCCTCGGTGAGCCGTTTTGTTTCGCCCATCGATGAAATGAACTTTAAGACAGCAGAATGACAAGATAAATCACCGTACTCTCAACTATTTATTGCTGTTTTAGAAATAATATAAAAAATCAAAAGACAGCAACTCAGAAGGAATGCGATGGACAGACTCCAGTCAATGCGTGTTTTTCAACGCGTGGTCGAAGAAGGTAGTTTTGCTGCGGCAGCCCGCGAGCTGGACTTGTCTCCCGCCGTGGTGACGCGTCTGGTGGCTGATCTGGAGCGAAGCCTGGGCACTCGATTGCTCCAGCGCACCACACGCAAGCTATCGCTTACGGAAGCGGGCAATGAGTACGGCGCGCGGCTGCACAGCATCCTGCAGGACATTGATGAGGCAGAGACGATGGCGACCGCCCACAGCAAGGAACTGCTGGGCACGGTTCGGCTGCTGAGCACCCCGACAATGGCGTCCTACTTCATTGCACCGAACATTGCCCTGTGGCGTGAGCGTTACCCGAGGCTTTTTCTGGATCTGGCCGTTGACACCCAACCGCTGACCCGAATTGAGGCATTTGATCTGACCATCGTGACTGAAACCGAAGGCTTTGACGCCAACGTCGTCGCTCGGCCGCTGGGCTCCAGCGACATGATTCTGTGCGCCAGCCCGGACTACCTGAAACGCGCTGGTACACCCCAAAGGCCTGCCGATTTGCAGCGCCACGCCTATCTCAATCCCGAGCGGCTACCCGGTCAGGATCGCGCCGGTCGACGCTTGCGGCTTGACTCGGCCCGGGCCAATGCGCTGCCAGACAGCCCGGTCGAAGTGGGCGTCACATCGGTGCTGCGGACCCAGAGTTTTGATGTGCTGCTGCGTGCCGGTCTGAGCGGTGTCGGTTTTTTTGCTGCCTCCGAGCTGATCGTCAGACCATTTCTGGCCAATGGGCAACTGGTGCACTTGCTTGCCAACTGGAAATTGGGGCGATTGACAGCCTATGCCGCACTGCCCACGCGGAAGTTCATGCCAGCCAAAACACGGGCGTTTCTGGATTTCCTGATCGAGCGCACCAACGCTTCAGCCAGCAACCGCTCAGGGCTCTAACCGGCATCAAGGAGGATCTGAAAACGGCTGTTTTGAAATTTATGAAAGCATTTGTTGAGTCTTCTGGCAGCCATCGCGCTACTGGTTTCCTCGTTCGCCGGGCATAGCCTGATTGCCTTGGCGCAGGTGCCGGGCTACGCTGGCCTCAAGAAGCACCTCAGAACAATCCCAATACAAGGAGGGAGTAGCCTCCAGGGTGAACTCGCCCTGCCGCAGGGCCGACGAACGCTGACGCGCCTGCCGTAACGCACAGGCTGCAAATCGGCCACCTAAAGCCCGGCCTCCTCCCATATCTCACGCGCCAGCGCGGCTTCCACCGTGTCAGCGGCCGGACTGTGGCGCGCTCCACCATGCCTTGGCGAGATGGCCCCACTGATCCGTCGCCGCGAGTTGCTTATTGCGACACGCCCCGGCCAGACCGGCTTCGTGCAAGGCAGTGGCCACTCGCTCCAGACTAGCCGTCACGTCACCATCGGTGTTTTTGTCAAAGCGTCAGAATGGTGCAGCCCGTCGTTTTGCGGGCTTCAAGCGCACGATGCGCCTGGGCGACATCGGCCAGGGCAAAGCGCTGGTCAATGCGGATGATGATCTTGCCGCTGGTCACCATGTCAAACAGCTCGTCGGCCATCGCCTGCGTGCTTTCCCGCGTGGCAATGTGGGTAAACAGTGTCTGGCGCGTCACATAGAGCGAACCTTTGGGACCCAGGATGCCGGGCGAAAATGGCGCGATCGGGCCGGATGCGTTGCCAAAACTTGCCATCAGGCCGAACGGTCGCAGGCAGTCGAGCGAACGCTCAAAGGTGTCTTTTCCGACTGAGTCATAGACCACCTTCACGCCCTGACCACCAGTGATTTCCTTGACGCGGGCAACAAAATCTTCCGTGTTGTAGTTGATGACAAAGGCCGCGCCATGCGCCTTGGCCAGGACACACTTTTCATCCGAACCGGCCGTACCGATGAATTGCAGGCCCATCGCCCGGGCCCATTGGCAGGCGATCAGGCCAACGCCGCCAGCGGCTGCATGAAACAGTACAAAGTCGCCCTCTTTTAGCCCGCCCTGCGGCAGGGTTCGACGCAGCAGGTACTGTGCAGTGAGGCCCTTGAGCATCATGGCCGCGCCAGTCTCGAAGGAAATCGCATCCGGCAACCTGCACACGCATTTGGCGGGCATCACGCGCACCTCGCAATAGCTGCCCGGCGGCTGGCTGGCATAGGCAGCGCGGTCGCCCACCTTGAGGTGCGTCACGCCCTGCCCCACCGCCTCAACTACGCCCGACGCTTCCATCCCGAGCTGCAGCGGCATGGGCGAGGGATACAGGCCGCTGCGCTGGTAGACATCAATGAAGTTCAGGCCGATGGCCTTGTGGCGAATGCGAATCTCGCCAGTACCGGGCTCGCCCACCTGGACCTCGACAAGTTTGAGTTCTTCGGGGCCGCCGTGCTGGTCAATGCGCACGGCTTTGGAGCTTGTGGATGTCATGCCGGGTTTCCTTGTCGTTTGTGGATTGCAGGTGAATCCGTTCATCGCTGGGACTGAACGGCAAATAGTCAACAGCCGACATAGTGCCACGAAACAGAATTGGCCGCATTTGCAGTGACTTAAACCAACCGCAGAGCAGACCCGAGACGGGCTTGTTAAAGTCCTTCCGATGAATCAACGCCTGACACCCGCTACCGCCTTTTTATTGGTGCTTCCCCCCTTGCTCTGGGCCGGCAACGCGGTGGTGGGCCGTCTTGTCACCGGGCTGGTTCCGCCCATGATGCTGAATTTCCTGCGCTGGGTGCTGGCTTTCATGATTCTCCTGCCGCTGGCCCACCGCGTACTGCGCCGGGGCAGCCCCCTCTGGCCCCACTGGAAGCGCTTCGCACTGCTGGGTTTGCTGGGCGTAGGGTGTTACAACGCCTTGCAATACCTGGCGCTGAAAACGTCTACCCCGCTCAACGTGACGCTGGTCGCGTCCAGCGTGCCGGTCTGGATGCTCGCTGTCGGCGGACTCTTTTTCAAGCAGCGCATCTCGCGCCAGCAAATCATCGGAGCGCTGCTGTCAATCATCGGCGTGCTGGTGGTGCTGTCGCGCGGCCAGTGGGCACTGCTGGCAGAGGTGCGGCTGGTGCCTGGCGACTTTTATGTGCTGCTGGCCACCTTGGCCTGGGCGTTTTACAGCTGGCTGCTATCGCAACCCGGAGAGCCGCCCGCCCTGCGCCGTGACTGGGCTGCCTTTTTGATGGCGCAAATTGTCTTTGGCCTAGGCTGGTCCGGGTTGTTTGCGGCAAGCGAATGGACTTTGACCGATGCACACATCAGCTGGGGCTGGCCACTGGCTGCAGCCTTGCTATTCATCGCCGTCGGCCCTGCAGTGCTCGCCTATCGCTGCTGGGGCATGGGCATACAGCGTGTTGGCCCCGCGATTGCCAGTTTTTTCTCCAACCTCACGCCGCTGTTTGCCGCCCTGCTGTCGGCGGCATTTCTGGGGGAGCTACCGCACCTCTATCACGCATTGGCGTTTGTATTGATTGTGGGCGGGATTTTGGCGTCGTCACGACGATAAGCGCGGCAGCGTCAGGACCCAGAGATACCAATGAGCTATTTTTGCGACCTAAAGATATGTCAGAGCCTCTGAACACCTTCTTGCTACTACTTATTAATTTATGTTATGTTTCTTGTAATTTTTCATGAATAGTAAATATAAGGACCGAGGCATGGATAAACACAGTCACCCATGGTGTGATGGCACAGTGATCGTGCTGGCGTTCCTGACACTGCCCGCCGCCTGCAGTTCCACCACAACGGCTCCAGCCATCCCCTCAATGCAAGGCAGCCCGCCACCCACGTCAGCGAAACCGCCTTACGCTCAGACCTTGCGCGTCATTGTGAAATTCAGGCGGACCATGCCCTTTCTGGATGCCGCTTTCCTGCAGGACATGGCCCAGCAGATCCACGCGCGCATTACTTACATCAGCAGCGTAGCGCCTGATACCCAGGTCTACCAGATCGAACCCGAACCCGGCCAGAGTCGTGCTGACATTCTGCAACGTCTGGCAAACCTTCCTTCCGTGCTGTGGGTGGAACCCGACGCTGTGGCCAAACCATCCTGAATCCATGCAGGCATGGCCGCACTGACGTGCCGTGCGATGATGCATGAACCGCGCAGTGGGCCGTATACACGCGCCCGGTAACCTGAAAGAGAAGAACTCATGAAAATAAAAAAGAACTTCAGACCTTTAGGCGCTGCTGTCATAGCACTATCCATCGCGACGGTCAGCGCCGTTTCCATCGCGCAACTTGCACCCAAGGGAAAAACTTCCCCAAATGCACAAGCCACGGCATTTGCCGGACCGCTGCAAACAGAGCAGCGCTATAACCGCCTGATCATCAAGTTCAAGGACAAGGCTGCCACGCAGGCAGGCGTGTTTGATTTCTTCGCGGCTCGTAACCAGGTGGCCACGCTGGACAGCAGCGCCAGCTTGAATTTGGCTAAGACAAGCGCAGTCAATTTATCCTACCTGAAATCGGTCACTTCGCAGACCCACGTGGCGATAACGGGCCAAAAGCTTAGCCGCGCGGAATTGTTCGCGCTGGCCAAGCAGATCGAGCAGGACCCCAGCGTGGCCTATGCCGAAATCGACGAAATCGCCCAACCGTTGTTTACGCCCAACGACCCGGATTACCTGAACCATCAGTGGCATTACCAAGCTCCAGCCACCTACCCCGGCGGTGCCAACCTGCCCACGGCCTGGGACCTCTCCACCGGCTCTGGCGTGGTGGTGGCCGTGATCGACACCGGTTATCGCCCGCATGCGGATCTGGCTGCAAATCTGTTACCGGGCTACGACTTTATCAGCGCCGACAGCCCCGGTGTCTTTACGACGGCCAACGACGGTGATGGACGCGACAGTGACGCATCAGACCCGGGCGACTGGGCGCTGGCTGGTGCCTGCGGTTCCGGCTCGCCTGCCAGCAACAGCAGCTGGCACGGCACCCATGTGACCGGCACCATCGCGGCGGTGACCAACAACGGCGTGGGCGTAGCGGGCGTGGCATTTGGTGCAAAGGTCCTACCGGTGCGCGTGCTCGGCGTTTGTGGCGGCTACATGTCTGACATTGCCGCTGGCATGCAGTGGGCAGCCGGCCTGGACGTCCCGGGTGTGCCAGCCAACCCAAACAAAGCCAAGGTGCTTAACCTGAGCCTGGGGGGCACGGGGGCCTGCGGACTTACCTACCAGGATGCCGTCAATGCCGTGCGCGCCGCGGGCAGCGTCGTGGTGGCGGCCACCGGCAACGATGGTCAGCCCGCAATCGATCAACCCGCCAATTGCGCGGGTGTGATTGCGGTAACCGCGCACACCAAGCTGGGCGACAATGCCAAATACGCCAACATCGGAGCCGGCACGGTCATCAGCGGTCCGGGTGGCGGTTTTGGCACTTTGCTGGCGGGTGACGGAGCGGGGGTGTACTCAACCCTGAACACCGGAACCACCACCCCGGTTGCCGACAGCTACGGCATACTGACAGGCACCAGCCAGGCAGCGCCCCACGTGGCGGGCGTTGCCGCCCTGCTGGCCAGCCTGCAGCCGGAAATCTCCCCGGACGCCTTGCGCTCGGTGCTGACCAGTTCGGCGCGGCCATACCCGGCAGGCACGTTCTGCGCGACTCGCACCGACTGCGGCGCCGGCCTGCTCGATGCCAGGGCAGCGCTTGACCGACTCAACTCGCTGGCACCGACGGTGGCCGCAATCGTTAGTCTGCCCGGTGTCCGACCCACCGGATCGACCATCGGCTTCACGGCGACGGCCTCGCCGGGCAGCAGTGGCAATGCCACGTTCAGCTACCAATGGACGCAAATTGCCGGTCCCACCGTGAGTTTGAGTAGCACCATATCGGCCACAACCTCCTTTGTTGCGCCTTCGCCCGGGGCCAGCTACACATTCAAGGTAAAAGCCACGGATGGTAGCGGTTTATCCGCCTCAAATCAGGTCAGCGTCACGTCTGATACGGCCCCGGTTCTCAACCCGATTCCAGCCCAGACTGTGGGCGAGTCTGGCACCCTGAGCTTTACTGCGTCGGCTACCGATGCGGAAAACAACCCTGTGGTATTTCTCGCAAGTGGTCTGCCGCCGGGTAGCAGTCTGAATGCGGCGACCGGTGTATTCACCTGGAACGGGGCGGGCCCTATCGGAAACTATTCGGTCACCATCACGCCAAATGACGGCACATTCAATGGGGCCCCGCAAACTGTTTCGATCATGGTCTTGGCACCCAAACCTGCCAGTAGCGGCGGCGGCGGCGGTGGTGGCGGATCAATGGGCTGGCTTGACGCGTTTGTCCTGTTGTCGCTGGCCGGGCTCAGCCTGTACTTTGGTCGCCGCACGGGTACGCGCGGCAAGAAACAGTAACACCAGACCCATGCCGCCGAGCGCACCTGCAATGTGCGCCGGCTGATAAACCGGGAAGCTCCATCCGCCTAGTGGCGCTCCCAGCAGGCCCTCCGCCTGCAGCCAGAGCTTCAGAGCCATGAGACCAAGAGCAGCCACGGCGAGGCGGCGAATCCACGCTGACGGAGCCACCCAAGCCGCAGGGCCATACGGGCCAGTGGGCAGATTCAGCGGGCGGGCAAGCCAGGCCACGGCCACGGCATTACCGGCCAGCAGTCCATGCAAAGCACCGGACGCCCCAGCGTAATAGCTGCAATCCGGATCGAGTGCCAGCACCAGCGCCACGCCAGCATAGCCGCCACACAGCGCCAGCAACTGGAGCGGCCAGCGCAGCCAGAAGCCACTGGCAACAACGATCACCGCCAAGGCAAAGGCATTGCTCGCTGCGTGCCAGATGCTCAAATGCACCCATTGCGAGGTCAACAGCTGCCAGACTGCCCCGCGCTCATAGCTGGCCCTGTCAAACCTCAGCCACCCGGAGGCACCCGGCCACGTCTGCAGCCCCAGCGTGAGCAGCACAAAAAAAACTGCCAGACACAGCAGCGTCGGTTCTACTCCGATCCATCTGCCTGCCGCAGACTGATCACCTGGCGAACCGGAGATCATGTACCAAACCTTGAATTAATACGTGCCCGGATACGCCCCGCCATCGGCCAGCACATTCTGGCCGGTCATGTAGCCCGCCTGCAGGCTGCACAGGAAGGCACAGATGGAACCGAACTCCTCGGGCGAACCAAAGCGCTGGGCCGGAATGTTCTTGCGGCGCGCATCCATGACCACGTCCAGTGTTTGTCCGATTTTTTTGGCCGCCCCCGCCATGGTGCCACGCAGGCGATCGGTATCAAACGCGCCCGGCAGCAGGTTGTTGATGGTGACGCCCTGCGCCGCCAGCTTGCTGCGCGCCACGCCAGCGACAAAACCTGTCAAACCACTGCGCGCGCCGTTGCTCAGACCCAGAATGTCGATGGGGGCCTTGACCGCGCTGGAGGTGATGTTGACGATGCGGCCAAAGCCACGCGCGGCCATGCCGTCCACCGTGGCCTTGATCAGTTCGATGGGCGTGAGCATATTGGCGTCCACTGCCTTGATCCAGGCATCGCGGTCCCAGTCGCGGAAATCGCCCGGCGGCGGACCGCCCGCATTGGTGACCACAATGTCAAAGTCCTGACGCCGCGCGAAGACCGCAGCACGGCCTTCCACCGTGGTGATATCTGCCGCAACAAATTGCACGCTAGCGCTTTCCGGGCGGACATCATCAGTCATCAATTTTTTGGCAGATGCCTGCAGCGCCTCGGCACCGCGCGCCACGATCAGCACATGCACGCCCTCACGCACCAGCGCCTGCGCGCAGCCAAAGCCCAGTCCCTTGCTGGCGCCGCATACCAGCGCCCATTTACCTTGAATGCCCAAATTCATGTTGATTCCTTTATAACAGTCATAACAGCGGTGCCTTGAGGAGAGCCTCCCTAACGACCCGCCCTGGTAAACACAAAAATCCCGACAATCACCAGCACGGTGCCTGCGGCCACCCAGGCGGTAAAAGGTTCACCCAGAATCACCACCCCCATCAAAATGGTCGACATGGGACCCACCATCCCCGTTTGCGCTGCCATACTGGCACCAATGCGCTCGATCGCCATCATCACCATCAGCACCGGCACGGCCGTGCACAGGGTGGCGTTAAGCAGCGACAGCCAGATTACCTCGGGAGCCACGGCAGCAGTGCTCATTGGCCTGAGAACGACAAACTGAATGATGCACAGCAGGCAGGCCACCGTCGAGGCCAGTCCGACCAGCCGCGTGGATCCAAGACGCCCTACCAGCTCACCACTGTAAACCAAATACACCGCATAGCTGACCGCACTCAGAAAGACCAGTAGCGCGCCCAGCGCCGCGTCAGCGCCCTGCAGCCTAATTTCATGGCCAAACACCAGCACCACACCACAGTAGCTAATAAGCATGCCTACGATCTGCCGCCCCGTGATGCGCCGCTGGTACAACACCAGTCCGAGCAACAAAACCAGGGTGGGATTGAGATACAGAATCAGCCGCTCGAGCGACGCGGTGACATACGCCAACCCCGCAAAATCCAGAAAGCTGGCCAGATAGTAGCCAGTCAACCCGAGCCAGAGCACACCCAACCAATCCTTGCGCGTGAGGGGCACCCTGCCCCGGCTGGCCCACCAGGCCATCATGGCAAAAAGCGGCAGCGCAAACAGCATGCGGTACATGATCAGCGTGACCGCATCGACGCCATAGCGGTAAGCCAGCTTGACGATGATCGCCTTGCCGCTGAACGCAATTGCCCCGAAGGTGGCGAGCAATAAGCCTGCCGTTATGCTTTTTGTAGTAATTTGTACCCTCCCCTCTTGGGTCAAAGGCAATATTTGTTCTGAACTATGGATCAAGATGTATTCTTAAAAACCCACAGCCTGGCCATCGCGTCGGGCATCGCTGGCCGCCACATAGCCTTCGACTTTAGGGTTCCCGGCGCGCCAGATGAACTGGCCGGCACCAAAGTCCTGGTAAACATCATGAATGACTTTCATGCGGTGGCCACGCTCTGCCAAGCCTTGCGCGGTCTGCGGATGGATGGCGGCTTCAACGCTGACTTCAAAGCCTGCGTTGTAGCGCCAGCGTGGTGCGTCGCAGGCAGCCTGCGGGCTCTGGCCATGGTCGAGCATGCGCACCAGCGTCTGCATTTGTCCCTGCGGCTGCATGTTGGCGCCCATCACGCCGAAGCTCATGACCGACTGGCCGTCTTTGGTGAGGAAGGCGGGAATGATGGTATGGAACGGGCGCTTGCCCGGCGCGACCTGATTGGGACCCGGCCGCAAGCTGAAGCTGTAGCCGCGGTTTTGCAGGCTGATGCCAAATTTTGGCTCGACGCAGCCCGAGCCAAAACCCAGGTAGTTGCTCTGAATGAAGCTCACCATCATGCCGTTTTCATCTGCCGCCGTAAGGTAAATCGTGCCGCCCTTGACAGGGTTGCCCGCGCCAAAATCCTGAGCCTTGTTCATGTTGATGAGTTTGGCACGCGAGGCGAGGTAATGGTCATCGAGCATTTGCGTGGGACTCACCGCCATTGACGAGGGTTCGGCGACGTAGCGATAGACATCGGCAAACGCCAGCTTCATCGCTTCGATCTGCAAATGCTGCGAATCCACACCATCAACCGGCAGCCCTGCCATATCGAATTGATCCAGAATGCCCAGCGCCATCAGCGCCGCAATGCCCTGCCCGTTGGGAGGAATCTCGTGCAGGGTGTAGCCTCGGTAGTCCTTCGCGAGGGGTTTGACCCATTCGGGTTGATAGTTTTCAAAGTCTTTCGCGGTGATGCTGCCGCCGTTTTGCGCGGCAAACTTTTCAATTGCCTGGGCAATGGCGCCACCGTAGTAAGCGACTCCCCGGCTCGCGGCGATGGCCCGCAGCGCTTTGGCTGCCGCCCTGAACTGAAACAGCTCGCCCACCCTGGGCGCGCGGCCCCACGGCAAAAAAGTCGCAGCAAAACCCGGCTGCGCATGCAGTTCCCCGGCAGCGGCCGCCCACTTTTGTTGCACCACGGTCGGCAGCAGGTAGCCCCGCTCGGCGATATCAATGGCAGGCTCCATCAAGTCGGCAAACGGCAGCTTGCCAAAGCGCTCACTCAGTGCAACCCAGCTCGCCACGGCACCCGGCACCGTGACCGAGTCAATGCCGCGCTTGGGCGGGGTCTGAGCCTCGGCGCCATATTTGTGTTGGAAGTATTCGGGCGTCCAGCTTTGCGGCGCACCCCCCGATGCATTCAGCCCATGCAGTTCCTTGCCATCCCACAAAATGCAGAATGCATCGCTGCCCAGCCCATTGCTGACCGGCTCGACAATGGTCATGGCGGCGGCGGCGGCAATCGCCGCGTCCACCGCATTGCCACCCTTGAGCATCATGCGCAAGCCGGCCTGCGCGCCCAGCGGATGCGAGGTGGAAACCACATTCCGGGCAAACAACGGAAGTCGGGTTGAAAAGTAGGGATTTCCGAAGTCGAAGTTCATGAGTAGCCTTCAGTTTTATGGCTTGATTGTGCAATGATTCCGCTGCTTCTCACAGACTGAACTTGGCACGGGCACTGCGGAAAAAGCGGTCTGCGTACGGCACCCCCATGAAAAAGGCCGCATCAAGCGGCCTTATGGGGGTGTCTATCAACGAATCAACGAATCAACGTGTCGGGCGTGCCGGGCGCTTTTGCGCATCGCGCGGGACAAACACCTTGCCGGCCGGTTTGGCAAAAGCGCTCTTATGGTCGGCAAAATCAGCACGAGGTGTAAAACCGTCCGAACGGTCGCCAAAGCTGCGGTCATCGCGACGCGGGCCACGGGCGTTGCGCTCATCGAAAGCGCCGCCATTACCTTGCGCCTGAAACGGTGTGCGCTCGTTACGATTGTTGCCGAAACCACCACGGTCAGCACCAAAAGCGGGTTTTTTGCCGGCATAAGCGCCACCTCCGAAACCACCCGAGGGCGCACGGTCGTTGCCGAACCGGCTACCGCCGCCAAAGCCGCGGCCACCACGATCCGGGCCATTGCCAAAATTGCCGCGTGGGCGATCAGAGGTGGGCGCGAAACGCTGTTGTGGCTCCAGACCGGCAATCACGCTGGGCTTGAGATTTTGCTGCGTGTAGTGCTCAATGTCCTGAATTTTGCGGCGATCGCGAAACTCGGCAATCGTGATCGCCTTGCCTTCACGACCGGCACGGCCAGTGCGTCCAATGCGGTGTACATAGTCTTCGGCTTTCATCGGCAGGCCGTAGTTGATCACGTGGGTGATGGTCGGCACGTCCAAGCCACGGGCGGCCACGTCGGTGGCCACCAGAATCTGCACACGGCCGTCACGGAAAGCCATCAGGCGGCGGTTGCGCAGGCCCTGGCCCAAGGCGCCATGCAGCGCCACGGCGCTAAAGCCTTCTTGCACCAGATCATTGGCCAAGCCATCACATTCGACCTGCGTACAGGCAAACACCAAGGCCTGGTTGATGCTGGCGTCGCGCAGCCAGTGATCGAGCAGTTTGCGCTTGTGCGTCATGTTGTCAGCCCACAACAGCGACTGCGTGATCGACGCATGTTTTTCGTGCGGCGAGTCAATTTCCACGCGCTGCGGCTGGCGCATCACGCGGGTCGCGAGTTGCATGATGCGCGGCGCAAAGGTGGCGCTGAACATCATGGTCTGCTTGCGCTCAATGGTGAGCTGGTTGACTTCGGTCAGGTCGTCGGCAAAGCCGAGGTCGAGCATACGGTCGGCCTCGTCAACCACCAGGAATTGCACCTTGTCGAGCTTGATCTGCATGCTGCGCTGCAAATCGAGCAGACGGCCGGGCGTGGCCACCACCAGGTCAGCATTTTGCAGCTTGGCAATTTGCAACTGGTAAGGAATACCGCCCACCACATTGGCAATGCGCAAGCCGCGGCAATGGCGCACCAGATCAATCGCGTCAGCGCAGACCTGTTGGGCCAGTTCGCGTGTCGGGCAGAGAATCAGCGCGCCTGGCGTGGCGGGCTTGAAGTTGCGCGCGTTGGTCGGATCCTTGCGCTTGGGTTTTTTTAGTGGTGCTTCGCCGCGGGCAATGGCTTCGGCGCTGAGGCGCTCAAATTCAGCGCGTTCATGGCGTTCGGCTTCTTCCTGCTGCTTAAGCAGTGTGTGCAGCACGGGCAGCAGGAAGGCGGCGGTCTTGCCACTGCCAGTCTGGCTGGAGACCAGCAGATCAGTGAATTTCGATGCCTTTGGATCAGCATCGAGCGCCTGCATCGCCTTGGGGATGGTGGCCATCTGCACGGTGGTCGGCTGGGTAAACCCCAGATCGGCCACGGCTTGCAGCAGTTCCCGGGCCAGGCCCAGCTTCACGAAACCGTTAGGCTCGGGTGCAATCGCTTCGAGCGAGGTTTGTGCATCAACAGGCGCGTCGGAGAAGTCGGGAATCACGTTGAATTCCGTATCGGAAATGGTGTCGGTGTCGGCTTCGGCCAAAAAGTCGCCGCGAGCCTCAAAAGAGTCAGTCATGTTTTTTCTCAATAATCACTCGCACGCGCCGCTTTTTACAATTTTTGCGGGCGAACAAGAAACAGCCACCTGCCGCGTAGCGGCAAGGCTTCGTTCATGGTTAATAAAACATCAACCATCAAACGAATATTTCGCCTCGGGCGACTCCCGAAAAAAACCGGTGCCTGAAGCGGTGACCCTGATAGGCAGAGTCAAAAAGTGTGAGGTAGATGTACAAATGCGGCGCACCCCGTGCATCCAACAAGTTTGTGATTATGACACGATTTTTGAAAATACACCAGCCCGTGCCCGTGCCCGCCGCATTGAAAGAGCACCATTGCCGTTTTTTCAATCGCTGAAAACTTCTTTTGGCTCTATTTTTTAATGGTTCACTGCGCCCGTGAATCAAGGGCTGATTGGACAAAAACCTTTAAGACTATCTCAGGAAATGAGTCCGGTAATGTTCCAGCTCATCGATCGATTCATGCACATCGGCCAGCGCCGTATGGTTCTGCTGCTTTTTGAATGCACTGTAAACCTCTGGCCGCCAGCGCTTGGCCAACTCCTTGAAGGTACTGACATCAACATTACGGTAATGAAAAAATGCTTCAAGTTTGGGCATGTACTTAATCAGAAAACGCCGGTCCTGGCTAATGGTGTTGCCGCACATCGGCGTCGTGCCTTTGGGCAGGTACCGCGCCAGAAAAACCAGCAATTGCTTTTCAGCTTCTGCTTCGGTCAGGGTACTTGCCTTGACCTTGTCGATCAGGCCGGTGCGGCCATGCGTGCCCTTGTTCCAGTTGTCCATCTGGCCCAGCAGCTCGTCGGACTGGTGGATCACCAGCACCGGGGCTTCAATGCGCGGCGTGAGTTGCGGACCGGTCACAATAACGGCAATTTCGATCAGGCGTTCCTTTTCCGGGTCGAGCCCGGTCATTTCGCAGTCAATCCAGGCCAGGTTCTGGTCTGATTTTTTAAGCAGGGGTTCGATTTCAGGCATCTTGCGATTCTCGCTGATAGCCTAAACTGCGAACCATGTCCGACTATTCATTTTTGCTCACCCTGCTGTTTTCAGCCGTTCTGGTCGCGGGGTTGCTCGCGAGACTCTATCTGGCTTCACGGCAAATCCGTCATGTGGCACAGCACCGCAATGCCGTGCCCGCCGCGTTTGCCGCCACCGTCTCACTGCAGGCACACCAGAAGGCAGCCGACTACACCATCACCAAGGCGCGCTTTGGCATGCTGGAAACGGCTTTTGCCGCCGTTCTGCTGCTGGGCTGGACGCTGATGGGCGGCATCGATGCGCTAAACCAGGCGCTGATTCACTCAAGCCTGGCCGCTTACGGCAAACTGCTGCCGCAACTGGCCTTGCTGGCGGCTTTCGGCCTCATCAGCGGCCTGCTGGACCTGCCCTTCACGCTGTATAGCACCTTCAGGATTGAGGAGCGCTTTGGTTTCAACAAGATGACGCTGTATCTGTGGTTGACCGACCTCGTGAAGTCCGTGCTGGTGGGCATCGTCATCGGCCTACCGATCGTGGCACTGATCCTATGGCTGATGGGCAGCGCGGGCCGCTTGTGGTGGCTCTGGGCCTGGAGCGCCTGGATTGGTTTCAACCTGCTGGTGCTGGTACTCTTTCCCACCGTGATTGCGCCGCTGTTCAATAAATTCAAGCCGCTGGAAAACGAAGCCCTGAAGGCGCGCGTGACAGCGCTGATGCAGCGCTGCGGATTTGCGGCAAAGGGCCTGTTTGTGATGGATGGTAGCAAGCGTTCGGCACACGCCAATGCCTACTTCACCGGTTTTGGCGCGGCCAAGCGCGTGGTGTTTTACGACACGCTGCTTGAGCAACTGAGCCCCAGCGAAGTCGATGCGGTGCTGGCGCACGAGCTCGGCCACTTCAAGCACAAGCACGTCCTCAAGCGCATTGCCGCGATGTTTGCCATGAGTCTGGCGGGTTTCGCGTTGCTGGGTTGGCTGTCAACACAGGCCTGGTTTTACACGGGGCTTGGTGTCAAACCGAACCTTTCCGGGACCAACGACGCGCTAGCCCTGCTGCTGTTCTTGCTGGTGGTCCCGCTCTTGAGCTTTTTTATCTCTCCGCTGTTCGCCCAGCTCTCGCGCAAGCATGAGTTCGAGGCCGACGCCTACGCCGTCGCGCAAACCGACGGCAAGGATCTGCAAAGTGCACTGCTCAAGCTCTACCAGGATAATGCCAGCACGCTCACGCCCGACCCGGTGTTTGTGACGTTTTACTATTCACATCCGCCCGCCTCCGAAAGACTGAGCCGGATGACCCGTTCTCTTGAAAGCGCAGCTCCATGAGCCGCCCCGTTCACCAAAATCGTCGCGCGCTGAGCGCCACCGAGATTGTCACTCAGCTAAGCCAGCTCAATGGCGAGCGGGCAATGGGGTGGCGCGTGATGGACGGCGCGCTTGAAAAAACCTTTGCCTTTAAAAACTTTCACGAGACCATGGGTTTCGTGAATGCGGTGGCCTTTATTGCCAACGCCGAGGACCATCACCCCGATCTGGCACTGAACTACGGCCAATGCACGGTGCGCTTCAATACGCACGACGTGAGTGGCATTTCGGTCAGTGATTTTTTCTGCGCGTCCAAGGTTGACGCGCTGCTGGCTTGACGACAGTCTCCTCATCCACTACCCTGCCCGGCCTAGTGGTTGCCGGTTTCGGTCGGCATTGCCTAGTGGAGACTGCGAGCGGGCAGCGCCTGATCTGCCACCCGCGCGGCAAAAAAAGCCAAGCCATCGTCGGTGACCGCGTGCAGTGGCTCCCCTCGCAAGACGAAGGCACGATTGAAAAAGTCGAAGAACGCAGCAACCTGTTTTACCGACAGGATGACATGCGCACCAAGTCTTTTGCGGCCAACCTCGACCAGGTGCTGATCCTGATCGCGGCTGAACCCGAGTTCTCGGAAAGTCAGCTGACGCGCGCGCTGATTGCGGCCGAAGCCGAGCGCATCAGCCCCATCATTGCGCTGAACAAAAGCGATCTGACCGAACCCTTCGCGCGCGCTTGGGCCAAGCTGGCGCCCTACCGTGCCATGGGCTACCAGGTCGTGCCGCTGGCAGTCAAACCGACAACCGATCCACCCATAGCCAATGACGCGCAAACAGCCCAGTTGCGCGAGCTGCTGCGCGGCAAAAAAACACTGGTACTGGGTCCATCGGGTGCTGGCAAAAGCAGCCTGATCAATTTACTGATTCCCGGCGCGCAGGTGTTGACTGCGGAAATATCGCAGGCGCTGAACTCCGGCAAGCACACGACCACCAGCACTACGTTGTACTGGCTTGACGCAGCCAGAGCCAGCGCGCTGATCGATTCGCCGGGCTTTCAGGAGTTTGGCCTGCACCAGATTGACCCGATGCATCTGGCCAACTACATGCCAGACCTCAAAGCCCACGCGCAGGACTGCAAGTTCTACAACTGCACCCACCTGCATGAGCCAGGGTGCAGCGTGATTTCAGAGGTCAAATCGGGATCTAGAGCAGGTGAAATAAGCGCCACGCGCTATCGTTTGTATGGCGAATTGTTTGCCGAACTGTCGCAGGCCCGACGCTATTGACCAGGCGTACCCGTTGGCCTCCTGTTGTCAGCCCAGCAGGCGCGCCAGCGTCAACAAGGCCAGCAATACCATCCAGAGCACTACCGAGCGCCATACCAGCCCCACAACGCTGCGCAGATGCCCCACCTCGGGCTCCCGGCCAGGCATGGATTCGGTGGTTGTGTTCTCCTCGTCATCCAGGCCATCCCCTGGAAAACCCTGCGAGGCATCAGACGAAAACTTCGCCTTCAACGCGACACCGCCCAGCCGCACATTCACCGCGCCAGAGGTGGCGGCAAGAATGATGCCGTCGTTGCGGTTTTCTGTCGCGGCAGGCGCGCTGGCCGCAAAGCGCTGGGTGTAATTGCGCCACGCATCAATGGCGTCTTCAAAACTGCCCACCACGGCAAAGCCGAGCGAAGTAACCCTGGCAGGCACATAGTCGATGACGCCCCAGGCGCGGGCTGCTGCCAATTGCAAGGCCGGGCTGGCGCCTTCTCCGGCGGCTGCGACGGATTTTTTCTTGTCACTCCAGTAACGCGCGACAAATTCGGCCAAGCGATAAAACACGGCGCCCGCCGGTCCCAGCCCCAGCGCGGCGAGCACTGAAAACCAGCCCAGCACGCCAAACACGTGGCGATGCGCGGCAAGCACCGAGTATTCAATCACATGGCGCACGATTTCACTGCGCGGCAGTTCGCTGGCATCGACCTGGCGCCATTGCGCCAGCAACTCGCGTGCCGTGGTTTCATCGCCCTCGTCCAGCGCGTCGCGTATGTCGGTGAAATAGTGGCTAAACTGCCGGAAACCCAGCGTGACATACAAAATGGCCGCGCTCCACGCAAAAGCCAGCAGCACACTCACGCTCAAAAGCAGCCAGTGAATCAGCAGCGTGGCCAACGACGGAATCACCACGGCGACGGTCCATGCAATCCATCCGTGCTGCGGCTTACCCGCATCCAGACTGCGATTGGCCCAGCGGGCCCACCCCCGGGCAGCCATATGCACCCAGTTGCCACGGGCCAGTGGCCGGGCCTGTTCAATGATGAGAGCAAACAAAACGGCTAAAAAACTCATGCCAAATCATAACGGTGTTCGATGTGGCTCCCGCGCTCGTCACTAGGCAGCAAGGAAGCGGTAGAGGTTGCGCAGCATGCCAGCGGTTGCACCCCAAATGTAGCGTTCCCGTGCTTCGCTGTCCGCGTCGACTGGTTGCTCCGTATAGGGCATGGAGAGCCACTGGCGCAGCACGCCGTCAAATTCCATCTCGTGACGCCGATGATGAGCAGGATTCATCAAATACCCCAGTGGCACCTCAAAGACATCGGCCACTTCCCCCGGGTTGGGCCGCAGTGCAAACCCGGGTTTGACCAGCGCCACCACCGGTGTGATGATGAACGCCGTGCCCGTGACATAGGTCGGCAAGGTACCCAGCACCTCCACATGGCCCCGCGGCAAGCCAATTTCCTCGTGGGCTTCCCGCAGCGCAGTGGCCACAGCGTCCTGATCGGATTTGTCGGTGCGGCCGCCAGGCAGGGCAATCTGGCCCGAATGGGTGGAAAGGTTGGAGGCCCGCTCGGTCAGCAACAGCATGAGTTCGCTGCGCATCACCAGCGGCACCAGCACGGCCGCCAGCGCCGACTCACGATTGACGAACTTCTTTTCCACGCTGTGCTCGGGTGTCCAGACCGGTGGATGCCTGAAACGCTCACGCAGTGCCTGTGGCGCCAGGCGATCCAGCGCCACGCCCGCGAGGTGGCTATCAATCCCCAACACCGGAATGCTGCGCGGATCAAACTTTGGCAATGGCTTGATAAAACTCATACGCTCGTAGCGTAACAGGCATGAAAAAGCCGCCCAAAAGAGCGGCCTTTCCCCGGGTTGGGCTGATATCAGGCCGCTTTGGCGCCCAGTTTTTCCCTGATGCGCGCCGACTTGCCGCTGCGGCTGCGCAGGTAGTACAGCTTGGCACGGCGCACGTCACCGCGGCGTTTGACTTCGATTTTTGCGATCAGCGGGCTGTAAACCTGGAAGGTCCGCTCAACGCCTTCGCCATTGGAAATTTTGCGAACAATGAAGCTGGAGTTCAGGCCGCGGTTGCGCTTGGCAATCACGACGCCCTCAAAAGCCTGCATACGCTTGCGGGTGCCTTCAACAACGTTCACGCTGACAATGACCGTGTCGCCTGGGGAGTACACTGGAATGGTCTTGTTCAAGCGGGTAATTTCTTCCTGCTCTAGGGTCTGGATCAGATTCATGATTTATTCCATCTAACTTTTTCGTTCATGCACGCGCTACGCTAAAGACCGCAAATCCATGGACACCTCGGTGAGGTTCAAGATGGTTGCAGTGGCCGTCAGAGGACCGAAAAGCTTTTGATTATAGCAAATTGTGTTGCAAGTCTTCAGTCACCCTGCGCCGGATTGAGGACCAAATCAGCCAGGAAGGCTTCATCGCTGGCGCTTAAATGGCCGGCCACACGCGCCTGTCGCACCAGCTCTGGGCGCTGGCGCTGGGTCACGGCCAGCCGTTGCTCACGCCGCCAGCACTCGATGCGGGCATGGTTGCCAGACAACAAGACGGCCGGCACTGGCTGATCGCGCCAGGCTTCCGGCCGGGTGTAATGGGGGCAATCGAGCAAGCCGTCAAGTGCCGGGTTGAAACTGTCAAACTGGTGACTGCCTGCGTCGTTGAGCACGCCTGGCTGCAACCGCGCGACGGCGTCGAGCAGTGCCATGGCAGCGATTTCCCCGCCCGACAGTACAAAATCCCCCAGACTGATCTGCAGATCAACATGGGTGTCTATAAAGCGCTGGTCCAGCCCTTCATAACGTCCACAGATCAGCACCGCGCCGCTGCTGGCCGACCAGCGCTCCACGCTGGCGTGATTCAAAACCTGGCCCACAGGAGAAAACAGAACCGTCGGCGCATCATCTGGCGCTGCGCGGGTGGCCCGCTCGGCCCTCAGGCTTTCCAGACACCGCGTGAGTGGTTCGGCCATCAACACCATGCCGGGCCCGCCGCCAAATGGCCGGTCATCGACACGGCGGTAATTGCCTTCGGCAAAATCGCGGGGGTTCCACAGCCTGACTTCAACCAGGCCCGACTCGTAGGCACGGCGGGTGACGCCACAGACAAGAAATGGTGCAAAAAGCTCGGGGAACAGGGTGATGACATCGAAGCGCATGGCGAGGCTATTTTGCGCGCGCGAACCGCGTCAACGCAACCCGAGGCATCTCAATAGTCGGGCTGCCAGTCAACGGTAATACGCTTGCCGGCAATATCCACCGCATCAACGTAGGCCGAGACAAAAGGGATCATGCGCTCGGTTACCGTGGCTTTGGTATCTGAGGCATCTTGCTGGCTGGTCGCGTATTCAACGCACAGCACCGAGTGCGGGCCGGTGGTCATCAGGTCACGCACCAGGCCCAGATCAACGCCTTCGCGGTTAACCACGCTCAGGCCGATCAGATCGACCCAGTAATACTCGTCTTTGGAAGCGGCCGGGAAACTGCTGCGTGGCAGAAAAATCCGTACGCCCCGCAAAGCCTCCGCAGCATTGCGATCGTCCAGACCACTGAATTTGGCGACGACCGAATCGGAGTGGGCTTTGACCTCGTCCACATGGAGCGACACCGTTCCCGAAAAAGCTGTGAAACCCGGGCGGAATTTCGTCTCGGGCGCTTGCAAAAACCAGGCTTTGGCTGAAAAAAGTGCCTCTGGATCAGTGCTGTGCGGCAGGATTTTGACCCAGCCTTTGACACCCCACGCGTCCAGAATGCGCCCGACTTCAATCGCATCATCCGGCAAGCTTGAAGGTGTCAGGCCTGCGGGCGACGGAAGGTCGGGCAGCATTGAAACTTCTGGAGAGCTTCTAAAAAATCAGGCAACCTTGGTGGCGCCCTGCTTGACCAGACGCAGCACGGTCGGGGACGCCTGGGCGCCCACGCCAATCCAGTGGGTCAAACGGTCTTGCGCAATGCGCAGGCCTTCTTCGCCACCCTTGGCAATCGGGTTGTAAAAACCGATGCGCTCGATGAAGCGGCCATCGCGACGAACGCGTTTGTCGGCCACAACGATATTGAAAAAAGGACGGTGCTTGGAGCCGCCGCGTGAAAGTCGAATGACGACCATGATTTATCCTTCGGGTGGTGGGGCAAAAACACCCCAAAATATTCCTGCAGCGCTTGAGACACACGACATGGCACCCGGCCAGCGAAATGCTGCAAAGCCTGCAATTATAGCCTGCTGCATGGTTTTGGCGGAAAATCCCTCCCGACCTATGCCCGCGACAGCGGGTCCACCCAGATGAATTGATCCACATGCTCCTCATACGCCCCAGCCACGACAAAGACCTTCCCGCCATCACCGCCATTTACGCCCACCATGTGCTGCACGGCACGGGAACCTTTGAAACAGAACCGCCCAGCGCGGCCGACATGGCTACGCGCCGCGCCGATGTGCTGTCCAAAGGCCTGCCCTATCTGGTCGCTGAACACGATGGACAGTTCGCCGGGTTTGCCTATGGCAACTGGTTCAAGCCACGTTCGGCCTACCGGTATTCGGTGGAGGACTCAATTTACCTGGCACCGAATCTGCACCGCAAAGGGCTTGGCCGGGCCCTGCTGTCCGAGTTTCTGACGCGCTGCGAGGCCGCGGACATTCGCAAGGTCATGGCCATCATCGGCGACTCGGCCAATGTCGGGTCGATTGGCGTTCATCGGGCGCTGGGCTTCGTGCATGTTGGCGCCATCGCCTCCTGCGGCTGGAAATTCGGCGCATGGCGCGACATTGTCATTATGGAAAAAACCCTCGGCGCGGGCGACACGCAACCGCCACTCGATCTGGCCGCCCGATAATCGCCGCATGCAACCACCCTCCTCAAAAAACAAAACAGTCGCCGCCTGGCTGACCCTCATCGGCGGCCAACTGGGGCTGCACCGCCTGTACCTGTTCGGCGCGGACGACCTGTGGGCTTGGGTGCACCCCATCGCCGCGGCACTAGGCTGGTGGGGAGTTGAACGAGTGCGACTTTACGGTCAGGACGACCAACTGTCCTGGGTGCTGATTCCGCTGCTCGGTTTTACCCTGGCCGGCACCGCGCTGACCGCGATTTACTACGGATTGATGTCACCTGAAAAATGGAATGCGCGGTATAACCCGGCTGCGCCGGATGCGCTGGCAGGTCACACCAGCTGGCTCACCATAGGCGCGGTCGTGCTGGCACTGCTGTTTGGCGCCATTGCCTTGATGTCCAGTATCGCCTTCAGCTTCCAACACTACTTTGAGTACCAGGTCGAAGAAGCCCGAAAAATAAGCCAGTAAATATTGCCCCCACGCTTGTCCTTCGCCTACTGCATGAACCTTTGCGGACTGCGCTTTAGAAAAGCTGCAAGCTGACCCAGTAGGCGATTGCGGCCACGAAGGCTGCGACAGGAATGGTGAATATCCAGGCCCAGACAATCATGCCCGCCACACCCCAGCGCACCGCCGCCGCGCGCTGCGTGGCACCCACGCCGACAATGGCGCCTGTGATGGTGTGGGTTGTGGATACCGGAATACCCAGCGCGGTGGCCAGAAACAGCGTCAGCGCGCCGCCAGTTTCGGCGCAAAAACCGCCCACGGGCCTGAGCTTGGTGATTTTTTGGCCCATGGTTTTCACGATGCGCCAGCCGCCAAACAGGGTGCCAGCGGCAATCGCCGTGTAGCAGATCACAATGGTCCAAGTGGGCGGCAAGGCGTCGCTGGCCGATGTGTAGCCGGTGGCAATCAGCAACATCCAGATGATGCCGATGGTTTTCTGCGCATCATTGCCGCCATGGCCCAGGCTATAAGCCCCTGCGGACACGAGCTGCAGGCGGCGGAACCAGCGGTCAATTTTTGAAGGGGTTGCGCTGCGGCCCACCCATGACACCAACACCATCATCAGCGAGCCCAGTATAAAACCCAGTAATGGCGAAATAAAAATAAAAGCCACCGTTTTCACAATCCCGCCCGAGATCAGTGACTGGGCACCGGCTTTGGCGATCACGGCGCCCACGATGCCGCCTATCAACGCATGCGACGAACTGCTGGGTATGCCATAAATCCAGGTCACCAGGTTCCAGGCAATAGCGCCCATGAGCGCACCAAACACCACATGCGTATCCACCACGCCCGGCTGAACGATGCCTTTGCCCACGGTTGCAGCCACGCTGAGATGAAAAACAAACAGGGCGATCAGGTTAAAGACGGCGGCAAAAAACACGGCCTGCGCGGGCTTGAGCACCCCCGTGGAGACCACCGTCGCGATCGAATTGGCCGCGTCGTGAAAGCCATTCATGAAGTCAAAGACAATCGCCAGAAACACCAGCAGCATGACGACCCAAAGGGTGGTTTGTACGGATTGCATGCACGGCCGCCTGTGATCAGGAATTTTCGAGGACAATGCCCTCGATCAGGTTGGCCACATCCTCGCACTTGTCGGTAATGGTTTCCAGTAATTCGTAAACGGCCTTGAGCTTGATGACTTCGCGCACATCGGGCTCTTCGCGAAACAGTCGGCTCATGGCCGAACGCATCACACGATCAGCATCGGATTCGAGCTGGTCAATCTGCTCGCAGGTCTTGAGCGCGGCCTCGGCCGTCGCTGGATCCCGGACTTTCCCGATCATCGCGACGGCGTCCTTGACGCGTTCGCAGCACTTGACGCTCAAATCGGTGAGGCGAGCGATGTCTTCGGTCATGTGATGCACGTCGTACAGGACCATGGTCTCGGCGGAGTCCTGGATCAGGTCGGCCACATCGTCCATGGTGTTGATCAGCGAATGAATCTGGTCGCGGTCAATCGGCGTGATGAAGGTCTTGTGCAACATCCGGCTAACCTCTTGGGTAATGCGGTCCGCGGCGCGCTCGGCGTTGTCCACCTCGCGGTTAAAGGTTTCGCGCTTTTCCATATCACCGTAGTTGGCGACCATGTTCGAGAAGGCATGAGCGGCTTCCACAATCCGGTTGGCATGCTGGTTGAACATCTCGAAAAAATTGCCGTCTCGCGGCAAAAATTTACCAAACAGCATGCCAACTCCTCAGAAATTAAGTCAAAAATATGACGCTTTGTAACTGTCGGAAGTTTAACCGCCAGGCTTTCCCGGCCGGCCGGCAGCAGACCAATACCTCGGGCCGATGCAGAAAGCGACGGCGCAAATGGCTTCAAACAGTGCTTCGGCCCCTCAGGCGGCTGGCCCAACCGTTTACTAAACGTTGCACTTCGTACTTGAATCCACCGTCTTTTATAGCTATGGCCCTTATCCAGCCTGCACGACCAGCTATTAAACCTGTAGCAATCAACAAAACCACCGGGAGCAGGGACACAAAGACAAGTGAATTCATCGGGCAATCTTAGGGAAACGCAGATTTATTC
>DHWX01000131.1 GCA_002413395.1 Polaromonas sp. UBA5171 | reverse complement strand
CTAACCTTATTCGTTATGCATTAAGGATTGTTTCCCATTTGTCTTCATACGGCAGGAGAGCATCCTTTACTTGGAATTGCTTTCCCCTTTGTTGTGTCGTACCAAGCTGTATATTGTTGCCCTTTTCAGCCATAGCTTCAGTTTTGGACATGACAAAGAAACGAGCGGTCTTGTCTTCAGCGACGATAACAACTACCAGGAAGTCGTACTCTTTATCGATTCGATCGATTGCGTTGTTTGTGCGTTTGTTATTAAGTTCGGTTGCCTTTGCCTGAATCCGAACTACCTTGCCACTGGCCAAGATTGCGGTTAAGTCAAAATCAGGCTGATTGGTTTTTATGGCTTGGTAGACTTCAACGTCTCGTTCAAGAAGACAGGCGAGGACTCGGTATTCTCCATACTTTCCAACATATTTCATGGCTCTATTCGCTGTGGAGATGCATAACGTAATGTATACCGCAAAACCTGCGGATTAATCTGGGTGTTGCGTATTAATCTGGTCATGAAATTCTCTTGAAAGTGGCTTGTAGTCTAGCTTGCAAGCCGACACACCGGATAAATAACCAGGTATAAATTTCCCATGAAACCCGGCACGCCACCACTGCAATCAACCCGCCTGCTGGATCAGTTGCGCGAGCGCATCCGCTACATGCACTATAGCTTGAGCACTGAAAAAGTTTATCAGTACTGGGTGCGATTTTTCATTCGCTGGCATGGGCGCGACGGGCAGATGAAGCATCCACGCACCATGGGCGCACCTGAGATAGAGGCCGTTCTCACCATGCTGGCGACCGAGCGCAAGGTATCCACTTCGACGCACAACCAGGCCCTGAGCGCGTTACTGTTCCTGTACCGCGAAGTTCTGAAGTTGGCACGCCTGCTGTATGGCACGGGCATGCGACTGATGGAAGGCATCCGCGCGCGAGTCAAAGATATGGACTTTGACCGCCACGTCAACATCGTGCTCGAGGCCAAGGGCATCCGCACGGTGCAGGAATTGCTGGGTCACTCGCATGTGAGCACTACCATGATCTACACGCATGTTCTCAAAGTGGCTGCGGGCGGAACGGCAAGCCCGTTGGATGCGCTCAGTAGCCTGGTGTAATGAATGTCGGCTTCCGCTGCGTTGCAGGTCCACGTTTTTCTCCATTGCAGCCGTTCGGTTTGACGGTCAGCTTTGGAGAAAAGTGGCTGACTCTAGAAGACTGGCAACGGTCATTCGACTTTGTCGATTGCTGCTTTTCAACGTTTGACATAAGGGGCAAACGGAGGGCGTGGCCCGGAGTTTGTCGCCTCAATGGAAGGGTTAGGCCCCACGTGCTGCCAGCTGCTTGAAAGCAGGACTCGTGCCGGTACGAGTGACTCCGCATTCGGTTGTAGCGTAAGCGCACTTAAGCAGATGGCCGTCTTCCGAGGATGGCGGCTGGCCATACACCGTGACGGAGCTTCTGGCTTCGAGCCGACGTGGCCAACCTTTGCCATCAAGGAGCACTGGCTGCGTGTACGCTCCGCGCCTGTCGGTTCCTAGGTAGAAGACTCCTGTCTCATCAACTGTGACCGCGAACGCGCTGAGGTTGGTGACCTCGATGCAGAAAGTGAGGCGGGGATCGGCTACCCCGATTGGAATTGCGTGCTTTGGTCGTACGCGCAACTTCACACGAGACTTGTCCAACGCTTGCCAAGTATTGATGATGCCGAGTGCGGCGCCGAGAACCGCAATGGCGAGTGTGATTCCCTGGATGATGTTCATTGGATCTCTTATGGGGCCTAGCGATATGAGCAATTTAGCTGACCACTATAGCCCAGCGGAGCAAGGCACCTCAATGACAGCAACCGCTGCACTGCTGCCTGTCGCAGCGCCCATTTGAACGCGTGTTTACGACTTTAATTGCTCGGAATACTCATTACGGAGCCACCGAGTAAAACCCGTTCCCGGTTGTAAAGTTGATTTCCTTGAAGTTAGCTGACAAGTCAGCGAGTGAGAATTTAGGCAACTTGCAGCATGATTTGAGCGCAGCGAGGGGTTGGAGTGCGTCACGCCCAGCCTAATCACCCAGCCACCACGCGAAACACACCAAGTGGGGCCTTGGCATCGAACACTATCCCGGCCTGGTCCAAAATCCACGCTTCAATCTTTTCATGGTGAACGCGCAGCAGGTCAATCGGTCGACGGATGTAGTTCTGCTCACGCACTCCTTGAGGCGCATGGCCTTGAATCTGTGCACTGATACCGCCCGGAATGTCGAGCCATTCGCACAGTGATGCGAACGAGCGGCGAAGCCCGTGCAATGTCACCTGTAGGCCAGCAGCAGCGCAGGCAGTACGGTGGGCAATGCTTGGCTCAGTAAGGCGCCCGCTTGCGCTTGTGGGGCTGCTAAACACCCATTCGTTGCGCTTGGGCAGGCTCGCCAGCAGTTGCGCTACATAGGGCGTGAGCGGCACCGGACGAACGTCCTCCACCTTGTCCTTCATGGTCAGTCCGCGCCATTGCAAATTAACGTCAGCCCATTTGAGTTCTGCCAGTTCCTCACGTCTGGCGCCGGTCAGCAGCAGGCATTGCAGGTAGGCGGCAATCGTTGGGTTTTGAATCTGGCGAACGTGGGTGAACCATGCCGATAACTGCTCGCGCTGGATATAGTCGTTCTTGGGCTTGGACGTACCGGCCATCTCGCGGGTCTTTTTGCCACTGGCAGCGGTGGCGTCGACCAGTGCCTTGTAGTCGGTCTCGGCTGCAGCCCAGCGCAGAAACGCCTTCAAGATACGTAGCGCCAGCCGGGTGCGGGTAGGGCGGGCCCTACCTTCTTTTTCAGCCCATGCCTGCACCGTGTCCGCGACTACGTCTGATAGCTTCATATCCATGAAGTGAGCCAACGGTCCGGGCACGGTCAACACACCTGCCATACGCTGGCGCTGCTCACCTCCAGCTTGGGCCATCTTTTCATGGTCGCGGTAGTGGAGAGCGCTCCAGTGCTGTTTACGCTCGGCCAGATACACGGCCCAAACCTCGCCCACGGTCAAGGCTTGAGCGGCTTCCTGTTTTGCTTGATTGGCATCCTTTAACGCACTCGCTGCAATTGCGACAGCTTCTGCTTCCTCTTGCTGGCGCTCTCCCTCTCGCGGGTCAATACCTTTCTCTGTCAATCCACGCAGGCGATGGGCCTCTGCTTTGGCATCGTCAATCGACACGGCAGGCCATTCACCCAGCGCGCGGGTGAACAGCTTTCCGTTCACGCGGGTTTCAAACTGCCAGTGCTTACCTCCAGCTTTGGTAACGCGCAGGCGGAGCCCCTTTTTGTCGGCATCACGCACCAGCACGAACGGCAACCTATCAGGGCATGCGGCACGCCCCAGCAGACCGTGTGTAAGGTCTAGCGGGGCTTTGTAGTCAATCGTCGCGGATTTGCTTGGTCGTGCCATGTTGAACCCCTTGTTCGATTTACAGACTTTTTACAGACTGGATTTCAATTTACAGACTATTTACAGACTGGATTATGCTATTTCGGGGAATATCAATCAACACCAAAGCTGTTCACTTGTCCAGTTATTTAGATGTAAGTTGTTGATTTATATAGATAGCACCTACGTCATTCAACATGGACGAATGCTTTTATTTGGGGATTGAAAATCCTTGTGTCGGTGGTTCGATTCCGCCCCAGGCCACCAGTTAGACCCGTAAGGGCAAAGAAAACCCCGCTATTGAATAAGTAGTGGGTTTTTTTGTCTGTGGTTTGTAGGCAATCTGTAGGCAACTTGCCAAAATACAGCGCCAGACATATGAAGATCGTCACGCGGCATGTTTGTGATTCCTGTCGTCGTGGGTTCGAGCCCCATCAGCCATCCGCCTGTCGGAGCTCATTGACATCCTGAACCACCGCTTTGGCACGGACTTCACCCAGGCCGACCAGCTGTTTTTTGATCAGATTCAGGAGGAGGCGGTAGAGAGCGACGCGCTGCGCCAGGCTGCCGTAACGAACTCGAAAGACGACTTCCGCTATGTGTTTGAAAAAGCCTTTGAGGGCTTGGTGATAGACCGCATGGAAGGTAACGAAGAAATCTTCGGCAAGCTCATGGGGGATGGCGAGTTCCGCAAACTGGCGGTGGAGCACTTGCTGCACAAAGTCTACGGGACGCTACGGGGTTCTAAAAACAACGGATTGGCGTCCTAACAATGGCCAGTGCCTTTTCCCTCCGTATCCCCTCGCAGGCGGGAGTCCTTTGCACTTCTCTGTTGCCGCCGACCACGCATTGACCATCCAAAGCTGTTTATGCCGCCAAAAAAATGACTAGCGATGTCACTTGGATAACAATGGTCAAAATTAAATCGGCACGGCTGGTCAATAGTGAACCGGCGCCCCCCATATGACTTTCCTGAGTAACCTTCATTTTGTGAGAATGCCAGCATGACGATAAATCAGCAGATCGCTTTTTCGAGCCTGGCCGACATGGCTCGCGGTTTACAAGAGAAAGAATACACATCGGTAGAGTTGACGCGGGTCTTTCTCGACCGGATTGCGCGGCTCAACGAAAAGGTGCACGCTTATACAAGCGTGTATGAAGAATCCGCGCTGCTACAGGCACAAGCCGCCGATTTGCAGAGGCAGAGCGGATTGCCATTGCCGCCGCTGCATGGTCTTCCGATCGCGGTGAAAGATCTATGCGAGATCAGCGGACAGATCACCACTGCGGGATCGCTAGCCTGGAAAGCGCGGCGTAGTTCGATTACCAGCACCGTGGTGGAACGCTTGCAGGCGGCCGGGATGGTGATGCTCGGTAAAACGCATATGGTGGAATTCGCTTTCGGCGCATGGGGAACCAACCCACTGATGGGCACGCCGCGTAATCCCTGGGATATGACCGAACATCACCGTGCTCCAGGCGGTTCGAGCAGCGGTTCCGGGGTCGCGGTTGCAGCCGGCTTGGCGCCTGCCGCGATTGGCTCGGACACTGGGGGATCGATACGCGCTCCCGCCGGATTCAACGGTCTGACCGGGCTGAAGACGACGCATAGCCTCATCAGCCTGTACGGGACAGTACCCCTGTCGGCGAGCCTCGATACGATCGGGCCGCTGACCCACACGGCAGAAGACGCTGCGCTTTTGACGCAGGTACTGGCAGGCCCCGACTGGCGCGACCCCAATACGCTGCATCGACCGATTTTTGCATTCAAACGCAATGAACCCGTGTCCGCCCGTCATTTGAGAATTGCCGTCATGCAGCCGGAGCAATATCCATGGCCCGTAGCCGATGATGTTCATGCTGCCACCCAGGAGGCAATGCACGTGTTTCAGTCACTCGGCGCCACCATTGAGCATGTCAATGTCCCATTCGACTTTGCCGAGTTGATGCGCAACAACGGCGCGCTCATCGCGGCTGAAGCGTACCACGTGCATGCAGACTATATTGAGGACGCGAACCTGCCGATCGGTCCCTGGGTGCGCAAACGCATCCTAAGCGGCAGGGCGGTCGATGCGAACGCTTATCTTGCCATCATGGCGCACCGCCAAGAAGCGATTGCAAGGTTCAATAACTGGATGCAGGCTTATGATTTGTTGCTGACGCCGACGCTGCCGTTCGTCGCTTGCCCGCTGGAAGAAATCGACGAAGAAATCACGCCTCTGGGCGCCTTCAATCGCGCGATCAATTATCTGGATACTTGCGCAATCAGCCTCCCGGCCGGATTTTCCGAACGCGGTCTGCCCATCGGCATCCAACTCGTATCAAAACCATGGCAGGAAAGTTTGCTATTGCAAACGGGACAAGCATTCCAGAATGTAACGGATTGGCATCGCCGCAAACCCCCGGGTCTGCAATGAATCGCTTGATTGACGCCTTCAATGCTGTTGGTGGATCACGTCCGAGAAAGGCAGACACTCAGATGTCGCCAAAAAAACCGGCGGATTACTGGAAATCACCAATGTGTTTTGGGCGGTTTGACCGTTTACTGGAGTTTCAGGTTTTTTAGGTGTTTTTTTAATTTTTAGGAGACAACAATGCATAGTTCATCTTCAAGAGCAGTAACCACAGGTGGAGTGAGCACGGCTAGCCGACGTGATTTTTTGAAATACTCTGCATCTGTACCAATGCTTGGCTATCTGGGCAGTGCTGCGGCACAAGTGGATGCCATTCAATTCGGGTGTGCCGTTCCCTTGTCCGGGCCGTTTGCTGCAAATGGAAAATATGCTGATATGGGCATGAAACTCGCTATCGAAAAATACGGGAAAGTGCTCGGAAGAGCGGTGGCCTACACGGCTATCGATACCGAAGGCAAACCAGCCACGGCAATCCGCAAGGTGCAAGATGCAATTCAACAAAAAGGAACCCGCTTCTTTCTAGGGGGTTTCCTGTCTTCCGAGGCGCTCGCGATCGGCAAGGAANNGAGCTCCGCGGCGAGAAGATCGACATCATCCCGTGGAACAACGAGCCCGCGCGTTTCGTCGCGAAGGCGCTGTCGCCCGCCCGGGTCCGAGAGGTCTACCTCGACGACGACGGCAAGGAGGCGACGGTCGTCGTCCCCGACGACCAGCTCGCGCTCGCGATCGGCAAGGAAGTCGATAAAGCGGGAGGCGTCTCTATCACCACTGCCGGCGCCGATGAACTGACCGGCAGCGAATGCAATCGTTCGACGTTCCGCTGGTCAGTACCTACTTATGGCGCAATCGAGCAAACGGTCCGTCCGTTGATCGAAAAAATGCCGAAGGCGAAACGCTGGTACACGATCACGCCGCAGTATGTGTTCGGGGAAGGGCTTTTGAGCGCGGCCAAGGCAGTGTTCAAGGAAAAAGGGATCGAGCACGTCGGCAACAGCTACCATTCGCTGGACGAGAAAGAATTCAGCGGCTATCTGACCAACGCCATGGCGGCCAAGCCTGATGTGCTGCTACTGCTCAACTTCAGTATCCAAAGCTCCGATACATTGCGCCAAGCGGTTAGCTTCGGTATGAAAAAGAACATGACGATCGTGATGGCTTGGGCTTCCGGTTTGGAACAGTTCGAATCGCTGGGGGCAGATCTTTGCCAAGATGTGTATTTTGGTGCCCAGTACTGGCACGCGATCAATTCGCCTTTCAACAAGGAATTCGTCAAGCTCGTCAACACTACCCTGAAGGAGGACCCGAACTACAGTCTGGCGGGATCCTACGTCTGCACAAAGATTGTGCTCGATGCGATTGCAAAGGCCAACAGCGTCGATCCCAAGGCAGTCATCGCGGCAATGGAGGGCATGAAGTACGAAGGGCTCACCGGTGTGGAGGAAATTCGCAAGGGTGACCATCAAGTCATCAAGAACTACTATCTGCTCAAGGGTAAGGGCAAGGCAGTCATGCGCAACAAGAATGACTATGCCGACATCGTCTCATCGGGTAAATCGTTTCTTCCGCTGGAAAAGACGCTGTGCAAGATGGTTTGACCCATCCAACGCGATAGTAGTTAACCTCGCCTGCAACCGCGCACCGCGCGGTTGCCATTTCACATTCAAGGTCGGCGCGGCATGAGTATATATCTGCTACAGATTATCAACGGTATCGGTATCGGTATGCTTTACTTCCTGATGGCAGTAGGTCTAAGCATCGTTTTCGGATTGCTCGGTTTCGTCAATTTCGCGCACGGCGCTTTTTTCCTGTTGGGCGCGTATTTCTGCTTTCAGTTTGTCGAACTGGGCCTGGACTTCTGGTGGACGCTTCTCCTCGCGCCTCTGAGTGTCGGCGCTTTCGCCTGGCTGGCGGAAAAAATATTGTTGCGCCACATTTACCAATTGCCGCACGAATTTCATATCGTATTCACCGTCGGCGTTGCATTGGTGTTGCAGGAGGCCGTCATTTTGCAGTGGGGTGTGCTTGGCCACAACATCGCGATGCCGGCCCTGCTGCAGGGCATTGTCATTCTCGGCGATTTCGTCTATCCGATATACCGTCTGTTCGTGATTGGCTTTACGGCTGCCATGGCGCTGCTGTTATGGTGGCTGCTGGACGGCACGCGCCTGGGTGCGATCGTGCGCGCAGGAAGCGAATCGACCGAGATGGTGTCGCTGCTGGGCGTCAATATCAATCGTATTTTCAGCCTGGTGTTTGCGCTTGGCGCAGTGACGGCCGGGATGGCAGGCGTCCTCGCCGCGCCGATACGCGGTGTGGAGCCTTTTATGGGGATCGAAGCGCTCGGGATCGCTTTCGTGGTCGTCGTCATCGGCGGCATGGGCAGCTTTTGGGGCGCACTCGCCGGAGGCTTGTTGGTGGGCATCGTACAAAGCCTGATGAGTACGATCTGGCCAGAAGGCGCGCACCTGATGATTTATATCGCGATGGCGGCTGTCATGTTGCTGCGTCCCAATGGCCTGTTCGGGCGCAGCGGAAAGAACGAATGAACGTATTGAAGCGTTACCGCTATCTCCTCCTGTCGATTGTGACCGTACTGCTGTTACCCGCGATGCTGAGCTCGGCTTCTCTGGCGACGGAAGTGCTGATCTTTGCGCTGGCTGCATTGGGATGCAATCTGCTGCTCGGCTACACAGGGCTGATGTCGTTCGGTCAAGGTATTTTTCTAGGCCTGGGCAGCTATGCCGCCGGGCTCGCCCTGTTGTATATGCGGGTGCCGCTACTAGCTGCGCTGCTGGCTGCGATGGTCGTCGGTGCGGTCGCGGCCCTGGTCGTCGGCTGGTTTTCGATCCGCCAGCGCGGCGTTTATTTCGTGATGCTGACCCTGGCGTTCGCGCAGATGTTTTACTTTTTGGCTTATACGCTCAAGGATATTACCGGCGGCGACAACGGCCTGTTAAACATTCCTCGCCCGCCGCTTTCCTTGTTCGGTGTTACCCTGATTCCCACTTCGACGCCGTGGCAATACTACAGCGCCGTCGCGGTTATTTTCGTTATTGCGTTTGCGCTGCTGCAGCGTGTAGCCGATTCTGTGCTCGGCCGTACCCTGCTGGCGATCCGCGACAACGAGACGCGTGCCGCGGCAATCGGTTACGACATCAAGTCGTTCAAGCTGATCGCCTTCATGATATCGGGCGCCGTCACCGGGTTGGCCGGGGCACTGTACACAATGCTGACCGGGATCGCACCGCTGTCTAACATCGAATACCACGCCAGCGAATCGATCTTGATCATGACGGTCATTGGCGGTACCGGAAATCTTTTCGCGTCGGTGCTGGGTGCAGCGTTTTATGTACTGGTGGGAGACTGGCTTTCCACGCTGTGGCCGCGATGGTTGATGCTGCTCGGGATCTTGCTGATTGCCGTCAGCCTCTACATGCAGAAAGGGCTGTGGGGTCTCGGCGTGCAACTTGTCCAGCGCCTGAAGCCGCATCGCGGTCCCAGAGATTCATCCGGCGTCAAGCAGGAGAAGAATTGATGACTGTCCCGATTCTGCAGGCAGTCAATGTGGTGAAACGCTACGGTAAGTTCACTGCAGTCAATGGCGTCACGCTCAATGTGATGCCGCGCACCGTGCACTCGGTCATCGGCCCCAACGGCGCCGGTAAAACGACGCTGTTTAACACGATGACCGGTGCCGTGCCGATCAGCGAAGGAAGCATCATCGTTGACGGCGAGGAGGTGTCGCATCTTCCGGGATACAAAAGGGTCCTCAAAGGGTTGACACGCTCATTCCAGGTAACCAGCCTCTTTCCGAACCTGAGCGTCCATGAAAATCTTCGCCTGGCGGCGCAAGGCCGCAATCCGGCGCAGGCGTTTCATTTGTGGCGTTCGGCGGAGTCGTTTACTGCAGCTGCTGAGACAGTGGACGTCTTGCTTAAGCGTCTTAACCTCGGCGCCGTCGCCACCCGCGCGGCAGGAGAACTCTCGCACGGGCAACAGCGCCGTCTCGAAGTGGGCATGGCGATGGCCGGGCAGCCAAAAGTGATTTTTCTGGATGAACCGACCTCGGGCATGGGAATCGATGACATTGGCGCCATGAAACGTCTGATCTGCGGTTTGCGCGAGGAGTACACGGTGGTTTTAATCGAGCACAACATGGATATCGTGATGGATATTTCAGATACCGTCACCGTCATGCAACTGGGGCAGGTGCTGGTCGAGGGCACGCCCGACGAGATCCGGAATGATGAGCGCGTACGCCACGCATATCTGGGCAGCATGATTACCGGGGGCGGCGCATGATACTGGAAACGCAGGACATTCACGGTTATTACGGCAAGAGTCATATCATTCAGGGCATCTCGATTGCCGTTGACGAAGGTGAGGTCATCACGCTTCTCGGCCGCAATGGCGCGGGCAAAACGACGACACTGAAAACCATTGTTGGCGTGGTGCCACCGCGGCAGGGGAATATCTGGTTCATGGGCAACAATGTCGCAGGATTGCCGACCCATCGCATTGCCGCACTCGGGGTATGCCTGGTTCCTGAGCATCGCGGTATTTTCAAACTGTTGAGCGTCGAAGAAAATCTGAAAATGGCTGCTCGCAAAGACTCTCCATGGCAACTGGCGGATATTTATACGATTTTCCCGAGACTGAAAGAGCGTCGCAAAAACAGCGGGGCGCAGTTATCCGGAGGGGAGCAACAAATGCTCGCGATTGGACGCGCGTTGACGACGCACCCCAAGGTTTTAATGCTGGATGAACCAGTCGAAGGCCTGGCCCCCGTGATCGTCGATGAAATCGTGGCGCAGCTTAAGCAGATCAAGGCGGCGGGCATGCCCATCATCCTGGTCGAACAAAATCTGCAAGTCTGCACCCAGCTCGCCGATCGGCACTACATCATCGAGCAGGGACGCATTGTTTACGAGGCAACCAACGCCGAGTTTTTGGCGGACGGCAGCGTCAAAGACCGTTATCTCGGTGTCAGCATCGCCCTATGACATTCAACCCGCAATCACAAACACTATGAAAACCGAGCTCTTTCTGGATACCTTGCGCATCAAGGGACCGCGCTTGTGGCAATCCTTGATGGACCTGGCGCAGATCGGCGCAACGCCTAAAGGCGGGGTGTGCCGGCTGGCGCTCTCCGACCTCGACCGGCAGGCACGCGATCTGGTATCCGGTTGGGCGCGCGCCGAAGGCATGACGGTCACGATCGATCAGATCGGCAATATTTTCATGCGCCGCCCCGGGCGCGACAACACGCGGCCGCCTGTTGTGACCGGCTCGCATATCGACACCCAGCCGACCGGCGGTAAATTCGACGGCAACTACGGCGTCCTCGCAGGACTGGAAGTCATTCGAACGTTGAATGAACACGGCATCCAAACCGAAGCGCCGCTCGAAGTGGTGGTCTGGACCAACGAGGAAGGCTCGCGCTTTGTTCCGGTGATGATGGGCTCCGGTGTCTTTTGTGGCGCATTCTCTTTGGACCATGCGTATGCTGCGACGGATATCTCTGGCAAATCGGTACAGGGAGAATTGGCGCGCATCGGGTATGTCGGGACCGAGGTGCCGGGACAGCATCCGATCGGCGCTTATTTCGAAACCCACATCGAACAAGGTCCGGTGCTGGAAAACGCCGGCTGCGTGATCGGCGTGGTGCCCGCTGTGCTGGGACTGACCTGGTATGACTGCGTGGTGACCGGCTTCGAGTCGCATGCCGGCCCGACGCCGATGGCGATCCGCAAGGATGCGCTGCAGGTCGCGACCCGTATCATGCAAGAGGTCGTTGCAATCGCTAATCGCTATCCGCCATACGGGCGCGGTACGGTTGGCATGGTGCAGGTCATGCCCAATAGCCGCAATGTAATCCCCGGCCAGGTGAAATTCTCGATCGATCTTCGCAATGTGTCCGAGGACCTGCTGGCCCGCATGAATCAGGATCTGCACGATTATGTTACGTGTACCGGCAGCGAGAGCGGGCTTGGCATCGCGCTTGAGCAGGTGTCCCATTTTGCGCCGTGTCCGTTTCATTCCGATTGCGTCGGCGCGGTGAGGGACGCGGTCGCCACGCTCGGTTACTCGACGATGGACGTGGTATCGGGTGCGGGCCATGACGCGATCTACGCCGCGCGGGTCGCTCCATCCGGCATGATTTTCGTGCCATGCAAAGAGGGCATTAGCCACAACGAGATCGAAGATGCAGATCCGGCGCACCTGGAGGCTGGCGCCAACGTGCTGCTGCAGGCGATGCTGTCGGCGACCCGCGCGACCCGCGCGGCCTGACGGCACGCAGCTGTCTCGCTCAATCGCAACCCGCCTCATCCTTAGCCTCAGCAGGAGCCAACACCATGCCACGCAAGATTGTCATCGCCCGCTTCAATCACGAGACCAATACCTTTTCGCCCATCGAGACACCTCTTTCGGCCTTTGCTCCGATGTGGAACGAAGACGCGTACCGCGACCAGAAAGGCGCGCGCACCGCAATGGGCGCGTTTCTGGATATTGCAGAATCCGTTCTGGGGGCCACGGTCGTCACACCGGTGGCTGCAATGGCCAACCCCAGCGGCACGGTCGCTGCCGAAGCCTACGAGGCGATATGCGAGTCCATTCTCGCCGCCGTTGCAGGAGGTTGTGACGCCATCATGCTGGATTTGCATGGTGCGATGGTCGCGGAACAGGCCGGGGACGGGGAGGGCAACCTGCTGGAAAAAATCCGCCACATCGCGCCTGCCGTACCGATGTGCGTCGCCCTTGACTTGCATGGCAACCTGACGCAAAAGATGGTCGACAATTGCGACATCATTGTCGGCTTCAAGACCTACCCGCATATCGATATGTATGAAACCGGAGCGCATGCGGGGCGCTTGCTGGTCGATATGATCGAGCAGCGCATCGCGCCCGTGATCGCATGGCGCCAATTGCCCCTGTTGTCGCATACCCTCATGAGCAATACCTCGGCCGCTGCGATGCAGCGCGCGGTCGACGCGGCGCTCGCGGCCGAAGCCGAACCCGGCATTCTGGCGGTGTCGATCATGGCTGGTTTTTCGCTCGCTGATTTTGAAGGTGCCGGCATGTCGGTAGTGGTCGTGGCAGACCGAAATTCCGATCGCGCCGATGCGGTCGCGGCCCGCATTTCGCATCAGATGTGGAACGACCGCGAGGGATTCATCTATGCCAGCGAGCCGCTCGCACGATCGGTGCAGCGCGCGCAGGAACTTGCGGGTGGCGCCGGGCCCGGGCCAGTGCTGTTGCTCGATCATAGTGACAATGTCATGTCGGGTGGCAGCTGCGACACAATGGATGTGCTGGAGGCTGTGCTGCAAGCGGGCCTGACCGATATCGCCGTCGGGCCTGTATGCGATGCAGAGGCGGTGGCCCGATTGGTGGCGGCTGGTATCGGCGCCACGGTCACGGTTGCGCTCGGCAACAAGACCATGCTGAAGGCGCAAGGACTGGCCAAGACGCCGACCGTATTGACCGGCGTTGTGCGGGCCATTAGCGCGGGCGAGTTTTGCGTGAGCGGGCCAATCTACACCGGATCGACTGTCAGAATGGGGCGCACCGTACTGTTCGATATCGGTGCCGCTCAGATCGTCGTTACCGAAGAGCGGGTTGAACCGTATGATCTCGGAATCTATACCAGCGTCGGGATTGCGCCTTCGGAAAAAACCTACTTGCTGCTGAAGTCCCGCATGTATTGCCGGCCGGTGTTCGGCCCCATCAGTAAGGGATTAGTCGAATGCGATTCCGATTCCGGCGGCCCGACGAGTTCGAATTATGCGCTGTTTCCATTCAAGAAAATTCGCCGGCCTATTTATCCACTTGATTCTGTCGTCGAATTTTGAGAGGTATTTTCTGGGGCGATGATTGAGGCGGTGCATGGCGAAGGCGATGTCCTTGGCTGTGATGGAATCGAAGCACATTTTCTTTGGAAAGAACTGGCGAATAAGTCCGTTCATGTTCTCGTTGGCACCGCGCTCCCAGGAGGAATACGGATGGGCGAAGAAGAAGTCAGCATCCAGGGCTGAGGCGATTCGTTCATGCTGGGCGAACTCTTTGCCGTTATCGGTGGTCAATGTGTGCACGCAGGGCGCAAAAGGCTTCAACAAGAAGATCATGGTGTCCGACACGGCTTGCGCAGTCTTGAATGGAACGTGGGCAATCGAAGAGTAGCGAGACGTGCGCTCGTTCATCGTAACGAGCGCCTGCTTCTGTCTGGCGCCGATGACCAGGTCAGCCTGCCAGTCACCAAATCGCGCACGCTCGGCCACGACGTTGGGGCGCAGATCAATCGAGACCTGGTTGGGAATGGTGCCGCGTCGCTCGCGTCCCCCGTATCATTTTTTGCGGGCCTTCTGACAGCGCAGGGTCCGATGCAGTGTGCCACCGGCAGACTTGTCAGCGCAGATGCGCCGGTAGATGCTCTCATGGTTGACGCCGGGCTGTCCATTGACTTTGAGGTAGCCACTGATCTGCTCTGGGCTCCAGGTTTCAGCAAGTTAGATGCCACCACGGCCCATGTCTTGGCAGCAACGCGAGGGCCGTTCTTACAGGCACTCATGCGGCCCTGTGAGAACTCATGCGCCTGTTTGGGTCGATAGCCGCGAAGACCGCGGTTGCGGCGCAGTTCGCGACTGATGGTTGATTTGTGTCGGTTCATCAATTGAGCAATAGCGCTTTGGCCATGACTGGCTTTGGCAAGAATGGCAATCTGGTAGCGTTCGTCTTGGGTGAGATGTGTATAGGTCATTCTGGGCAACTTTGACTTGGCGGTCGGCGCATCCAGTCCGCTGTTTCGCACAAACCATGTTTCGAAATCGGCAATCGACGCTTGACAAGCATGCCAACGGCAGCGATATTTGCAGTCGGCAATTGAATTTCCTATCAGTTTGTGCGAGTCTGAAGGCGACTGACGGCTTTCATTCATGCAGTCGATCAACCGGTTATTCTTGACACAGAGGGAGTAGAGATGAAGATTTGGCTGCGTTCGGCGCTGTTTTTCGTATCGTCGATTTTCTGCATTGCTGCTGCGATGGCGCAGGGATTTCCATCCAAACCGGCGCACATCGTCGTACCGTTTTCACCGGGAGGCACTGCCGACTTGCTGGCGCGGCTGATCGGACAAAAGATGTCCGATGCGCTCGGGCAGCAGGTGCTGGTTGATAACCGCCCCGGCGCGGGCACGGTGATCGGCACCGAGTTCGTCGCGCGCGCTCCGGCCGACGGCCACACGCTGCTGCTGATGACCAACAGTTTCACCATCAATCCCGGTGTACGCGCCAAACTGCCCTACGACCCGATCAAGGATTTCGCGCCGATCACGATCAGGTACTTCGTTTCCAAGAACGCACAGCATCCTCATCGCGTTCGATGGCACGCTTCTCCGGCTTTTGCGGGCTAAAGCCCATCGAACCCAGCATGCGCCAGATCTGCGTCTGGCCAAAGCGCACACCATGCAAGCGTTCAATGACTGCGCCAACACGCTTGAGGGTCCACAGTTCTGTGCCGAATCCATGCTCGGTAGGGTTTTGCAATATGGCAGCACGAACTGTGGCCAACTGCTCTTCATCAAGCTGGGCTGGACGGCCCCGCTCTGGCACCGAGCGCAGTGCATCGATGTCGCCTTCATTGAGAAGACGCTTCCATGTGTATACGGTTTGCCGCGCTACACCCGCCGCCAACGCCACTTGCGCGCAGCCCTTGCCTGCAAGCAGCAGTCTGCCTGCCTTGACCCGCTTCTTCGCGGCTTCACNNTGATTTAAGGAAATATCAATAATCCAATCAAATTTTTGAAACTGACTAGAAATCGTGCTGTGGGCTATCAGCGTTGAACTTGACGCTATTGCAGGTCGGCTGGGCCAGAGCACAGCCCGACTGGGCTTTGCTCCAGTGTCCGCAGGCATCCGAGCTACCTGTATTGCGCTGGGAACTGGGCAACCTGCAAACCTTTAGCCAGCGCAGACCGGTGGACTTTGAAAAACAGGCGGGAACTCTGAAGGCCTGCTGGCCGCCTGTAGCCGAAGTCAGGAAACCACGGTAGCCTGATCGAGGTCGCCCTTTGATCTGGCTGCTTACCGTCCTTTCAACAACTCATTCTTGCGTGCAAAAGGTAAGCAACCGGTGATCCCGTCTTGACCTTGGAGCATTCGGTCGGCAGGCGAGAATACGCAATGTCTGACCCAACCCATCACTTGATGCATTCACGATGAACAGCGCGTTTAGTCCCTTGTCAGATGACGAACTGAGCGAGCTCGATAACTTCCTGCTCTTTGAGGTGGATTGCGATGAGTCCATGACCATGGACACCCTTGATGGGTATCTCCATGCAATTGCAATTGGCCCAATCACATTGATGCCACGACAGTGGATGCCGGGGATATGGGGCGAAGGCAATAGCATGATGCCGCCAATGGAAAGTATCGAGAAGCTCAACCGCATCCTGGAACTGGTCATGCGTCTTTTCAACAGCATCATCGCCGGACTTGAGGAGCAACCACGGGAGATTTATCCGCTATGGTGCACGCGTGAGTTTCGGGGTAAAGAGTATGACGATGCAGAGGGTTGGGCACACGGCTTTTCTGAGGGCGTGAAGTTGTGCGAGCGTGAGTGGTTGCCGTTATTGGAATCCCCACAGGGGCAGGCTTGGTATCGGCCGATTGGCTTACTGGGGGAAGATGACTTTGGACCTGATCAGGATGCCTTGACCAAGACACCCGCGATGAGAAGCAAGCTCGCCCTTCAAATCCCTGAAGCGGTCGTAGCCATGTACGAGCACTGGTTGCCGTACCGTCGGGCAGTCTATGAGCGTGAGGTAGCCAAGACTTTGCAGGTCAAGGTGGGACGCAACGAGCCATGCCCTTGCGGCAGTGGCAAGAAGTTTAAGAAGTGTTGTGGGGCTGCTGCCAATCTTCATTGACAGCAGAGGAGCCTCTCACTCAAGTTGACTGCCAACGATGCGGCAAGAGTTCCTCAATTTGGCTGGCCCGCTGGGTGGGCAGTCGCGTGAGAACGTCCTTCAGGTAGAGCGCACTGCGTCAACGGTTGTGGTCCTACAATCACGACCACCCAAATATGGCCCTGGCGGTTTCATCCCAAAGCAGCATCTGGTCATGGCTGCATAACCCTTCTACTTCTCAGATCAGTGGGGATTACCAGATGAGTCCAGTCCGTCTATGTAAGCCGTCTTTAATCCTCAACAAGGCGCGCATGGCAACAACCACGACGAAGGTCCGCAAACCACGAAGAGACCAGCTTGTTGTCAAGCGGGCGGCAATGCCGCCTGCGGTTCAGGTCATGCCCCACTTTACCCGCTGAGGCTGACTTATGAGTGCTAACGATAGCGTCAAGTTTTTTGACGCGCAGTTTCAACGGCAGGTGCGAGATCGCGATTTCCGGCTCAATCCGTTTGAGCTGGCTGCTCTGCCGCACTTGCACGGCCGGGTGTTGGACTATGGTTGCGGTTTGGGCAACCTTGCCTTTGCAGCGGCCGAACGCGGCTGTTCTGTTCTCGCGCTCGACGCCAGCCCAGCGGCAATCGCGCATATCCAGCAACGCGCAGTCGCCGAGGCGCTGCCGGTGCAGGCGGTTCTGGCAGATCTTCGAAATCATGATTTCGGCGAAGACTTTGATGCGGTGGTTTCCATTGGCCTACTGATGTTCTTCGACTGCCCAACCGCGTTAAAGGCACTGGAGAATCTGCAGGCCCATGTCCGGGAGGGCGGCATCGCTGTTGTCAACGTCCTGATGGACGGTACCAGCTACCTCGACATGTTCCACGCCAACAGCTATTGCCTGTTTTCCCGCGGTGAGCTGGAGTCCCGCTTTTCCGGGTGGAACATTCTTCACTCCGAGTTTAGCGATTTCGAGGCTCCGGGAGGACGCAACAAGGCCTTTGCCACAGTCATCGCCCAGAAACCACGTACCTCTCATGAGGCTGGGGCATAACCCTCAGGTGAGCGGGCGTCCAAACGTTTAGTGCCTACACGGTTCTTGCCGTGCAATTTGCGCATTCTTTGTTTAACACATCTGTTCAGCGTTCAAAGCATCTCGTCCGGCGCAAACGGCTCGATCAGCTGGAGCAGCAGCCTCCGGCCCAGGCTGGTATTCGGCTCCGTGCTTGAGTCCTCCAGCCCGGAATCCTGCGGCGCGCGCCAGACCAGTTGGCCGTCCACCAACTCGACGCGCCAGGCACCCCTTGCCAGTGTGGGCTCAATCATGTGGGTGGCTTCCGCCGACAAGGCGCGGTTGCGGATGACAATGGCGACTTCGCTGTTTTGCAATTTGGAGCGCAAATCGAGGTTCATCGAACCTACCATCAACAGGCGGCCGTCAATCACCACCACCTTGGCGTGCAGGCTGGCGCGCGAGGCGCCGAGGCTGTCACTGTTAGAGCCGCCCACCGAACCGAAGCCTCTAAGGGAACCCTTTTGTTCGGCGCGCATTTCGTACAGTTCAACGCCCATGGCCAGCAGCGCTTCGCGGTAACGGGCGTATCCCACATGCGCGGCGATGGCGTCGTTGGAGGCCAGCGAATTGGTCAACACGCGAACACGCACGCCGCGCTGCCGAAGCGCGGCAAACTGGCTCATCATGCGCTCGCCGGGCACGAAGTAGGGCGAGACGATCAGCAGCTCGGTTTTAGCTTGCGACATGAGTTGCAGCAGGCCATCGACGGCGGTATCTTGCGATTCGCCCACGCTGTCGGCATCGGCGGAAATTTTGGAAGGTTTATCCACCAGCATCACGGAGGGTGCCCAGGTCCAAGTCAGCAGGCCCAGACGGGTGAAGTCGGGCAATGCCGGGAGCGTGGTGATGATGCCATTGGGCGAGGTGATGGTGCGCTCTGTGGTTGTTGGGTTGGCCGCATTGGTTGCCGTCTGTGGGGCGCTGGCCTGCATGACGGAGTTTTCCGAAATGCTGGCTTGGGCGTTGGTCGTGGCCGCTTGGGTTGGGGGCTTGAGGGCTTTAATTTCTTCTTCGGTCATCAGCGATTGCACCGGGTAGGCCAGAGGGCTGTTCCAGTACTGGTCAAAGCTGCGCGACAAGTCGCGCACGATGCGGCCAGAAGCCAGCAGGTCGATATCGACAAAGTTGGTGCCTTCGCTCTGGCCGAAGTAGGTTTCGCCCAGATTGCGGCCCCCAACAATGGCCACCGCATTGTCGGCCGCAAAAATTTTGTTGTGCATGCGCCGCTGCATGCGGGCCACGTCCTTGAGGTTGCTCAGAATTCGCAAAAACATTGATCCGCGTCCTCCGGGCAGTGGGTTGAACAGGCGCAGTTCGATATTTTTTTCAAAGGCCAGTTTGAGCACTTGGACGTTTTTGCCGGTGGTGTTGAAGTCATCCAGCAGAATACGAATGCGCACGCCCCGGTTGGCGGCCTCACGCAGGGCATCAAATAGACGTTCGGTGGTATCGTCGGCAAAAATAGCGTAGTACTGGATGTCCAGCGTTTTTTGCGCGGCCTTGATCAGCGTCATGCGGCTGGTAAAAGCCAGCTCGGCACTGCGCACGAGTGCAAAGCCTGAGTCGTTGCGGGTGCTCGCCTTGGCGGCGCGGTCGGCCACAATCTGGCCCAGCCGGGTCTCTGCGGGGTTGGCCAAAGCTGTGGAAACAGGCCGTTCAACTCCGCTGGGCAAGGATGCACAGCCGGTGATCCAGAAGCTGAGGAGCAGCAGGTACAGCCACTTGAGGCTGCCTGATCGAGGGACAGCCGGCACGGCGAAAAAAGAGGCTGGGTACAACGCGGCTGGAGGGGTCATGATGCAAGTCACTTTAACCTATGCCAAATGCTTATGACCAGTTAAACCCCGGCTGATCTGGTGTTTCTTTTTGTAGGCGCATGGCTTGTCAAGACAGCCAGGAATCCCAGTGATGACCATTCAGGATGACAGGATTTCCCATCGCTGCAGCATCGCCATCAGTTCTTCCTCGATTTTGGTATTGCGGGCGTTGAGTTCGGCTGCGCGTTTGGCGTTGGTGGTGTACAGCGAGCCGTCAAACAGTTCTTGCCCGATCGCCTTTTGCTGCGATTCGAGTTGCTGGATCAGCGCCGGGAGGCTGTCGAGCTCACGCTGTTCCTTGTAGCTAAGTTTCTTTTTTGGTGGTGGCTCACGCCCGTCCTTGCTGAGCTCAGGGTTTGTTTTTGTTGAACTCTTGGGGCTGGATCCGGCTGTTGGGGTCTTGCCTCCGCCGGCAATTTGCGCGGCCCGCTTGGATTGGGTGAGCCAGTCCGTCACGCCACCTTCGTACTCGCGCCAGAAACCCGGGTTTTCGGGGGTGCCTTCATAGGCGATGGTGCTGGTGACTACGTTGTCAAGGAAGCGCCGGTCGTGGCTGACCAGAAACACGGTGCCTTCGTAGTTTTGCAGCAGGTCTTCCAGCAGCTCCAGCGTGTCGATGTCCAAGTCGTTGGTCGGCTCGTCAAGCACCAGCACGTTGGCTGGCCGTGCGAACAGGCGCGCCAGCAGCAGGCGGTTGCGCTCGCCGCCGGACAGCGAGCGGACTGGCGAGTTGGCGCGCGCGGGCGAGAATAGGAAGTCGGTCAGATAGCTCTTGACGTGTTTCTTCAGGCCGTTGATCTCGACCCATTCGCTGCCCGGGCTGATGAAGTTCTCCAGCGTTGTGTCGAGGTCCAGCGCGTCGCGCATCTGGTCAAAGTAAGCCACCTGCAGGTTGGTGCCCAAGCGGATCTTTCCGGGCGGGGTGGTCACATCGGGCTGCAACTCGCCGAGGATGAGCTTGAGCAGCGTGGTTTTACCCGCGCCATTGGGACCGAGCAGCCCGACCTTGTCGCCGCGCAGCAGCGTGCCGCTGAAATTGTTGACAATGATTTTTTCGGCACCCGGGTGGCCAAAGCTCTTCGTTACGTTGGTGAGCTCGGCTACGATCTTGCCGCTTTTGTCGCCGCTGGAGACGTCCAGATTCACGCGTCCCACGGCATCGCGCCGCGCGGCACGGTTGTCACGCAAGGCCTCGAGTCGGCCAATGCGCGCCACGCTACGGGTGCGGCGCGCTTCCACGCCTTTGCGTATCCACACCTCTTCCTGCGCCAATAGCTTGTCGGCCTTGGCGTTGATGACGGCTTCCTGCGCCATCTGCTCTTCCTTCTGGATCAGATACTGCGCAAAGTTGCCGGGGTAGCTGCGCAGCTTGCCGCGATCCAGCTCGACGATGACGGTCGCCACCTGGTCCAGAAAGGCCCGGTCATGGGTAATGGCGATGATGCTACCGTTGAAGTTGACCAGCAGATCCTCCAGCCAGGCAATCGAGTCAAGATCCAGGTGGTTGGTCGGTTCGTCGAGCAGCAGTACATCGGGCTTGGCAACCAGCGCTTGCGCCAACGCCACGCGTTTTTTGTTACCGCCCGAAAGCGAGCCGACGATGGCGTCCTTGTCCAAGTGCAGGCGGTGCAGTGTTTCTTCGACGCGCTGTTCCCAGTTCCAGCCGTCCAGCGCCTCGATCTCGGACTGCAGAGCGTCCAGATCGGTGTGCTCGTCAGCCGCCAAATATTGTTCTACCACGTGCTTGGTTCTTGCCAATCCTGCGCTGGCAGCTATAAAAACAGTAGCGTGCGGGTCGAGGCTGGGCTCTTGTGGCACGTAGGCGATACGCAGGTTTTGTTGCAACTGCAGGGTGCCGTCGTCGGGTTTTTCAAGGCCCGCGAGGATTTTTAGCAAAGAGGATTTGCCGGTTCCGTTGCGGCCGATCAGGCCGATGCGCTGATTGGTTTCGAGTGAAAAATCTGCGTGGTCCAGCAGGGCGACGTGCCCAAAAGCGAGTTGAGCGTCCAAAAGGGTAATAAGTGCCATAAGTACATGGATTATCCGGGTGACGGGGCTACTTGGTACAAAGCGGAGCCTGAATCGCTCCGGGTTTCGTGGATGCCAGTTGGTTTAAGTTGAGACCTCGGAATTGGTCTTCTCGGCAAGTTGCCGATAGTAGTTTGCCTCAGCTTCGGCCGGTGGAATATATCCGATGGGCCCCAGCAGTCGGTGGTGGTTGAACCAGTGCACCCATTGCAGGGTGGCCAGTTCCACGGTCACCCTGGTTTTCCAAGGGCCCCGGCGGTGGATCAACTCGGCCTTGTACAGCTCGTTGATTGTCTCGGCCAAGGCGTTGTCATCGCTGTCGCCACGATTGCCCACCGAGGGTTCTATGCCGGTTTCGGCCAGTCGCTCGGTGTACCGGATGGAGACGTACTGCGAGCCTCTGTCCGAGTGGTGCACCAAGGTAGGCACCCCCGGTATTGGTCAATGTAAGCCTTCAGGACTTGAGTCGGCGGTCGAGCTCCGCCTGGGCAAAAAAACGCGCTGGCTGTCTTGAGGATCTCGTTGGCCCGATGCAGTTCCTTGACCTCGCATTCCAGGGCCTTGATGCGCTCACGCTCGGAGGTGGTCAAGCCATCACGCTGGCCGCTGTCGACCTCGTCGCGCTTGACCCATTCCAGCAAAGTCTGGGGTACGCAGCCGATCTTGGGCGCAATGGATTCAACGGCAGCCCATGGCGATGGGTATTCGCCCCGGTGGCTGCGATCACTTGTGCAGAGACGCCCTAGGCGCCGTCCTCGCTTGATCTGGAACGCGAGCGGTCGCCGTGGAGGTGTGCAGACACTCAGGTAACGAACGGCTGGCTTGAAAGGTTTTGGCAGTCATCGAAATAGGTGATATGATCACAGGCTCTGCTTGAGACGGGTGAGCGCCGCAAGGCACCGGGAAAAGCAGAAAAAAAACTTCAAAATTTATTT
>DHWX01000099.1 GCA_002413395.1 Polaromonas sp. UBA5171 | reverse complement strand
TCCGCCACCAGGCCGTCCTTAGGCGGAACAACCCCCTCGGGCGGGCAGCGTAGTACGCGAAGCTACAAGCGTGGGGGTCATATCTCTGCCTTTCGCGGGTCCAGCGCATCGCGCAAGGCATCTCCCATGAAGGTCAGCAGCAGCAAGGTGATCACCAGCACCGCGAAGGTTGACAGCGAAATCCACCAGGCGTCGATATTGGCCTTGCCCTGGTTCAGCAACTCGCCCAACGAAGGCGTTCCCGGCGGCACCCCCAGGCCCAGAAAATCCAGCGAGGTCAGCGCCAAAATGGCCGCGCTCATGCGAAAAGGCAAAAACGTCACCACCGACGTCAGACTATTGGGCAAAATGTGCCGCCACATGATCTGCAGGTTACTCACCCCGAGGGCCCGGGCCGCCCTCACGTAGTCCATCTGGCGGTTACGCAAAAACTCGGCGCGCACATAGTCTGACAAGCCCATCCAGCCAAACAAGCTGAGCAGCAACAGCAGCAACGCCACGCTGGGCGCAAAAATGGCGCTGAAAATAATCAGCAGATACAGCTCGGGCATGGAGCCCCAGATTTCCATGAAGCGCTGAAACACCAGGTCGGTCTTGCCACCCACATAGCCCTGAATGGCTCCAGTGATGATGCCAATCACCACGCCTATGACAGTCAACGCCAGGCCAAACAGCACACTCAGGCGAAAACCGTAAATCAGTTGCGTCAACAAATCTCGGCCACGGTCGTCGGTGCCCAGCAGGTTATCGCGCGAAGGCGCGGATGGATTGGGGTCCGTCGCAAAATAGTTGATGGTGCGCGGGCCATAAGGATTGGGCGGATAAATCGCCCAATTACCGTTCTGGCTCAATTTTTCGCGTATGAAGGGGTCCAGATAATCGGTAGGTGTATCGAAGTCGCCATCGAAGGTTTTTTCTGAATAGTCCTTGACCAGCGGGAAATAAAGCTCGCCCTTGTAACGAACCACCAGTGGCTTGTCATTGGACAGCACCTCCGCAAACAGGCTGAGCACCACCAGCACACAAAACAGGACCAGGCTCCAATAGCCGAGGCGATTGCGCTTGAACCGCAGCCAGGCACGGCGGGAAGGCGACATATGCGCCCCCACGCTCGTCACTGCGTGTACTTCGCTGCCCCCCGAGGGGGCTGTGCTTGCTTGGGGCGGCGCGGCGCGGCGCACGCTGGTTTGCATAGCTGCTTGCGCGCGCGCAGCGTCATTTGATTCAGTCGAATTTGACACGCGGATCCACCCACACATAGCAAAGATCGCTCACCAGCTTGGTCACCAGGCCAATCAGCGTGAACAGGTAGAGCGTGCCGAGCACGACGGGGTAGTCGCGCCGAATCACGCTTTCGTAGCTGAGCAAGCCGAGGCCGTCGAGCGAGAACAGCGTTTCAATCAATAGGGAACCGGTGAAAAAAGCTCCGATAAAGGCCGCTGGAAAGCCCGTGATGATGGGAATCAAGGCATTGCGAAACACATGTTTCCAGAGCACCTGCCGCTCGCTCAGGCCCTTGGCACGTGCCGTTAGCACGTACTGCTTGCGGATTTCTTCCAGAAACGAATTTTTGGTCAGGACAGCCGTCACGGCAAAGCTACCCAGCACCATGGAGATGACGGGCAGCGTAACATGCCAGAGGTAGTCGGTGATGCGCGCGCCCCAGCCCAGCGTTTCCCAGTTGGCCGAGGTCAGTCCGCGCAGCGGAAACCACTGCAATTGCCCGCCAAACACCACCAGCAGCGCCACGCCAAGCACGAAGCCCGGAATTGCATAACCCACCAGCACGATCAATGTGGTGACAAAGTCAAAACGCGTGCCCGCCCGCACTGCCTTGGCCACGCCCAGCGGCACGGCAATCAGGTAGCTGATAAAAAAAGTCCACAGACCCAGACTGGCCGAGACCGGCAGTTTTTCCTTGATGAGTTGCCAGACATCCTTGTGCTGGTAAAAACTGTTGCCCAGATCGAAACGTGCAAAGCGCCCGAGCATCTGGAAAAACCTCTCCTGCACCGGTTTGTCAAAGCCGTAAAGTGTCTTGATTTCCTCGATGCGCTGGGCATCCAGACCTTGTCGGCCGCGGTAACCGGCGCCGGTTGCAGCAGCCCGCTCGCCGCCTGAATCACGGCCCTGCAATTGCGCCACCATCTGCTCGACCGGGCCGCCCGGCACAAACTGCACCATGGCAAAGGTCAGCAGCAACACGCCGAACAAGGTCGGAATCATCAGCAGCAGGCGCTTGAGAATGTAACTGGGCATGGCGGTTTGTCTGGCGCAAGGCTATCGATTGGAAGGCGACGCCCGCCAGGTACTCATAGCCCAAGTGTCCGGCTGATAATACGGCGGAATCACCGTTGGCAGAACAAAGCGGCGCGGACGATAGCCGACAAAAAACTCATCGCTGTAATACTGCGGCACCGAGTAATAGCCGTTCGTCAGCACACGGTCGAGTGCACGCATGGCGGCACTGAGTTCGGGACGGCTTTTTGCCACCACTACCTTTTGCAATAACGCATCCACTGCCGGATCGGCAATACCCCAGACATTGGACGAGCCAGGCGTGGCCGCCGCTTTGGAGCCAAACAATTCGAGCAACTCGCCGCCCGGTGCGGTGGTGCCGGGCAGGCGCAGCGTCGTGACTTCAAAATCAAAGGCATCCATCTTCTGCTTGGCCAGCGAAAAGTCCACCACGCGGTATGTCATGGTGATGCCAAGTTTTTCCAGCGCGTTCTGAAACGGCCCAACAATGCGCACCAGCGAAGGCTGATCGTTCAGGAACTCCATGGTGAAGGCCTCTCCCCGGGCATTGCGCAGCGCGCCGTCGCGGTAAGTCCAGCCCGCCTCGCGCAGCAGTGCCTGGGCCTGCCGCAGATTGGCACGCAGACTGCCGGGTGGTGCGGTGCTCGGTGCAACCGGCACAGGGCCAAAGACCTCGGGTTTGAGCAGGCTGCGCAATGGCTCCAGCAAGGCCAGCTCGTCCGGTTTTGGTAAACCCTCGGCATGGAATTCACTATTGGGAAAGTAGCCGTTCACGCGTTTGTAGAGGCCATAAAACAATTGTCGGTTCATCCACTCAAAGTCCATTGCCAGCCCAATCGCCTTGCGCACCCGTACATCCTGGAATTTCGGGTTGCGCAAGTTGAATACATAGCCCTGAAAGTCGCCAGGATTACGGTTTTCAAATGCGCGCTTCACCAGTTCGCCCGAGGTGAACTGCTTGCCGGTGTACTGACGCGCCCAATTGCGCGAGATGAACTCACGCAAAAAATCGAACTCACCGGCTTTCAGGCCCTCAAAGCGCGAGGTTTCGTCGAGGTAAATCTTGAATGTGATGCGGTCGAAGTTGAACTGGCCCGAGCGCGTTGGCAGATTGATGCCCCAGTAGGCTGGATCCCGCACGTAGGTAATATCGCGGCCCATGGCCGGGCTGGCGACCTTGTATGGCCCCGAGCCAATGGGAACTTCGGACACGATCTGATCGAACGGCTTGGCAATCCCGGCCACCTTGCCCCAATCGCGACTGAAGACCGGCATGGCGCCGACCACCAGCGGAAGTTCAGGGTTGGGCGTTAAAAAATCAAAGCGAACGACGCGTTCGGAAACAACCGTCACGCCCTTGACCTCAGCGTAAATCGTGCGGTACTGCGGCGCGGCCAGTTTGCTGGTGAGCTGCGTGTAGGAATGCAGCACATCGGCCGCAAGCACTGGTGCACCATTGTGGAAACGAGCCTTTTCATTGAGATGAAAAGTTGCTGACAAATGGTCGGCAGCCACCTGCACGTCGTCCGCCAGCAGCCCATAGGCGGTTGTGGGCTCTTCGAAATTGCCGGTGAGCAAGCTCTCCAGCAGCAAATTGTCAATGCCGTAGGGCGCGGTGCCGCGCAGCGTGAACGGGTTGAACTTGTCAAAGTTGGTGGGCCGGGTGGGCGGCACCATGCGAATCTCTCCGCCCTTGGGTGCGGCGGGATTCACATAGTCAAAATGCGTGAAGCCGGGCGGGTACTTGATGTCGCCAAACTGCGCGTAGGCGTGCGCTGCCCACACAGGAAAACTGCAGGAAAGAACAATCCAGACAAAGACATCGCGCATGCGACAATTCTGCAAGATTTTTAATGGAGACCATCACATGGGCTTTTTAACCGGCAAAAAATTATTGATCACGGGCGTGCTTTCCAACCGTTCCATCGCGTATGGCATTGCCAAAGCCTGTCACGTCCAGGGTGCCGAGCTGGCCTTCAGCTATGTCGGCGACAGGTTCAAAGACCGTATCACGGAATTCGCGGCAGACTTTGGCTCCCGCCTGATCTTTGACTGCGACGTCGGCGACGACGCACAAATCGACCGGCTGTTCGCTGATTTATCCAAAGCCTGGCCCACCTTTGACGGCTTTGTGCACAGCATCGGCTTTGCGCCGCGCGAGGCAATTGCCGGTGATTTTCTGGAAGGCCTTTCGCGCGAAGGCTTCAGGATTGCCCAGGACATCAGCGCCTACAGCTTTCCGGCCATGGCCAAGGCGGCCCTGCCATACCTCAACGACAAATCCGCGCTGCTGACCCTCACCTACCTGGGTTCCCTGCGCACCATTCCCAACTACAACACCATGGGCCTGGCCAAAGCCAGCCTGGAGGCCTCCGTGCGTTACCTTGCCGAGGCATTGGGCAAGACCAGGGATGGGAGAAGCATGCGCGTCAACGGCATCAGCGCCGGGCCCATCAAAACACTGGCGGCCAGCGGTGTTAAGGACTTCGGCAAGTTGATGAGCATGGTGGCGAACGCTGCGCCGCTGCGCCGCAATGTGACAATCGAAGACGTAGGTAACGTCGCCGCATTTTTGCTGAGCAATCTGGCTGCAGGCGTGACCGCTGAAATCACCTACGTCGATGGCGGCTTCAGCCAGACGGCCGGCGTAAGCCGTGACAGTCCGCCAGTAGCCTGAAATTTTATGAAAACAGTGCCTCTATTCATTTATTTAAGAGAATAAGTTGCTACTTTTTAATAGCAAAAATCAAATCGGTTGACAATGCGACGACGTTTATTTCTGTCCCTGACCAGCCTGCTCCTGGCTAGCTCAACACTGGCGCGGGCAGTTGATGCAACGCCTGCGCTTTCACACGAGCCCGCGCCGCCGCTAATGCTGGCCAATGTGTACCGCCCTGGCACCGTTCTGGACAACTACTGGGTGAGCGAAAAACTCGATGGTGTTCGCGGCTACTGGGATGGCGAAAAACTGCTGACCCGTGGTGGAGCGCAGATTGCGGCACCGGCCTGGTTCACCGCGGGCTGGCCCCATGTTCCCATGGATGGCGAGCTGTGGGCCGGCCGCGGCCAGTTTGCCAAAGCTGTTTCCACAGTGCGTCAGCAAACCCCTGACGATACGGCGTGGCGTGCGATGCGCTTCATGGTGTTCGATCTGCCCGCGCAAGGCGGCCCGTTCACCGAACGAATTCCAGCACTGAATGGGCGGATCAGTCAAATTGACCAGCCTTGGGTGCAAGCGGTGGCCCAGTTCAAGGTGCCAAACCACCCTGCTTTGCAAAGTCTGCTGGTCAAGACCGTGAAACAGGGCGGTGAAGGGCTGATGCTGCACCGTGGCGCATCACTCTACAAAAGCCAGCGCACTGATGACCTGCTCAAGCTCAAGATGCATGAAGACGCGGAAGCCCGCGTAATTGCGCACATTCCGGGCAAAGGAAAATATGCTGGCATGCTGGGTGCCTTGCTGCTTGAAATGCCGGGTGTGGACGGCCGGCCACGCCAGCGCTTCAAGATCGGATCGGGGTTCAGCGACGAACAGCGTCACAGCCCGCCAGCCATAGGCAGCACTGTCACCTACCGCTTTCGGGGTCTGAACAACAGCGGCATCCCGCGCTTTGCCAGCTTCATGCGCGTGCGCGAAGATCCGTTGCTGTAACAATGGCCAGCACGTGCGCTGGCCACTTCCTCAGACGCAGCCGACTTTAGGCTATTTCCTCACACAGTCGGCGTAGTAACGCCTCTTGCCCTTGGCGTCTTCCTGCTCCACCAGGCCGTGGATATCAGTCTCAAAACCCGGACATTGCGAATTGAACTCACGGGCAAATTTGAGGTAGTCAACAATCTTTTTGTTGAACACCTCGCCTGGAATCAGCAGTGGAATACCAGGCGGATAAGGCGTGACCAGTCCCACCGTCACGCGGCCTTCAAGGTGGTCAATCTCGACCCGCTCGGTGGTGCGGTGGGCAATATTGGCGTAGGCATCGCTGGGTTTCATGGCCGGCGTCAGGTCGCTCAAATAGACCTCGGTTGTCAACCGCGCAATATCATACTTGGCATACAGGGCATGAATATGCTGGCACATGTCGGCCAGCCCCATGCGCTCGTACTTCGGATACTTCTGACAGAACTCAGGCAGGATGCGCCACATCGGCTGGTTCTTGTCGTAATCGTCCTTGAACTGCTGCAATGCCGTCAGCAGGGTATTCCATCGGCCTTTGGTGATGCCGATGGTGAACAGGATAAAAAAGCTGTAGAGACCGGTCTTTTCCACAATCACACCGTGCTCTGCCAAAAACTTGGTCACGATGCTGGCTGGAATTCCGGTTTTCGCAAACCGCCCATTCAGATCAAGACCGGGCGTAACGATGGTCGATTTGATCGGATCCAGCATGTTGAAGCCGGTCGCCATCTGGCCAAATCCGTGCCAGTTGTTGGCCCCATTGCGCGCCGTCTTGGCACTGCGCGACTCACCCTTGATGATCCAGTCCTCGGCCAGGCCAATGCCCTCAGCCACGAGCTTGTCGGGCCCCCAGACCTTGAACCACCAGTCAGTGCCATATTCTTCGTCAATCTTGCGCATGGCCCGCCGGAAATCGAGCGCCTCGACAATGCTTTCCTCGACCAGCGCAGTGCCGCCGGGTGGCTCCATCATGGCGGCAGCCACGTCGCAACTGGCAATGATGCTGTACTGCGGCGAGGTTGAGGTGTGCATCAGGTAGGCCTCATTAAAGAGCGGCCGATCCAGCTTGGTGTTTTGCGAGTCCTGCACCAGTACCTGGCTGGCCTGGCTGATACCGGCCAGCAGCTTGTGAATAGACTGCGTCGCATAGACCACCGCGTTTTTTGGCCGGATACGGTTTTTTCCCATGGAATGGTAGCTGCCATAAAATGGGTGAAAAGCCGCATGCGGCAACCAGGCTTCGTCAAAATGAAGATTGTCAATGTAGCCATCAAGCATGCCCTTGATGGTTTCCGTGTTGTACAGAACGCCGTCATAAGTGGACTGCGTGAGCGTCAAAACCCGGGGCTTGATCTTACTCACATCTATGTGGCTCAAAAGCGGATTGGCAGCGATCTTGGCACGAATGGCCTCGGGCTCAAACTCGCTTTGGGGAATCGGGCCAATGATGCCGTAGTGGTTACGCGTAGGCTTCAAAAACACGGGGATGGAACCGGTCATGATGATCGCATGCAGGATCGACTTGTGGCAATTGCGGTCCACCACCACCACGTCGTCGGGTGCCACCGTGTAATGCCACACAATTTTGTTGGAGGTGCTGGTGCCATTGGTTACGAAAAAACAATGATCGGCGTTAAAAATCCGTGCCGCGTTGCGCTCGGACGCCGCCACCGGGCCGGTGTGGTCTAGCAACTGACCAAGCTCCTCCACCGANNGCACGCAGCATGTTCTCGCCGTAGAACTGGTGATACATCTGGCCGACCGGACTTTTCAGGAAGGCCACGCCCCCGGAATGACCCGGGCAGTGCCAGGAGTAGGAGCCATCATCGGCATAGTCCAGCAAGGCTTTGAAAAACGGCGGCTGCACGCCCTCCAAGTAGCTCTTGGCTTCGCGAATGATATGGCGCGCCACGAACTCTGGCGTGTCTTCAAACATGTGAATGAAGCCATGCAGCTCACGCAGGATGTCATTGGGAATATGGCGCGAGGTTTTGGTTTCGCCATAGACATAAATCGGCACATCGAGATTTTTTCGGCGCACCTCTTCAATGAAGTTGCGCAGATTCAACACGGCCGGGTCCAGATCCGGCCCGGGCGTGAACTCCTCGTCGTCAATGGACAGGATAAATGCGCTGGCTCGACTTTGCTGTTGCGCAAACTGCGACAGGTCACCGTAGCCCGTGACTCCCAGCACCTCGAAGCCTTCGCTTTCAATGGCTTGCGCCAGCGCGCGAATACTCAGTCCGGAGGTATTTTCCGACCGGAAGTCCTCGTCAATGATGATGATTGGGAAGCGAAATTTCATGGTGAAAGCGGATCTGCATGGCGACCCGGTAATTATGGCGACCGTTGATAACAGCGAAGTGTACGGAAATAAAGAACTTAGTCATTACCAGATACTTTATTTGGGTCAAAATGACTTTAATCTTACAAAAAGCACAGACGTATAACTGAATCAACCCTATAGTGGCTCGGCTGCTTGCGGAAGGCGCGGTTGCCGCCGAACTCATCCCCGGGACTTTTTTTCTGTTGATGATAGCCATTTGGAATGGCTGCTGGGGCGCTCGCCGCACAGGCCGGCGCTGGTACCGTGGCGCAGTTGCAGGTGGCTGCGGCCATCGGGGAGTACTGTCATCGCTTGCTACTTTATGAAAAACTGATCGGCAGCCGTTTGTTGGTTGACACACTTTAATCCCCCTCCCTGCAACCCAATAAAGAAAGTGATTTCATGGAAATTGCCATCCTGATTCTTGTCATTGGTGATTGAAAAGCCTTCGAAGCCTATTCCAACATTGCGGACAAGACGACCCACCCTGATCGTGCTCAGCAACATGATCGAAGCGTCGGCGCTGATCACGTCGGCCATAAAAATAGTGCGGTTCAACAAGGCGTGAGGCAGATGCCGGTTTCATGAACTCATTGACGGCCACTCGTTGCGGCACTGCTACAATCAAAAACTTCGCGGAAGGGTGGATGAGCGGTTTAAGTCACACGCCTGGAAAGCGTGCGTGGGGTTATACCCACCGCGGGTTCGAATCCCGCCTCTTCCGCCAAAATTCAGTGCACTGACCTCCAATAAAGTGTAACGACAGAGTAAAAAGCCCCGCCAGTCGGGGCTTTTTCATGTCAGGATGTCCAACGACGTTTTTTGAAATCCTGCCCTTTCCGGTGGTATCGAAGGAGGTAGTCGAGGTCAGAGAATTCGAGCACCCAGTTCGTCGAGCCGGTGAGGTCTTGGTCCGCATGCATGCTGCCACTCTTAACCAAGTCGACTTGTACATGCGTAACAGTGGTGCAGGAATCACCCACGAGTTGCCCCTGATCATGGGATTGGATGGCGCTGGCATAGTTGAGGAAGTTGACTCGACAGAAGCGTTACTGTCACTTGGCCAGAAAGTCGTGATCCACCCAGGTGTGAGTTGTGGACGGTGCGAGTTTTGCCAGCGTGGCGAAGGGGGTACTTTGTACCAAGTTGCAGCTCCTGGGCGAACACCGACATGGCACGTTTTTTGAATGGATCAGCGTACCTGCAAAAAATGTTTTTCCCATGCCGGAGGGCTTGACTTTCGCCCAAGCGGCGGCACTGGGTGTCAACCACCGCATAGCATGGCGTATGGTGTTTACCAAAGCGCAGTTGAAACCGTGGGTGCCGTAACGGCTGAAAGAGGTGCGGATGGCGTCGCAGATGGAAACTTGGCTCAAAGTGTGCCTTGTCCAGTGGATCAGTTACAGATCGGCAAACCTACAAGTTTTTCCAGTTCGGCGTGTGCCAATCCTTCTACTTTGTCAATCAGCTTCAGACCCTGCGGCGTGCATGCCATTGTAGCCAGATCAGAGTAAATTCGTTTGACGCAGCCAATACCTGTGAGAGGATAGGTGCAAGCCTGTACCAACTTGCTCTGGCCCTGCTTGGTCAGCAGGTCCATCATCACCCATGTCTGTTTAGCGCCTACGGCCAGATCCATGGCACCGCCCACGGCGGGAATGGCATCCTTTTCTCCAGTGTGCCAATTGGCAAGGTCACCCGTGGAAGAGACCTGGAAGGCACCAAGCACGCAAATGTCCACATGACCGCCACGCATCATGGCAAAGCTGTCGGCGTGGTGAAAGAAAGAGCCGCCCTTGAGCAGCGTCACCGGTTGCTTGCCAGCGTTGATCAAGTCGTAATCTTCTTCACCTGCAGCAGGCGCCGGGCCCATGCCCAAAATACCATTTTCGCTATGTAGCAGCACCTCGCGACTGGCCGGGATGTGGTTTGCCACCAATGTGGGCATGCCAATACCGAGGTTAACGACTGCGCCCTCATAAATGTCCTGCGCCACGCGGGCCGCCAGCTGGTCTTTGGTTCGTCTTTGGTAAGTCATGTCAAGCTGCTTTCTTAAGACCGCCGGACTGAGTGGCATGGCGTTCGATCTTGACGATTTGGTGGACAAAGATGCCGGGCGTGACGATATGTTCCGGATTCAACTCACCCAACTCAGAAATTTCATGCACCGTGGCTACCGTTTTTTTGCAGGCAGTGGCCATGATCGGGCCAAAGTTCCGTGCGGCCATTCGGTACATCAGGTTGCCCCAGCGGTCGCCACGTTCCGCTTTGATCAGTGCCAGATCACCATGAATCGGATACTCCAACACGTAGTGTTTGCCATTAATTTCGCGGCATTCTTTGCCCTTGGCCAACTCGGTGCCAAAACCGGTAGGTGTGAAAAATCCGCCAATGCCTGCGCCCGCCGCTCGGATGCGCTCGGCCAGATTGCCTTGTGACACCAACTCCAATTCCAGTTTTTCTTTTCGATAGAGTTCGTCGAACACATAGCTGTCGGCTTGGCGTGGAAAGGAACAAATGATTTTGCGTACCCGACCGGCCTTAAGCAACGCAGCCAGTCCGGTGTCGCCATTGCCAGCGTTGTTGTTCACCACGGTGAGGTCTTTTGATCCCTGAGCGATCAGGCCATCAATGAGTTCATTGGGAATGCCGGCGGTACCGAAGCCGCCTATCATGATGGTCGAACCATCCTTGACGTCGGCCAGCGCGTCGGCCACTGAGGCCGCTATTTTGCTGATCATTCATTACTTCCTGATAGATTTCTCTGACACCAGCGAACTGGCGATTGCGTCATGCCATTGTTCATCTAAAGAACATTGATTTGTGTAATAAATTTTAAGCCAATCCGAAAATTTCACTTCAAGAATTTGAACTAAAACAAAAGATAAGGGGTTGGACGAAGCCGCTAC
>DHWX01000013.1:1812-8086 GCA_002413395.1 Polaromonas sp. UBA5171 | reverse complement strand
CGGGTAACTGCCGGATCTAGGATAAATCGACTCCCAACTGCTCCGCGTACTCGGTAAACAGCAGGCGGGTTGCGGGCAAATTGGCCGGGGTAACGGTCAACCAGCCTCTTTCGCCGATCAAAAAGCGGGCATAGCCAAGGGTTGACATCGTCGTGCCCGACGAACCCATGGTGGTGTGCATGAGCTTCCAACTATTGGCTATTGGACGAACCGGGGCGAGCCTGTTAGCCTTGAGATTTTTGCGCAGGAACTCCATGAAAATTGAAACCATTGCCGTCCATGCCGGCTACACGCCCGACCCCACCACCAAAGCCGTGGCGGTGCCGATCTACCAAACGGTCGCCTTTGCGTTTGATGACACGCAGCATGGCGCGGATCTGTTCGACCTGAAGGTGGCGGGCAATATCTACAGCCGCATCATGAACCCGACCAACGGTGTGCTTGAAGCCCGCTTGGCGGCGCTCGAAGGCGGCGTGGGGGCACTGGCCGTCGCTTCGGGCATGTCGGCCATCAGCTATGCCATTCAAACCATTACCGAGGCGGGCGACAACATTGTCTCCAGCGCCAATCTGTACGGCGGCACCTACAACCTGTTTGCCCACACCTTTCCGCAAATGGGCATTGAGGTGCGCTTTGCCGACGCGCGTAATCCGGCCTCGTTTGCCGGGCTGATTGATGCGCGCACCAAGGCTGTGTATTGCGAGTCCATCGGCAACCCGCTGGGCAATGTGACTGACATTGCTGCGCTGGCTGAAGTGGCACATGCCGCCGGTGTGCCACTGATTGTGGACAATACCGTGCCCAGCCCCTACCTGTGCCGCCCGTTTGAGCACGGCGCCGACATCGTGGTGCACTCGCTCACCAAGTATCTGGGCGGCCATGGCACCACCATTGGCGGCGCGATCGTCGATAGCGGCAAGTTCCCGTGGGCCGAACACAAGGCCAGGTTCAAGCGCCTGAACGAGCCCGACGTGAGCTACCATGGCGTCGTCTATACCGAAGCCCTCGGGCCTGCCGCCTACATTGGCCGCGCTCGCGTGGTGCCACTGCGTAACATGGGCGCAGCGCTCAGCCCCATGAGCGCGTTCATGATCTTGCAGGGCATTGAAACGCTGGCTTTGCGCATGGACCGCATCTGCGAGAACGCCCTGAAAATTGCGCAGCATCTCAAAAACAACCCCAAGGTGGCCTGGGTCAACTACGCCGGGCTGCCCGGCCATCGCGACCATGCCCTGGTGCAAAAATTCATGGGTGGCCGCGCCTCCGGCATTATCAGCTTTGGCCTGAAATCAGGTGATGCCATCGCCGCCGGGGCCCGTTTCCAGGATGCCCTCCAGCTCTTTACGCGCTTGGTCAACATTGGCGATGCCAAATCGCTGGCCTGCCACCCGGCTTCCACCACCCACCGGCAGCTCAACGAGCGCGAGCTGGCCAAGGCAGGCGTGAGCTCCGACATGGTGCGGCTGTCGATTGGCATAGAGCACATTGATGACTTGCTGGCTGATCTGGACCAAGCGCTTATGGCCGTGTAGAGGGTTCGGGAAGCCCCCCCTCTGCATAGCCCCGCGCGACATGGTGCGCAAGCAGGCGAACAGTGTGGGTCAGGCGGCTTGCTGCTCCGAAGTGATCACAGGGCGACGGAAGGATTGCATCAACGCTGACCACTGTGGCCTTGCCGCGGCCAGATGCCGCGCCTTGACATGACCGTAGCCCTTGATCGACTCGGGAATCCGGGCGATTTCCAGGGCAACGGCATGGGTATCAGCGCTCAGGCCGCCCAGCACTTCATCAATACATGCTCGGTACTCATCAATCAGCGCACGTTCTGTCTTGCGCTCTTCGCTCCGGCCAAACACATCGAACGGCGTGCCGCGCAGCCCTTTCAGGCGGGCCAGCAGCCTGAACCCGGTCAGCATCCAGGGGCCAAACTTGCGCTTTTGCAGTTCGCCCTTGTCGTTCCTGGAGGCGATCAAGGGCGGCGCCAGATGGTAGTTGAGTTTGAAGTCGCCTTCAAACATGGCGTTGATCTTTTTGAGAAAACCGCTGTCGGCATGCAGTCGCGCCACTTCGTACTCATCCTTGTAAGCCATGAGTTTGAAGAGGTAACGCGCCACTGCCTCGGTCAGCGTGGTCATGCCCAGCGGTGCTTCCACTGCGCGCACTTTGTCCACAAAGGCCTGATAGCTCTGCGCGTAAGCGGCGTTCTGGTAGACCGTCAAGAAGTCCACCCGCTTGGCCAGCATCTCGGCGAGCGAGGGCTTTTTCACGAACTCAATGACCTGCGCAGCCTTGAACAGGGCTTGCACCGAGGCCAGGTCATGCGCGCAGCGACGGCCCCATTCAAAGGCCGCCTTGTTGTTGTCCACCTGCACGCCATTAAGTTCAAGCGCACGCATGAGCGCGGCGTGCGACAGTGGCACCCGGCCTTTTTGCCAGGCAAAGCCCAACAACAGCGGGTTGGTGTAGATCGAGTCGCCAATCATCTGCACGGCCACCTGCTCGGCGTCAAACGAAGCCGTCAGGTCCGCGCCGACTGCGCTGCGCACTGCATCTTCACAATTGCCTCCGGGGAATTGCCAGTCGGGATGGCTTACAAACGCCGCCGTCGGCGTGCCGTGCGAATTCATCGCCACGTAGGTACGGCCGGGTTGCATGACAGCGAGCGTGTATTTGCTGGCCGTCACGATCGGGTCGCAGCCGATCACCAGATCGGCCTTGGCGGTATCGACTTTGGTGGTGTAGATGGCCTCGGGCCGGTTGGCAATCTGGATATGGCTCCAGGTGGCGCCGCCCTTTTGCGCCAGCCCACCCGCATCCTGCGTGACGACGCCCTTGCCTTCCAGATGCGCGGCCATGCCCAGCAGCTGGCCGATGGTGATGACGCCGGTGCCGCCCACGCCGCCCACCACAATGCCCCAGGCGTTCTCGGCCACCGGCAGCATGGGTTCGGGAATTTCGGGCAAACCCGAGGGGGTGCCCTTTTTCTCTTTCGTAGGTTTCCTGAGCTGGCCGCCTTCCACTGTCACAAAGCTCGGACAAAAGCCCTTGACGCAGGAAAAATCCTTGTTGCAGGTGTTCTGGTTGATGCGGCGTTTACGGCCAAATTCGGTTTCCAGTGGCTCCACCGACAGGCAGTTGGACTGGACCGAACAGTCGCCACAGCCCTCGCACACCAGCTCATTGATGACGACGCGTTTGGCCGGGTCCAGCAACGTGCCGCGCTTGCGGCGGCGGCGCTTTTCGGTCGCGCAGGTCTGGTCGTAAATGATGGCGGTGGTGCCTTTGAGTTCGCGGAACTCGCGCTGGATTTTGTCCAGTTCGTCGCGGTGCTGCACGGTGACGCCGTCGAGCAATCTGGCGCCCGCGTATTTTTGCGGCTCGTCGGTCACGATCACCAGTTTGGTCACACCTTCGGCAATCAGGCTTTGCATGATCTGCAGCACCGAATGGCCCTCGGGCCGCTCACCGACCGGCTGGCCGCCGGTCATGGCCACCGCATCGTTATAAAGGATTTTGTAGGTGATGTTGACACCGGCGGCAATGCTCTGGCGAATCGCCAGCAGCCCGCTGTGAAAATAAGTGCCGTCGCCCAGATTGGCAAAAATATGGGCGTCGGTGGTGAAGGGCTGCTGGCCGACCCAGGTCACGCCTTCGCCACCCATCTGGGTGAAGGTGGAGGTGCTGCGGTCCATCCACACTGCCATGAAATGGCAACCGATCCCCGCCACCGCGCGCGAGCCGTCGGGTACGCGCGTGCTGGTGTTGTGCGGGCAGCCGCTGCAAAACCAGGGGGCGCGTTCGCCGGTATCGGCCTTGAGTTCGGCCATGGCCCGCTCACGCGCTTCAATCACCGCCAGACGCGCTTCCATGCGCGAGATGATGTCGCCTGAAACCCCCAGCTTCTTCAAACGTTTGGCGATGGCCTTGGCGATGATGGCGGGAGACAGATCCGCCTTGGCGCGCAGCAGCCAGTGGTCGCTCGGGTTGGAACGACCCCATTCGCCGCCGGACTCTTCACCCTCGGGCGCGTCAAACTTGCCCAGCACATTGGGCCGGACGTCGTCGCGCCAGTTGTAGAGCTCTTCCTTGAGCTGGTACTCAATGATCTGGCGCTTTTCCTCGACCACCAGAATTTCCTGCAGGCCCTGGGCGAAGTCGCGCGTGATGCTCGCCTCCAGTGGCCAGACCACGTTGACCTTGTGCAGCCGGATGCCGACCTGGTGGCAGGTGTCTTCATCCAGTCCGAGGTCAACCAGCGCCTGGCGGGCGTCGTTGAAAGCCTTGCCGCTGGCGATGATGCCGAAGCGGTCGTTCGGCCCGGCAATCACGTTGTAGTTGAGCTTGTTGGCCCGGACGTAGGCGAGCGCGGCATACCATTTGTAATCCATCAGGCGCGCTTCCTGCTCCAGCGGCGCATCGGGCCAGCGAATATGCAGTCCGCCCGGCGGCATCCGGAAGTCTTCGGGCAGGATGATCCTGACGCGATCGGGATCAACCAAAACAGAGCTTGACGATTCGACCACTTCCTGGATGGTCTTCATGCCCGCCCAGATGCCCGAAAACCGGCTCATGGCCAGCGCGTGCAGCCCCATGTCAAGGATCTCCTGCACGCTCGACGGAAAGAATACTGGCAGTCCACAAGCCTTGAAAATGTGGTCGCTCTGGTGTGGCGCGGTTGAGCTCTTGGAGACATGGTCGTCGCCGGCAATCGCAATCACGCCGCCATGCTTGGCGGTGCCCGCCATGTTGGCATGCTTGAACACATCCGAGCAGCGGTCCACGCCCGGCCCCTTGCCGTACCAGATGCCGAAGACGCCGTCGAACTTGTTGGCTTTCGGGTAGATATCGAGTTGCTGGGTACCCCAGACGGCGGTGGCGGCCAGTTCCTCATTGACGCCCGGCTGAAACACGATGTGCTGAGCTGCCAGGTGTTTCTTGGCCGCCCACAGTGCCTGGTCGTAGCCGCCCAGCGGCGAGCCACGGTAACCACTGACAAAGCCGGCGGTGTTCAGGCCTGCGATGGCGTCGCGCGTGCGCTGCAACATGGGCAGGCGCACCAGCGCCTGCACGCCGCTCATGAACGCGCGACCATGGTCAAGCGAGTATTTGTCGTCCAGCGAGGCGATTTCCAGCGCTTTGCGGATGTGCTCGGGCAGAGGGGTGTTCATGTTTTTGTGTCTCCATATGGTTTTTTATGCCGCTTGACGGGCAGATACTGACGATGCCAAACCCTAATCGGGTTGAGCCTCAAACTGAACGCAAAGTGTATGCCGGGTGGCCGGATATGTCTTTGCGTTTTTTACCTGATTTAGGCTATCCTGAGAAAGAGTATTGCTAAAAAATACCGTGAAATGGAAACATTGGACAAATTTGACATCGCCATTCTGAACGAATTGCAGAGTGAAGCGCGTTTAACCAACGCCGAACTGGCTTCGCGCGTAGGTCTGTCGGCTGCGCCCTGCTGGCGGCGTGTGCGGGCGCTGGAAAAAGCCGGTTTCATCACCGGCTACCGCGCCGAGATCAACCGTCACAAGATCGGTCTGGGCGTGCTGGCCTTTGTGCGGCTCGACGCCGCCCAGAACACCGGCGAGGTGCTGACTGCCCTGGAAGAGGCCATCCGAAAAATCCCCGAAGTCATCAGTTGCCACTACATCAGCGGCACCGGCACCTTCGAGTTGCAGGTAGTCAGCCGCGACCTCAACACCTTCAGCCAGTTTGCGCGTGACGTGTTGATCAACCTGCCCAATGTCAAGGATTTGCACACCAGTTTTTCGCTGGGTGAAGTCAAGGCCAGCAGCGCGCTGCCGCTCGGGCATCTGGCGCGTGCCGTCAAATGATTCCCCCTGCCTGATTTTTTCTATAAATACCGGCAGCTGGGGTCTGACCGGGTAAAACCGTCGGTATTCCGGGAAAGTCTCCGTCATCATAAGCAACGACAGCACAGGTGATGCCGACCACGGAGGGCCGACCCAGATTGCTCAAACCCTGACGAAACGCATAGTCAATCCCGTCGCCAGCATCAGCCTGCTATCTATTCGATAGTTTCTCGCGCTTATTTTGTGAGCGCTGGAGGCTGATTTGAAATAAAAATGTCGTGCGATACCCGAAACAGGACGCCATAAACACAGCCAGCCATGATCGGACAGCAGAAAACTTTTGGTTAAGAGAAGCTGAGGCGGTACGCGGGAGCGGGCGCATTGTGATCAGTTGCTGTCATTAATTTTTGGGAAGGAAACTACCGGTGTGCAGCGGGAGCCGACATTCATTACACCAG
>DHWX01000013.1:0-1588 GCA_002413395.1 Polaromonas sp. UBA5171 | reverse complement strand
GCGGGTTGATTGCAGTGGTGGTGTGCCGGGTTTCATGGGAAATTTATACCTGGTTATTTATCCAGTGTATCGGCTTGTGAGCTAGACTGCAAGCCACTTTCAGGAGAATTTCGTGACCAGATTAATGCGCAACGCCCAGATTAATCCGCAGGTTTTGCGGTATACATTACGTTATGCCTAGAGGCTGCCGCTGTGATTGAGCTAATTGACATTCTGCCTTTCAAGCACCTCGACGACTGCAAGATTCATCTTGCTAGCTGGAACGGCGAGGACAACCCGCTTGACGTATTTGTCCGAGATCGCGGCGAGTGGGATTCGTGGAACGCATGGCGCGGAAAGAAGGATGAGTTCAACCGCAACTACATTTTTTCGCTCATTGATTTCTACCACGAGCCAAGCGTATGGCTCTTTGGGGGAATTTACCGCATCCGTGCGCGGCACTCAGACCGATACGAAGTCGAACTCTGCGAAGACCACCGAGATTACATTGGTCGCGTAAAGGTTCTCTTCAAGCGACCTGGCAGAGCTAAGGCGCTAATTCCTGACAATCACTTCCACAACATGACCGTGCTTGAGTTGCTTCGTCAGCCATACGATGGCGAAGCATTCTGCGGGTACGAGAGTATTGATCACAGCTTCTCTGTTTTGGAGCCCATATTCCGGTCATCTAAGCCCGATTGGAAAGCCGCGCTCGAGAACATAAAAGGCGTTTACCTGATCACCGACTTGAAGAACGGGAAACGCTATGTTGGGTCGGCATATGGTGGCAATGGCATATGGTCTCGTTGGAGTTGCTATATCGGCACTGGGCACGGATGGAACGATGAACTAACCAAGCTGATTGAAGCAGAGGGGTTCGAGTACGCCAGAAGCCATTTCAAGCTAACGCTACTCGAATACCGGCCAATGAAAGTCGATGACCAGTCAATCATCGAACGTGAAGCCTACTGGAAGAACGTTCTACTGACTCGGGGTGAATATGGCTACAACAAGAACTAGGCATAACAGGTTGCTCGTCGCGGACACGCAGCAGCAGGTTGCCGCTTCGCGGCGCTTGCTGCGTGCCGGACAGCGCTGACGTTATGCATCTGGAGCATTCCTATGACCCAAGCGCTCGCCGATAGCCTACAACTTGAATTTCTTAAAATTACCGGCATCAAGGTCGAGGCGATTTTTCTTCCAAAGGGCGCATTGCATCAACCTTCTTCGCTTCCTACTGGAATGCAAGGGGTGTATGTATTCTTTACTGATGCAAACTGCTTCAAGGTAGGGAAAGCCGGCCCCAAGAGCAAAGCAAGATGGAACTCTCACCACTACAACTTAGACGAAACTACCCCCAGCGCATTTACAAAGTCAATCGTCAAGAACAGACGCAAGTTCAAATCATACTTTTCGGATTCTCAGCACTCTGAAATTGACCAGCTTGAGAAGAGCAACATTGGAGATTGGATCAGAAACAACATATCGCGAATTGAGTTTCTACTACCCGAAAAGGAAGGCAGGTATGCGCTAAGCCTGCTTGAAGCATTGGTTCAGTTCCGGCTTAAGCCCGAATATGAAGGTAGAGATGCATAACGAATAAGGTTAG